>NZ_OW150024.1:1870000-2470000 GCF_933509905.1 Trichlorobacter ammonificans | reverse complement strand
CGGTGTCGATCGCCATGATTTCATCGTGGCTCTGGGAGGGGGCGTGGTGGGTGATCTGGCGGGCTTTGCGGCCGCCACCTACCTGCGGGGAATTCCCTTCGTGCAGATTCCCACCACCCTGCTGGCCCAGGTGGACAGCAGTGTCGGCGGCAAGACCGGCATTGACCATCCCCGCGGCAAGAACCTGATCGGCGCCTTTTATCAACCCTCCCTGGTGCTGGCGGACCTGGACACCTTGCGGACTCTTTCCGAGCGCCATTACCGGGCCGGCCTCGCCGAGGTGGTCAAGTACGGCATGGTATTGGACCGCGGCCTGTTTGAACGGCTGGAAGCGGAAACGGAGTTGCTGCTCCGGCGCGACACCGCCCTGCTGGGAGAGGTCGTGGCCTGCTGCTGTCGGCTGAAGGCGTGGGTAGTGGAGCAGGACGAGCACGAATCAGGGCTGCGGGCGGTACTGAATTACGGCCACACCCTGGGACACGCCTTTGAGACCTTGGGGGGGTACCGGAACCTGGTGCATGGTGAGGCGGTTGCCATCGGCATGGCCTGTGCTGCGGAAATATCCCGTGCTGCCGGTTTCTGCACTGCCGGGGAGCGGGACCGTCTCGTCGGCCTGCTTGAACGCCTGGGATTGCCGGTAACCCCGCCGAAAACCGCTACCGACCTGCTGACGGCGGCGCTTGCCGGCGACAAGAAAAACCGTGCCGGAACCCTGAGCTACATCTGCAACCGGGGAATCGGCGGCCATGCCGTGCTGAAGATCACACCGGCCGATCTGGCCGCAGCCTGTTAGACGGGGAGGTGAGGGAAGTCATGGCGTCACTGACCGATGACCTGCAGGAGAGGATCAGGGGGTACCGGAAGCGTCTCGAGGCAGCTCCCGATTCGTACGCTTTTGCTCCCCTTGCCGATCTCTATCTGCAGGCGGGGCAGGGAGAAGAGGCCCTGGCGGCGGCCAGAGACGGTGTCGCCCGCCACCCCGGATTTCTGGCCGGCCGGATGGCTCTGGCACGGGCTTGTCGTCAGCAGCGGCTGTACGATGAGGCTCTGCAGGCCCTTGCCGTGGTCGTGACCGCTACGCCGGAATCACTGGAAGCCCAGCAGATGCGGGTGGAACTCAGCCGTGCGGCCGGCCGGCATGACGAGGCACTGGCGGCCCTGCGAACCATCCTTGAGTTCTATCCTGACGATCTGGGTGTCCGTGCCGAGCTTGCCGCTCTTGAATCCTCGCTCTGGGATACGCCGCCGCTCGTTGATGCTGGCGGGGAGTTGGAGTTGATCGAGCTGTCCGATGACGACGTGATTCCGGAGGAAGCGGACGAGAGTGGCGAGGAGACGCTGGCAGTGCTGGCAAACGCGCCGGTGGTGCGTAAGACCGATCCCTGGATAACGGTCGACCGTTTCGCTCCGGAGCCGGAGGCGTTGTTCGACGGGATCGGCCGGGAGGCTGCTGCCGATGACGAGCTGCCACTGCCGGAGCTTGCTGCCGATGATGACCCGATGATCACGCCGACCGTTGCCGAACTCTATCTTTCCCAGGGGTTCGGCGACCGGGCGCGGGAGATTTACCGGATGCTGCATGTGCGCAATCCGGAAGATGCTGCGGTCGCCGCTCGCCTTGTCGAACTTGAAGGAATGGAGACACCTGACACCGTCGAGGAGGGCGCTGCCGCCGGTACGGCGGCAGCCGCGGACCGGTCAGCCACGAACCGGGAAAAGGTGGTGGTCCTGGAAGGGTGGCTGGAGAATATCCGGAGGGTGCGGACATGTCGCTGAGGGAGCTGCTGGAGTCGCTGATCGGGCGGATTGAGGGTGCCCACGCGATTATGCTGATGGGGCGCGACTGCATCGCCGTCGACGAGGTGCGACGGGATACGGCCGGTTTCGACGTGCAGGCCATGGCAGTGGAATATGCAACCGTGGTCAAGGACATCCGGCGGTCCATCGACGTGGTGGGGGCCGGTGACCTGGAAGAAATGACGGTGACCACCGCCAATGCGGTCATGGTGGTTCGTATCCTGAACGAGGAGTTTTTCGCCGTCATGGTCCTGTCCCGTGACGCCAACCCGGGCAAGGCACGCTTCCTCCTGAGCACCGTTGTCCCTGAACTGATCCGCTCGGTGGAGTAACCTATGCGTGTGCTGGTGCTGCATGGCCCTAACCTCAACCTGCTGGGGCAGCGGGAGCCCGAAATCTACGGAACTCTGACCCTTGCCCAGATCAATGCCGCTCTGGAAAGTCTGGCTGCGGAGCTGGGCTGCAGCGTTGCCTTCTTCCAGTCAAACTGCGAAGGTTCGCTGGTCGATGCCATCCAGGGGGCGCGGGACACCTGTGACGCCATCCTGATCAATCCGGCCGCCTACACCCACACCAGCGTTGCGCTGCGCGATGCCCTGGCAGCCGTGGGGCTCCCTTTTGTTGAAGTACACCTTTCCAACGTTTACCGCCGGGAGGAGTTCCGGCATCACAGTTTTCTGGCTCCCCTGGCCCTGGGCCAGATCAGCGGGTTCGGTCTGGACAGCTACCTGCTGGGATTGCGGGCACTTTTTAATCACAGTGAAAAATAGTTCGGAGGTGCCACCCTTTTTTGGCCGATCTTGTCAATTCAGGTTGAGAGGGTGGTTTTATTTATGCTAAAAAACCGGCGGCAGCTTCTTCGTCCGTTCTTTGAAGAACAGCACCTCGATCTGCTGTTGATCGAGCACCCGGTGAACCTGCGCTACCTCTCCGGCTTCAGCGGCTCCGAAGGCTCACTGCTGCTGACTGCCGATGGTGCGGGCTGGTTTGTCTGCGATTCCCGCTACACGGTGCAGGCGACGGCCGAGGTGGCCGGGCTGACCGTTCTGGAGCGTTCCCGGCGCCACGAAGCGGTGGCGGAACTGGCCGGTTCCGTTGGGGCGCACCGGATCGGCTTTGAAGCTGCCCATACCACCGTCACGGCCCACCGGACCCTGGCGGAGCAGCTGGCCGGCTGTGAACTGCTGCCGATCGGGCCTGAGCTGGAGCGGATTCGCGATCTCAAGGATGCCGGAGAGCTGAAGCTCCTGGAGCAGGTGGCGGCCCTGGCCTCTGCAGCCCTTGAGGCGGTGCTGCCCGGCCTGCGGCCCGGTGTGACCGAGGCGGCGTTCGCTTTAGAGCTTGAGTTCGAGATGCGCCGTCGCGGCGCCGATGCTAGCGGGTTCGATATCATCGTTGCCTCGGGGGAGCGGGGCGCCATGCCCCATGGCCGTGCTTCCGGCAAGGTGATCCGGGCCGGCGAACTGGTTACCATCGACTTCGGTGCCGTGCTGGCCGGCTATCATTCCGACGAGACCGTGACCGTGGCCGTCGGGGAGATCGGCGAGGAACAGCGGCGGGTTTACGAGACGGTGAAAACTGCCCATGACCTGGCCATTGCAGCGGTGAAGCCGGGCATCTCCTGCCGTGATCTTGATGCGGTGGCCCGCGACCATATCGCGGCCCAGGGGTACGGCGACTATTTCGGCCACGGCCTGGGGCACGGGGTGGGGCTGGATATCCACGAGAAGCCGGTGATCTCCCCCCGCAGCGATGCGGTGGTGGCAGAGGGGATGGTCTTCACCATCGAACCGGGGATCTACCTGCCGGGCCGGTGCGGGGTGCGGATCGAGGATACCGTGGCGGTCACCGCCGACGGCTGCCGGCTGTTGACCCGGATCGATAAGGGGCTGAAGAGCCTGTAATCGTTCTGTTGAAAATCATGAAAATGTGGTAGGTAGCGATACCCGATATCAGGAAGGAGTCTGAACATGGAAGTCAAGGATCTGAAGCTGTTGATAAAGATGATTACCGAGACCGATATTACCGAATTTGAAATGGATAACGCCGACGAGAAGATCGTCATCAAGCGGGGGCAGCGGACCGAGATCGTGCAGATGGCCGCCCCTGCTCAGGCCTACTTGCCGGCTGCCGCGCCGCTTGCCGCTGCAGCGGCTCCGGCTGCTCCCGCCGCTGCCGCACCTGCTGCTGCCGCTCCGGCTGCGGAGACCGGCGAGACCATCAACTCCCCCATCGTCGGCACCTTCTACCGTTCCCCCTCGCCGGAGTCCCCGGCCTTTGCTGAAGTCGGCCAAGTGGTTGAAAAGGGACAGGTGCTCTGCCTGGTTGAGGCGATGAAGCTGTTCAACGAGATCGAGGCGGAGTTCAAGTGCAAGATCGTCAAGATCTGCGTCGAGAATGCGCAGCCGGTGGAGTTCGGTCAGCCGCTGTTTGTCATTGAAAAGCTCTAGGAGCGGCCATGTTCCATAAAGTACTCATCGCCAACCGCGGCGAAATTGCCATCCGGGTGATCAGGGCCTGCAAGGAGCTGGGGATCAAGACCGTTGCGGTCTACTCCACGGCCGACGCCGATTCGCTCCATGTCAAGCTGGCCGACGAGTCGGTCTGCATCGGACCGGCCCCCAGCAGCCAGAGCTACCTCAACATCAACGCCATCGTCAGTGCGGCTGAACTGACCGATGCCGAGGCGATCCACCCCGGTTACGGCTTCCTGTCGGAAAATGCCAAGTTTGCCGAAGTCTGCGAACAGTGCGGCATCACCTTCATCGGTCCCTCGGCCGAGAGCATGCGGGTCATGGGGGACAAGATTTCCGCCCGTCAGGCGGTTATTCCCCACGGCGTACCGATCCTGCCCGGCACCAAGGACAACGTGAAAAGCGTTGACGAAGCGGTGAAGATCGCCAAGCAGATCGGTTTTCCGGTGATCATCAAGGCCACCGCCGGCGGCGGCGGTCGCGGCATGAAGATCGTCCACTCCCAGGCGGCCCTGGCCACTGCCTATGCCACCGCCAAGGCCGAAGCCCAGGCCGGTTTCGGCAACCCGGATGTCTACATCGAGAAATACTGCGTGGAACCGCGCCACGTGGAGATCCAGGTGCTGGCGGACAAACACGGCAACTGCATCCACCTGGGGGAGCGGGACTGCTCCATCCAGCGCCGTCACCAGAAGATCATTGAAGAGGCCCCCTGTCCGGTGCTGACGCCGGAACTGCGTGCCGCCATGGGTGCTGCTGCCGTCAAGGCCGCCAAGGCGGTCAACTACAGCAGCGTCGGCACGGTGGAGTTCCTGCTGGACAAGAACGGCGACTTCTACTTCATGGAGATGAACACCCGTATCCAGGTGGAGCATCCGGTGACCGAGATGATCACCGGCGTGGACCTGATCCGGGAGCAGATCCGCTCGGCGGCCGGGCTGCCGCTCCGCTACACCCAGGAGGATATCAAGATCACCGGCCATGCCATCGAGTGCCGGATCAACGCCGAGGACCCGTTCAAGTTCACCCCCTGTCCCGGCAAGATCACCGCCTACCATCAGCCCGGCGGGCTGGGGGTGCGGGTGGATGCCTTCGTGTACGACCAGTACAGCGTGGTGCCCCACTACGACTCCATGATCGGCAAACTGATCGTCCATGCCGAGACTCGCGAGGACGCCATCCGTCGCATGGCCCGGGCCCTGGACGAGTACATCATCGAGGGGATCAAGACCACCATCTTCTTCCACAAGCGGATCATGGCCAACAAGGATTTCATCGAAGGGAATGTCGACACCTCGTTCCTTGAGCGGATCGTACTGGAGTAGTCGATGGATATCCCCGAGGAACTCAAGTATACGCGGGAACACCTCTGGGTGCGGCGTGAGGGGCGCACCGCCGTGGTCGGCATCACCGATTTTGCCCAGGACGCATTGGGTGCCGTTGCCTCCGTGGAGCTGCCCGACGAGGGAGATGAGGTCGAGCAGGAGGATTCCATGGGCTCCGTCGAGGCCCGCAAGACGGTGGCCGAGCTGTATGCGCCGTTCAGCGGCACCGTGACGGAGGTAAACCACGAGCTGCTTGACAACCCGTCCCTGATCAACGATGATCCCTACGACGCTGGTTGGCTGGCCGAAATTTCAGTCGATGATCCCGACGAGCTGAAATCGCTGATGTCGGCGGACGACTACCTGGAGTACATTGAAGACCGGGATGTCTGACGCGGACTGACAGGATTCTCCGAAAGGGCGGGTAACACCGCCCTTTTTCTATAGTGCCGGGAGACGGGGTGAGGGGAATGTCTATGCGACGGATGATGGTGCAGGCAGTAGGTCTGCTGATGCTGGTGAGCGGCGTGGCCCACGGAGCGGACAGGGTGCCGCTGACGTTGTCCGATGCGATCAGGTCGGCTGTCGAGCGGAACCTGGACCTGAAGGCGGAGCTGTACAACCCGGCCATGCAGGAGGCGGAGTATCGCAAAAGCCGTGGCCTGTACAACCCGACCCTCAGCCTGACCACGTCGGTGGGCGAAACGACCTCCTATTCCCTGCTGCAGGCATCCCGCAAACTCTGGTCCCGTTCCGTGCAGCTCAATGCCGGCGTCAGTCAGGTGCTTCCCAGCGGCGCCACGGTTTCGCTCGACTACGAGAACAGCTATCTCTCCTCCGACCAGACCGCCGCCGCCGTCGGCCTGTCCTCCTACTGGGATTCCACGCTGGGGCTGACCCTCAGCCAGCCGCTCCTGAAGAATTTCGGTCGCGAGGCCACGGAACTGACCATCGAAGTGGCCCGGCTCGGCAAGGATGCTACCCTTGAAAAGCTGCAGAGCCGCCTGATGACGTTGGTAACCCAGGTGCGAACCGAATATTTCAAATTGTACAGTTTGCAGCGGGAGCAGGAGGTGGCACGGGTTTCCCTGGAGCTGGCCCGGCGAATCCTGTCCGAGACCCAGGCGCGGGTCGTCGCCGGTGTGTTGCCGGCCATGGAGATACTGAACGCCCAGTACGGGGTGGCTTCGCGGGAGAAAGAACTGATCGATGCGGAGCGGGCGGTGACCGACCAGTCCGACTTGCTGCGTCAACTGGTACAACTGGAGGTGCTCGGCGTGCTTGAGGCGGTGGACCAGCCGCTGACCAGCCGCTATGGCACGTCCGAACAGGAGGAGGTCGGACGTGCCCTGGCCAACCGCCCTGAGTTGAAGGAGCTGCAGCGCAACCGTGACGCCGCCGAGCTACAGGCGCGGGTTGCCGATAACCGTACCCGGCCCGATCTGAACCTGACTGCTTCGGCCGCAGCCTCGGGGCTGGGGGAGAGCTATTCCCGGGACATGGACCGGCTGGGGTCGGGCAACTACCCCGCCTGGGGGGTCGGGTTGACTTTTTCCTATCCCCTGGGTAACAGCGCCGCGGAGAACGAGTATCGCAAGAACCGCCTCAAGAGTGATCAACTCTCGGTACAGATCCGTAACCAGCAGGAGCTGATCGTCAACGAAGTGCGGGCGGCGCTCAGGGCCATTGAGGCCAACTTCAAGCTGCTGGAAGTGGCGGAACGGGGGCGCCGTTTTGCCGAGGAGCGCCTGAACGCCTTTGTGCGCAAGGCTGAGGTGGGGCTGGCAACCACCAAGGATGTGCTGGATGTTGAACACGATCTGGCGACGGCGAAGCAGAACCAGATCAAAGCCCAGGTCGCCTATGACACGGCTGTTACCCAGCTCTGGAAAGCGACCGGGGTGATTCTGGAGCAGCAGCAGGTCCGGATGGTGGCGCCCGATGCCGACCGGCTGTACCGGGACGTTCGTTGATGCTGCGGATCGGCCGGATCGATTACGCCAACGTCACACCGCTCTTCCGGGGGCTTACTACCTGCTTTCCCTGTGAAGGCTACCAGATCGTGTCCGGTGTTCCGGCGGTCTTGAACAGTATGCTGGCAGCCGGAGAGATCGACGTCTGTCCCTCTTCCTCCTTTGCGTACGCCGTTAATGCGGAACGGTATCTGATCCTCCCGGAACTCTCCATCAGCAGCGCCGGGCCGGTTGCCAGCGTGCTGCTCTTTTCCCGCGTCCCCCTTGAGGAGCTGGACGGTCGGACGGTCCTGCTTTCCGCCGAATCGGCAACCTCGGTCAACCTGCTCAAAATCCTGATGAGCAAGCGTTTCGGCTGTCGCTGCACCTTTCGCGTCAGCGACTCCGGGATAGTCGCCGCCCTGGAGGAGGCGCCGGCGATGCTGCTGATCGGTGATGCGGCCCTGCGCTCCTCCCAGGTGGGGCCTGCTCCGTACGTTTACGACCTCGGTTCCCTCTGGTATGACTGGACCGGACTCCCCTTTGTCTTTGCGCTCTGGTTCTGTACCCGGACGGCGGCAGCAGAGCATCGGCAGGAGATGGCTACGCTGGCCGGTCAACTGCTGGTGGCAAAAGAGTACGCCTGCCGGGAGCGGGAACGGATTGCGGCGCAGGCAGAGGAGGCGTCATGGATGGGAAGGGAACGACTGATCGCCTACTGGCGGGATAACATCTCTTACAATCTCGGGAAAAAAGAACTGGATGGACTGCGCTTGTTCTACGCCTATGGGGCAGAACTCGGTCTGCTTTCCGCAGAGCCGGATCTGGTCCTATTCTCTTGACGAGTCTGGTTGCGGCCGGCGCAACGAATGCACGTAATCGTCCAGAATGCGGGCGTGATCGAAGCAGAGCGGCGCAGGCAGGTTGGCAGGGGAAAACAGAGCGAGTTCGGCGGCATCGTCGGCTGCCTGGGGGATACCGGACGCTTCGGCGATGAAAACGGTAGAGATGGTGTGGAAGCGGCTGTCCCGGGCAGGATCGGAGTAGCAGCCCAAAAGACGAAGGTTGCGGATCTCCAGGGAGGTTTCCTCGCGTGCTTCACGAATCGCAGCCTGCTCCAGCGACTCGCCGTAATCGACGAACCCGCCCGGCAGCGCCCAGCCGTGAGGCGGATTCTTGCGCTTGATCAGCACGATGCGCCCCGCACGTTCGATGATGATGTCTACGGTGGGGAAGGGGTTGCGGTAGCGGATAACCGCTGCGCCGCAGGAAGGACAGGCGAGCGTATCGAATGACATGACGTTTGTCCGGGTGCGGAAACGAAACGGGGGGAGCAGGCTCCCCCCGATTGGCTGACACGCTGTCGGAGCGGTTTACTTCTTCTTGCCGCCCTTGCCGCCGGAGGCTTTCTTGGATGCCTTGAGGGGGTTGACCTTGAGGTCTTCGACCTTGAGCTCCACCTTGACGTGGGTGGCGAAGTTGCAGATGCCGTTGGCCCACTTCTTCGACGGTGCCGGATAGGCGCTGCATACCTGACCGATGGTGCCGCTCACGATCCGTTCGCAGCCCTCGCAATTTTCCACGACAATCTGACAGGACCCGTCGGGAAAGACACATCCGCTTTTGGCCATAAAAGTACACTCGGTACCGGGAAGCACGGTTTGACACTGCATTCGCTTCATCCTCCTCAAAGTAACTCTGCCTGAACAGAGTTAAACATTAGCAATTTCAAAAAGAAAAAGTCAATACCAAAAAACGGGACGACTGTCCATACTTTTTGGCGGTTTCCGGTGGCGACGACGGGGGAGGGTGCTTTGACTTGACGGCGTATCAATCGGTGTATTAGTGTCGATAGACCACTGCTGTCCCATTCATTTTCCGGAGGAATGGCATGACCCGAATCGCTTTCGGCACATCCGGCTGGCGCGGCATCCTGTGTGAAGATTTTACCTTCGACAACGTCAAGGTGGTGGTGCAGGCCATTGCGGATCATCTCAAGGAAAACGGTCAGGCCGGCAACGGTGTGATCGTGGGGAGCGACACCCGCTTCATGGGGCGTCGCTTTACCGAGGAAGCGGCCCGGGTGCTGGCCGGAGCCGGTATCAAGGCCTGCCTCTGCGACCGGGATGTGCCGACCCCGGTAATCTCCTTCGAGATTCTGCGCCGGCAGGCCAACGGCGGGATCAATTTCACCGCCAGCCATAATCCGCCGGAGTACAACGGCATCAAGTTTTCCCCCTCCTGGGGCGGCCCGGCGCTGCCGGAAACCACGAAAGATATCGAGCAGCGGGCAAACCGTCTGCTGGGCACCGTCTGCTGGCAGGAGCCGACCCTTGAAGAGGCCGAACGGCAGGGGCTGCTGGAACGGATCGATCCCCGCAGCGCGTATCTGGCCGACCTTGAACGGAAGATCGATTTCGACGCCCTGCAGGGGATCGGCACGCTGGCCCTGAATCCGCTCTACGGCACCAGTCGCGGCTACCTTGAGCCGCCGCTGCAACGGCGGGGCGTGCCCTACCGGATTATCAACGACCACCTTGACCCCTACTTCGGCGGGCAGCCGCCGGAGCCATCCGAAGCGCACATACCCGACTTCATCACCCTGGTGAGGAACGATCCCGCCATCCGTCTCGGTCTTGCCACCGACGGCGACGCCGACCGTTTCGGCATACTCGATGCCGACGGCACCTACATTGAACCCAACTATATCATTGCCCTGCTGCTGGACTACCTGATTCGGGTGCGTAAACTCTCCGGCGGCGTGGCCCGCAGCGTGGCCACGTCCCACTTTGTCGATGCGGTGGCGAAAAAGCACGGCGTGCCGGTTTTTGAGACCCCGGTAGGGTTCAAGTATATCGGCGAGCTGATCTGCCAGGACAAGATCGTCATCGGCGGCGAGGAGAGTGCCGGTCTGACCATCAAGGGGCATGTGCCGGAGAAGGACGGTATCCTGGCCTGCTTCCTGGTGGCGGAAATGGTGGCCCGCGAGGGGAAGACGGTACGGGAGTTGCTTGAGCGCCTCTACGGCGAGGTGGGACGCTTCGTCACCCGGCGCGACAACCTGCGGCTTTCGCCGGAGCTGGAAGCCGCCTATGCCGGCAAGGTTGCCGCGGTGCCCAGGGAGGTTGCCGGCGCAGCGGTAACCGACGTGATCACCGTGGACGGGGTCAAGCTGCTGCTGGCCGACGGTTCCTGGCTGCTCTTCCGCAAGTCCGGCACCGAACCGGTGGTGCGCCTCTACGGCGAGGCATCCGGCGAAGCCCGGCTGAACGACGTGATGGCGGCAGGCAGGCAGTTTATTCTGGGCTGACGGAAACGCCTGTTTTTTGATCAATGACAAACACAACGGTCACCTGATGCGGCAGAGTTGTCAGGGCAGGTGACAGACGAGAAGAAAGGAATCCAAGCGCCATGTGGGACTATACACCAACCGTGAAAGATCACTTCCTGAACCCCAGGAACGTGGGTGAGATACAGGACGCCGATGCTGTGGGGGAAGTGGGCAGCCTGGCCTGCGGCGACGCCCTGAAGCTGTACCTGAAGCTTGACGAGAACAAGGACAAGATCGTTGACGCCAAATTCCAGACCTTTGGCTGCGCCAGCGCCATTGCCTCCTCCTCCGCCCTGACCGAGATGGTCAAGGGGAAGACCCTGGACGAGGCCCTGGCTATCAGCAACCAGGATATCGCCCAGTTCCTGGGGGGGCTGCCGGAGGAGAAGATGCACTGCTCCGTGATGGGGCAGGAGGCGCTGGAGGTGGCTATCTACAAGTATCGCGGCCTGGCGGTGCCGGAGCACGATGCCGAGCATGACCACGGCCATGCCTACCCCGACTATGAAGGAACCCTGGTCTGCAAATGTTTCGGCATCACCGACACCTTCCTGAAGAAGGTGATCGAGACCAACAAGCTGACCACGGCCGAGCAGGTGACCCACTTCACCAAGGCCGGCGGTGCCTGCGGCGGCTGCATCCCCAAAATCAAGGAACTGATCGCCGAGGTGCTGGGTCAGCAGACCGCCCAGCCGCAGGCCCGGACCGGCAAGCTTTCCAACCTGAAGAAGATGCAACTGGTACAGGAGGTGCTGGAGCGGGATATCCGTCCCATGCTGCTGGCCGACGGCGGTGACCTGGAGCTGATGGATATCGAGGGAGATGTGGTGCAGATCGCTTTCCGCAAGGCCTGCGCCGGCTGCGCCTCGTCCGGCAACACCGCCCGCTTCGTGGAGATGAAGCTGCGGGAGCTGGTCCACGACGACCTGCGGGTGCAGGAGGTGCCGGCGTGAAAGAGATTTACCTGGACAACAACGCCACCACCAAGGTGGACGAGGCGGTTTTCGAGGAGATGCGCCCCTATTTCTGCGAACTGTACGGCAATCCCAGTTCCATGCATTTCTTTGGCGGCCAGGTACAGGGGAAGGTGGTGGAGGCCCGCAAACGGGTGGCTGATCTGCTGGGGGCGACGCCGGACGAGATCATCTTCACCGCCTGCGGTACCGAGAGCGACAATGCTGCCATCCGCTCCGCCCTGGAGGTGCTGCCGGACCGCAAGCATATCATCACCAGCCGGGTGGAGCACCCGGCGGTGCTGACCCAGTGCCGTAACCTGCGCACCAAGGGGTACCGGGTAACGGAAATCGGGGTGGACGGTGCCGGCCGTCTGGACATGGACGAGTACAAGCGGGCCATCGACGACGACACCGCCATTGTCTCCTTCATGTGGGCCAACAACGAAACCGGCGTGATCTTTCCGGTGGAGGAGGCTGCCGCCATCGCCAGGGCCAATGGAGCCCTGTTCCACACCGACGCGGTACAGGCAGTGGGTAAAATTCCGATCAATATGGCTGCCTCCCAGGTTGACATGCTGTCCCTGTCCGGTCACAAGCTGCACGCTCCCAAGGGGATCGGCGCCTTGTACCTGCGCAAGGGGACCCCGTTCCGGCCGCTCCTGGTGGGGGGGCATCAGGAGAAAAGCCGCCGGGCCGGCACCGAGAACGCCGCCGCCATCATCGCCCTGGGTAAAGCGTGCCAGTTGGCAGGCGAGTATATGATCGCCGAGAACACCACGGTACGCGCGCAACGTGATCGTCTGGAAACAGCCCTGATGAACGCCATTCCCAATGCCCGCGTCAACGGCGGGGGAGCTGAGCGTCTGCCCAATACCACCTCCATTGCCTTTGAATTTGTTGAAGGTGAGGCGATATTGCTGCTCCTGTCCGAACTGGGTATCTGCGCCTCTTCCGGCAGTGCCTGCACTTCCGGTTCGCTGGAACCTTCACACGTGCTGCGGGCCATGGGCGTACCGTTCACCTGTGCCCATGGGTCGATCCGTTACTCACTGTCCCGGTATACGACGGATGCCGAGGTGGATACGGTCATCAAGGAAATGCCGCCGATTATCGCCCGCCTGCGGCAGATGTCCCCTTTTGGACGGGAGCATCTTGCAGCTTAGGACCTCCGGAGATGACCGGAAACGGCAAAGGCGGGGCGCGAAGCACCCGCCTTTGCCGTTTCCGGGGTGGGGAGCGCATACGTGGCGGCGATGTGGCGGAAGAACAGGGAGAAAAAGAGGGTCGCTGTCAGTGGGCGTCGGAGTCGTCCGGAAACTGGGCGGCGATCTGACGGATGGTCTCGATGTTCTCCAGAAATACCTCCACCAGTTCCGGATCAAAGGCGGTGCCGGCATCCTTGCGCAGTTCCTGCAGTACCTCGGAGGCGTCCCAGGCCTCCTTGTAGCAGCGGCGGTTGGACAGGGCGTCGTAGACGTCGGCAATGGCCACGATCCGGCCGAACAGCGGAATCTCCTCTCCCTTCTTGCCCCGCGGCGAACCGTCTTCCTTCTCGTACCCCGGCAGGGCTTTCAGGGTGGCCAGGCTGATGTGGCCGGGGTAGCCGTTGCCGTCCCAGCGCTCGTGGTGGTTCAGCGCCACGTCGGCGGCCGCTTCGTCCAGTTCGGAATAGAGATCCGGAAACAGCCGGGCGCCGTAGACGGTATGCAGCTTCATCACCTCGTACTCCTCCGGCGTGAAGCGCCCCGGCTTCTTCAGGATGCTGTCCGAGATGGCCACCTTGCCCACATCGTGCAGCATGGCCGCCATCCGCAGGATGTCGCGGGTGCGGTCGACTTCCTCCTGATGAAGCCCCTTGCGGGCGGCCCAACTTTCGTAGAGAGCGACGGAGTAGGCGGCCACCCGGTTGACGTGGGGACCGGTCTCCTTGGGGTCGCGCAGTTCGGCCATCCGGTTCATCCGCAGGATGATTTCGCGGGTCATCTTGGCCCGTTCGATGGCGTTGGCCGCCGTGACGGCGAAATAGCTGATGCCGCTCTCGTCGTTGCTGTCAAAGGGGGTCACCGCCCCGCCGGGGCGTTTGGCGTTGATCAGTTGCAGGACGCCGACGGTTTCCCCCCGCATGCTGGTGAGCGGCAGCACCAGTTGCGAAACGGTGCGGTAGCCGGTCATGGCGTCGAAGGAACGGTTGAAGGAATAGGGCAGGTCGGGATCGAGCTCATAGACGTCGGGAAGGTTGAGCTGGCTGCCGGTGGCGGCCACGTACCCGGCGATGGAGCTGTTGTCCACCGGGATGGTGATGTTGGTGTAGACCGATTTGCGATGCCCCGTTGCGGCGGCATGCAGGGTGTCGTTCTGGGAGTAGCGGGCGTAGAGCCAGCTACCTTCCTTGATGTAGATGGTGCCGGCGTCACAGCCGGTGAAGCCGCGGGCTTCGCTGAGGATTTTCTCCAGCAGGACGTCGACGTCCTTGATTTGAGAGATATCAAGGCCGAAGTTCAGCAGGCTCTGGAGAATGTGGTTGTAATCTTTCATGAATTCACACCTTGAGGGGTACGCTCGCTGCACCGTTTCTATGTATACCCCAAGAGCGAGGATTCGCAAGTCTGGCGGTTGTCCTGTCGGTCAAATTTATCGTTGCCAGCCCGGGGAGGATGCACTACCATGGCCCATCCATTCTCGCAGGGGGGCTGCAATGTTCCGCCCGGTAATTCTGCTCTTCTTCCTTGTCTGCTGTCTGGTGTTTCCCTTCCCTGCGGCGTCCGCCGCCGCCACGCCGCTTGATCCCCGCGAAGAGGCCATGGCCGCCACGCTCGATGTTTGGCGCGACGGGCGCTTCGAACAGCTGTACGATCTTCTGTCCCACCGCAGCGGCATGACCCGGGAGCGGTTCGTCCGCCTGCTCAGGGAAACGGATATTCGGCCGGCCTGCTGTTTCACCAAGCTGCGGGACTTTCGTGTTGTCAACGAAAAGCGTACCACTGCCAAAGTGTTCGCCCGGGTCGGAATGGAGGGCGGTTCTTCCGCCGAGAACAGCCATAGTCGCGAGTTTACCCTGGATCACGAAGAGGGACGCTGGAAGATGCGCCTGAGCGATATCAAAAGTCTTGCCGGCGGTACCGGCAGCAAGCGTAAGCGGTAGCAAGGAGGAATCATGGCGGACCTGGCCGACACCCTGCAGGCTACCCCCCTGAACGCCCGACACCGTGCCCTGGGGGCGCTGATGGCCCCCTTTGGCGGCTGGGAGATGCCGATCCAGTACGAGGGGATCATCGCCGAGCACCGCTGGTGCCGTGAGCAGGCGGCCCTGTTTGATATCTGCCACATGGGAGAATTCGTCTTCCGTGGCGATTTCCAGGCCTTCGGCCTGGAGGAGCTGTTCACCTTTTCCGTGACGACCATTCCGGTGGGGCGTTCCAGGTACGGCTTTCTGCTGAACGAACGGGGCGGGATCATCGACGATCTGATCGTTTTCCGCATTGCCGAGCAGGAAGCGATGATCGTGGTCAACGCCGCCACTGCTCCCAACGATTTCCGGGTGATCGGGAGCCGTCTCGCCGGGGGCGAATTCAGCGACATTTCCGCCATCACCGGCAAAATCGACCTGCAGGGACCCCGTTCCCGCGAGGTGCTGGCCGCCGCCTTCGGCGACCGGATCGCCTCCCTGCCCTACTTCCGCTTCATGCAGACCGATATCCTCGGCACCGGCGCCATTGTCAGCCGCACCGGCTACACCGGCGAACTGGGCTACGAGATCTTCCTGCCCGCCGATCGAGCGACTGAGCTCTGGGACCTGCTGCTGCGGGACGAGCGGGTGAAACCGGCCGGCCTGGGAGCCCGGGACGTGCTGCGGCTGGAGGTGGGCTACTCCCTCTACGGCAACGACCTGGACGAGACCGTCACGCCGCTGGAAGCCGGCCTGGGGATGTTCGTCGACCTGCGGAAGCCGTTCGTCGGCCGGGAGGCGCTCCTGCGGCAGCAGGCGGCCCCCCTGGGGCGAGTCAAGGCGGCCTTCCGAATCAGCTCCCGCCGCACCCCCCGGCACGGCTACGGGATATACCGGGGCGAGGAACGGGTGGGGGAGGTGACCAGCGGCGTCTTCTCGCCCATGCTGGGCTGTGGGATCGGGCTGGGTTTCGTGCCGCCGGCCTGCGCGGTGCCCGGTACTGCGCTGACCATCCGTCAGGAGCGTGCCGCGATGGAGGCGGTTGTCTGCGGATTGCCGTTTTACGACAAGGGGTCGCTTCGACACTGAAAACACCAGAAAAGACCGGAGGAACCGAGATGTCCGCACTTTATTTCACCAAGGAACATGAATGGGCACTGATCGAGGGAAACGTGGCGCGGATCGGCATCAGCGAACATGCGGCCCGTGAACTGGGGGACGTCACCTTTGTGGAACTGCCGGCTGTCGGGAAGGCAGTGAAACAGTCCGAGGTGCTGGCGGCCATCGAGTCGGTCAAAGCGGCCAGCGACATCTACGCACCGGTTTCCGGCACGGTCAGGGCGGTGAACACGGCCCTTGAACAGGCGCCGGAACAGGTGAACGAGTCCGCCGAAGCGGCAGCCTGGATGGTGGAGCTGGAACTGAGCGATCCTGCCGACGTCGGCCGACTGATGACCAGAGAACAGTACGCGGAGTACCTTGCGACCCTGTAGGGGCAAACCGTCTGGGTACCCGGCGAAGCGAGCGATTAGAAGAAGCGTCCCTGCGGGAGATTCTCCATGAGCCATTACTGCCCCCACACCCCGGAGGAAATCCGGGAGATGCTGGCCGCCATCGGCGTCGGCAGCGTTGAGGAACTTTTTGCCCCGATTCCGGCGGAACTGCGGGCCAAGTCTTTCAACCTGCCCCCCGGCATGTCCGAGTTCGAAACCTTTGCGCGGATGCGCCAGATTGCCGCCGACAATGATCAGGAGCTGACGCTCTTCATCGGCGGTGGTTGCTACGACCACCTCATTCCTGCCGTGGTGGACCACCTCTCCGGCCGGGCCGAGTTCTACACCGCCTACACCCCCTATCAGCCGGAATGCTCCCAGGGAACCTTGCAGGCCCTGTTCGAGTACCAGAGCGCCATCTGCCGCCTGACCGGCCTGGAGGTGAGCAACGCCTCATTGTACGACGGCGCCACCGCCCTGGCCGAAGCCGCCATGATGGCCCTGCGGGCCACCAACCGGCACCGCCTGCTGGTGGACGGCTGCATCAGCCCCTTTGCCCGGGCCGTGCTGCGTACCTACCTGGCCAACCTGGCGGTGGACATTGTGGAACTCGCGCCGCTGGACGGGCTGCTGAACCGGGAGGAACTGGCTGCGGAGCTCGATGATCGCGCCGCAGCGCTGCTGGTGCAGTATCCCAACGTCTTCGGCTGCGTGGAGGATTTCGGCGCGGTGGCGACCCAGGTACACGGCGTGGGCGGACTGCTGGTGACGGCGGTCTACCCGGTTGCCCTCGGTATCCTGAAGACCCCGGCGGAAATGGGCGCCGACATCGCTGTGGGGGATGGCCAGTCCCTCGGCAACCCCCTTTCCTTCGGCGGTCCCTCCTTCGGTTTCATCGCCGCGCGGAAGGCGCTCATCCGCAGCATGCCGGGGCGGATCGTGGGAGAGACCGTGGACAGAAACGGCACGCGCGGGTTCGTGCTGACCCTTCAGGCACGGGAGCAGCATATCAAGCGCCACAAGGCCACCTCCAACATCTGCAGCAACCAGTCCCTCTGTGCCCTGCGGGGAATCATCTTCCTCACCGCCGTCGGCAGGTCCGGCCTGGCGGAGTTGGCCCGGCTCAACTACGACAAGGCCGAGTACGCCAAGACACGGCTGGCGGCCATTCCCGGCGTCACGGTGTTGCAGACCGCTCCCACCTTCAACGAGTTCACCGTATCGCTCCCGCAGCCGGCTGCTCCGGTGGTGGCGGCCCTGCTTGAGAAGGGGGTCGCGGCCGGCGTGCCGCTGGGGCCGTACTATGAAGGGTCGGACAATTTGCTGGTGGTGACGGTCACCGAAAAACGCAGCAAGGCTGAGATCGACACCCTGGCCCGCACGCTGAAGGAGGCGCTATGCAGCTGATCTACGAACAGTCGGTTCCGGGACGGCGCGGCGTCAGGCTGCCGGCTTCCGATGTGCCGCCGGCGCCGGAGCTGCCCCCATCGCTGCTCCGGGGCGAACCAGCCGCCCTGCCGGAGGTGTCGGAGCTGGACATGGTGCGGCATTTCACCAACCTGTCCCGCCGTAACTTTTCGGTGGATACCACCTTCTATCCCCTGGGCTCCTGCACCATGAAGTACAACGCCAAGGTGCTGGAAAATGCGGCCAACCTGTTTGCGCCGCTGCATCCGATGACCGCGCTCCTGCCGGGCGGCGAGGCATGCTGCCAGGGGGCGCTGGGGATGCTCTACGACCTGGGGCAACTGCTGGCCGATGTTACCGGCATGGACGAGGTGACCACCCAGCCCCTGGCCGGCGCCCACGGCGAGATGACCGGCATGCTGCTGATCGCCGCCTATCACAGGGCCAGGGGGAACCGGAAACGGTACGTGGTGGTGCCCGACTCCTCCCACGGCACCAACCCGGCATCGGCCGCCATGGTGGGGTACGAGATCATCACCGTGCCGACCGCCCCCTACGGCGACATGGCTATGGAGCTGTTCCGGCAGGCCATGAACGACGAGGTGGCGGCGGTGATGATGACCTGCCCCAACACCCTGGGGCTGTTCAATCCCCATATCCGGGAGATCGCCGACATCGCCCACAGCCATGACGCCCTGATGTACTACGACGGTGCCAACTTAAACGCCATCATGGGCAAGGTTCGCCCCGGGGACGTGGGCTTCGACGTGATCCATGTCAATCTGCACAAGACCTTCGGTACCCCCCACGGCGGCGGCGGTCCCGGCGCCGGGCCGGTGGGGGTGAAAAAGGGGCTGAGCCCTTACCTGCCGATGCCCCGCATCGTGCATGACGAAACAAGCGGGTTCCTGACGCTGGAGCTGGACAATCCCGCCTCCATCGGCCGCACCGCCAATTTCTTCGGCAACTTCAGCGTCATGGCCAAGGCCTACGCCTACCTGATCATGCTGGGGCGGGAGGGACTGATACAGGTTTCGGAGCAGGCGGTGCTGAACGCCAACTACATCAAGGAGCGCTTGAAGCCCTGGTATGAGCTGCCCTTTGATCTGACCTGCATGCACGAGTGCGTCTTTTCCGCCTCACGGCAACTGGCTCACGGCGTGCATGCCATCGACATCGCCAAATTCCTGATCGACCGGGGATATCATCCGCCCACGGTCTACTTTCCGCTGATCGTCAAGGAAGCGATCATGATCGAGCCCACCGAGACCGAGAGCAAGGCGACACTGGACGCCTTCATCGAGACGATGATCGAGGCGGCGCAACTGGCAGAGCGTGATCCGGCGGCCTTCGCCGCCATGCCGGTCACCATGCCGGTTACCCGCCTGGACGAAACCAGGGCTGCCCGCGAGCAGCAGGTCTGCTGCAGCGGTTGACGGCATGGGGACGAACGCGTGCAACTGAATCAGGTCAATCTCTCCTATGTGCCCCGTGAGGATCGGCTGCTGCTGCGGATCAATACCCTGGAAGGGGCGGAATTCCGCTTCTGGCTGACCCGGGCGGTGGTTGCCCGGATGGTGGCCGGTCTTGCGCACTCCGAGGAGGTGCAAATGGGGTCGGAGACACAGCAGTGGACCAACCCGGCCCTGCAGCAGGCCCTGGAACAGTTCGACCGGGAGGTGGCATCGGAGGGTGCGTCCGCTTCCTCCCCGCCATCCTCACCCTTCTGTGCCCGCTTCGAAGCCAAAGCCTCCCACTACCCGCTGGGGCAGCAGCCGCTGCTGGTGGTCAAGGTGGAAATTTCCCCCCGGGATCGTCACGCCGCCCTCACGCTCACCCTTGCCAGCGGCCAGACGCTGAGCATCAACCTCAACGCCGGGATGGTCTCCAGCATCAACCGGCTGCTCTGCGATATTCTCAAGGGGGCGGACTGGAACCTGACGCACTGCGCCGTGCGGCGCCCGGCCCTCAGGATGGCCGGAACGGAAACGCAGCATTGAGCTCCGCCGTCTCCCGCCCGCCCTGGCGTCTCATTATGGGGCCGCCACTCTCCGGTGCCGAGAACATGGCCATTGATGAGGCACTGTTGCGTCACTTCGATCCCGCCACCTCCTGGCCGGTGTTCCGGCTGTACGGCTGGCACCCCGCAGCCCTTTCCCTGGGACGTTTCCAGCCGATCGGGGAGATTGACACGGAGCACTGCCGCCGGCACGCCATCGCGGTGGTGCGGCGGATGACCGGGGGCGGGGCGCTGTTCCATGCCGACGAACTGACCTACAGCCTGGTCTGCTCGCCGGAGCAGATTCCCGCCACCTCCTCCATCAAGGACTCCTTCCGGGTGCTGACCGCTTTCCTGCTGGCCTTCTACCGCAGCCTGGGGTTCATGGCCGGCTACGCTGGCGACGACATGCCGGGGGAGAGGGGGCGGTTGCGGCGGACCCCCTTTTGTTTTGCCGGCCGGGAAAGCTACGACATCCTGATCGGTGGTCGAAAAATCGGCGGCAATGCCCAACGCCGTCTGCGGCAGGTGATCTTCCAGCACGGTTCCATTCCCCGGGGGGATCGCCTCGCCGAGGGAGCGGCCTGCCTGCGGCAGGTGCCGACTGATATCGCCGGTCAGGCCACCTGCCTGGTCCGCGAGGGTAGGAGAGAAGGGGAGGAGCAGCTCGGGGCGCGGCTTCTGGACTGCTTCCGGCACACGTTGGGCGTTCACCTGGCCGAGGGGCGGCTGCTGCCGGAGGAGCGGGCCACCGCCGCGCGGCTGCTGGAGGAAAAATACCGCAACCCGGCCTGGAACCTGGACGGCAGGGAACCATGAAGATCGAGCGCAAGCCGCACTGGTTGCGTAAAAAAGCCAACGTGGCCGAACAGGCGCCGATGCGCCGGCTTCTGGGGGAGCTGGGGCTGAACACGGTCTGCCAGCAGGCACTCTGTCCCAACATCGCCGAGTGTTTCGGCTGCGGCCAGGCCACCTTCCTGATCCTGGGCAGGGACTGTACCCGGCAGTGCAGCTTCTGCAACGTGGAGAAGAACCGCGTACCGCAGCCTCCCGATCCGGATGAGCCGCAGCGGCTGGCCGAGGCGGTGCGGCGCCTGGCGCTCTCCCATGTGGTGATCACCAGCCCCACCCGCGACGACCTGCCGGACGGCGGCGCTGCTCACTATGCCGCCGCGGTGCGGGCGGTACGCGACATTTCCCCCGCTACGACGGTGGAGCTGCTGGTTCCCGACTTCCGGGGAGACTGGTCGGCCCTGGCGGCTGTCATGGCCGCTGCCCCCGATATCCTGGCCCACAACCTGGAAACCGTGCCCCGCCTCTACGGGGTCCGCTGCGGTGCCGACTACCGGCGCTCCCTGGAGCTGCTGCGCCGGGTCAGCGAGGGCTGGCCCGCTGTTCCGGCAAAATCCGGCATCATGCTGGGGCTGGGAGAAACGGAGCAGGAGGTCGCGGAGCTGCTGGCCGACCTGCGCTCGACAGGCTGCCGCTACCTGAGTATCGGTCAGTATCTGGCCCCCAGCCGCCGCCATCAGCCGGTGGCGGCCTACCTGCCGCCGGAACGGTTCGACGACCTGCGGGAGCAGGCCCTCGCACTGGGCTTCAGTCATGTGGAGTCCGGCCCCTACGTGCGCAGCTCCTACCATGCTGCTCAGTACCGAAGTGACCGTCCCGGATCGGAACCATCTCCATGCTGACCGCCGAAAACCAACCGATGTACCGCTTTCTCGCCGTGCTCACCGCCGCCTCCATGGTGGGGCTGCAGGGGTACACCATTCTGTTCAACAACTACGCCGTGGAAACGGTGAACTTGGACGGGTTCCAGGTGGGACTGACCCAGTCGATCCGGGAGGTCCCCGGCTTCCTGGCCCTCACCGCCATCTACGTCATGCTGGTGATCCGGGAACACCGCCTGGCGGCCCTCTCCATCATCCTACTGGGGGGTGGGGTGGCGCTCACCGGCCTGTTTCCCACCTTCGGGGGGGTGGCGCTCACCACGCTGATCATGAGCTTCGGCTTCCACTACTACGAAACCGTCAACCAGTCCCTGACCCTGCAGTATTTCTCCACCCACCATTCGCCGCTGGTGATGGGCAGGCTGCGCAGCCTGGCGGCAGTGAGCAGCATCATCTCCGCCGTCCTGATCTGGCTGATGGGGTTTGTGCTGGACTACCGGGGCATGTTCCTGGCGGTGGGCGTGGTGGTCATGCTGGGGGGACTCTGGGCCACGTTCCGGGACCCCACCCACGAGAACGTACCGCCGCAGAAGCTGCGCATGTTCCTGAAGCGGCGCTACTGGCTCTACTACGCCCTGACCTTTCTGTCCGGCGCCCGGCGCCAGATCTACATGGTCTTTTCCATGTTCCTGCTGGTCAAGGTATTTCACTTCTCGGTGCAGGCCATCACCGTGCTGTTCATCATCAACAACCTGATCAACTGGCTGATCAACCCGATGATCGGCCGGGCCATCAACGCCTTCGGCGAGCGTACGCTCTGCACCGTCGAGTACGCCGGGGTCATCGCCGTCTTTCTCACCTACGCCTGGTCCTCCTCCAAGTGGGTGGTGGCCGGGATGTACATCCTGGACTACATCCTCTTCAATTTCGCCGTGGCGATCCGCACCTACTTCCAGAAGATCGCCGAGCCGGGGGACATCGCCCCCACCTCTGCCGTGGGGTTCACCATCAACCATATCGCGGCGGTCTTCCTGCCGGCCCTGGGGGGCTACCTCTGGATGCTGGACTACCGGATTCCGTTCCTGATGGGGGCCGTCCTGGGGCTAGTCTCCCTGGTGCTGGCGCAGTTCATCAGGATTCCGGTTCCACGGGGGACAGAGGCAGCCGCCGGCTGAACAACCGTCATTTTTTCGTTTCCGGTGCTGAAGGGCCCGCCGGGATCGGGTATACTGACGACATCACAGTGCCGGATGCCGGTCAGCCGGATTCCGGAGTACGATCTTCACACACCAGGGAGGACGCCATGAGCCGACTGTTCACACCCCTTGCCCTGCGCGGCATCACGGCGCGCAACCGTATCTTCATGTCACCCATGTGCCAATATTCCTGCGCCGCCGACGGGCTGGCCACCACCTGGCACTTGGTTCACTACGGCGGCCGGGCCGCCGGCGGGGCCGGCCTGGTCATGGTGGAGGCCACGGCGGTCAGCCCGGAGGGAAGGATCAGCCCCCAGGACTGCGGCATCTGGAACGACGAACAGACACGGGCCTTTGCGCCGATCACCTATTTCATCCGGCAGCAGGGGGCGGTGGCTGCCTTGCAGTTGGCCCATGCCGGACGCAAGGCAGCCACCGCCCATCCCTGCCGGGGGGGCGGTCCCCTGGCTGCAGGCGAGGGAGGCTGGCAGCCGGTGGCGCCGAGTCCGCTCCCCTTTGCCGCCGACTACCCCGTGCCGAGTCAGCTGACGGAAGCCGAACTGGAGCGGATCGAAGCGGACTTTGCTGCCGCCGCCCGTCGGGCACGTACCGCCGGGTTCGAGGTGGTGGAGGTGCACATGGCCCACGGTTACCTGCTGCACCAGTTCCTGTCGCCGCTCAGCAACCGGCGCACGGACGATTACGGCGGCAGCCCGGACAACCGGTTGCGTTTCCCGCTGCGGGTGGCCCGGGCCGTTCGCGAGGCATGGCCGGCCGAACTGCCGGTCTTCGTGCGGATATCGGCAACGGACTGGGTCGAGGGGGGCTGGGACCTGCCCCAGTCCCTGGAGTTGTGCCGCCGGCTGCGGGAGTGCGGCATCGATCTGGTCGACTGCTCCACCGGTGGGCTGGTGCCGGATGCCGTCATACCGGCGGCTCCCGGCTTTCAGGTCCCCTTTGCCGCCGCCGTCCGCCAGCAGGTCGGCATCGCCACCGGTGCCGTGGGGCTGATCACCGACGCGGAGCAGGCGGAACAGATCATCGCCGACGGCCAGGCCGACGCCGTGCTCCTGGGGCGGGAACTGCTGCGCTCCCCCTCCTGGCCCCTGCAGGCGGCCAAGCGGCTGGGCAGTGAGACCGCCTGGCCCGAACAGTACCTGCGCGCCCGTTGACGCCATGGCCGACCAGTCGCTCATGCTCTGGATCATCGGGGGGCTTTTGACCGCAACCGGTCTGGCGGGGCTGGTACTGCCGATGCTGCCGGGGGCGCCGCTGCTCTTCCTGGGGCTGCTCTGCGGCGCCTGGGCGGAGGGGTTTCGCCACATCGGCCCCTGGACGCTGCTGGCGCTGGCGTTACTGGCCGGCCTGACCTACCTGGTGGAGGTCGCCGCCGCCGCGTTCGGAGCGGCCCGCTACGGCGGTTCGCGGCGGGCCATGGCCGGTGCCGCCCTGGGCGGACTGGCGGGACTGCTGCTGGGGGTGCCCGGCATCCTGCTCGGTCCCTTCGTCGGGGCGGTGATCGGCGAACTCTCCATGCAGCGCAGCCTTGACCAGGCCGGCCGGACCGGCTTCGGCACCGTCGTGGGGCTGGCCATCGGCGTTGCCGGCAAACTGGCCATCGGCATCGCCATGATCGGACTGTTTGTGATCGTTCGCTTCCTGTGACCCCTTCACGCCAGATACCGGTACCACCATGGCGGCGGCTCATCCGCTTCGCTGCCTGCTGGTGGCTGTCGGAGGGGGGCAGGGGGGCAGTGCCCTGAACGGTGCTGTCCGCGGGATAGGGCCCGTTTTTTGTGCCGGCACCGCCACTGGTTTGTGGTATCAATGGCGCACGTGCGGATCATCTGAATATGTCAGGGGGATGGTATGAACAGCATTGAGGAGGAGAAGACGCCGTCCGTTGCCGAGGATGGAGCCGCCACGGGAGCGATGACCGGCGAGCCGGTTGCCGCAGTGGAGGAGTCTTCCGCCGACGGGGCTGCGGTGCCGTCCGCTGCAGCCGGTGAAGCTGAGGTCGAGGGCGGCGTTGACGTAGCGGCTCAGCAGTATCCCGAGCCGAACGAGGGCACTGAGGCTGGTGAAGCGAAACCGTCGGGGGGAGACGAGGAACCGGATATCATCCCCCCTGCCTCGGAGCAGGCGATGCAGACCCTTTCGCACCTCCTGAATTCAGGGGGAGCAGCGGGGCTGGCTGAGACGGTGCCGTCTGCCCAGCCGGCATCTGCGCTGGAGAAGCAGGCGGAGACGCTGGAGCAGCAGGCGGAGACGCTGGAGCAGCTTACGGGCCTGGTCCGTTCGACGGAGAAAAAAGCCGACGACCTTATGGCGCTGTTGGCGGAGATGACCCGGTCCCAGCAGGCGATGGCGGAAGAAGCCGCCAAAAGTGTAACGGAGCTCTCGCTCATCGTGCAGAAGGTGGCCGACGATACCGAGCAGACCGCCGGGCAGTTGCGCACGGCCCGGGTCACCAGCGCCCTCTCCCCCTGGTTCCTGGTGCTGTCGCTCCTGGCCCTGGTCCTGCTGCTGGCGGGGATGGGCTACCTGGCCATGCAGCAGAAGCGCCTGCAAGAGCGCCAGGACAAGGTTTCCTTCATCGCCACCGAAGCCGCCGAGATTCAGGAAAAGAAACTGGCCGCATTCGACAAGCGTTTTGCCGAGCTGCTTGGTGCTGAAATCAAGGGGGTGCGGGAGGCGGTGGGGCGGGAGTCGGTGAAAAGCAAGCTGAACCGGCTCAGAAACGGTGCGACGGAGCAGCGGATTATCCGCAAGAGCAGCGGCGACTGGGTACTTCCCGGGAAAAAAGAAGAGCTGGTTACGGATCAGGAGACCATCGAGGCGCTCAATCAGGCCTTCGAGAAATCGGGCAGGCAACTGGTGACGCCGCCCTCCATTCCTCCCCACAGCGTGCTGTCGATCCTGAAGCCGGACGGCAAGGGGGGGACGGAACTGGTGGTGACCAGGGATGCGGTACCACCGCAGCAGCCGGAGAAAGCAGCGGAGCCGGACCGGAAGGCGAAAAAACGCTCGTAGCCCGGTCCGGAACCACCGGAAGCAGACGTTCCCGGCTCCGCCATACCGTTGTATCCGGTATGGCGGAGCCGTTTTCGTTTCGGGGTCAGTCGTCCTCGAAGCGGGTTCCCTTGCGGCACCAGCGGCCGCCGCTGAAGATGGAGGAGATGGCTCCTTCCCGTTCCACCGTGTCGGCACGGATGGCGAGATACACATGGATCGGGATGAAGGCGAGAAAGACCCAGAGCATGGCCAGGTGGATCAGGCGGATGTACTGGATGCCGATCAGCCCGTTCAGCAGCATGAACGGCCGGAACAACCAGAAGGCGGGGTCGTAGGCGACGTAGAGGCAGAAGCCGCTCAGGATCGCCACCAGCGCCATCAGGTAGATGCCGGTGTAGGCCACCTGCTGCAACGGGTTGTGGCCCACGTAGTGGGGACCGTGCTCGAAGATGCAGAGCAGGTAGTTGCGCCCCACCAGGAACAGGTTCTTCAGATCCTTCAGGGTGATCGGGAACAGGGCCCGCCAGCGCTGATACCTGGTGGAGGCCAGGAACAGGCCGGCGATCCGCAGGATGCCCATGGTCACCAGCAGCCATCCGGCGCTGAAATGCACCAGACGCAGCCAGCCCAGGTAGTAGGTGTCCTCGCCGATGCCGCCGTGGGTCAGCCGGCTGCTGCCGATCAGCCAGCCGGTCAGGCAGAGCAGCAGAATGGTGAGGAACGCGGCCCAGTGCAGGAAACGGAGCTGCCAGTCCCAGACCACCACGTAGCGGTAGACGTTGGGGGTCTCCGCGCGGCTGGTCTTGCGGCGTACCGCCTTGACCGGAATGAACCCGAGGAAGGTCCATTCCTCGCTGCCGTCCGGTCGCGGAGCGCTGCCGTGGGCCACCCCCACGGCCCGGAAGTCGTCCACCTCGCTCAGGTCGGCCTCCATGCCGGCATGGTAGCGGGTGGCTTCATCGGCCCGGCAGAGGTAGAGGATCGACTCCAGGTTGCCCCGGGCGATCAGCTCCTCGTTGCCGGTCTCCAGGTTGCGCACCCTGGTGATGCTCCGCTTGAACCGGGGATCGGGCGGCGTGTAGGAAAGCTGCTGGTAATTGCGCAGATCTTCCGTGTGGGCCGCAGCCCCCAGCAGCGCCAGGTCCACCGGGTCGGTGGTGCCTGCCCGTGCGGCCAGGGCGGCCGCCACCAGCAGGTCGCGGCTGGTCTCGCCGCCAAAGGCCATCGGTACCCCCAGGGCGACATGAATATCTTCTGCCGTCCGGCTGCTCATCGTACCGTCACCTCCTCTCCCAACGGCCTGCCCCGCAGGTCGGTCAGGTGTACCGCGCAGGACTGGCACGGGTCAAAGGAGTGGATGGTGCGCAGCACCTCCAGCGGGCGTTGCGGGTCCTGCAGGGGATGGCGGCCGTTGCCGGCCAGGGCGTGCTCGTAGGGCCCAAGCTGCCCCTGGCCGTCCCGTCCCGAGCTGTTCCAGGTGCTGGGCACCACGCATTCGTAGCGCACGATCTTGCGGTTCTCGATCTGCACCCAGTGGCTGAGGGTGCCCCGTGCCGCCTCCATGAAACCGACCCCCTGGGCGCTTTTCGGCCAGGATTCCGGCTCCCAGAGGGCTGGGTTGAAGGTGGCGGTCTCTCCCTGCCGGATCGTCTCCACAAAGGCGGCAAAGGTATCGCTCATGCGGCGGGCGATCAACTGCGACTCAAGTCCCCGTGCCAGGGTCCGCCCCAGGGTGGAGTTGAGCTGGGCCGGTTTGAGCCCCAGCCGGTCCAGGGTTCCGGTCAGCAGGGCCACGGTGGCTTCATGCTCCTGGGCGTAGGCGGTGAGCAGCCGGGCATTGGGTCCCACCTGCATCGGCTTGCCGTCGTAGCGGGGGGCCTTGCACCAGGTGTACTTGCGATGGGCGGAAAGCTGCTGGTAAGGCGGGGTGGGGCCGGTGTAGCGCGGCACGGTTTCCCCCTGCCAGGGATGGCGTCCCGCCTGGTCACCGTCCGGGTAAACGTACCAGGAGGAGGTGATGAACTCGGCTATTTTCTTGTGGTCGAAGGGAAGCAGATGTGTCACGTCGCCGTCCCGTACGATCCCCGGCTTGACGGTGCCGGAGGGGCTACCGGCCCAGGAGAGGCCTCCTTCGCCCACTGCCATCAGGTGCGGGCTGGAGGCGCCGATGTCGGCGTACTCCTTGTAGAAGGAGGCGATGGCCAGCAGGTCCGGCAGGTAGACTTTTTCCACGAAGGCACGGGCACGCTGCACCATCCCCTCCAACTGGGCCAGGGAAACCTGGTTGACCGTGGCTTGGTTGTCCATGTTGATGGCGCAGGCCATCCCCCCCACCAGAAAGTTGGGGTGGGGATTCTTGCCGCCGAAGATGGTCTGCAGCCGGATCACGTCCCGCTGCCACTCCAGGGCTTCCAGGTAGTGGGCCAGGGCCAGCAGGTTGGCCTCCGGCGGCAAGCGGTAGGCCGGGTGTCCCCAGTAGCCGTTGCTGAAGATGCTGAACTGGCCGCCGGCCACCGACTGCTGCACCTTGTCGCGCACGGCGCGGAAGTTTGCCGCCGAATTGGTGGGCCAGTCGGCGAGGGTTGCGGCCAGCCGGGCCGTTTTCTCCGGATCGGCCTTGAGGGCGCTGGTCACATCCACCCAGTCCAGGGCGTGCAGATGGTAGAAGTGAATCACATGATCCTGTACCGTGCCCATATCCATCATCAGGCTTCTGATCTGTTCGGCGGCACGGGGGATCGGGTATTTGAGGGCATCCTCCACCGCACGGATGGAGGCGATGGCGTGGACGCCGGTGCAGACGCCGCAGATCCGCTGCACCAGGGCCCAGGCATCGCGGGGGTCACGCCCCTGGAGAATCTTTTCAATGCCGCGGAACTGGGTGGTGCAGGCCCAGGCGTTGCTGATCCTGCCGTTGTCGGTTTCCAGTTCGATGCGCAGGTGCCCTTCGATACGGGTGATCGGGTCTATGACGATACGCTGGGGTGCCATGGTCGCTCCTTTCCCGCCGGCCGGCGGTTATCTGTCGCTTTCCCTGCTGGTGTCGCCGGACGCCTCCTCATCACCCAGCACGGCCAGCGGCAGGGGCTCCGACTGTTCCTTGCGGGACTGGCGCTTGCGCAGCACCGTGGCGGCGCTGTGCACCGCCACGCCGGCCAGGGAGGCACCCACCACGGCGGCACCGATCCGGTTTGCGGTCAGTTCCACCCCCACTCCCGGAACGTCCAGGGACGGCATCCGTTCGTAGAAGGGGCTCATCCGGTCGAAGAAGTCCCGTTCGGTGCAGCCCAGGCAGGGGTGGCCGGCCTTGATCGGCGAGCCGCTTCCCTGGTTCCACTCGATGATCGGACAGGGGGCGAAGGTGGCCGGCCCCTTGCACCCCACCTTGTAGAGGCAGTACCCCCTGCGGGCACTTTCGTCGTCGAAGTCGGTAACGAACTGGCCGGCATCGTAGTGGGCCCGGCGGGGACACTTGTCGTGAATCCGCTGGCCATAGGCGAAGAGCGGCCGCCCCTCCCGGTCCAGGGGCGGGGTGTGGCCATAGACCAGATAGTAGAGCAGGGTGGCGGTGATCACCTCGCCGATGGGGGGACAGCCGGCCAGGTTCACCACCGGCCGGTCCCGGATGATCTCCTCTACCCCCACGGCGCCGGTGGGATTGGGAGCGGCCGCCTGGACCGAGCCGTAGTGGGCGCAGGCTCCCACCGCCAGCACGGCGGTGGCGTTTTTGGCGGCCCGGCGCAACTGCTCCTCGGCGGTTTCGCCGCCGATCACGCAGTAAACTCCCTTGTCGCGCAACGGGATGGAACCGTTCACCACCAGCAGGTGCGGCCGGGCAATCGCGTTGTCCAGCACCTCGTTGGCCCGGGAACCGGCCGGAGCCATCAGCAGTTCGTTGTACTCAAGGGAAACCATGGAGAGGATCAGGTTTTCGAGGGTGCGGTCACCGGAACGGAGGGCGCTTTCCAGGCAGCCGGTGCATTCCTGAAGCTGCAGCCAGACCACCACCGGTCGTGTGGCACCGGCCAGCCGTTGGGCGATCTCTTTGGCCAGCGCCTCGCTCCGGCCGCCGGCCACCAGGCCGCCGCAGCCGAGAACCGCGGCAATCCGGCCGCACAACGACAGGAACTGGCGGCGGCTGACCCCCTGGCGTGCCAGGTATTCGGCGCAGGGTTCGTCATCGTTCCACTGGTCAAAGGGTGTGCGCGGCATGGAGCCCTCCCTTCTCTGCCGGCCGCGGGCAGCGTGGTGCTGAAAATGGTTGGTGTCGACAAACATGAATTTGATACCAATATACCCCCGTCTGGCGGCATCGCAAGGGTATGAAGAAAAAAATAATGTAAAATCTCTATGTTGCGTTTGTGTGTCCTGCTGGTATACTACAACAGTTATCCAGCTCTTCGCCCCTTCAGGGCTGCTACGGAACCGCTTCCATGACCGACCTGACCCTGCTGCACCCGCCCAGCATTTTCCGTTTTCGCGAACTTCCCTGCTTCCTGGGGCCGGTGAGCGACGTCATCCCCTCCACCTCGATTTTTGAAGGCTATCCGATCGGTTTCCTGACCCTGTCGGAGTATCTCACCCGTCACGGGTTCGAGGTGCGGGTGGTCAACCTGGCCCTGAAGATGCTGCGGGACCGTACCTTTGACGCAGAGCGGTTCACAGCCGGACTGAAGAGCAGGGCCTTCGGCATCGACCTGCACTGGCTTCCCCATGTCGATGGCAGTCTCGGCCTGGCGGAGCAACTCAAGCGGCAGCACCCCGACGTGCCGGTGATCCTGGGAGGGCTGTCCGCCACCTACTTTCGCGATGAGCTGATGCGCGACCACCCCTACGTCGATTTCGTGGTCTGCGGCGATTCCACCGAGGAACCGCTGCGGCTGCTGCTGGAGGCGTTGCGGAACGGCGGCGGTTTCGAGCGGATACCCAACCTGGTCTGGCGCCGGGAGGGCCTGGTGGTGGACAACGGCATCAGCTGGCGTCCCGACACCCTGGACCACGCCCGTTACGACTACGCCCACTTCTTCCGGATGCTGCTCAAATACCGCGACCCGGTGGGGTATCTTCCCTACCTCAACTGGCTGGAACACCCGGTGCTGGCGGTCTTTACCTGCCGCGGCTGCAACCATGACTGTTCCGGCTGCGGCGCCTCGTCGTCGGCCTTCAGCGAGGTCTGCGTGCGCACCGCGCCGGCATTTCGCTCGCCGCAGCTTCTGGCCGACGACATCGCCGCCATTGCCGATCATACCGGCGCACCGATCATGATCATCGGCGACCTGCTCCAGGCAGGCCCGGAGTATGCCGATGCCTTCTTCACCGCCATCGGTCGCCATCGCATTGCCAATGAACTGGCCGTTGAATTTTTTCATCCCCCCTCGCGCCGGATTATTGAGCGGCTGTCGGAAAGCATCGCCCATTTCAACGTGGAGTTGTCGCCGGAATCCCACGACATCAGGGTTAGACGGGCCTTCGGCAAGCAGTTCGACAACCGCCTGCTGGAGGAGTCGCTGGAGGCGTTGGTTGCCAGCCCCTGTCGGCGGATCGACCTTTTCTTCATGGTGGGACTGCCGGAGCAAAGTTACGCCTCGGTGCAGGCGTCGGTGGCCTACTGCGGCGACCTGCTGGAGCGGTTCGGCGCCGGCGGCAAGCTGCTCCCCTTCCTTGCTCCCCTGGCACCGTTCGTGGACCCCGGTAGCCGGGCTTTTCAAAATCCCGAAGAGATGGGGTATCGCCTATTCTACCGGAGCCTGGCCGATCACCGCCGGGCCATGCTGATGCCGAGCTGGAAACAACGGCTGAACTACGAGACCGCCTGGATGACCCGGGACGAGATCGTCAGCGCCACCTACGACGGCGCCGAGGCCCTGGTGGTGCTGAAGGAACGCCACGGTCTGGTCAGTGCCGCCGAATCGCGCCGGATCAGGGAGCAGATCGAGCGGGCCCGCCGGGTGGTGGCGCGGCTGGACAGCGGCGACCCGCCGGACGCAGCGCTCAGGGAGGAGATCCGGCAGCTGAACCGTCTCGATACCCTCTGCGGCAAGCATGAGCTGGACTGGCGGGTGAGCGGCAGCCGCTATCACCTGTTCCGCTGCATTACCTCCCTCTTCCACGGACGGCCCTGAACCAGGGCTTTGAAAAACTATTCCGGAGGCCGTCTGCGGCGTTGCGCGGTGCTCCCTCCCCCGGTCCCTCCTGCCGTCCCCGGCAAAATCGTAAAACTCTGGTACACTTGAGCCAGAGGCATCGGCACGTCATTTCCAACCGGAACGGTGATGACGATGGATGACGAACTGCTGTCCGACATACTGGCGGCCGAGCGGGAAATCCGTCAGCGGATCGACGAGCGGCAGCGGCAGCGGGATGAACGGCTTGCCGCGGTCGCGCGCGAGCTTGCCCAGGAGCGGGAACGCGAGGCCGGGGCGCTGCGGGCCGAACGGGAACAGGCCCTGGACAGGACCGAGCGGCGTGCCCGTCAGGAGGCCGAGGGACTGGTGGCCGAGGCACAGGCCTATGCGCAGCGTCTGGAGCGGATGGAAACGGCCGACCTGGATCGTTTCCTGGCACCCCGCCTGCGGGGGCTGCTGCCGGGGGGCGAGCCATGATCGTCAGCATGAGCAGGCTTGAGGTGGCCGGTCCCCGGGAGCTGCTGCTGGAAGTGCTGGAGCTGATCCGGGAACAGGGAATCTTCCAGATCGAGGAGGAGGAGACCGGGGTGTCGGCGGCCGACGAACGGGTGGTTGCGGAACGCCTCTTCCTGGAAAACCTCCGCCGTCGCACCGGCGAGATCATTGCCCTCCTGCCGTCCCCCGACGTTACCGCAAGCCGGCTGGACCCCCTGACCGTGCTGGACACCATCGCCGTCACCGTGACGCAGCACCTGGATTTCTGCCGCAACCTCGAAGAACGGCGGCAAACGCTGCGCAGGGAAGAGGAGGAGCTGGCACGCTACGAGCACCTGCTGACGGCCATCGACCGGCTGATCAGCGACCGCCAGGACCACGACGGCCTGGAATTCATCGGCATCACCCTGCGCGACCCCTCCTGGGTGGAGCGCCTGCGGGAGGCCCTTACCCTGCTGGTGGACGGCGAATACACCCTCACCACCACCCGTGCCGGCGACGGCACCCTGATCGGCCTGATCGCCGCCCCTCCCTCCCGCAGCGCGGTCATCAGGAAAGCGCTGAACAACGAACAGCTCCCCGAACTACCCCTGCCGGAGTCAGTGGGCCATCTCCCCCTGCCGCAACGGATCGCCCGTTTGCAGGAACGTCTTGCCGAACTGCGCGGTCTGCTGGCTGCCGTCGACGGGGAGCGGGAACAGTTCGCCCGGCGCTGGCTGGCCTTCTACCGCCGTATCGATCACTGGCTGGCGCAGCGGCTGGCCCTGCTGGCGGCGACCGGTTCGGTCCGGCGTACCGGCATGTGCTTCGTCATCCACGGCTGGGCCTTGAGCGAGCGGAGCGAAGCCCTGGCCACGGCCCTGAACAGCCGCTTCGGCGGCAGGGTGGTGCTGGAACGCCGGGATATCCTGGAGCATGACCTGGACAAGGTGCCGGTGGCCCTGCGCAATCCTCCCTACATCCGTCCCTTCGAGCTGTTTACCCGCCTGCTGCCGCTGCCCCGCTACTCGTCCTGGGACCCGACCCCGTTCATCGCCGTCTTCTTTCCGCTCTTCTTCGGCATGATGCTGGGTGACGCGGGGCACGGCCTGGTACTGCTGCTCGCGGCCCTCTGGCTGCGCCGCCGCCGGCCGACGGGTGCCGTCGGCGACGGCGCCCGCATTCTGCTCGTCTCATCCAGCTACGCCATCCTGTTCGGCATGCTGTTCGGCGAATTCTTCGGCGAGGCGGGGGGACGCCTGCTGCACCTGACGCCCCTTCTGCCGGAGCGGAGCACGGCGGTGCTGCCGATGCTGGTGTTTTCGCTGGCACTGGGAGGATGCCACATGCTGCTGGGGATGCTGTTGGGCGTGATTTCGGCGCTGCGGCATCACCAGCGCAGCGAAGCGGTGGCGCGGGTCGCCGGCATCAGCCTGATCGCCTGCCTGGCCATGCTTGCGGTTTCCCGGCTCTATCCCTCCCCCTGGCTGCTGTCCCGGCCGATCCTGCTGCTGATCGGCCTGCTGCTGCCGCTGCTGGTGCTGTCCGGCGGACTGCTGGCCCCCCTGGAGATGGTCAAGACCATCGGCAACATCGTTTCCTACGCCCGGATCATGGCCATCGGGCTCAGTTCGGCCCTGCTGGCCAATGCGGCCAATCACCTGGCCGGTCTGTCCGGCAACCTGGTCCTCGGCGCCCTGGCCGCCATCGCCCTGCACGGCGTGGCCATCCTGCTGGGGCTGTTCGCCCCCGCCATCCACGGGCTGCGACTCCATTTCGTGGAGTTCCTCGGCACCTTCGTGGAGCCCGGAGGCAGGAGATTCGAACCGCTGCGCAAGGAGTGACGCCGCATACACCCAGTCAAGGAGGTCATCCCATGGAAAAGGTCCTGATCTGTTTCGCCGCCGCCCTGGCAGTGGGGCTCTGCGCCGTTGCCACGGCCTGGGCCCAGTCGCGGATCGGCGCGGCCAGCGCCGGCACCATCGCCGAACGACCGGAGCTGACCGGCACGGTGATCATCCTGCTGGCCATTCCCGAGACCATGGTGATCCTGGGGTTCGTGATCGCCACCATGATCCTCAACAAGTGAGTCCGGGTCATGGGACGGCGGGAACTGCTGGAGGCGCTGCAGCGGGAGGGCGCGGAAACCCTGGCCGCGATTGCCGCCGGGGAGACGGCGGAGGAAGCGCGGCTGCGCCGGACGGCGGCGGAGCAAAGCGCCGACGAGCGACAGCGCCATGAACGGGAGCTGGCCCGCTGCTGTGACGAGCGCCGCGCTGCCCTGCTGGCAACGGCGTCCCGGGAGGCGGCGCTGATCCGGCTGCGGGCCGAGCACCTCCTGGCCCTGCGGTTGCGGGAACGGGCACAGGCCTGTCTCGGCCAGGTGTGTTCCGGTGGTGATGAAGGACTGTTCCGTCGGCTGGCAGGGGAACTGCCGGAGCTGGCCTGGGGAACGGTGACGGTGGCCGAGGTCGACCGGCAGGTGGCTGAAGCCTGCTTTCCGGGCGTGACGGTGACCACGGACCCGGCACTGTCCGGCGGGTTGCGGGCGGTCTCTGCCGATGGCAGCCTTACGGTGGACAACAGCCTGGAAACGCGGCTGACCCGGCTCTGGCCCGACCTTTTGCCGACACTGATGGCGGAGCTGCGAACCATGCCGGGGGACCGGACAACGGAAGGAGGGGGCGAGGGTGCGACGGCTGCTCTGTGACCTGCCGGCCGGTCAGTCGGCCGACTGCCTGCTGGCCCGTATCCGGGGGCGGCGCTCCTTTCTGGTGCGGGACTGGCAGCATCTGCAGACGCCCCGCCAGCCAACGGCCTCCCTGCCCGCCGCTCCCTGGCGGCCGCTGCCCTCCGCTGAACCCCACTGGGCACTGCAGGCGCTGCGCCGGGAGTACCGCTGGGTCTTTGCCCGGATGACGGAACCGCTGCGAAGGGCCACGGCCCCCTTCTTCTGGCTGGCGGAGCTGAAGCCGTTGGCCGTCTGCCTGCGGCTGCTGGCCGGCGGCCAACCGTTGCCGGAGTCGCTGTTGGCGGCAAGCCTGCTGGCCGCTCCGCTCAGGGAGCTGCTGCGGAGTGGGGGCGGCTGCGCCGGGGCGGTGGAGCGGCTGGAGCGCCGTCTCGTGGACTGCCATCCGGCGTTTGGCGGACTTGGGGCGGCGTTTCGCGCCGCCGGAACCGGCGGTACGGAACGGCTGCTCTGGGAGCGATCCCTGGAGGCGGCCTGTTCCGGGCCGCTGCATCCGCAGATGCGGTGCTGCCTGACGCTGGTTGTGGACAGCCGCAACCTTTCCGCGCTGCTGAACGGGCTGCGCTGGCGTCAGACCGAGCCGTCCCGCCTGCTGGCCGGAGGAACGCTCGACCCCGCGCGCCTGATCGAACTGTTCCGCCGCAACGACAACGCCGGGCTGCTGCGGCTGGCGGCACGCCTGGGGGGGATGGACGGCGCCGGTCAAGAGGTCGATCCGGAGCAGCTTCTCCGGATCGCCCGGCGCCGTCTGACCGCTCGCCTGGTCCGCACCGGCGACGGGGTGGGGCTGATCCTGGACTACCTTTGGCGCTGCAGCGACGAGGCGGCCATGATCGGCCTGCTGGAGAAACTGGAGGCCATCGGCCCGGAACAGGTGGCCGCGGAGCTGCGGCGATGAAACGGGTGGTGGCGGTCACTCCTGCCGACGCCGACAACGGCTTTGCCTGCTGCGGAGCGGTCCAGTTGGCGGCTGAGCCCGGTCAGGTGGCGGAACTGCTGCAGCAGGCCCTGGCGGCGTCCGACGGCGGGGTGGTGATCCTTGATGAACGGCTGGTGGAGGAGGTGGGGGAGGAGATGCTCCATGCCCTGGAACAGCGCTGGTCCGGCGTGCTGGTGGTACTGCCGGCTCCCCTCGGAACGGCGGCGGCCGAGGATTACGCCCTGCGGCTGATCCGCCGGGCCGTGGGCTACCAGGTGAAGGTGCGGCGATGAACGGGGTGATCACCGGCATAGCGGGCCCCACCGTGACCGTGGAACTGACCGGTCTGACGCTCTACGAGATCGTGCTGGTGGGGAGCGCCGGCCTGACCGGCGAGGTGGTGCGGCTGGAGCGGGACCGGGCCGTGGTGCAGGTGTACGAGGATACCCGCGGTCTTGCCCTGGGTGAGCCGGTGCGGGGGACGGCCCGCCCCCTTGTCGCCCAGTTGGGGCCGGGGCTTCTGGGAGGGATGTACGACGGCCTGCAGCGCCCCCTGGAAAAGCTGCTGGAGCGGGACGGTCCCTTCATCGGCGCCGGCAGCAGCGCCTCCCTGCTGGACAGCCCGGCGCGTTGGAATTTCGTCCCCCTCAGGGAGGCGGGTGAAACGGTGCGGGCCGGCGAGGTGATCGGCCATGCCGAAGAGGGGCGGGTACGCCACCTGGTGACCGCCCCCCGTGACGGAGAGCTTGCCGCGCTCACGGCCGGTGCCTTCAGCCTCTGCCAGGAGGTGGGGCGTTACGCCGACGGCACCCCGGTCACGGTCTGCTGCCAGTGGCCGGTACGCCGGCCCCGTCCCTGCCGCCGCCGACTCCCGCCCGCCGAACCGCTGGTGACCGGCCAGCGGGTGGTGGATTTCCTCTACCCCCTGGCCCGTGGCGGTACCGCCATCATCCCCGGCGGTTTCGGTACCGGCAAGACCATTCTGGAGCAGGCGGTGGCCAAGTTCGCCGACGTGGACCTGGTGGTGTACGTGGGGTGCGGCGAGCGGGGGAACGAGATGGCCGAACTGCTGGAGGAGTTCGCCTCCCTGAGCGATCCCTGGACCGGCCGGCGGCTGATGGAGCGAACCATCGTGGTGGCCAATACCTCCAACATGCCGGTGGCGGCCCGGGAGGCCTCCATCTACACCGCCGTCACCATGGCCGAGTACTTCCGGGACATGGGCTGTCACGTGCTGCTCCTGGCCGACAGCATTTCCCGCTGGGCCGAGGCGCTGCGGGAAATCTCCTCCTCCCTGGAGGAAATGCCGGGAGAGGAAGGATATCCCACCTACTTGGCCTCCCGCATGGCCGGCTTCATGGAGCGGGCAGGGGTGGTGGAGACCGTAAGCGGTGCCATCGGCTCCTTGAGCATGATCCTTTCCGTCTCCCCGCCGGGGGGGGATTTCACCGAACCGGTCACCCAGGCCTGCCTGCGCACCGCCGGAGCCTTCCTGATGCTGGACGCGGCCCTGGCCCACCGCCGTCATTTTCCGGCAGTGAACTGGTTCCAGAGCTACTCGCTCTACGAACAGGCCATGGAACAGCACTTTGCCCGCAGCGTGTCGGCCGGATGGGTGGAGGCCCGCCGTGGCTGCCGCGGCCTGCTGCAGCGGGAGGAAGCGCTGCGGGAGGTGGCTGAGATCGTCGGCCACGAGGGGATGCAGGAGCAGGACCGCCTGATCCTGCACAGTGCCGAGCGGATCAGGCAGGAGTTCCTCTGCCAGGGGGCCTACGGCGAGGACGCCTTCAGTCCGCCGTCCCGGACCGTGGCCCTGATCGACGCTATCCTGGCCGATCACCGCCGGATCGAACAGCGCCTGGCCGCCGGCGAAACCCTGGATGCGGCCCTGGAAAAAGGAGGCGGCGATGCGGCTCAGTGAACATGCCTACCGCAGCGTGACCGCCATCCGCGGCCCCCTGGTCTTCCTGGACCGGGTGCGCCGGGTGCGCTTCGGCGAGGTGGTGCGGATCGCCGCTCCCGATGGCGGAACCCTGGAAGGGGAAGTGATCAAGATCGACAACGACACGGTGCTGGTGCAGGTGATGGGAGAAACCCGCGGGCTGGGCACCGATGCCGCCGTCGTCTTCAGCGACGCGGTCAAGCGGGCCCCCCTGTCCCCCGCGGTGGTGGGACGGATCTTCAACGGCTCCTTCGTCCCCCTTGACGGCGAGCCCCCCTTCATCCCGGAACGGTGGGGGCCGATCTCCGGCGCCCCGATCAACCCGGTGGCCCGTGCCCGGCCCCAGGATTTCATCGAGACCGGTTTCAGCACCATCGATGCCCTGAATACCCTGGTGCGGGGGCAGAAGCTGCCGATCTTCTCCTGCGCCGGCCTGCCGGCCCGGGAGATGGCTGCCGGTATCCTGAAAAACGCCCGGCTGGCCGGGGGTGGGCGCTTCGTGGTGGTCTTCGTGGCCCTGGGGCTGACCCATCACGAATATGCCGCCTATCTCGACGTGCTGTCCGGAATGCAGGGGGGCTTCACCGCCTTCATCAACCGGGCCGGAGAGCCGGTGATCGAGCGGCTGCTGGCCCCCCGCTTCGGCCTGGCAGTGGCCGAATACCTGGCCTTCCGCCACGGCATGGACGTGCTGGTGCTGATCACCGACATGGTCAACTACTGCGACGCCCTGCGGGAGGTCTCCACGGCCCGGGAGGAGTTGCCGGGACGGCGGGGCTATCCCGGCTACCTCTACTCCGATCTCTCTTCCCTGTACGAGCGGGCCGGCCGGATCCGGGGGCTTCCCGGCTCCGTCACCATGCTGCCGGTGGTGACCATGCCGGAGGATGACATCACCCATCCGGTGCCGGACCTGACCGGCTACATCACCGAAGGGCAGATCGTGCTGTCGCGGGAACTGCACCAGCAGGGGATCTTCCCGCCGGTGGACGTGCTGCCCAGCCTTTCCCGCCTGATGCAGCAGGGGATCGGCGCCGGCCGCACCCGCGAGGATCACCGTGCCCTGGCAAACCGCCTCTACCGCCACTACGCCCGTGGCCGGGACCTGCGCCGCCTGGAGGCGATCGTGGGACGCGACGGGCTGGGGGAGCGGGACCGCCGGATGCTGGACTTTGCCGACGCTTTCGAGCGGGAACTGGTGCACCAGGGGGATGAGCGGCGCAGCGTGGCGGAGAGCCTGGACCGGGGGAGCGCGTTGCTGGAGCGGTTTTCGCTGACGGAGTGACGCCGATGATCCATCCCACCCGAACCAACCTGCTGCTGCTCAAGGAAAAGAGCCGTTCGGTGCAGAACAGCACCGGCATTCTCAAGGCACGGCGCCAGGCCCTGATCCGCGAACTGCTGGCCGCCACCGCGCCGTTTCTCGCCTCGCGGCATGCGGTGCGCAGCGCCTACGGCCGTGCCCTGCGGGAGCTGGCCATCGCCCTGGCCCTTGAAGGGGACCGGCAACTGGTTTCCCTGGCCGCGGTGGCGGAACAGGACCTGGGACTGGAGGTGGGGGAACATGCCGTCATGGGGCTGCGCTATCGGGAGGTGACGGTGCGCCAGTCGCCGCTCCGTTCTCCCTTGGCTCGCGGCTACGACCCCCTGGTTGCCACGGTTCACCTTGAGGAGACCCTGCGACAGTTCGAGGAGATCCTGCAGGCGATGCTGGATATCGCCGCCTGGGAGAACAAGGTGCGGCGGCTGGGGCGGGAGGTGGTGCGGGTGACGCGGCGGATACGGGTGCTGGAGGAGCGGATTCTGCCCGGTCTGCAGGGGCAGGTGCGCAGCATCGCCCAGTTCCTGGGGGAGCGGGAGCGGGAGGCTGCCTTTCGTCTGAAACGGTTTCGGGACCTGCGGGGGCGGGAGGCGGAATGAGCACGGGCCGGCGGAGAAAATCTCCACCGGCCCGTTGCTCCCCGGCAGCCTGCCGTTGGGGGTCAGGCGTAGGTTGAAAAGCCGTAGTCCGGGTTTTTTGCCGGCTGGGGCGTCTGCTGGGCGGTTCGGGCCAGCAGGTTGGCCATCTGTTCCTGGGCCTGGGCGTTCATCTTGATCATGTAAGCTGACAGATTCTGCTGGGTCTGGGCCGATTTCATCAGCAGGCTTGCGCCTGCTACTGCATTCACGTCCATGGGAACACCTCCGTGGTGTGTATAGACAAAGTATGTCATTTCGGGAGGTTCAGGGCAAATAGTTTTTCCTCGCGATCAATGAGGTCAAAATAGCCGGTTTCTGGTATACTGCTGCCGTTGTCCCGATAACGAGGGAGGAATGCCCATGAAGCTCGAATGGTGGTACTGGATGGTCGCGGGGCTTCTCATGATCGGCCTGGAGTTGGTGATCCCGTCATTCACCATCATCTGGTTCGGTCTGGGGGCCTTGGTGGTGGGGCTGCTGCTCTTTCTGCTGCCGGAGCTGCCGGCTTGGCTGCAGGTACTGCTCTGGGCCTTGGCCTCGGTCGGCTTCACCGTTCTCTGGTTCAGATATCTGCGGGACCGGGGTGATCGCACCCATGCCGGTCTTTCCAAGGAGGGGATCGTGGGGGAGTCGGGCATGGTTATCCGCGGTACCGACGACTCCTACCAGAAGGGAACGGTCAGATTCCGGATCTCGATCCTGGGGGCGGACGAATGGACCTGTTACGCCGAAGAGCCGCTCAAGGTGGGGGACACGGTGCAGGTGATCGATATCGAAGGCCAGATACTGAAAGTGAAGAAACTTTAGGAGGTTTGCCATGCCTGCCACATTCTTTGTTGTCGCCGTTTTGGCCGTCATCGTCGCCGCAACCGTCTTTGCCGGGGTCAAGACCGTTCCCCAGGGGCAGGAGTGGGTGGTGGAGCGGCTGGGCAAGTTCCACGTCACCCTCAAGCCGGGGCTGAACTTCATCATCCCCTACATCGACAACGTGGCCTACCGGGTCTCCACCAAGGGGGACGTGCTGGCCATCGGTTCCCAGGAGGTGATCACCCGGGACAACGCCGTGATCATCACCAACGCCGTGGCCTTCATCAAGGTCACCGATCCCACCCGTGCCGTCTACGAGATTCAGAACTACGAATACGCCATCCAGAACCTGGTCATGACGTCGCTGCGGGCCATCATCGGCCAGATGGATCTGAACAGCGCCCTGTCGGAGCGGGAGCATATCAAGGCCCGGCTGCAGGACAACATCGCCAAGGAGGTTGCGGCCTGGGGCATCTACGTGCAGTCGGTGGAGATCCAGGATATCAAGCCGTCCGACTCCATGCAGAAGGCTATGGAGCAGCAGGCCAGCGCCGAGCGGTTCAAGCAGGCCACCATCCTTGAAGCGGAGGGGCGGCGGGAAGCGATGATCCGTGAGGCCGACGGCAAGCTGGAGGCGGCAAAGCGGGAGGCTGACGCCCAGATCCGGCTGGCCGAGGCATCGGCCCGGGCCATAGGCGACATCAGTGCCGCCATCCAGGACCGCGACCTGCCGGCGGTTTTCCTGCTGGGGGACCGCTACGTCAATGCGTTGCAGAAGATGGCCACCTCGCAGAACGGCAAGATGGTCATGCTGCCGGCGGACCTGCCGGCAGCCATCCGCGGCATCATGGGGAAGGGGTAGGAACGAAACATGAGTGATTGTTTTTGGCGGCCCATCAGCGTCGACTGTGTCGACCCGGCATCGTTTCCGGAGGTGGCGCTGTATCTGAAGACCGGTGGCAAATACGTGCTCTACAAGGATGAACAGCGGCGATTCTGCGAAGCCGACCAGCGGCGTCTGGAGAACAGCCGGATCGAGTTTCTCTACGTCAGGAGCGGCGATCTCAAGGAGGTTAACAGCTACCTGGAGCAGAACCTCTCCCGCATACTGGACCGTAACGATGTCACCGGCGCGGCCAAGGGGCTGATCCTGTATCAGACCTCGGTCAACTATGTCATCGACATCTTCGAGTCACCGGAACAGGCTGCCTGCCTGGACCGCTGCCGCAGCCTGATCAGGCACATGATGAGTTACGTGGCGGATGAGGAACATGCCCTTGAATCGTTGCGGACCATCGCCGCCCACAACGACTACATCTTTTCCCACAGTGTTCAGGTAGCGGCCCTTAACCTCCTGATCCACGAGAAGATATTCAGGCTGACCCAGGAAGAGATGATCGAGGTCGGCATCGGCTCACTGCTGCACGACTTTGGTATGACCTTTATTGCCGATGAAATACTGGAAAAACCCGGCGCCCTCTCCGAAGCCGAATACCTCAGCGTGAAGGAGCATGCGCACAAAGGGTACGAGTTCCTCAAAAACCTCGGCCTGGGAGAGGTGGCCCTGCATATCGTCCGCTACCACCACGAGCGTTTCGACGGACAAGGGTATCCCTCGGGCAGGCAGCAGAAGGATATTCCCCGCAGCGCCCAGTTGGCCGCCATCTGCGATACCTACAGCGCCCTGACCAGCGAGCGGGGCTACCGACCTGCCTACCCGCAGGCCGAGGCCCTGCGGATGATGCGCGAGGAGGCCAGCAACGGTCTGTTCAACTATGAGTATTTCCGGCAGTTCGAAGGGGTGATGACCACCACCAGGGGGGTGTCGGACCAGGAACGTACGCACCTTGCTTCTACCGCACCGGGGCAGGGGGGGGCGCATGACGCGTGAGCGGGACCACGCTTACTGGATGGACAAAGCGATTGCTGAAGCCCGCCGGGCGGAGGACAAGGAGGAGGTACCGATCGGGTGCGTGATCGTGAAGGAGGGACGAATTATCGCCCGCGCCCATAATCTGCGCGAATCGAAGCAGGACCCTGCTGCCCACGCCGAGCTGCTGGCTGTCCGCAAGGCGGCGAAGAAGCTGGGCTCCTGGCGGCTCCTGGACTGCACCCTCTATGTGACCCTGGAACCCTGCCTGATGTGCATGGGAGCGATCATCCTGGCCCGTATTCCGCAGGTGGTGTTCGGCTGCTTTGATCCCAAGGCCGGCGCGGCCGGTTCGCTGTATGACCTTTCCAACGATACGCGGCTCAATCACCGCTTCGCCCTGGTGAGCGGGATACGGGAGGCCGAATGCTCGCGGCTGCTGTCGGCGTTCTTCAGCCGGTTGCGCCGGCGGCGTCAACAATGCGGCGCTTGAGTTTTTCCGGCGGATGGTGTATAGAACTGTTCCGGCCTGCCTGAACGGGCCGTTTTTTTCTCCGGAGGGGTGTCCGAGAGGTCGAAGGTGCTTGACTCGAAATCAAGTGTGCCGCAAGGCACCCAGGGTTCGAATCCCTGCCCCTCCGCCAGTACAAACAAGGGGCCAGCTCGCGAAACGCGAGCTGGCCCCTTTTATTTTCGTGCTGCTCGTTTACCCCAATTTTACCACAGCCTTGCTAAGGTGCCCCGAACGGTCCGCTCATCCGTTTCAGCTCCGCGCCAGCAGCAACCAGGAGAGGTTGAACCAGCCGTGCAGCAGGATGCAGGGAACGAGGTGCCGGTATTGCTCAAACTGCCGGCCCAGCGCCAGGGAGGGGGCGAGGGTCGCTGCAGCGGATATACCGTGAAACGGCAGGTGAGCCATCATGAAGAGCAGGCTTGTCAGCCAGTTGGCGGTTGATAAGCCGGCAATATGCCGGCTTCCTCGGGAGGTTTCATGCAGCCGTCGCTGTATGACGCCCCGGAAGAATAGTTCTTCCCAGAGCGGGGCGGCGATGAGCAGGTACCACAGGGGAACCGGCGAGAAACGGGGGACCAGGCCGGCATGCAGAGCCACTGCGGCCACCGGGACGGCGGCCAGAAAGAGCAGTGCGGTTTCGTATTGCTGCTTCATCACTGCGTCAGCCGCGGCCGTGCCGGCATCAGCACCAGGTCAGGAGGTGGGCCTGTTCGTGCAGGTGGGGGACGGACAGGAGCATGATCGAGCGCAGGACGTTCTTGACGGTGGCATACTCCTGCCGCAGCCGGGGAGCGGGGGCGACCGTACCGTTCAGCAGCGACAGCACCTTCGCCATCTGGGCCTGCAGATCGAACAGCCGTTCAGCCCGTTTGCGGCCGTGGGCTCCCATGGTTCCGGCCATGACCGGGTCGTGAGCCACGGCTTCCAGGGCTGCCGCAAGGGCGTGCGAGTCATTGGGGCGTACCAGCAGACCGGTGTCCCCATCGACGACAATTTCCGGTAAGCCGCCCACGGCAGTTGCGATGACCGGCCGGCCGAGTGCCATGGCTTCCGCTGCGGTCAGGCCGAACCCCTCCTTGCGGGAGGGCACGATCACCGCATCGCAGGCCGCCATCACCTCTCGGACATCCTTTCTGAATCCAGCGAAAACAATATTCTTTTCAATGCCGAGCGTCGCGGCGAAGCGGGCGAGCCGTTCCCGGTCCTTGCCTTCGCCAATCAGCAGCAGCAGGGCGTCGGGAACCGAGGCAGCAAGCTGCGCCATGGCTTCAATGGCCACTTCCTGCCCCTTTTCGGGAGAGAGGCGCCCGAAAACGCCGAAGAGCGGCGTATGGGTATCGTATCCCAGGGCATGCTTGGCTTCTGAAAGCGGCCGTGGCTTGAAGCGGACCAGATCGACACCATTGTGGATCACATGAATTTTTTCCGGCCGGACTCCCTGGGTGCAGAGGTGCGCCTTCACCGCTTCGGACACGGCAATAAGCGCGGTGGAGTAGCGGTAGCAGGTGGCGCTGTTGAGTCCGTGGACATGGGCCACTGAGGGAACACCAGCAAGCCGTGCGGCCAATGCGCCGAGCAGGCTGGCGGTGGAGAGGTGCGTATGGATGACGTTGAATCGTTCCTGTCTGATCAGGCGGGCCAGCTTGAACACGGTTACCGGGTCGACCTTGCCGCTGGTCTTCCAGGTGGTGGGGGTAAGGCCCCGCTCCCGGGAGTAGTCGACGAATGGCCGTCCGGCCGGGCAGAAAAGCCGAACATCGGCCTTCAATCCCAGAAATGCCCGGCAGGCGTTGACGACGAACAGCTCCGCACCACCAATGCCGGAAGGGGTAATGGCTTTCAGTATTTTCAAGGTTGACATGGCACCACCATCGTCTTGCGAACCGCCCTTCTGATCTTGCGTTTCAAGAGCGGTCCTATGGCATTCCAGCGAACGTTTATCCGGGGGATTTCATAGGTGCTTCTCGCTGCGGCGACCGTGCCGAGCACCGTGGATACGGCATTGCGGTAGCCGGCTGCACGGGCGGCCTCGATCACGCGCTGGTCGTGATCGCCATAGGGATACGACAGTGAGCTCACCTCCCTGCCCAGCAGGTCCTCAAGCCGGTGCTTCGAGTCGACCAGTTCGCGGCGCAACCGGTCGTCATCGAGGCCGGTGAGGTGAGGGTGGCTCAGCGTATGGGAGCCGATCTCGAAGCCGCGGTCCGCCATTTCCCTGATCTGGCCGAGGGTCATGATCCGCTCGACGCAGTCCCCCCGCTGACAATCCCACTGGTTGACCGTGCCGACGCTGTCGACCACGACGTAGAGCGTGGCCGTCAGTCCCCGCTCGACCAGTACCGGAAAGGCGTGTTCGTAGACGCTCAGGTAGGCATCGTCGAAGGTAAGGGCAAACGTATTCCGGCCGTCGGAAGGGCCGGTGATGGCGCGCTCCAGTGAAATTCCCTCCCACCCCTCCGCAGCGAGACAGCCGAGCTGCGAGCGGAAGAGCGGCGGTGCGACATACTGGCCCCAGACCAGGGAGGAGGGGCGGGGCATTCCTATCCGGTGATAGAGCAGTATGATCGAGGTCGCGGTGCGAACGGTGCCGGTTTCCCTGGTCGTCATGATCCGGTGGCTAATCCTTCGGGGATGCGGAAGCTGGACGGTACCGTCACGGTACCATCTGCAAAGGTGACATACTGTATCAAGTTTCTCTCATTTCGCAAGCATAGAAACTCCCCGGCGCGTGCCGGGGAGCGGCCGGCCAGACGGAGCCCGGCATCCCGGCCACGCCTGCCGGGATGCCGGAATCCCCGTTTTCATCAATGCCGCCGCCGGCGGGGCAGGAGCAGGTAGAGCACTGGCACGATCACGGTCATGGCCAGCAGGAGGTCGCCGGAGGTGCCGCTGCCGACAGCGCAGCCTCCTCCTCCTCCTCCGCCGTCGCCCGGGGATGCAGGCAGGGCGGCAACCGCAAAGGTCGCCTCGTCGATCCGCTGGAACGGACCGGTATATTCGTCGGCCCGTGCGCTTTTCTTGGGGTTGAACATGGTGCCCCGGTCGGAAACAATGGCAGTACCGCCGTTGTCGTCCACGACCACGGCGAATGAATACTCGCCCGGCTTGAGATCGTTGAGGGACAGAGTATAGATTCCGTCATTCGGTCGCAGGTCGCCGTGTTTCCCGTCATCGGAGAGGAGCACGCCAGAGCGGAGCGGGGTGCCGCTTTCGTTGTACACGGTGACCCGGACCCTGGCATGCAGAATCGGGCGCCCCAGCCTGAGGGAGACTTCCAGCAGATTGCCCAGCACCGGCCGCTGAATCACGTCGAGCTGCATCTGCAGTTCCGAAATACTGGCGGCCAGCATGCCGACTTCATTGCTCACCGCCGCCGAGGCGGTCAAGCGTGCGGTCCAGACGCCCAGCGAGCCGGTGTAGGTGTCCGGGTCGATCAGCCAGAGCCATCCGCCGTTCTCACTGTCCTCCACCAGGGTGATGCCGGCGGTGCTGCCGGTGACCTTCTGGCCCTTCGGATCGGTCAGGCTGGGGGAAAGCCGTGCAAAATCAGCTTTCGAAGCGCTCATGATGATCAGCGGTACCGGATCATGTCTGCCGACGGTGAACTGCATGCTGTACGACTGATTGGCGGCAAGGGCGGCCATGACCGACTCGTTGATGATGGCTGGAGCGTACCCTTCAAGCTCCTGCGTGGCCAAAGCCGCCCGGTTCTCCAGCTCCGCGGGGGAGTTGGCGGTGGTGAAGCTGCCGCCGGTGGCCTGACTGAGCTGGCTCAGGTACACCTGGCCATCGGCAGCGGATGACGGATCGGACGCCTTCAACGCCCGTGGTGCGGGCCGCTGTGTCGCTTTGGCGGCCGTGCGCGCTTCCGGGGTGTCGCTGTAGAGAATCTTCAACATGATGTTGTTCGCACGCAGCGTTGTCAGCAGTGACGCGGAGACGGGCTGGTTTGAAGCGGTCAGCAGATGGATAACGGAGACCTGGGGATTTTTGAGGGTGGCGCGGTATTTTTTCGTCTCCTCGACGGCACGCACAAGGGCATCCTGAAGAGCGACCGCTTTTCCCTGCGTCACGCCGCGCGCCTGCGTCGCGAGGCTGGTACGCGTGCCGTCAGTCACCAGAGTGCGCGGCACGGCGATATCGCCGCCGCTCAGCACCTCCAGGTAGCTCTGCGACGGCGTATGTTCCGTCAGCGTGGCGACCGCGTTCAGTGCTTCGGGCCAGCGTGCAGCCGGAATGTTTGCGTCCAGCAGCACCAGGTTGAGAATCGGCGCGTCGACCCAGACGATGTTCAGGGCTGCGTCATAGCCGTTCAGGGTACCCGTCTGGCCGGCCTTCAGATCGCCGGCCGACCGTACCCTTTTTCCCGCAAAGGCTTCGAACTGCTGGCGGCCGAACCCTTGCGCATACTCGGGATCACTGGTGGGAGCCGAGGTGAGGGTGTCCCAGATCGACTTGCCGTAGACGCGGTAGTGCGCGGTGTTCAGCCTGACAGCCGGGCCGGCATAGCCTTCTGCCGTGGAAAACCAGTTGGGATAGCTTGCATGCTGGTTCATGATAGAGGGTTGGGAACCGTCATCTTCGCCGGAGGGCATGTAGCTTAGTCCGGCTGCAATCAGTTGGCTGATGGTCTGGGCCTGGGCGCCCTGTTCACGGTATTCGTCCAGCAGGCCGTACACGTAATGCCCCGATTCGTGGGCCAGAACCGGTCCGGGGTACTCATCGACCTGGCTGTCGTCCTCGTAGACGTACATGGTGATCTGCTGGTTCGGTGTCTGCCAGCCGGCAATATTGGCCTCCGACCGTCCGGCTTTGGTGCCGATGTAGCGGATATCGGCGTTGGCCCAGGATTTCCTGTTCGTGTACACGTAGACGTTGCGCAGGCGGTGCAGGCCGTTGGTCATGGCATGCAGGGACGCGGCGTAGCTTCTCACGGCAGCCTCGGTTTCAGCCCTGGTCATGCCGCGGGGCGTGACGGACGTGTTGACCGTATCCGGGTTCCAGTCCAGAGAGATGGTGATGTCAATGTCGCCAATGCCCGTGCTTTGGTTGTGCTGCAGCATGCTGAGGGGGTGCAGTGCCGCGGCAGCCGGCAGGACGCTGCTGCAGACGAGCAGAACAATGCACCAGAGGGCGGTGAGGCGGACAGGCAGACGGTTGTACATGGTGGAGAGCTCCTTCCGGGTGGATGGTCCGCGTCGATCCCCGCGGCTGGGGTACAGTACCCTGTAGTGCCCATGCTGCAATGATGCCGGACACGGTAGAGTGCCCGGGTGCGGATGCGGTGGTAGTATTGAAGGGCAAAGCGGGCATGCGCAAAGGGCCTGCAGCTGGTTTCTGCAGGCCCTTGAGCGCAGCCGGGCGGTACGTCCGGGCTACTCCAGCAGCATGGCGTTGACCCGCGCCCGCACCTTCTGGCCTTCCCTGACGCTGGCTCCCGCTTTTTCGAAGAACCTGCCCGAAAGGCTGCCGTCCTCGATCTGCAGCTCGCCGAGGCTGGCCAGTACGGCATTACTGTCGTCAACCACTTCCACCGCCTGCTGCTTCTTGGGCACCTTGCGCAGTTTGCTGGTGTTGATCTGCACGTAGGCGATCCTGCCGTTAATCCGGCTGATGACTCCCATCTCGTAGCTGGGGTTGAAGCCGCTTCCCAGGCGGTCGGCGGCAGCCCGGAAGCCGATCGTGACCGCCCGCTTGAAGAACTCCTGCATCTTCTCCGCCCCCAGAACCTCTTTTTTGGGCAGCTTGGTTTCCAGTTTGCGGTCGTCGCTGTAGGATTTGACCAGCTCTTCCTGTCCCTTGGTGTTCATGAACTTGACATCGAGCCTGACCCGCGCCTTGAAGGTGACCAGCTTGCGGCTGGGGTCCATGTTCATGGGCGCTTCAAAGGAGCTGAGGCTCTCGATCCGTGGTTCCACGATGTAGGTTTCCTGGTCGGAAGCGTTCATCAACACCTTGGTGAAACGGCGGGTATTAGCCAGTTGCGCCTGGATGTCGCTCATCAACTCACCAGCCAGTTCGGGGGAGAGCTGGGACGAGAACTTGCCGTTTAAGTCCTTTTTAAGGCCGATGTCGTCAAGATTGACCGGTTCCAGAGCCTGGGTGGTCACCTGCTGGGCCTCGGTGACGTAGACCATCTCGGGAGCGGTGGCGCAGCCGGCGGCAAGCAGCAGGCCGCTGCAGAGGGCGAGAAGACGGAAATGACGAATCATGGTGTGCTCCTTCGGTAACATACGGGCTCCGTCAGGTGCCGGAGAGCACCGGACGGAGCCCGGAATATGCTGATCAGCGGTTCAGCAGACGGGCCAGCCGGACGGACGGTTCGCCCGCCTCCGGGAACAGGGCGGCGATCCGCTCGAGACGCTGCGCCTCCTGGCTGCTGAACGCCACGGCTTCACCGGCAAAGGCAAGCTGCAACTTGGGCTCCAGCTCTTTCAGTGCCGCCTCGGCCAGCTCGATCCGGCGCAGCGCTTCCTTGACCTTCTGCCCCTGTTCCGGCTCCTCTTCCTTCAACTGGTACTTGCCCTTAAGCTGCTCATACATGGTCTTGTAGACGGTGTACTGCAGTCCCAGATTGTCCTTGTAGATCCCCAGCGAGTTCAGCACCATCTTGATGCGGGGGAAGAGCATGGCGGCATTGTATGCCCCTTTCAGCCCTTTGAATTCATTGTTGATGTTGGGGAAGGCGCGGACGCCGTTCACCACGGCGCAGCCGATCTTGACCAGGGCGGCCATGGAGAAGTCGGCACCGGCAACCGATGCGGCGTAGACCTTGTTGGCCAGCTTGCCGTAGTTCTTCTCCATGGTGGCCATGTCTTCGGTTTTTTCCTTCAGGGCGGCGGTGATCGCCTCATCCTTCAGGGCCGGGTCCTTGCAGGCGGCCTTCTTGACCTCTGCGTCAACCGTCGCACTCGCCTTGCGCAGGAAGGCGTCGCACTGGGTATAGCCGCGGGCGGTCAGGGCGATTTCCGCCTCCAGGTTCAGCATCTCGTTCTTGTTGTTGGCAACGACGCCATAGGCCATCAGCGGGTTGCGGTAGACGTATTCGTGGATGGTGTCCGGCTTCTTGCGTCCGGCCAGTTCCCGGTAGTAGACGTCCTGGGGTTTGTTGCGGAAGAAGCGGACATCCTCCTTGCTGACGTGTTTGTCCAGCAACTCCTGACGCTCCTTGAGGAACAGGTAGAGGGCGCTGGTGGGACGGGGAAAGCCGGTTTCCGGATCAATCTCCAAGGGAACCGTGACCCCCTGGGAAGAGCCGAGCAGAGACAGTCCCATTTTCAATGCGGCACCGCCGGAGGGAGCACCCTGCAGATCGCTGGGCCAGGTGTCCTGCTCGGAGAGGGGGGACTGCAGCAGTACCCGGTTGGACAGCTTGATGGAGATGGCGGCGGACTCGAAGGAGTCCAGCGCCGCCATGACCGTCGGGTTCATCGATTCGACTCCGCATTCGAGGGCGGACATGCCGGTGGCGCAGCCGGAGAGGCCGAACAGTGCGAAGGCCAGCAGCGCGGCGATCAGCAGCTTGGCCTGGGCGGTGAGTGATGCGTGGTGCATGGGCGTCGTGTCCTTTGTGCTATGGGATGGACTTGCTATTTGAAGACGACCTTGTTGCCCTGGATTTCAGGGTTCCAACGCTTGAGCTGGGCATCCTTCTCGAAGGAGTCCATCAGCAGGTCCACCAGATCGCTGATCTTGCCGGCATAGTAGAGATCAACCACCATGTCCCCCTTGCCGCGGTTCTTCTGGCTCACGTTTTTCAACCCCTTGACATCTTCGCCCAGCAGCTTGAGCAGCTTGCGCTCCAGCCGGTAATCCCCCTTGGTGGGCAGCACCAGTTCAAAACGGGCGCCGCGGCGCTCCTGGGTCAGGGTCTTGGTGTTGAGCGCCGCCACCACTTCCTTGGCAAAGGCCTTGCCACCGGCAATGGCGGCCAGACGGATGGCCGCGGGGGCCTCTTCCTTTGAAGCGCGGGCCGCGCCGTCCGGGTTGCCCTCCCACATCAGGTCCCGGCTGGCCAGGCTGACGGTCTTGCCGGTCATCATGGCCCGATAGATGTAGGCACTGCCGCTGGGGGCCACGCTGACATCCACCTTGCCCAGCACCAGCCATTCACCCTTGTCGGCCAGCTGGTCGGCGATCTTGTTCATGTGCTGCACCATCTTGTTGTAATCGGCTTCCTCGGTGAGCGCCTTGTTGACCGCGTCGTCGTCGGAGTCGATCACCGTGTACTCGGCGGCGGTCAGGCTGCGGCGCACCTCGGCCCGTACGTTGTCCAGGATCATCGGGGCATCGCCGGTGTCCATCTTGCCGGGGATGATCATCACCACGATGCGGCGCTCCTCGTTCTTGCCGGTCACCGCCCCCTGACGCTTCAGGTAGGCCCGCACCGCCTCCTCGTTGATGGTGACCCGTATCTTGGCTTTCAGCTCTTTGCCGAACATCCCCGTCACCGAGCTTTCCAGGATTTCCAGATCCTTGACGTACTTCTCGTCGCCGGTGAGGTTCAGGGTGGCGGCCCGGTCGGGATAGACATCGCGCAGGTAATGCTCCAGGGCCTGCTCGCGGGCGCGCTGTTCGGCCTTTTTGCGGGCCGTGTATTCGTCGTCCTCCACCTTGATGGAGACGATCTCGGTATAGGTGCGGACTTCAGCCGCCGCCAGCAGCGGCGTCAGCAGCAGTCCCAGGGCGATAACCAACAAAAACAGACGTTTCATACGAACCTCCCGTGTAAATGGTTACTGGCGTTTCCAGGTGCTGCGGGCTCCTTCGGAGCGGACCAGCTTGAGGGACCAGCCCAACTGCTTGCCCACCTTGTTGACGGCGCTCTTGACGGCATCGGCACTGCTGCCGGACTTGATCTCGATGGTGGTCGTGCCGCCACCGGACTCGCGTTCCCGGATGTTTTCCATGCCGGGGATCGCCTGCAGCCCGCTCTTGAAGCCGGCGATCTCGTCCACGTCGGCCACGCCGTCCAGCACGACGATGAAGGTGCCGGCCCCTGACTTCTCACGTTTCCAGCTCTTCTTGATCGCGTCGATCATCACCACCGAAATCTTCTGCCCCACATCCTTGGCGGCCCGGTAGAGCGCCTCCTGGATGGTGCCGGCCATGGAGCCGGACTCCACATCCTTGCTGGCCACGATCCGCGAGGTGGAGGGGTTGATCAGTTGCGCCCGCAGGAAGATCTTCGCGGAACTGCCGGTCTGGTTCCAGGCGCCGACGCGGCCGATGCCGACGGTCTGGTAGTAGAGCACCAGGTCGGCGTTGTAGCGCAGACCGTAGAGGGCGGCCTTGTTGGTGTCCAGGTCCATTTCGTGAGTTTCCGCCACCTGCACGGCGAACTTCAGGGCCGAGGCCCGGTCGATCACGTCGAACCCCTTGTCCACCAGCACATCCACGATGGCACCGTAGGAGTTGTCGAAGAACGCCTCCAGGTCGGCCCGGGTCTGGCCCAGGGTGGCCCCCTGCGGCAGGTTGGGGTTGTACAGCACCATGATGCGCGGGTTGCCCATGGCGTCCTGCATCAGCCCCAGGGCATTGATCTCGTTTTCCAGGGCCTTCAGGTTGACGTCGGCCACCACCTGCAGCTCGTACCCCGCACCGGTGAACTCGGCATCTCCCTTCTGCACCACCCGGGCCAGCTTCCTGGCTTTTCCCTTCAGGGCGGCGGCGATCTTCTGCTTGTTCTTCTTGACGGTTTCCTCGTCCAGGATCTGCTTCACCGCCAGGTCGATGGCGCTGTTCAGGCCGTTGGTCACGGCGGCGTCCTCGGACGAGCCGCGGCCGGTGGCCGTGAACTGGTCGGCACGGGCAATGCCGCCGAGGGCAAGGGTCAACAGGAGTGCAAACGCGACGATCCGGTGCATGACGGCCTCCTAGAGCTTTTTCCAGGTGCTGCGGGCGCCTTCGGCGCGGACCTTCTTCAGGGACCAGCCCAGCTCCTTGGCGGTTCTGAGCACGTCGCGGTCAAGCTGGTCGCGCTTGCCCTTGTAGGCCGCCTCGAATGTGGTCTTGCCGCCGCCGGACTCAACCTCCTTGGCGCCGCTGGCCAGGGGGAATTTCTCGAACATCTCCGTGAATTTGGCGATCTGCTCCGGGTCCTCCACGCCGTCGATGACGATGGTGTACAGCGCGCCGTTCTGCTGCTGGTCCATCCAGTGCTTCTGCAGCACCTCGATCATCGGGTTGACGATCTTCTTGCCCCCTTCGCGGGCCGCCTTCTCCAGCGCCTGATCCACGGTCTGGCCCATGCCTGCCTGCTCCACCTTCTTGCTGGTGATCACCTGGGAGCGGGTGTTGTCGATCAACTGGGTCTTCACGTTCAGCAGCACGCTCTTGCCGATGGCTCCCTCGCGGACCACGCCGCTCACGTTGTAGAACAGGGTATACTCGGCATGGAACTTGAGGCCGTAGGCGGCCGCCTTGTTCAGGTCCACGTCGATCTCGTGGGTTTCGGCCTGCTGCATGGAGAAACGCTCCGCGGCTGCCTTGTCCACCACCCGGAACTGCTTGTCGGTGAGGGATTCCACGATACCGTTGTAGATCTCCTCGGTGAACTCCTTGTCCTTGAAGAGCTTGTCCTTGGACTTGTTGCTGAAGGCCACCAGGATGCGTGGATTGCCCACGGTCTTGCGCAGGATGGTCAGGGCGTCGATATCGTCTTTCAGCAGCTTGTTATCGACGTTGGCGGAGATGGTGATCACGAACTCGTCGCCGTTTTTCTGCTCTTTGACGATCTTGTAGCTGGTGACGTACCCCTTGCTGTGGGAGAGGATCTTGTCGTCAACCAGGGCGGAATCCACCACCGTGGTACTGGACTTGACCATGGTGCCAACCCCCTGCTCGACGGCGCGACGCATGGCGGTGGCCAAGGCTTGCTCCTTGCTGGGGCCTTCGCCGGTGGCGGTGACGGTGGCTGCCAGGGCAGCGGCGGTGCTCAGGATAAACACTCCCAGAGCCAGTAACAGAATGCGTTTCATGTGTGATTCCTCCTATCTGATTTTCCAGGTGCTGCGATTGCCTTCGGAACGGATCTTCTGCAACTGGACCCCCTGCTGGCCGGCCGCCCTGAGCAGCTCACGCTCGAACTGGTCCCGACGGACCTTGCAGATGACCTCCAGTGTTGCCTTGCCGCCGCCCGACTCCACCTCCCGGGCCGCAGCCACGGCGGGTGAGCGCTCGATGGCGCCGAGCAGCCGGTCCAGCACCTGCGCCCGTCCCTCCAGGACCAGCGTCAGGGTGCGCCCTTCGCTGCCGGCTTGGGCAACGTGCTGCTCGATTCCCTTTGCCAGCTGTTCGATAGCCTTGCGCCCGGCCGTCCGGGCCGCCTTTTCCGTGGCATCGTCCGCGGTATGACCGGTGGAGGATGCCTCCGCCGACTTGGCGGTGATGATACGGGCGCCGGTGTTGTCCACCACCTTGGCGCTGACCCGCACCAAGGCGCCGATCCCCCGTTCCGGGTCCTTGACGATGGTGGAAGTCTTGAAGTGGATGCTGTATTCGGCAAGGAACTTGAGGCCGTAGGCGGCGGCCTTGTTGAGGACGGGATCGATCTCGTGGGTTGCGGCGATCTGCATGGCGGCCTGCTCCGCCGCCTGGCGGTCAACCACCCGGTAGCCGCGGTCGGTCAGGTATTCCACCATGCTGTCGTACACGCCGGTCTGGGCGACCGCCTCCTTTTCCGAAGCGCCGCCCACGGCGCGGATCAGGAGCAGGCGTTCGCCGTCGGCCGGCTTGGAAGCCGCCAAGCCGCTACTGGCACCAAGGAACGTTACTGCGGTGGCGATCAGGAGAAAGAAACGTCGTTTCATTACATAGTCACCTGGGTGCGGTTGGGTATTCAGCAGGGTGGCGGCAGCATAACAAAGCTGGCCGGCAGTGTAAAGCATACCGACAATAAACATCTGATTGATCGTGATGGAACGGGATTACTGTGCGCCGTGCAGGGCATACGGTCTCGACAATGCCGGCTGAATCTGGTATACACCCTGAACCGATTCTGTCAACCGAATGGGGGTATTAAACCCCTGGTCCGGGGCAACCGGGATGAGTTGTCGTTTGTGCGCCCGTAGCTCAGTTGGATAGAGCAACGGCCTTCTAAGCCGTGGGTCAGGGGTTCGAATCCCTTCGGGCGTGCCATTTTAAAAGGGTCTACGAAAGTAGGCCCTTTTGTTTTGTGGTGCATTTTGGTGCATGGCCGCAAATCAACTCATTAACCTCACGAACTCCATCAGAAAGAAGCATCTCAACAGCTGCTGTCCGAGAAACGCCCGATTTCCTAGCAAAAAAGTCAATATCATCAATCAGGCGAGGATCAAGCCTGAAAGAAACCGGCTTACGTCGAGTCTTCATGGATATGTAACCTCCTCAGTTATTTTCTTGTCGCTGCCAGGAATAGAACGGGTAGCTCGCATCTCACGAGTGACGGCAAGGGCCGGACTGCGCTGCTCATGGGGCAGATCAGGAGGAGAGATACGTTCAGTGACATGACGGTCACTCAGGTGAACGGAGCGTGTAGCGTACATTTCGCCCGATGGCAAAGCGTGAATGTCACGCTTCTCGACAGGTGCAGGAGCAAAAGCTGAAGGAGAAGAAAAACTCGCCGGGGATCCTGGGGATCCTGGAGAGGGAGCAGAGAGATCAGGCCCGAAACATTCAACGGTACGGGTAGCACGATCAAAGTTACGGCACTTTGTCTGATCCAGGGTAACACCATTGACCATGTAAAGGGTACGAGCGCCGTCACGAAGGTACCCCTGGACGTGATAGGGCCGCCAGGATGGCAAAGAAGATGAAGGGGCAGCAGGGGAGCTAGAGTCAGGGAACACTGCCGGAGCAGCTACAGCAGAGGAGTTGCGGGGCTGAATAGCATGAGTCGGCAAGGGTTTAGCTGAAACAGGCTTACGCATAGCGTCAATCTGCTGTTGAGTCTGCTTCAACTTCTTGTCGGTACCGAAAACGTCGCCGGTGGCAAGGCTGCTCTTGGAGAACATCCAGATACAAAACGCAAGGACCAGGGGTATCGAATAGAAGATAGGATGACGAAGAATATTGGCATGCTGCATAAAGCCAACCTCCTTGGCATCCTTGGATGAATAGGACTTGTAGCAAGGGAAATACTTTGGATTGTACGTTCGGACGCTCTTGCTAAGAGGGGTCCCTCGATGCTCGTCGCCAGTATAAGCGTAGCAAAGGTATTTTCGCTTTACGGCACTCCCCAAGAAGTTGACCTGACGGAAAAGGTACGACCACTCGGTAAGAGATCTGACCTGTTTTTCGACCTTGTCAATGTCCTGAGTGATCAGAATGAGATCATAACCGGCATGGCGGTGAGTCGAAGCCCAATCGGCCATTTCGTTATTAGCCTGGCTTTGCCAGGAGCGGGCATTGAAATGTTTGTGGACTTCATCAATGACAATCAACGAGCCAGGGGGGCAAATATGTTCATCGACTGGAACGGTATCGACTGATCCATCAGGGAGGTGCAGCGTTTTGTTGACCCTACGGGTTTTCCAGAATTGAGCAACGTCAGGCTTTGAGAGGTAAATAAAAAGACGACCAAATTCATAATCATCAAGGTTAAATGCAGCCTTGATGTATTCGATGCATTTGGGATCATCCATGCCATCCAAATTGGTGCAAACGGTGCGACCAAGGCGAAGGTTGTCGATGATCTTCTTTACCGCTTCATAGCTCTTTCCAGAGCCCGGGGTGCCGACGTAGAAGACGATCATGGCTAGATACGGGTAAAGGCTGCTGGTATGAGGTTGAGAATCATGCGAACAACAAGAGCGTAAAAAACCATACTGAGGCCAGTAGGAATACCAGTAGCATTAATGACCCAAATCAAAGCTGGAGGAAGACCAGTCCAAGCGCCAGCAAGATTCGTAATAAGAGAACCAACATCAAGAGCACCAACAATTGAAACCACAGCAGTTAGGAGACCATCGAAAACAAAAAAGAAAGCAGCCTTAAGGACATAAAGGAAACCATCAAGAAGCCAAGAAAGAGCAGTTTTAAGAGTATTCCATACCGTAGAAAGCCACTGAACTATAGCAGGCATTAGCCACCTCCACCCTTTAGAGCAACTATGCGAATAGAAAGCCAACCAAAACAGATGAAAACGACACTCCTAAGAACAGTGAATGCGCTGAATAAAGTAGAAAAATCAAAAGTATGATGGCCAAATCGACCACCATCGAACGAAACAGAGGGATCACCACCCGAAGGGATGCCAGAAAAAAACTGATTAGGAAGGCTGAATAAAGAAGTAGCCTTCATATCAACGACAAACTGATTAAAACGAACGCCAAGATCAAAATTAGAACCGTCACCGTAAGGATCAGAAGAAAAACCACTGTCTCCCAAGGTCAAATCATCAGATTCCTGCTGCTTTTGCTTGGCATCAACTTCAGAAAGCTTAGCATCAGCATCGGCCTTGTCGGACTCAGCACGGGCAAGAGCTCGCTGAGCATCGGCCAATATCTGAGCGTTACCAGCAGAGGGATCAGTATTGTAATTGCCCTGAGCAACAGTAACAGCATTGCGGGCTGAATCGACAGCAGCACCAGCAGCAGATGAACGAGCCTGAGCAGAAGCAACCGACGCAGCTGCAGCATCGGAAGCAGCCTGCTGAGCCTGAATTTTATTATTGTAAGCGTCAACCTGGGAGGGAGTAGCAACCCTATACTGAGGAGGGTTCTCGAAGGGAAGACCAGTAGTGTCATCAGTAAAAACGGGAACATAATTGGGGTCCTGAAAGGCCTTGTCAATCTCCTGCTGATAGAGAGGCTTTACAGGGCCGGAGCCGCCGGAAATCTGAGAAGCGAACTCAGAGGGAGTAGCGGGACGAGTCGATGGCTTGGAGACAGGTTTGCTTACAGCATCAAACTCAACACTGCGATACTGAGAGCCAGGTTGACAAACACCACCGGAATAGCCGCCCCGCTGATCAGCGTAATAGAGTTTACCGCCAATAACTTGAAAGCCAGGAGTACCAACGCAACCAGAAGAAAAGCCAGTAATACGAGTGACTTCGTAATTTTGTCCATTATAACGGATAACGTCGCCGAGCTTCGTTGTGTCATCGACAGGGGGGACCGCATATTCGAGAGCGTTCTTCAGGTTAGGATACTTGGTAGGATTCGCAGTAATGACCCCCTTTAGGTTGTCATGCGAAATTTGAGCAGTAACAGAAACCTCATTAAGGTCGGCCTTGCCCGTGGATAGATCGATCCAGGCGACGCTAGAAGGACGGGATACCGAGCCGTCAGAGGAGGAAGTTGCGGGGCGATCAGGCAGCATAGCGTAGTAGAGGCCAGCAGCAGCGGCAGCAACGTGAAGAACAGCAGAGGTAACGAAGTACCAAGAAGGGATGACAGCAAGAGGAGCAAGCGCATGAGAAGGAGGGGAAAAGGCCAAGAAAGCGCAAAGAACAAAAGCTGGTAGTCTCAAAAATTTACGCTGCATAATAGTAACCTATTGTTTTAAACAACCATCTAACGAATCCAATAAGAAAAAAAAGAAGTAAGAATCCCAAAACTAGAAACCTGAATCTTATTGAAACAATATCAAGTTGCATATCAACGGCCCGCCTGATTGATGGATTTACGGATTATTGCAGCAACACCGAAGAGCATGGATATAGAAAGAAACGGAGTTGCAAAGGCGAAGAAATCAGACAACAGCTGAGCAGCATTGAATCCAGGTGGTAACTGAATCATGGTCAGTACCTCAAACTAGATGCGATAACAAAAGCGATCCCTACGAAAGCGCCGACAAGGAACGAGACGGTCTGAGTGATTATTGTCGGGTCCATTTGTGCAATCCTCATCTCTATGGAGTTGAGCTTATCCATGACCGCAGCCAACGACGTATCACCAGACGGAGGAGGCGGGCCAGGATCTGGAAGAGAGTTTGCAAAGTCCATGTAAGGAAGAGGCAAAACCACAGGGTACTGACCAGGAGGAACAGGAACGATAGAAGCGCTATAGAGGAGCCTGTCACCAGTTAAAGAGCCAACCTGAGATAAAAAGGGCAAAAAACAAGAGAAGATTACGGAGTCAGGAAGTATCTGAATGGAAGAAAGCTCACTGTAAAGGCCATCGGCAGAACCAGAAAACGGAAACGACGAAAAAACTGATGGTGCAGACTGGACAAGGTAGAAATTGCCGGAATTTTCAAGGTATGAACCGGGATGAACGGGCCAAACGCAAATCTCAGCAGCATAGGAAAGCTGAGAAAGCAGCAGAAAGGATATTAGGACAAGTCGAAGGCGCAGCATGACTTAGCCCCTGAAATGGCTGATTGCCCTGGAGGCAACTGATACAACCATACCAGCAAACCAGCCGATCATTACCAATCCAGCACCATAGCCCATCCATTGAAGATCAAGCTGCATGATCAGTCCCTTTCACGAAGCGATTCAAAGCAGTCACGACAAAGGTTGTCCTGGTAAACATCCTCACCGCAGCACGCGCAAGAAAGAGACAGCAGAATCGACTCAGAAGGGTCATCAACAAGAGGGAAAAATTTGTTGTGCACGTAAGACATGCCGCTTCCTGGTGTGCCGTAAACAAGTCGAATCATAGGTCCTCCGTGTCGTCATAGTCACAGTCGAATTCTTCAAAAAAACCCGGACAGGAGGAACAAGACGGAGGGCAGGAAGAGGTATAGCAAAGGTCACGAGCCTCTTCGCCACGACAAACCGGGCAGTCCGAAGAAAAAGAAGGAAGAACAGTAAAGCACTCAGAACAGCGAGGAACGGGAAGATCGAGAGACATAGTCAGTCCTCCGCATCCTCATCGTCATAGACGCCGTAATAGTCTTCATAGACCTTCTCAATGGCGCTACGGCAGCGAGAGCACAGACCATTGCCCCACGGGGCAGGATCACCACATTCACCGCAGGTGTAACGATCACCACCGAAATTACCGCCGAATTCAGGCATGACAACCTCCTAGAGATAGTTTGATGTATATGGACGCTTCGGAGCCGAAGGGCCATGAGAGTTGGTTTCAGATTCATAGGTGGCACGAAAGCGAGCGTACTTCTCCTTGTTAGCCTTCCACTGTTCATATTCATCGCGTTCGGACTTGCGGTTAAGCAGTACGTCAATGAGTATTTCCAACCCCTGGACAACCAGCAGTATGACGATCAGGCCGGTAAAGGCGATGCCGATGTCAAAGGACATGCCGGACACGCCGGAGTGTGCGGTTGTAAAGAGGTTCGAATAGTCAAACATGACAGACCCTTGAAAATGGGAGGGGCTGGAGTGCCCCTCCCGGTCGGTGAAAAATTAGGAACCAGCGGAACGGATACCACGCTTGACCAGTCGCGCACCCACAAACAGCAGCGGGATCAGAAGCGTGGCCATGAGCAGGGCCGCGACCTTGGTTTTCAGGTCAGCCATGTCAACAGCGGTAAACATGGCTTCAACGTCGGCGTCCAGTGCGGCGACGGACGGGGAGACGGTCATGAACAGCGAGAACACGGACAGGCAGACCATCAGGAATGCAAACTTCAGTTTGTCGATTGCTTTTTGAAACATCGGTACTTCTCCTTTCTTTGAGTTATATCCACCAATGCCGGCCGGTCATTGGGACGGATCAGCGCCCAAGCGAGCGTATGAGGATGCCCAAGCCGCAGATGATGAGGATCACGGAGATGATTCCACCAGCAGTGGCAAGGACGTCGGTACGGATGCCGGTGAAGTCGGCGGCCTGGATCAGCGGGGTCCATTCAGCACGAGCAACGCCGGGGAACAAGACGAAGACGGAAGCGAGTAGTGCAAAAAGAGGGAACATAGGCGTTCTCCTTTAAGCCGCCTTCTTCTCCAGGGCGGGGCCACCCTGAGGGACGGCGGTTGTATTCGACTGCACAGGTTGAATATCAAAACGACGGGATCCATACGAAAGGCCGTTGAAGTCGGACATTACGTATTCGATTTCATGCGCAACGACCTTGACGAAGGATCCCGAAACAAGACGGGAAAGCGAGGGGTCAGCGTAAAAGCTACGGACCTTCGTGGGTTTGCCGCCAGACAGCACCAGGACCGTCTGATGACCACTGGTTTTACTGATGGAGGAGCTGGCAAAGATGCCGGTGATGGTGATGGAGTCGGCAACTACGGGTTTTTGCTCGCTGGGGATGATCGGTACGGGTGTGCTCATGGTGTGTCTCCTTTGTTGGGTTTAGGCATGCCTAGGCTGCCATTTGAAGGTAGTCTTCCTGAAACGGGGCAAGTTCGAGCTGATAGTCTTTTTGTTCAGGGTTGATAAAGCGTTCTTCTTCGGAATAGCGATACTTGGAGTTGTCAAGGGCAGACAGGTGGATGCCACGGCCAGCAAGCTGACGCTGATGGTGGTACCAGGAGCGCTCAGACTTCTTGAGGAGGTAAACTTCCTTGGCACGTTTGAGACCGTGAACACGGACCAGCTCGATGATGAAGTACTCAGACGGGGAGAGCGCGAATTCGCCTTGCACTTCACCACGGGCGATCAGGGGGATATTGATGTACTTGTTTTTTTCCTGGTTAAAGCGTTCAACCAGTTTCGGGATCATGTGTATGGTTGCCATTTTGTACCTCTGGAAGTAGTCACGCTTGAATTCAACCTCAAAGCGGACCATGGACATGAGTTCGTTAATTTCAGTGGGCGTAAGGGGCTGTAGCTGGTCGGGGGTGTAGGTTTCGGATTCAGTGAGTTCGTTTGCGCAATAACGGTCGGTGTAGATGGTTTTGTGCTTTTTCCGCTCTACGTCTAGAAATTCCTGGCCTTTGTAGTACAGTTTTTTGCCAAGCCAGGAGGAGCGCTGGTATACTGCATAGCCAGTGCGTTCAAGGCGGTTATCGGCGGTAGGGTGACGACTGAACGTGATTTCGAGACAGCGTATGTAGTCGGCAGGTTTACCGTGCTTAAGCAGGAAGTTTTGCGAGAGGTCTACACGGTAAAGCCGAAATCCTTCGGGGTCAAATTCGTACTCAAGTGCACGGGAGAGTGTCAGTATCCACTCGTGAAGTGCGAGCATGTCGGTGGCAATGGTGGTATTGCGGTTGTTGTAGGCGCTGGGGCTTTGCCATTTTTGCAGGCTGAATTCGAAGAAGGCGAGATCACCGATATTCCGTGATTGATCTTCGTTCAAAAAGCTATAAAGTTCATTGACACGGCGTATACTGATCCGAAGGCCGGAATAGTGGGACGGCATGACATCGCCACGGACGATGGATTTCTCCCAAAGGATTTCGCCGTCAGGGGAGAGCTTTTGCAGGCGCTCGGCGCAACCGTCCAAGAGCGCCAGAAGGCGGTTATCCAGAGGATATGCCAGCTTGATAGTGTCAATCAAAACGGTAACTCCCCTTGAGCGGCAGCAACAGGCGAAATCTGACGACGATGGAGACGACCGTCAGGGCCAAGAGTGACGATTGTGCGGCGAGAAGGAGCAGGAGAGTCCGAAGAGGAAGACAGGCGAACGTCAAGGAGATCGTACTTGGTGCCGCAATCAGGACAAACAAGAAACTCGTCGGGATCAGGGTTAAGTGGCAGGACAGCGTAGCACTCGAAGCAATGCACAAGGTAACAGAGTTCCCAACGACGACGAAGGTTGTAGCCGAGGCGATAGACCTTCATGACATCACCACCGGCAGGGAGCAAAACTGCAAAAAGTTGCAGTTAGTCGGGGTGATACTATAACCCCGACTGACCCCCCAAACCGATCCGTCCGGACGGGTGACGCCTGAAGGCGTCAAACCGCCCGGACGGACCAAAAGGCGAACGGCAAAAAGGCGGGGGGAAAGGGCAGGCGGCGCCGGTGAGACATTCTTGTCAACAGGGTCCACAGACGCACGCCGGTCTAGCTCGTGGGGAGCTAGCCGACCGGCGAGGTATGTGGACTTGTTGACAAGGTTCATTGCGATTTCCTCCGGTGTCCAAACAGGAACGGCCCGGCAGGCCAAAACTTCATGGCACGGTCCAGGAGTTCGGAGAGCAGGCGAGACGGGTTGCCGGTGAAGGCCCACAGGGACAGCCAGTCCCATTGCGCCTGAGTCAGGCCAACGGTTTTGAAGATGAGCGGATCAGCCGATTTCGGGCGGCCACGATTTTTGCTACAGCGAAATTCGCCAGATGGCATAGATTGAGACGTCATGGCGGCGACTCCTCAGAAACAGGGGCAGAGGGTGCAAAAGAACGCCTGAGGATACGAAAGCCAGTAATGAGAGCAATGAGACCAGCCGCAAAGGCAACAACAGGCAAACGACGGCAGGCTGAACAGACACCTTTCTTGTCAACGTCAAAAACATAGACAGACTGGCCACACCGACGGCAGCGCCTCATGAAAGCGATCTTAGGCACGAGACACCTTCTGACGCTGACGCTTGAGAACGGCCGAGTTGTGACGCTGAACGGATTCAGGCGTCAGGGGGCTACTCGCAAGCTGACGGTAGTATTCGGTCCGGACTGGTGCGGCCTGAGCATCGAGGGCCGAGCGGATAGCCCGGAGTTCGGAAAGTATGTTGCGAAGAAGTTCGTCCACGGCGACCGCCCAAAGATGATGTGTTAATGCGGGTTATAAAGGAAGATGACAAAATGTCAAGATTAAAAATGACAAAAAGTGATTTCGTGGATGTTGTTTCGCGGTTGAGGGAAGTGTCTGGAGAAAAGAGGGAGATCGTACTGGCGGAAATGCTGGGGTTCACGCAATCGACGTTTGCGCAGAGAAAGAAGAGGAATTCCACGCCGACAGAAGAAGTGTACTGGCTATGCAAAGAGAAGGGATGGGACTTTGATTATGTCATGACGGGTGAAACAGAATGTCATGTTAAGGCAAAAACCCCAACCATCGAAGCGGTGATCCAGATGATGGAAAGCATGGACGCTGACACGCAGGAGGATATTCGCCTTAGCGTTCAGAAAGAGAAACTGCTCAGGGAGCTGATGAAGGAAAAGCAGGAGAAGGAAGCAGCATGAGACGAAGCGAGGATGAAGGAAGCGCAATCGCAAATGCAGCGCTGATGGTTGTATTAATCGTATCGCTGGGAGCGATATTGTACTTTGTTGACATAAAGAGACTAATATTCACAGATGAAGAGTTAGACAGACTGAGAAGACAAGTGCAGCAAACATCAGATAATATAAATAAAATCGAAAGTACAAGTGATAATACCAGAGGCATACAAAAAGAAATAAAAGGCGAAACAGGGGAAGCATTAGAATACAGAAAGCCACAAACAATTATAAAGCAACCATCAACAATAGATAACATAGCGCAGTACAGAGGAGAGAAGGGAAAGCTGTACCAATACATTGACAAGCGCGGAGTAGTGTCGTTTACCGACAATCCGGAGAGCATACCAAGAGACGCGAAATCAGTTGAGGAAAGAGGCGAAGGGAACAAGAACAAAAAGGCAGTGACAAAAGTAGTTATCGATAACGATCACGTGTACGTGCCGGTAAAAATACGAAACGGGGGCGTGATTCACGAACTATGGATGTTGATGGATACCGGAGCAACAGGCGTAACAGTACATTATGACGTAGCGCGACAGATGAACCTCCAGGGCATAGGCAGATCATACGCAGTAGTAGCCGACGGGAGAACGGTTGCAAACCTGCGAAGTGTCGTTGAAGAGCTGTCAGTGGGACCGGCAGCAGTGCACAACTTTGAAATAAGCGTAATGCCGACAGTGATGCCGCAAAAACACCACGGACTACTCGGCATGAGGTTTTTGAAGAACTTCAATTACACGGTAGACCTGAGCAGAAAAGAAATACGCTGGAACTAAAATGAGCGTTTCGCCACATCCGAAATACCCCGGAGTATGGATTATCAGCGTCTATGCCGAGGGAAGGAAAAAGGATCCCAAGACAGGGAAGCCGAGCAACAAGAGGTTGAGGATCCTGCACGAGGGGGATGAGGCCGGTGCCCGGATCTTCGAAGCAGAGATAAAGAAGGGCCACCGGGGGGAATCGCCCAGGCTGCTGGCACCAACACTTGATGAGGCATTGCCGAAGTTCCTGGAGTACTACCGGAATCATGCGTCAAGCACGACGGTAACGGATTTCCTGAGGATATGGCGGCGGCACCTGGGGCCAACCTTTGGGAAGCTGCGCCCCGTCCAGATCACGGCGGCCATGGTGGAGCAGTACAAAACAAAACGGCTGTCTGACAGATACCTGCCAGGGAAACCGGGGCAGGGGCCAGAAGCAGATACGCCGGAGGAGTCGAAAAAGAGAAAGCCGGTAAAAAAGCGGACGATCACGAAGGAGCTGGTGTACCTATCCGCCTTTTGCTCCTGGATGGCACGGCCAGAAATAAACTTGGCAGCGCCACTCCCATTCAAAATCAAGGGATGGGGACAGAAGCACACAGCAGCGCCGATGCCGGTAATTTTAACCAGGCACAACGTAGTGAGAATTCTGAGGAAGGCAGAGCGGCAGTATCGGGCGATTTTCGCAGCAAGCTATTACGCGGGCCTGAGGAGGTCGGAAGTTTTAAATTTGACTTCCAGGGACGTTTTTGTTGATCAGGGGTATATGGTGGTCAGGGGAAAGGGCAATAAGCAGCGTATCGTGCCGATACACCGCAAGCTGAAGGTGTATTTGAGGAAGCGGATAGCTGGCGGCCTACTGTTTCCGAACCCAATGACGGGACAGGCATACGATCATGTGAAAAAAGCGCTATCGAGAGCGGCAACAGCAGCAGGGGTGCCGAATGTGCATCTTCACCTACTGCGGCATGCCTTTGGGACACACAGCATCATGTCAGGGGTTTCCCCAAGGGCGCTGCAGTTGATGCTGGGTCACAGCTCGATCACGACAACGGAGATTTACAGCAGGCTTGCAAATGAGTTCCTGGGATCAGAGATTGAAAAGCTAGGCAGAGGTGCATTGCGCAACGGCAACAAGAGATAAAAACAAGAGATAGCAGGCTTTTGCAATTAAGTGCTTGAAACTTCTAAGCCGTGGGTCAGGGGTTCGAATCCCTTCGGGCGTGCCATTTAAAGGGTCTACGAAAGTAGGCCCTTTTGTTTTGTGGTACATGTTGGTGCATTGGGAGGGTGGGCGAAAATCAGGCCACCACAAGATATAGTGTCCCTGATTCACCTCATAGAAGGAGCGGGGATAGTCATGGGAGCGTGACCTCCCCGGTAAAGGGTGAGTATACGGTTGATCTGAGCAGGAAAGAGATACGCTGGAACTGATCCTATGTCCGATCTTTGGCCAAGCGATAGACAAGATTATTCTCACGCTTGCTGAGAGCAACAACGGTAACTACCAAGCGATTGTCGAAAACCTGGTACACGAGACGAAAACTTGAGCTGCGGAGCTTGATCTTGTAACAATCAGGCATGCCGGAAAGGCGGGCAGATTCTACACGAGGGTTTTCAAGGCGTTCTTCCAGGCGTTTCTTGAACTGTTCCCTGATACTGCTGTCAAGCTTGCGCCATTCCTTAAGCGCGGACTCCTTGAATTCAAGGCTATAACTCATCGAGTTTCACCTTGACCGTTGCTTCAGATTGGCGATCACGGACCAGGCGCATAAGTTCGAGGTCGTCAAGCTGCTCCATGATCAGTTCAAAGGTTTCTGCCGGAAGAAGATAGGCGGTAGGCCGATTGTGATTGAGTATGGCAACAGGTTCACCGTGAGCCTGGCTGATGATGCCGGAAGGATTCTTTTTCAGGTCGCTGATACTAGCTGAAGAGCTTGCATAGATACGTTGCATGGCATCCCCCTTTCGAGTCCTAAATATAGTGCTTTTTTATGGTTGTATCAAGCGAGTTTCGAGGTCGTACCCGTGAGCGTTGCTCCACACCCGAAATATCCTGGATGTATGGGTAGTCCGTGTTTATACCGATGGAAGAAAGAAAGATCTGAAAACCGGGCGTGCCAAAAATCAAGGACTTGCGAAAGCAGATCCTTTTTTGTTTGTAGTGTGCCGGCGAATTGCGCATAGAATGAAAACGGTAACGGTGCCCACTCCCCCATCCATGGTTGATTCAGGAGCAAGTCGAGATGAAGAACAGTGCGAAAACCCTATGGCTGCTGGTTGCGTTTTGCATCATGTCCGGGTGCGCCGCCCAGCGGCCGGTGTTGTATCCCAATGATCGGTACAAGGCTGTCGGCGAAGAGAAAGCGCAGCAGGAGATCGACCACTGCCTGAAGCTGGCCGATGATGCCGGCACCGACGACGACCGGGCAGCCGAGCTGGCCAAGCGGACCGGCACCGCCGTGGTGGTCGGCGGTGCCACCGGCGCCGTGGTGGGGGCCATCACCGGCGCCGTGGGCAGGGGTAGCCTGGTGGGGGCGGCGGCCGGGGGGAGCGTTGCCCTGTTGTCGGGGCTGTTCAAGGCGTCGGAGCCGACGCCGATATACAAGCGCTTTGTCGAGTTCTGCCTGTTCGAGAAAGGGTACCAGCCGATCGGCTGGCGGTAGCAGCCGGAACTTTTGGGAGGGCGGGGGTAGGGTACGGCCCGGGTTATGCTTCGCCTGCCAGGTGATGCGTGTTTTTTTGCCTTGATGGGGACGCAGTTTAGTTCTCAACGAACTCCGTGCTTGCTTAACAACTAAACAACGCCCCCGGCGCTCCTTATGGCCTCTCCTCTTTTACTTCCACACTACAGTGGTGCGCTTTGAACTAGAATCTAACCGGAACAATCGCCTGTTTCCGCAGCAGGCGGGTGACGGCAGGCTTCGGCAGTTTGGCGGCGGCCAAGCGGACATCGCGTTACAGGCGTCGGCAGAGCTCGTCCAGTTGCCGCTCCGCGGCATCATACTCCTCCAGGCTGATGGTCGCCGCCGGTTCCCACCGCCTCACCCGGTAGTAGAGCCGGTCGTAATACTGTTCCACCAGGCCGTGGGCCAGCTCCCGCACATCCCAGGCATCCAGCGCTTGACGCAGGGCCGCGTAACCGGTGCCGTCCAGCTTTTTTCTGATCCGTTCCAGGGCGTCGGCCATGGGGCGGCGGTACTCCTTCCGCGCATACTCGGCAGCCAGTCGGCCGATCCGGGTCTCCACCGATACGTCGCACCAGACCTTGCAGCTTGCCGCCATCACGTCATACAGATTACCCGGCAGGGTGAGCCGGCCGATCCGCTTGCTCTCACCCTCCAGCACAATGGGACGTCCCGGCGTGCAGCGCTGAAATGCCTGCCAGAGCAGGGTTTCAAACCGCTTCTGGCTGGGCTGCGCCCCCAGTCCCAGGGAGCCGAAGGCCGACCCCCGGTGGCGGGCCAGCCCCTCCAGGTCGACGGTGCTCCAGCCGCTGGCTGCCAGGCGCAGCAGAAACTCGGTTTTACCCGAACCGGTCATGCCGTGCAGCACCACCAGCGGCGCCGGTGGTTGGAAATTTTCGAAGCAGGCGTTGACCGCCCCCCGGAACGCCTTGTAGCCGCCGGACAGCTTTACCGCCGGATAGCCGGCCATCTCCAGCAGCAGGGCCACGGACTCGCTGCGCAGCCCCCCCCGCCAGCAGTAGACCAGTGCCGGTCGCCCGGCAGCCAGCTCGGCGATGGTGGCAACAATGGCCGGAAAGCGGTGACAGGTGAGTTGCAGCCCCCGTTCGCGGGCGATCTGCGGCCCCTGCTGCTTGTAGAGGGTGCCGATCTCCACCCGCTCGGCATTGGTGAGGATCGGGACGTTGCAGGCGCCGGGCAGATGGTCCTCGGCGAATTCAAGCGGGGTACGGGCATCGATGATGCAGTGGCTGGCAAGCAGGTCTGGACTGAACGGCACGGAACGGGGCATGGGAACGGTGACTCCGGAGGGGGATGAAATCTTGGATGGCGCCCAGGGGTTCGCCCTTGCCATCACCGGTGTTCGATGATACATATAAACACTGTTTCCCTGTAGTTTGCAAGGGAACACCGCCATGTCGGCATACCGCTACCAGGAGGAAGTCATGGAGAAACGGCAGGTGCATTACAGCGAGTTGGGTCTGGTCAACACCCGGGAGATGTTCGCCAAGGCGATGGCGGGGAAATACGCGATTCCAGCCTACAATTTCAATAATCTGGAGCAGCTCCAGGCCATCGTGGTCGGGTGCGTGGAGACGAATTCGCCGGTGATCATCCAGGTGTCCAAGGGAGCCCGCAGCTACGCCAACGAGACCATGCTGCGCTACATGGCCATGGGGGCCGTGCAGATGGCCCGCGAGCTGGGTTCCACCATCCCGATCTGCCTGCACCTCGACCACGGCGACTCCTTCGAGCTGTGCAAGTCCTGTGTGGACAGCGGCTTCTCCTCGGTGATGATCGACGGCTCCCACCTGCCCTATGATGAGAACGTAGAGCTGTGCTCGCGGGTTGTGGAGTACGCCCACAAGTACGATGTGACGGTGGAGGGGGAGCTGGGGGTGCTGGCCGGTATCGAGGACGAGGTGTCCGCCGAGCATTCCACCTACACCCGGCCGGAAGAGGTGGAGGATTTCGTGAAGAAGACCGGCGTGGACTCCCTGGCCATTTCCATCGGCACCAGCCACGGCGCCTACAAGTTCAAGCCGGGCCAGCCGGTGCCCCCGCTGCGCTTCGATATCCTGGCGGAGTGCGAGAAGCGGATTCCCGGGTTCCCGATCGTGCTGCACGGCGCCTCATCGGTGGTGCAGGAGTACGTTGACCTGATCAACAAAAACGGCGGCAAGCTGGAAGGGGCCGTGGGGGTGCCGGAGGAGCAGCTGCGTCAGGCTGCGGCGTCGGCGGTCTGCAAGATCAACATCGATTCCGACGGCCGTCTGGCGGTTACGGCCAAGGTTCGCGAGTATTTCGGCAAGGACCCCAAGGAGTTCGATCCCCGCAAGTACTTGGGAGAAGCCCGCAAGGAGCTGGTGAAGCTGATCAAGCACAAGAACGAGGCGGTGCTGGGCTCTGCCGGCAAGGCGTAAGCAACCAACGACGCACAGACGAGGTGCAGGATGAGTACACGGAAATTCTCGCGGGTGGGCTTTCATGTCATGGCAACGGTTTCTTCCGGAGGCCGGAGTTTCCAGGGGCGGGTCAGCAATTTGTCGATGAACGGCATGCTGCTGGAAACCGAGGAACAGCTGCCGATGGGGGAAGTGGTGGATATCACCATCAGCCTGCCCGGTACGGAACCGGAAATTACCGTCGCCTTCACCGGCCGGGTCTGTCGCCTGACCGAGGGGGACATCGCCTTCCGCTTCGAGATGATCGACCTCGATTCCTATACTCACCTGCGCAACATCGTCTCCTACAATATGGCCGACGCCGAGAAGGTGATGGATGAAATCTTTGCCGATATCGATGAAAAGATCGCGGCGGGAGCCACGGCCCGGGTCGATGCGCCGGAGCGCCCATGAGCCGTGCCGTCAGCCATAGCAGGAGCTATTCGATTCTCGGCGTCCTGATGGGGCTCGGCGCGCCGGTCGGCTGGATTCTGATCCGGCTGATCTTCTACGCCGAGCCCGATCAGCCGCTCCTCGATCAGGTGTTTTTCGACGTCTTCAAGGATGCCAAGCATCTGACCCTGTACCTGTACATGGGGCTGGGCACTTCCGTGGTGTTGGGAATCACCGGCTTTCTGATCGGCACAAACGGCGACGAACTGCTCTCCCGCGCACGGCAGCTGGACGAGCTGCACCGGGAAGTGGCGGCCCAGAAAGAGCTGTTCGAGAACCGCTTCCTGGTGCTGGATACCAACATCAAGAACTTCCACCATATCAGCAGCCGCATCCAGACCTCGCTCAACCTGGAAGAGGTGCTGATGCTCTGCGCCGAGGGGCTGCACGACGTGCTGGGCTACGAGCGGGTCAATATCCTGATGCTGGCCCAGAACGGCCGGAAGCTCCGTTTCGTCACCGCCAGCGGCAGCGACGCGGAAGCGACCCAGGGGGTCACGCTGCCGGTGGACCAGAGCATCGGGGTCATCTACAAGAGTATTTCGGAAGCCAAGCCCTACCTGATCGACGACATCACCCGCTACGGCAGCGACTACCATCTGCAGCCACCCCACGACCGGATTGAAGCCTTGCGCTCCCGTAACTTCATCATCTGTCCCATGGTGGTCAAGGGAGCGGCCGTGGGGGCCTTCGCCATCGACAACAAGCGTTCCCGCCGTCCGCTGAACGAATCCGACCTGGACACCATTATGCTCTTTGCCGACCAGGTGTCCAACGCCATCACCCGCATCAACCTGCTCACCTCCATCGACACCCTGACCAGCGAGCTGGAAAGCTCCTTCTCCTTCCTGCTCAGCCACCGCGCCCAGTATTCCCGCAACGAGATCGCCTTGGGGGAGAGCATCGAATCGGTGGCGGACGGCGCTGCCGTGATCGCCTCGGCGGCAGAGGGGGCCATGGCGTCGGTGGACGAGACCAGCACCGCGGTCAACGAGATATCGGTGGCCATTGAAGAGGTCTCCCGCAACCTGGACACCCTGGCCGGTATCGTGCACCAGGCGGCTTCGGCCATGGAGGAAATCGCCTCCACCATCACCAGCGTGGAGCGGAGCGCCGCCATGTCCCACGAGGTGTCCAGCCAGGTACAGAATCAGACCGGCGAGGGACGTCGTGCGGTCAACGATACCATCGGCTTTCTGGCGGATATCCAGCATTCGGTGGAGGAGTCCTACGCCGGCATCACCCGGCTGGCGGAAAAAAGCGGCCGCATCGAGAACATCGTCAGCGTGATCAACGACATCACCAAGCGGACCAACCTGCTGGCCTTAAACGCTTCCATCATCGCCGCCCAGGCCGGCGAGTACGGCCGGAGCTTCGGCGTGGTGGCGGATGAAATCCGCAACCTGTCGCTGCAGACCGGTCACTCCACCGGCGAGATCACCGGCATCATCGATGAAATCATGTTCGAATCCCGCCAGGCCGCCGACCGGATCACCTCCACCAAGGGGCTGGTCAGCCGCGGGGTGGAGCTGGGCCATGCCATGGGGGAAACGCTGCAGTCCATCTACGACCGTTCCGTCTGTTCCATGGAGATGACCCAGGAAATCAAGCAGGCCACCGAGGAACAGTCCACCAGCGTGCAGTTGGTGGCCCGCTCCATGGAAGATATCAGCAGCATGACCTCCCAGATCTTCAACGCCTCCAAGGATCAGGCCAAGGCCACCCGCAGTATCGCCCGCGCCATCGAGACCATCAAGGAGATGGCCCACGAAATGGTGCGCTCAACCTCCTCGCAGGTGGACGATACCCAGCGTATCCGTCGGACGGTTGAGTCGGTGAACGCCATGGTTGCCGAGATGTTCGACAACATGGAGGCCCGTCGCGCCCAGGGTGCGGAGGTGATCAAGGAGCTGGAGTCGATGAAAAGCACCACCTGCCAGTTGTGACCCCCGCAGACCGTCGTGATCAGCATTGTTTTCGCCGATGACCATACCATGCTGCGCCAGGGGCTGCGGCTGCTGCTGGAGCGTGACCCCGACATCAGTATCGTCGGCGAATGCGGCCGCGGCGACGACGCCCTGGAACTGATCCGCCGCAACCGCCCCGACGTTGCGCTGTTGGACATTGCCATGCCGGGCGACGACGGCATCAGCGTTGCCGGCAAAATCGCCCGTGACGGCCTGCCTACCGCCGTGATAATCCTGACCACCCATGACGATCCTCAGATGATGCAGCGGGCGTCGATTGCGGGGGTTCGCGGCTATGTCCTGAAAGACCGCGCCTTTGAAATGCTGCTGGACATCATCCGGCAGGTTGCGGCCGGTGCCGCGCTGCTGAAGGACTACCTGCCGGACCATCCCGTGGGCCCCCTGGAGCCGATCACCGAGCGGGAGCGGGAAGTCCTGCTCTTGATCTCCCTGGGGCTGACCAACCGCCTGATCGCCCAGCAACTGGGCATCAGCATCAAGACCGTGGACACTCACCGCACCAACCTGATGCGCAAGCTTGACCTGCATTCCACCGCCGAACTGGTCCGCCATGCCTACCGGACCGGCCTGCTTTCCTCCGCACCCGGCAGCAGCCAGCCCTGACTTTTCGCCCGTTTTTCTACCTCCCGCCCGTTCCCAGCGTCTGTCCGATTGCACCGGACAGGTCCTGACGTGCCGATTCCGCCTAGGGTTTTTACCCGATTGTGTCCGGCCGCGCCCAGGTGATAGGAAGGTACACAGGGGTAAGAGACAAAGATAGTCCCGTATCTCCTCTTCCGTTCTCCCTGGCGGACATACGGGCTGGGACGGCGTCGAGGCGATGCGCACGATCAGGCGGGAGGAGGAAGCCACCGGCGGACATATCCCGGTTGTCGTGCTGACGGCCGATATCATGCGCCATGCGCAGGCCGACATGCTGGCGGCAGGATGTGACGGCTACCTGAAAAATCCGGTGCAGCGTCGCACCCTGGCAGAGGAAATCCGGCGCGTTGTTGGCTAACTGCGGTCTGCTGTTGTTATTTTCGCAGGTTGTGATACAAAAAGGGGCGGTTTGCATTCTCGTACCCGTTGTGAGGAACTGCCCATGTTCATGCGTATCAAGACCTCGTTCAAGCTGGGGGCCGCCGGCGTGACCCTGATCATGCTGGTGCTGATCGGCGTCGTGTTGGGAGCCGACCACTATTTCAGCGGTTCGCTGCGTACGGTGCTGCATCAGGATGTGGCAACCCTTGAGCTTATGCATGAGCTGTACGCGGCAAGCATCCGCACGGAGCAGGCGGCACGCCGCCTGCTGCAGGAACCGGACGGCCGGACGACCACGACGGCGGCCGAAACGGCCCGTCAGGGGTTGGAGGACCTGCTGAACCGCCTGGGGAAATTCGACGAGCCGGAGATGGCGGCCCTGAAGAAGAACCTGGACGGATTCTGGGGCGCAAGTGCCGCCGCCATGACGCAGGCTGTGAAATACCGCCAGGAAGGACGAGGCGCTGAAGCGGCCGAGCTGCTCAGGACATCGGTGCTGCCGGGGCTGCTGCAGGTGCAGGAGAGCGCCCAGAAACAGCTGGCCAGGGAAAAGACCCACCTGGAGAAACGCACCGCCGCCACCCTGAAGACGGTCAGAACCGGCATGCATGTGGTGGGGGCCTTCATTACGCTGATTGCGCTGGGCTTTCTGGTCCTGTTCTATGTTTCATCCCGCATGATCGTCACCCCCCTGGATGCCATGATTGCGGTTGCCGACGATCTGGCCCACGGCGACGGCGACCTGACCAAGCGGCTGAATATTCAGCGGGCCGACGAGATCGGCGACGCCGCCAATTTCATCGACAGTTTCATCGCCAAGGTACAGCAGAGTGTCATCACTGCCAAGGAAACGGCCATGGAAACCGCCGTGGCCAGCCAGGAACTCTCCCACATCGCCGCCAACCTGAGCAGCACGGTGCAGCAGCAGCACGTTATCGTGGAGGAAAGCGACGCCCTGACCCAGGAGGTGGCCCGGAACCTCGATCTGACCGAGGAAATGGCCATCAATACCACCGAGACCATCGAAGCCACCCGCGACATGATGCAGCGCTTCGTTGATGACTTGAACGCCGCTGCCGGCGTGATCATCGGCGAAGCGGACAACCAGCGTGAACTTGCCACCCGGATGCAGCAACTGGCCACCAACGCCGGAACGATCCGGGAGGTGCTGGAGATCATCTCCGACATCGCCGACCAGACCAACCTGCTGGCGTTGAATGCCTCCATCGAGGCGGCCCGGGCCGGTGAAATGGGGCGGGGGTTTGCCGTGGTGGCCGACGAGGTGCGGCAGCTGGCTGCCAAGACCCAGAGTTCCCTTTCCCAGATCAACCAGAGCGTCACCGGTGTGGTGGCCGGCGTGGAGAAGCTTTACGGGGAAAGCGAGGAAAGTTCCCGGCGGATGCTGGGAATTTCGGAGTCGACCCGCGGGCTGGTCAGTGCCGCCGACGAGTCCGGCAACCGTCTGGCCGGTGCGGTGACCATCTCCTCCGACCTGGTGAAGAAGAGCACCTTCATCGCCACCCGTACCAAGCAGCTGATGGACCAGATGGAGAAGATGACCAGGATCGCCGACCAGAACCGGGCGGTGGCCGGTGAGGTGGAGGAGGTGTCGGCCTCCATGGCCAAAAAATCCGAGAATCTGCGGGACACCCTGGGCCGTTTCCGGTGCTGATCCGTGCCTGAGTGGGGATTGCGGGAGTATACCGAGGGACTGTCCGTGCTCTACGTCGAGGACGACCTGGTGGGGCGGGCCATCATCGAGAAGATGCTGGAGCCGCTCTTCCCGGTGCGCTACGGCGCCGTCAACGGCGAGGATGGGCTGCGACTGTTCGAGGAGCATCGCCCCTCCATCGTGGTGACCGACCTGATGATGCCGGTGATGGACGGCATCGAGATGCTGCGCAAGATTCGCGCCCTGGACCAGAAGACGCCGGTGGTGCTGATGACCGCCTCCCTGGAACATGTGCATCTGGTGGAGGCGATCAACCTCGGCGTCTCGAAGTTTCTTGCCAAGCCGCTGATGTACGATCTGGTGCAGCGGGCGCTGCTGGCCGTGGCCCGCGAGCTGTCCCTGGAACGGATGGCCCGGGAGGCGCGTCGTAAAGAGGTTGAACTGCTTCGCTACCGCGATCGCTACCACTCCCGCCAAGAGGAGCTGGCCCGCCGCAAAGAACAGCATATCGTCCTGAACACCATGGAAGACCTGTTTCTTCCCAACCGTGACGGCAGCGGCTGGGCGGTGGATCTGGCCCACCGTCCCAAGGATATCATGTCCGGGGACAGCTTTTCCGTCCGCCGTACCGACGGGGGGCGGCTGCTCTTCTTCCTGGCCGACGCCATGGGGCACGGCCTCTCCGCCTCGGTTACCTCCATGCTGGCCACCTCCTTTTTTAACCATTCCGTGGACGGGTGTACCTGCGCGCCGCTCTGCTTTGACGACCTGGTGCAGCACACGGTCCGCTACGCCGGGCGTAACCTGCTGGAAGACGAGGTCTTCAGTTGCGTCATGCTCGTGCTGGATCCGTTGGGCGAAACGCTACGGATCGCCTCCTGCGGCATGCCGCCGCTCCATCTGGTGCGCCACGGCGCGCCGGAACGGGTGCGGGGTAACAACCCGCCGCTGACCGCCTTCACCGGGCAGGTTCAGATTCAGGAGCTTTCTCTGGCCGGGGTGAGCGATCTGCTCCTGGCCACCGACGGCCTGGGGGATGCACCGATGACGGCGGGCGGAGCCTACTGCAGCCGCCTGCCGGAGGATTTGCTGGCCAGCGGTGCGGCGCGGGACCTCTTCGATCGCTTTCAGGGGCATTGCAATCCCGATGACGACGATGACGACGTCACCCTGATCCGTGTGATGCGCAGCAGCGGTTGTGCCGCCCCTGCCGTCCGTTCGTTTTCCGCGGCCGGCACGCTCTCCGGCATTGCCGCTCTGCAGCGCCAGGTGCGGGAATCCCTGGAGGCGGCCGGTGCCGTCGGCGAACGGCTGGAGTGCTTGGACCTGGCCCTGGGGGAGGCGCTGATGAACGCCTTTGAGCACGGCTGCCTGCGGATGGGAACCGACAAACGGCGCCTGCTGCTGGCCGGCGAGTACGACGATCTGATCATGGCGGCTCAGCCGCGGCCGGGGGAGGAGATCGTGGTGGCGGTCGCCCTGGTGGAGCGGGGTGAGCGGTTGCAGGTCTGGATCGACGTGCGCGATCCCGGACCCGGCATGGAGGAACGACAGCTTGTCCTGGGAACATCCCGTACCGCACCAAACGGTCGGGGATTCGCGCTCATGAAGCGCTCGGTGGATCTGCTGCGGCGCAGTCCGCAGGGAAACCGGATACTACTCATGCAGATGCTTGACAGGGAGGATGTATGATGACGATCGAACAGAAAAGCTCGACGGAACTGGTCATCGGCGGGATCATCAAGACCATCGACGACAGCATGGCCCTGCGGGAAGCGGTGCAGGGACTGGTTGACGGGGGAGCCACCTCGGTCCTGTTGCGGATTCCCGACTCCTTCGCCATGCCGTCGGCCGTGATCGGGTATATGATGAAGCTGGTGAACCGGGACAAGGTGCATCTGACCATCATTGCCGGCGACCAGCGGCTGCGGGAGCTTCTGGACGAACTGCAGCTGACCGAGCAGTTCGGCGTCAGGAAGGGGTAGGCGACGACGCTCCGCGCGTCGTCAGCAGGTCGGCCGGGATGCCGGGGGGGCGGGGGGATCGTGCTGTATGGCATGCTGCCCCGTCCCTGCCATGGTGTATTCCCCCGACAGGCATCCGTCGGTTACTTCAGCGGATAGTCCGACATCCGCACGAAGCGGAATCCCCGTTTCCGCAACTCCGGCACCGCCGCCATGATGCCCGGGCCGGTGCCGGCCTCCGGATGGTTCATGTGGGCGATGATGATATCCCCCGGCCGTGCGGAGAGCAGGGCCGCCTTGACCTTGTCGGCCGGCAGGGTCGCTCCCGCATCCCCCAGTACCGAGAAGCCGGCCACCTCGTGTCCCAGCTCGTTGCTGATCTTCACCGCCACCTCGTCGTAGTAGGCGGTGCCGGAACGGTAAAGCCGGGGACGCGTGCCGGTGATGGCCTGGATTTTCCGGGCATTCAGCTCGATCTCCCGTACCAGTTCCCCAACATCCTTCGTGCCGTCGATGCCGTAGACGGAACGGCCGTTCACCGAGGCCGGCCGGTGGCGGTAGCCGTGGTTGGCGATCTCGAACAGCGGCTGGGCGGCCAGCTCCCGGAACAGCTCGGGATTTGCCTCCAGCCAGCGGTCGTTGATGAAAAGTGTGGCAGGAATCTGCTCACGCACCAGGAAGTCCACCAGGGCGCGGTCAACCCCCTTGCCCTTTGGCGAACCGCAGGCATCCAGGGTCAGGGCCAGGACCCGTTCGGTGGTGGCCAGCCGGGTGCGGACGCCGGGGACATTCTCACCCCACTGGGTCGGCGTCATGCCGGCATAGGTTGCGGCGACACGGGCGGCCAGACGGTCGATATCCTCGGCGGGATCGGCGGCCCGGACGGGGGCGGGAAGAGCGGCGAGCAGCAGCAGAGCCGCCAGGACGGTGACGCGACGAAGCATGGGGCCTCCTACGGGATTTTGTACAGCGCCTGGTAGATGGCGCCGGCTGCGACGATTTTCTTCACGTAGTCGCGGGTCTCCTGGTAGGGAATGTTCTCGATGAACTCGTCCCGTTCCAGATGGCCAAAGGCGGTGCGCCAGCGCTTGACCGCGCCGCCGCCGGCATTGTAGGCCGCCAGGGCGAAAACCGTGTCCTGGCGGTACTGGTCGAGCAGCTCACGCAGGTGTTTGGTCCCCAGGCTGATATTGTGTTCGGGATCAATCAGCCGTAACGGGTTGTAGGGTTCTTTCCCCTTGTAACCGGCGGTGAGCCGGGCGGTTGCCGGCATCAACTGCATCAGGCCGATGGCGCCGGCGTGGGATTTGACGTCGGCCCGGAAACTGCTTTCCGCCTTGGTCAGAGCCAGCACCAGCGACTCCGGCAGCTTGTAGGTGGTGCTGTACGTGCGGATCAGGTCGGCATAATGACGGGGATAGCCGAGCCGCCAGAAGGGAAGGGTGCTGCGTTCCCAGGTGGCGGGCCGGTTCTGGTGGAAGGTCAGGATGGAACCGTGAAAGTCCCCCGCGAGCTGCTGGAGGCGTGCCAAGCCGGGCAGCTGGGCCGCCGACAGCACACCCGGCGTTTTCAGGGGTGCCAGTTCCGCACGGGCCTCGTCCAGAATTCCCAGCTCGGCCAGGGCCTGTATCCGCTGGCTGCCGGAGGGCAGCTCCGGCTCCGGCAGTCCTGCCGGCAGCGGCTCCCATGGCGCCGGCGTGCCGCTTTTGCCGCGGTGCCAGGCGGCATAAAACCCGAAGGGATACTCCTGCAGCAGGGTTGCGTAGAAGCCGCCGGCATCCTGCGGACGATTGCGGCGCTCATTGATTCTGGCCAGCCAGTACAGGGAGCGTTCACGGTAGGCATCCTGCTTCAGCAACGCGCGGAACTGCCCGTCGGCTCCCTCCAGGTTGCCGGAGAGATACCGCCCCCAGGCCAGTTCCCAGCCGGCGCGCCCGGCCTGGTCGGAGGTCGGAAGCTCCCGGAGTAGCCGCTCCAGCAGCAGTGAGGCTTCGGCAAAACGTCCGGCATGTTTGTGCACCAGGGCGGCTCCCAGCAGGGCATCGTCAGCCAGGGGACCACGCTCCGCTCCCAGGGTGAGGTACCGGGCCAGAGCCTTGTCCGCCGCTCCCTGGCGTTCTTCCAGGCGGGCCAGCAACAGGAGCGCCTCATCGCGGACAGCGGCAGCCTGGCTGCCGGCTGCCCGCTTGAGCAGCGGTTCGGCCAGCGCGTAGTGGCGCTGCCGCAGTGCGGCCTGTCCGGCGGCCAGGTCGACGCGGGCGGCAAATTCGTCACTCATGCCTTCGCGCTGCAGGGCGGAGAAAGCCCAGGCCGCCGTAGCCGGCTGATTGTTGGCCAGAAGCAGCCGGCCGCGGCTGTACTGCTCTTCAGGGGTCACGTCGGCGGCACCGGCAACCCCCTGGGCAGCCAGTTCCTTGAGCAGCTTCCAGGCTGCCTCCGCTTGGGGAGCAGCCGGATGGGTCAGCCAGATGGTACGGCAGAGCTGCACTGCTGCGGTTCGGTCGCCGAGCTGTTTGAAACACTGGGCGCTCTGCAGCAGTGCGTCCACATGGTCGCTGCCCAGGGGATAGCGGGTGGTGAAGCGGCGGTAGGCGGCCAGGGCCCCCTTGAGGTCGCCGTCGGCAAACAGGGCATCTGCGGCCAGTTTCTCCATCCGGCGGCTGCGGGAGGGGAGCGGTGTGGTGCGGGCGGCTGCTTCGGCATCGCGGAACGCCTCGGAAAAGCGCTTCAGATTGAAGAGGGCTTCGGCTTTCAGCCCCCGGGCGAGATCGGCCAGCAGCGGATAGCTCCGCTCCGCATCGCTCAGGTGGGGCAGGGCCTCCTCGTAGCGTTTCAGACGCAGGCAGGCTTCCCCGGCCATCAGGCTTCTCTGCCCCGACGGCTGGGCGGTCTGCAGTGCCTGCAACGCTTCCTGGTTGCGGTTGGCACGCAGGTGTTCCGCGGCGCGCGCAAGCTGCGGGTCCGCTACCGTGGCGACGGAGCTGTCGGCCCTGAGCACCAGCACGGTGGGAAGGAACAGGAAGACCAGGAAAAGGACGGAGCGGAACAGTCGGAAAAATGGACGCTGGTTCATGGGATGGTATCTAGCATTTCGCGGGGCTACGGTCAACCTCCCCGCCGGCCTGGCGGGTACCGGTGATCAGCAGCAGCAGGTGTTCCGCCAGCTGCCGGGCGAGCTGCCGCTCCGCAACGGACAGGGTTTCCCAGGGCTGCGGGGTGCGGCAGCGCCGCAGCAGCTTCCGGGTTGCCCGGTTCAGGGGGGGGAGGGGATGGCCCAGTCGTCCGACTGGCTGGGGAATGCGGGGCAGGATGCCGGAAAGGCAGGGGTTGAGGCTGACGAGGGCCCCGGCTTCCGGCTGGGCCGGGCCGCAGGTGTCCCTGCCCAGGAAGAGCAGGTAGTTGCTGTCCAGCTCCCTGGTCCGTTCGAGGGTGCGCAGCCGGGCCAGTTCGTCGGACGGGTCGGACAGGGCGCCGGCGTGGGCGAACAGGAGCGGCCGCAGACCCGTTGCAGCAAGCAGCGTTTCCAGCTGCGCAACCGTGAAGGTCTGAACCAGCGGATGCAGAAACGCATCGGCCAGGCCGCTGTCGAAGGCGGCATCGGGGGCCTCCGCCACCGCCGTTGCCAGGGACGATCCCTCCGGCAGTCCTTTGAGCAGCCGCTTCAGGTCGGTGAGGGACTGCACGCCGAGACGACGCAGGGCGCGGCGGGCAGCCTCGGTCCGTGTGCGGGCACCGTGGCTGTAGAGCATGACCCGCATGATTCCTCCCGGTGCCAGGCGGGTGGCCAGGGCGCGCAGTCCCGCACCCGGATCGGGCAGGTGGTGCAGTACGCCGAAGGCGTCGATCAGGCCGAACGGCCCGGGAGCCAGCTGTCCATCGAGCAGGTCTCCCCGGAGAAAGTTGACGTTGCGCCGCAGATTGAGCAGGCAGTGCAGCCGGGCCCGCCGCAGACTGGCGGCGGAGAGGTCCAGGGCCGTGACCCGGCAGCCCGGATTGGCCAGGCTGAAGGGGTAGGGGGAAAAACTGCCGCAGCCGGCCACCAGCACAGTCCGGGCCGTCGGCGGCGGCATGGCGCCGTTGAACCTGCACCAGAGCGCTTCCAGGGAGATGGCGTAGGTATCGCAGCGGCGAATGCGGGCAAGCAGGGGGTAGTGGGGGTAGGGATGGGTTTCATAATGCCGTTGCACGGAATTCATGGTGCCACCGTACCATGAACGGCCGGTGGCGGGAACCCCTTGACCGGGGTCCGCTGACGCTTTAAGGTGACGGCATCATCACGGTACCGAGGTTAGCACCATGCACAACAAAGCGGTCGTACTGTACAGCGCCGGCCTGGACTCCACCACCTGTCTGGCCATGGCGGCTCACCAGGGGTTCGAACCCTATGCCATCAGTTTTGACTACGGCCAGCGTCACCGCCATGAGCTGGACGTTGCCAAGGCCAACGCCGTGCGGCTGGGCGCACGGGAACACCTGGTAGTCGGCTTCGACCTGCGCATGATGGGGGGAAGTGCGCTGACCGCGGATATCGCGGTACCCAAGGAGGGGGTGGGGGCGGAGATCCCGGTAACCTACGTGCCGGCCCGCAACACCATCTTTCTCTCCTTCGCCCTGGGATGGGCCGAGGTACTGGGGGCCTTCGACATCTTCATCGGGGTGAACGCCCTGGACTATTCCGGCTACCCCGACTGCCGTCCCGCCTTTATCGAGTCCTTCGAACAGACCGCCAACCTGGCCACGAAGGCGGGAGTGGAGGGGAGCGGGCAGTTCCGCATCCATACTCCGCTGATCAGCCTGACCAAGGCGGAGATCATCCTGGCCGGCACCGCCCTGGGGGTGGACTACGGCCTGACCCATTCCTGCTACGATCCCACCCCGGAGGGCCTCTCCTGCGGTAGCTGCGATTCCTGCCGGCTGCGTCTCAAAGGGTTTGCCGAGGCGGGGCTGGTGGACCCCCTGCGTTACGCCTGAGGTGCACGGCAATATCCCGGCTGACGGCGGCAAGGGCGCGGCTGTAGGCCGAAGCAATTGCCCCGTGGTCGGCAGAGACGCTGGTTTCCCGCACCAGGCTGCGCCCGGTCTGCGGCGCTCCTCCGGCAGCGCTCCTGACCGTCCAGAGCGCATCGAGAATCACCAGGCTGCCCGAGGATTCGAAGCGCTGGAAATCCACCGTGATGCGGTAGTCGGCGGGAGCGGGGGCGGCACGGGGGTACCAGGAGACGCGGTCGGTGCCCAGGATACGGGACAGGTTGTCCGCCATGATCCGGGGAATGGCGCTTTTCAGCGGTTCCGCCCAGCGGTGGTTTTCCAGCAGGCGCACCTGGTGGGCGTCGATGCCGACGACCAGCTGGGGACGGTCCACCAGCTCGGGCAGGGTCACCGGCCTGACCTCCAGCGAGTGGGGAAAGGGGATGCCCGGATTGTTGTCGGTGGACGGCAGTGGGGCAAGCGTATAGAACTGCGCCTCCGGCGACGCGGCACAACCGGCGAGGAGCAGTGCCGACAGCCAGCAGGCGACGGTGTTTCGTGCAGATGATCTCATCGGGTCTCCTCCTTCTTTCCCTGCAGCAGCGCTTCCGGGTGCCGTTCCAGGTAGTCCCCCAGGGTCCGCAGGGATTGGGCGGCCCGGTTCATTTCCCGCAGGGCTTCGCGCAGGTCGTGCTGCAGGGGGGCGTCCGCCGCCAGGGCCTGGCGGGCGCTGGTCAGGGTCGTGCGCAGTTCATCCAGGGTAGTACGCACGTCATGCACCATGCCGCGCGCTTCCGGCAGCAGCGAGGCGTCAACTCCCTTCAGCAAGTGGTCGGCACTGGCAAGGGTGCTGTCGAGACGCTTCAGGGTGGTCCGGGCATCCCCGGCCAGTTCCTCCAGCGGCAGCCGTTCAAGTTTCTGCACCACCTGCATCAGGGAGGTCTGGAACTGCTCCAGGCTGCCGGTTGTGGTGGGCAGCAGCGGAGGATTCCGGGTCCAGTCGATCCGTGTTGCCGTCTCCTTGGGGAAAAAGTCCAGAGCAATGTACAACTGGCCGGTGAGCAGGTTGCCGTTACGCAACTGGGCGCGCAGCCCCTGCTCGACCAGCGTTGCCAGCAGCTTGCGGGTGTCCGTCGGCGCCCGCTGCTGCGTCGTGGTCCGGTAGCGGGCACGCAGCCGTTCCGGGTAGAAGTTGATCTCCACCGGCATCACCACGTTTTTGCGGCCTGCGCCCAGCTCCACGCCGATCTTGCTGACCTCTCCCACCGCTACTCCCCGTAAATCCACCGGAGCACCCACCGACAGGCCGCGTACCGATTCGTGGAATACCAGCAGGTAACGCTCGACAATTGTATCGCTCCGTTTAAGGGCTTCGTCCCGGTCGGCAAACAGGGTGAAGATGCTGTTGCTTGGGGCCGGCTTGTTTTCGCGGTTGTCCTCCGGGGTCTGAAAGGCGATACCTCCCAGCAGTATCGACGACACGGACTGGGTATTGACCTTGACGCCGCCGGCATCGAGGGAGAACTCCACGCCGCTGGCATGCCAGAACAGGGTGTTGGCCTTGACGTACTGATCAAAGGGAGCCCGGATGAAGATGGTGATGGTGACGCCGCTGCCTTCCTTGTTCAACTGATAGCTGATCACCTCCCCCGCCTGGATTCTGCGATAATAGATCGGCGAGGCCACGTTCAGCGAACCGATGTCCTGCGCCTGCAGGACGAACTGTCGCCCCGGCTCGTCCATCTTGACCGCCGGCGGACCGTCCAGGCCGGTGAACTCAACCTGCTCGGCGGTGGATACCCCGGCATCCATGGCGATGTAGGAACCGCCCATCAGGGTGTTGAGCCCCGAGATGCCGCCCCCCGAAATGCGCGGGCTGACCACCCAGAAGCGGGTGTCGGCCACCAGCAGATTTTCCGCCTCCTTGTTCAGCTGGGCAACCACCTTCACGCTGCTGCGGTCCCGGGAGATGGTGATGCTCTTGACGAGGCCCACCTGGACATCCTTGAACTTGATCCTGGTCTTGCCCGCCTCGATCCCTTCGCCGCTCTTGAAGGTGATGGTGATGACCGGCCCCTGTTCCAGATAGAATTTGACCGCCAGAGAGAGGCCGACGATGGCGGCGATGATCGGGACCAGCCAGATCAGCTGGGAGGAGCGGTAGCGCCGGCGTTCGATTGCGGCCTCGGGGATGTCACCTTCGGGGGGCGGTACGGAAGCGGTCGTATCGGTCATTGGAGCGTCTCTTTCCGGAGCGGATCCCAGATCAGGCGGGGATCGAATTTCATGGCAGCGAGCATGGTGAGCACCACCACGGCGCCAAAGGCCACGGCACCATCGCCGGCCCTGACCGTGGCCAGGGAGCTGATCTGGACCACGGCGGCAAGAAAGGTGACCACGAAAATATCCAGCATGGACCAGCGCCCCACCAGCTCCACCAGACGGTACAGGCGCATCCGCTGCATCGGCCACCAGGTGGAGCCGCGCTGGGCCGTCACCAGCAGCAGGGTCAGGGCCAGCAGCTTGAAGAGCGGCACCAGGATGCTGGCGATGAAGACAATGACGGCGACCCCCTCGAAGCCGGTTTTCCAGAGATAGATGATGCCGCTCATGATGGTGTCCTTGCGGTAGCTGACCAGAGAGCCGGTTTCCATCATGGTCATCACGTTTGCCGGTATGTACAGGATGGAGGCCGCAATGGTCAGAGCCCAGCACTGCTCGATGCTGTACGGTTTGCGGCGGTGCAGTCTGGCGTTGCAGCGTGGACACCGTCCGGCATCCCTCCGTTCCTCCGGACGCGAAACCAGCGTGCAGACGACACAGCTGTCAAGCCCCAGCTCGTCGGGAGTTGGATGCATCCGCCGTTTCATGCCGCGGCCTGCCTCGTTGAGCGGTAGTCAAGGCGCATCCAGATTTCACGGGGATTGAACGATGCCGCCACGGCGGCCAGGAGCAGGGTCAGTACCGCGAAGGACCAGAGAGCCACGCCGGGCAGTATGGAGAAGTCGCTTTGCAGCTTTACCAGGGAAACCAGCAGGCCCAGCATGAACACCTCCACCATCCCCCAGGGCTTGATGGCCGTTATGAGACGCAGGATGAGCGGAATGCCGGGAGGTTGCCGTTGCAACTGAAGCGGCACCAGCAGATAGAGCAGCAGGGAGAGCTCCAGGGCCGGCACCAGGATGGCGGTGATGCAGACCAGCGATGAGATGCTGTACATCTGCTGGTGCCAAAGTGCCTGCACGGCACCGGCCAGCGTGGCGGCGTTGCGGTTTCCCTGGATTTCAATCCCCAGGATTGGGTAGCTGTTGGCGACGATGAAGAAAACGGCCGCCGCCAGGGTCAGGGCAAGGGTGCGTCTGATGCTGTCGGGGCTGTTGCGGTAGAGTGTGGCGCCGCAACAGCAACAGACCGCGGCACTGCCGGGAGGGAGCGCTATCTCCCGCAGCAGCAGACCGCATTCGTGACAGGCAACCAGGTGGGCAGCGGTATGATTCATCGGTATATCCGCGGTGGAGTTTCCCGCGCCGGGTGGGCAGGATCAGATGCTCTCTATAGGTACTCCGAATTTCGCCGTTGTCAAGCGGGGGAAGGGGATGGCAGACAAGAATTGCAGGAGAACACGCTCCCCGTTCCCGCCGGGAACGGGGAGCGTCGAACTCGGACGTGCCGTTAGGCGCCGGCCTGCACCGCGGTGATGGCGACGACGTTCACAATGTCCTCCACCGAACAGCCGCGGGAGAGATCGTTGACCGGCTTGGCCAGGCCCTGGATGATCGGCCCCACCGCCTCGGCACCGGCCACCCGCTCCACCAGCTTGTAGGCGATGTTGCCGGCATCCAGGTCGGGGAAGATCAGGACGTTGGCCTTGCCTGCCACCGGGCTGCCGGGGGCTTTCTTTTCGCCCACCTTGGGCAACAGCGCCGCATCGGCCTGCAACTCGCCGTCGATCTTGATATCGGGCTTGATGGTTTTGGCGATCTCCATCGCCTTGGTCACCTTGTCCACGTCGGCGTGGGAGGCGCTGCCCTTGGTGGAGAAGGAGAGCATGGCCACCCGGGCGTCAACATCCAGGAACGCCTTGCAGTTGCCGGCGGTTGCCACGGCGATCTCCGCCAGGGCCTGGGCGTCGGGGTTCGGATTCACGGCGCAGTCGGCAAAGAGGATGATGCCGTTTTCGCCGAAGGACGGGGTCTTGGTGACCATGAAGAAGTAGGAGGAAACGGTTTTGATGCCGGGTGCCGGACCCACGGTCTGGAAGGCGGCTTTCAGCACGTTGCCGGTGGTGCCGGTGGCGCCGGCCACTTCGCCGCCCGCATCGCCGTTTCGCACCATCATGCCGGCGTAGTAGAGGTTGTCCTCGGCGGTAAGCAGTTTACGGGCTTCCTCCGGGGTCATCCCCTTCGACTTGCGCAACTCAGTGAAATCGGCCACGTACTGCTCCAGCTTGGGTGACGTGGCCGGGTTGAGCAGTTCAACGCCGTCCAGGCTGACCCCCTTGGCGGCTGCCGCGGCCTGAATCTTGGCCGGGTCCCCCAGGATCACCAGTCTGGCCAGCCCTTCCTTCACGATTTTTTCGGCGGCGTACAGCATCCGCTCGTCGTAGCTTTCCGGCAGTACCACGGTCTTCAGATTCTTGCGGGCTTTTTCCTTGATTTGATCCACCAGATGCATCGCTCTACCTCCCCTGAAAAATAAAACAAGTTTTTGCTAGATACCTGAACAGGGTTGGGGCCGTCAATAGAAAAAGCCGCGAAAACGCGGCTTTTAGTGAGACTAAACGAAGTGGAAAGCAGTTGTGGAAAGCATCCCGGTACCAGTAGTCTCAGAACCTGACCCCCAGTGCATCGGCCACGGTGTGGATATCCTTGTCCCCCCGGCCGGAGAGGCAGACCACCATGGTCTGGTCCGGCGGCAGGGTGGGGGCCAGTTTCAGGGCGTGGGCAACGGCGTGGGACGACTCCAGGGCCGGCATGATCCCCTCTTCGCGGGTGAGGGTCTGGAAAGCGGCCAGTGCCTCGTCGTCGGTGATGGAGACATATTCGGCCCGGCCGGTATCCTTCAGCCAAGCGTGTTCCGGCCCCACACCGGGGTAGTCCAGCCCGGCGGAGATGGAGTGGGCGTGGGCCACCTGGCCGTCGGCGTCCTGCAGCAGGTAGCTGCGCTGGCCGTGGAGGATGCCGGGGGAGCCGGCGCAGAGCGGCGCGGCATGGGCACCGCTGGCAATGCCGTGACCGGCGGCTTCAACGCCGATCAGGCGGACCGAACGGTCTTTCAGGAAGGGGTAAAAGAGCCCCATGGCGTTACTGCCGCCGCCGACGCAGGCCACCAGCAGGTCCGGCAGCCGTCCTTCCGCCTTGGCGTGCTGCTTCTTGGCCTCCCGGCCGATTACGGCCTGAAAGTCCCGCACCATCATCGGGTAGGGGTGGGGTCCGGCCACGGTGCCGATGACGTAGAAGGTGGTCTGGATGTTGGTGACCCAGTCCCGCAGTGCCTCGTTCATGGCATCCTTCAGGGTGGCGGTGCCGGCGGTCACCGGGTTCACCGCCGCCCCCAGCAGTTTCATCCGGAAAACGTTCAGTGCCTGACGACGGATATCCTCGGCCCCCATGAACACTTCGCACGCCATGCCGAACAGGGCCGCCACGGTGGCAGTGGCCACGCCGTGCTGACCGGCGCCGGTCTCGGCGATGACCCGCTTCTTGCCCATCCGCCGGGCCAGCAGCCCCTGGCCGATGGTGTTGTTCACCTTGTGGGCCCCGGTATGGTTCAGGTCTTCCCGCTTCAGGTAGATCTTGGCCCCACCCAGCTTTTGAGTCAGCTTTTCGGCAAAGTAGAGAGGCGAAGGGCGTCCCACGTACTGCTCCAGGTAGAAGCGGAACTCCTGCTGGAATTCGCGGTCGTTCTTGTAGTGGGCGTAGGCCTCCTCCAGCTCTTTCAGAGCCGGCATCAGGGTCTCGGGAACGTACCGCCCGCCGTAGATGCCGAAGTGGCCGCGCTTGTCCGGTTGACTCATGGTAGTGCTTCCTTTGCAGCGCGGATGAACTCCCGCACCTTCTGATGATCTTTTTTGCCCGGCCCACGCTCAACACCGCTGGAGACATCCACGGCAGAGGGCTTCACCTGCCGGATTGCTTCGGCCACGTTGTCCGGGGCGAGCCCGCCGGCCAGCACGATCCGCTGGTGACGGTTCACCGCCTCCCGGGCGATCTCCCAGTTGAAGGTGGTGCCGCTGCCGCCGTAGCAGGAAGGGGAGTAGGCGTCCAGCAGGAAGCCGGCGGTCCGGTAGGCGGCCATCGGCTCCAGACAGGTGAGGCTGCGTACCCGGAACGCCTTGAGCACCCGGCGCCGGATCAGGGGGCAGTAGTCGGCGGGTTCGTCGCCGTGCAACTGTACCAGGTCGAGACGGCAGAGATCGGCGATGCCGTTGACCGTGGCCGGATCTTCGTTGACGAACAGGCCGACGGCCTGCACGAAGGGGGGGAGCTGGGCGATGATCCGCACCGCCTCCTCCGGGAAGATGTGACGGGGAGATTCCCGGTAAAAAACGAATCCCAGGGCGTCGGCCCCGGCCGCTACCGCGGCCAGGGCATCCTCGGGATCGGTTATGCCGCAGATTTTCACTCGGGTCATGGGCCACCGCAGGGGCGGCGCTTGCTCCGCCCTTTTCGTATACGCAAAGGGCGCGGCACGCAGCGCCCCTACATCACCACCTTGGGCAGGCTTTTCAGTGATTCCTGCACCAGCTCCGCCGGATATTCGTAATCCTCCAGGGCGCCGGAGAGATAACTGTCGTAGGCTGCCATATCCATGAACCCATGGCCGGAGAGGCTGAAGAGAATGGTCTTCTCCTTACCCTCCTCCTTGGCCAGCAGCGCCTCGTCGATGGCGGCCCGCACGGCGTGGGACGATTCCGGCGCCGGCACGATCCCCTCCTGTTTGGCGAACAACAGTGCCCCCTCGAAACAGGCGGTCTGCATCAGGGAACGGGCCTCGATCTGGCCGGCCTCGTACAGTTGCGACACCAGCGGTGACTCGCCGTGGTAGCGCAGGCCGCCGGCATGGATGCCCGGTGGCATGAAATCGTGTCCCAGGGTGTACATCTTGGCAATGGGGGCCATCTTGGCGGTGTCACCGTAGTCGAAGGCATAGACCCCCTTGGTCAGGGTGGGGCAGGAGGCCGGTTCCACCGCCAGGCAGCGGACGTTCTTCCCCGCGGCCCGGTCCGCCAGGAAGGGGAAGGCGATGCCGGCGAAGTTGGAGCCGCCGCCGCAGCAGGCGATCACCACGTCCGGGTAGTCCCCCACCAGTTGCAACTGCTCCTTGGCTTCCAGGCCGATGACCGTCTGGTGCAGGCAGACATGGTTCAGCACGCTGCCCAGGGCGTAGTTGGTGTCGCCGTGGGTGGCGGCATCCTCCACCGCTTCCGAAATGGCGATTCCCAAAGAGCCGCTGTTTTCCGGGTCCTGGGCCAGGAGGGCCCGGCCGGCCTCGGTATGAGGGGAGGGGGACGGATGCACCGTGGCGCCCCAGAGCTGCATCAGGGATTTGCGGTACGGCTTCTGGAAGTAGGAAACCTTGACCATGTAGATGGTGCATTCCAGGCCGAACATGCTGCAGGCTAAAGCCAGGGAGCTGCCCCACTGGCCGGCACCGGTCTCGGTTGCCAGGCGCTTGATGCCGTGCACTTTATTGTAGTAGGCCTGCGGAATGGCGCTGTTCGGCTTGTGGGAGCCGGCAGGGGAAACCCCTTCGTACTTGTAGTAGATTTTCGCCGGTGTTCCCAGGGCCTGCTCCAGCCGGTGGGCGCGGAACAGGGGGGCGGGGCGCCAGAGCTTGTAGATCTCCCGTACCGGTTCGGGGATGTCGATCCAGCGCTGGTTGGACATCTCCTGCTCCAGGATCGACGGCGGGAAGATGGCCAGCATCTCCTCCGGGGTCACCGGCTGACCGGTGCGGGGGGAGATCACCGGTTGCAGCGGACCGGGCAGGTCCGGGATGATGTTGTACCACCGGGTGGGGATCTTGTCTTCAGGCAGCAGAATCTTGGTTTGCATGCAGGTCACTCCAGGTTGTCTTCTATGCGGATAAACCGGCTTTTTTCGCAGATATACTCAAAGGCGTCGATCTCGTCCAGGGCGGCCCGGATCGACCCTTCCCGTGCCTCGTGGGTCATGATCACGATCGGCACCGCCTCGCCACCGTTGTCCCGGGCGGTCTGCACCATGGATTCGATGCTGATCCCCTTCTCCCCCAGCTTACCGGCAATACCGGCCAAAACGCCGGGACGGTCCAGGGCGGCGAAGCGCAGCATGAACTTGGTGACGATATCCGCCATCGGCTTGAGGGGCAGGGTGGTGATGGCACTGTCCAGGAATCCCAGGGGAGCGGCCCGGCGGCTGCCGCCGCCGGCCACGATGCTGCGGGAGATCTCGATCAGGTCCCCCACGATGGCGCTGGCGGTGGGGTTCTGACCGGCGCCGCGGCCGTAGAACATCACCGGCCCCACGAAATCGCCGGTGAGCCGGATGGCGTTGAAGGCCCCTCCCACGTCGGCCAGGGGGTTGTGCAGCGGGATCATGGTGGGATGCACCCGTACCTCAAGCTGGCCGTCGTCGGTCCGCTTGCCGATGGCCAGCAGTTTGATCCGGTAGCCGAACTGTTCGGCAAAGCGGATGTCGATGCCGGAAATACCGGTGATCCCCTCGGTGTAGATGGCATTGAAGTCGATACTGGTGCCGAAGCAGAGGGAGGCCAGCACCGCCAGCTTGTGGGTGGTGTCGGTCCCTTCGATGTCGAAGGTGGGGTCCGGCTCGGCGTAGCCCAACTCTTGGGCGCTTTTCAGGACGTCGCCGAAATCGGCACCCTCCTGGGTCATGCGGGTCAGGATGTAGTTGCAGGTGCCGTTCATGATGCCGAAGACCGAGCCGAAGCGGTTGGCGGCCAGGTTTCCCTTGATGGCGGAGAGCACCGGAATGCCGCCCCCCACGGCGGCCTCGTACTGCACCTCCACCCCCTTTGCCGCGGCAGCGGCGTAAATCTCGGCGCCGTGCAGGGCCAGGAGTGCCTTGTTGGCGGTGACCACATGCTTGCCCGCGGCAATGGCCTTCAGCACAAAGGTGCGGGCCGGCTCGTAGCCGCCGATCAGCTCGATGACGATGTCGATCTCCGGGTCGTTGAAGATGTCGTCCGCACGGGTGGTGAGGATGGCCGGATCAACCGCCACTCCCCGGTCGCTGGTGATATCCAGGTCGGCGATGCGGCTGAGCGTGATGCCGGTGCCCACCTTGTCGCGGATAACGGTGCTGTTGTCCCGGAGCAGTTTCACCACCCCGGCGCCGATGTTGCCGAAACCGATCAGCCCTGCCTTGATGTCGTTCATTCAGGTGTGCTCCGCTCTTCGTCCTTCGGGCAGGCGTCAAGCTCGTCCAGGATGCCGTTCACAAAGGCGGGAGATTCCTTGTCTCCATATTTTTTGGCGATTTCGATCGCCTCGTTGATGCTGACCTTCTTGGGAATGTCGGAGCGGAACAGCAGCTCAAAGGCGGCCAGCCGCATCACGTTCAGGTCAACCCGGGGCATGCGGGAAAGGGACCAGTTCTTGGAACGGGCCGTGATGGCGGCATCGATGGCGTCGCGGTGCTCCTCCACTCCCTGGACCAGCGCTTCGGCGAACTCGCGGGTCCGCTGGTCAGCCTCCACCCCCTCCCGGAATCCCCGGAGGGTCTCCCGCAACTCCTGCTTTCCCGCGTCACGGGCGTACAGTATCTGCAGGGCCAGTTCACGGCCCGCGCGGCGTTGTCCCATATCAGAGCGCCTTGAAGAGGTTGGCGGTTTCGATGGCGGTGACCGCTGCCTCGAAACCCTTGTTGCCGGCCTTGGTGCCGGCCCGCTCCACCGCCTGCTCGATGGTGTCGGTGGTGAGGACGCCGAAGGCGATGGGCAGCCCGGTTGCCAGCGAGACGGAGGCAACTCCCTTGGAAACCTCGGCGGCCACGTAGTCGAAATGGGGGGTTGAGCCGCGGATGACGGCGCCCAGGCAGATCACGGCGTCGTACTTGCGGCTTTCCGCCATCTTCTGGGCGGTCAGCGGAATCTCGTAGGCGCCGGGTACCCGTGCCACGTTGATGTCGGCATCGCTGCCGCCGTGACGGATGATGGCGTCCAGCGCCCCTTCCAGCAGGCGCTCGCAGATGAAGCTGTTGAAGCGGCTGACCACGATGCCGAATTTAAGTCCCTTGGCATCCAGATTGCCTTCGATGAATGTTGGCATGAAACCTACCCTCCCTGAGGGATGAACTCGAAAGCCTTTCTTATACCACACCGGGCAGGCGGTTTGAACTACTTTTCAGAGGGGACGGGCGGTTTTGCGAGAATGGTGCTGCCGTCGTAGCCGCAGACCAGCAGGCCGGGCACGAGGGAGGGGGCATGCAGGGCGACCGCTTCGGCCGCCTTGCCGCAGACCAGCTCCAGCAGGGCGGGATCGTTGCCGGAGGCGGTGATGATTTCACGGGCCGTGTTGGCTCCTGCAATCAGGGAGGTGACGGTGGCGGGAAGAGCGGCCGCTTCGGCCCACTGCAGCAGGCGGGAGAGGTCCATTTCCGAGGCGGCGGCATGGGTGTTGGGGTGACCGCAGGCGATCTTGAGCAGCTTGCCGAACTGGCAGGCCAAGAGCGGCTGCGGAAAACCGTGCCGCACGCAGGAACGGAGGGCGTGGGCCACATGGTCACCCATCATGATGAACGCTTCTTCGGGAAATGAAGTCGGATTTTCGCTCTGCAGATGGCGCATGGCCGCCAGTTCGCTGGTGCGGCCGGTGCAGAGCACCACGGTGGGGCAACCGCAGGCGCGGGCCACGCCCAGGGCGGCATCGATGGTGTCGGTCCAGGCCTGGGTGGAGAGGGGGCGGACAATGCCGGTGGTGCCCAGGATGGAAAGGCCGCCGATGATGCCGAGGCGGGCGTTCAAGGTTTTGTTCGCCCGCTCCTCGCCATCGGGGATGCTGATCACGACCCGGTAGCTGCCGACCGGCAGTGCCTCCCGCACCGCCTGCCCGATCATGTGCCGGGGCACCGGGTTGATGGCCCATTCCCCCGGCGGCACCGCCAGCCCCGGCTTGGTCACCCGGCCGATGCCGCAGCCTCCTTCGATGACAATCCCGCTCTCCCCGCCGCTGGCGGTCACGGTGGCCCTTACCTCGGCGTGGTTGGTGATGTCCGGGTCGTCGCCGGCATCCTTGATCACCGAGCAGGTGGCGGTAGCGGCGGCGAGACAGCTGCTGTGCAGGGTGAAGGAGGCGCTGTCGCCGGTGGGGAGGGTGATGGTGACCGCGTCAGGCACCGTGCCGTCCCGCAGCAGCAGGGCCGCCCCCTTGGCGGCGGCGGCGGCGCAGGCGCCGGTGGTGTAGCCGGAGCGGAGCGGTTTCAGCATGGTGCGGCCAGCGTGGGGAGTGGTACCGTCTCAGTCCTCATGGCGGCTGACGACACGGTTTCTTCCTTCCGATTTGGCGGTGTAGAGGGCGTAATCCGCCATCCTGAAAAGATCAGCGGGGGATTTCTCGCGGCTCGGCACAATGGTGCCGACACCGATGCTGACGGTGACCACGGAGCTTACTTTTGATGATTCATGCTCGATATCCAGGGACATCACGTTGTTCCGGATCTTTTCAGCGATGCCGGCGGCATCGGCCGCGGCGGTCATCGGCAGCAGTACCACGAACTCTTCGCCGCCGTAACGGGCGGTCAGGTCGCCGGTACGGCGCACCGAGGTGCCCACCACGTTGGCCACGGCCCTGAGACAGCGGTCGCCGTCCTGGTGGCCGTAGGTGTCGTTGAAGAACTTGAAGTAGTCGATGTCGAGGATGATGAGCGAGAGCGGTACCGGCGACCGCACTGCCCGGCGCCATTCATTCTCAAGCTCTTCGTCGAAGGTGCGGCGGTTGAACAGGGCGGTCAGGCCGTCACGCATGGAAAGGTAGCGCAGCTGCTCCTCGATCTTTTTCCGCTCGGTGATGTCGCTGAAAATAGCGGCAAATTTGCGGATGAAGCCGTTCTCGTCCCGGATGGCGCTGATGGTCATGTCCTGGGGATATATCTCGCCATTTTTGCGCCGGTCCCAGATTTCCCCTTGCCAGACCCCCTCTTTCAGGATGCTGTTCCAGATATGGGCGTAGAACGCCTGATCGTGTTTGCCCGACTTGAGGATGCGCGGAGTGTTGCCCACTGCCTCGGCGGCGCTGTAGCCGGTGATCTGTTCAAAGGCAGGGTTCACCGAAAGAATCAGGCCGTTGGCATCGGTGACGAAAATTCCCTCGCTGGTACTGGCGAAGACCGAGGCCGCCAGCTTGAGCTGGGCCTCGGCTTTTCTGCGTTCCTCGATCTCCCGTAGCGCCTGTGCATGCAGTTCGCGGGCGTTCTTGGCAAGCCGGGTCAGGTCGGTCACGTCCTGAATGGAGACCAGGGCGTGAATCTCGTCACCGGCGTGGAGCGGCGTGACGGTCGTATGCTGGGTCCGTTCCCGGCCGTTGGGAAAGCTGGTGGGGATGAAGCGGTGGTGGAGCTGGGAGGAAAAGACCACCGACGGCCCGCCGTCGAACAACGGCCTGATCCGGTCGGCGTAGCGACTCTCCGCCAGGTGGGGGTAAAAATCGGCAACGGAGCGGCCGATGATCTCCAGGCGCTGGATGCCGGTCCAGTCCTCCATCAGGGTGTTCCAGCAGAGCACCGAAAAATCGCGACGCAGGACGAACGCTCCCAGAGGGAGGTTGTCGAGAATGGCAAAGCAGGTATCGGGTGCGGGCTGGCAGGACATGGCGTTGTTCAGGCGCTCAGGGCGGCGTCGACCGCGTGCTTGAGGTAATCGAAGGAGCCGATCTCGAACAGCAGGATAATTTCCCCCTCGACCCGGTAGCTTTCCACGGTAAAGCGGGTGGTGGCGGAGAGCACCGGTGCCGAGCGCTCCATCTCCAGGTGCAGCACCGAGGCGATACTTCCTTCCACGTAGGCCGGGATGGAGTAGGTGAGCCGCGTTTCCAGCAGGTTGCCGAAGGCGGCCATCACCGCGTTGAGGATGATGTTGCCCACCTCACTCAGGGTGCCGATCTTGAGCGCGTCCAGATCGTCGGAAAACGACTCTTCGCCGATCAGCACATCCACCAGCTTGGAGGCGCTGTCCGGCGGAAAGACCAGGGAGGAAACCCCGTTGATCGGCCCCCTGAAACTCAGCCGCACCGCCGACACCGGTGTGGTGCGCATCACCCCGAGGCTGTTGTCGATATCACTGAAGGAAATCACATCAACGTGAGGCACTTCCAGGGTGATGTGATTGTTGAGCAGGTCGTTGAGCATGCCGGCAGCCTTGCCGACACCGATGTTGATGATCTCTTTAAGGGCATCCTTCAGTTCGGGGGAGGTGACGATCACGGCGTACCCCTTTCCAGAGCCGAGGTGACGGCAGCCAGGAGCGTTTCCGCCCGGGGAGGTTTGTGGAGCACCTCAACGGCACCGTACTCCAGGCAGTCGCTACGGGTCTTGTCCTGCACATCGGCGGTCAGGATGATCACCGGGATCTGCAGTGCGTTGTTGCGCAGCGCCAGCAGGAACTTCAGGCCGTCCATTTCGGGCATGAGCATGTCGGCGACGATACAGTCCGGCGACTCGGTGGTCACCACCTTCAGGCCCTTTAATCCATCTTCGGCTTCCACCACTTCGTGACCGGCCTGTTTCAAAATCTTGCCGGTAAGGTTACGTGCAAATCCCGAGTCATCAATCAGCAGAACACGTGCCATGGTGTCCTTCTTTGCAGGTGAAGTACGAACAAGCGGGGGCATTATCATGGCGGGAAAAACGGCTGTCAAGGGTTGATTCGGCCACGGGCGGTCCGCAGACGGCGGAGCAGCTACCGTCCGGCAAGCAGCCGTTCCTTGACGGCATCGTCCAGCAGGCTTTCCTCGATCGCCTCCCTGACCCAGGGTTGCCGGGAGCGGACCAGCACCGCGGCCACCCCTTCGGCAACGGCGGGGATATCGGACCAGAGGGCCGTGCGCAGGGTGTGCAGTTCATCGGGATCGGCCGGTGCGCCGTCGGCCAGCTCCCGGCAGCGGCGGCAGAGCAATGCCAGGCGCTCCATTGCCACCTCCCGGTCCGGCTGCTGGTCCCAGGGGCGCAGCTCTTCCTTGTCCTCGCACCATTCGCAGCGGAACCCGGCCCGTTTGGCCAGTTCCTTGCCCAGACGGGCAATCTCCGCCAGCCGTTCCTGGTGTGCGTTGTACCCTTTTGCCATGGAAGCGGACCTTTCTTTGGAGCGGTTAAGACAAAACTGCCGGTAAATGCGAAAACAGGCGTCTGCATGCCGGTCATGCGACGCCCGCCTGGTAGCTGTGGTGGAGATGAAGGGATTCGAACCCTCGACCCCTGCCTTGCGAAGGCAGTGCTCTCCCAACTGAGCTACATCCCCGTCGTGTGTGCCTTTTTACGCCGGCGTGGTGCGCTTGTCCATGACAAAACTGCTGCCCGGGTCCTGCTTGGCCTTTTTCTTCAGTTCCGCCGCCACCTCGGCCACCCGCGCCGCGTGGGTGATGCTGGGAGAGTCCGCCAGCACCACGGCGATGGAGACCCCCAGGATCGGCACCTCTTCCGGTTCTCCCTTGCGGTTGAACGCCTGGTAAACGCCGGAGGCGCGGGTCTGCTCGTCAAAGAGTGCCTGCACGATCTGGTCGAAGTGGCGGATGATGATCTCGCAGACCTGCTCGGCCCGCTCCCGGGGGACGATGAAGACGAAGTCGTCGCCTCCCACGTGGCCGCAGAAGCCGCCGCCGGTTTCCCGCACCGCGTTGGACATGATCCGGGCCAGCATCCGGATCACCTCGTCGCCGTGGGAAAAGCCGAAGACATCGTTGTAGGGCTTGAAATGGTCGATATCCACGTAGCAGACCGCCAGCGGCAATCCCATGGACTCGTCGATGGCCCGGTGGATGGAGGTGTTGCCCGGCAGACGGGTCAGGGGGTTGTTGTCGAAAATTCGCTTGATGCGGGAGAGGGACAGGGTGATCCGGCTGAACAGCTCGGAAAAGTTGAGCGGCGTGGTAACGAAATCGTCCAGGGGGAAGTCGTCCCAGGACTCCTGTTCATCGTGGGCCGGGAAGATCCCCAGAATCGGGATGGTGCTGAAGAAGCTGTCGCTGCGCACCATGAAGAGCATGTCGCGGCAGCCGATGCAGGGGGAGGAAAAATCGACGATGATCAGGTCCGGCGGGTCGGAGTAGAAGGTCCCCAGGGCGGCGGTGGAATTGGTGACCACGGTGACCTGGTACCCCTTGCTCTGCAGGCGCAACTGCAGCAGGGTGGTCAGGCTCGCCTCACTGGAGATGAGCGCGATCCTAGGCCGGGGAGACATTGGCGCCTTGCAGTTCCATGCTGAAGTTCCGCACTTCCACCAGCTTGTCTTCGAAGTCGAGGACGATCTCCTCCAGCAGCTTTTCATTCAGCCGCAGTGTTTCCCAGGCAAGGGGCTGGATGGCGGGAATGTACTGGTCCCCGCTGTGGCCGAAGCCGGCCGCCTTGACCAACACGTCGGCCAGATGCACCACCGAGGTCTTGATGCGGTGGTCGCCCGAAGCGGCAACGTTGTGATGACAGGAGATCGGCTCGCAGAGCTTGTCCGGCAGGTACCAGCTCTTGGAGAGCCATCCCCCCACCTCGGCGTGGTCCGTATCCAGCACCGCGCGCTCCGCTTCACTGACGTAGAGTTCGTCCGTCTGCACCAGGCTGCGGATGCGCTGTGTCTGGTCGGCGCACTTGAGGCCGATGATTACTTTGCCGATGTCGTGGAGCAGCCCGGCGGTGGCGATCTCCTCCACCTCCGGCAGGGAGAGCTTGCGGGCGATGATGTTGGCCGCCGTGGCCGTGCCCAGGGAGTGCTCCCACAGCCCCACGCTGTTCTTTTCCATGATCTCGAAGATGGAAGAGGAGAGCGCCAGGGATTTGACCACATTAACCCCCAGCAGGATCATGGCGTTGCTGATGGTGGAAACGCGGTAGAAGCCGTAGGAGGGCGAGTTGGCCAGACGGAGAATGCGGGCGGAGAGAACTTGGTCGGTGGAGACAATGCGGGCCATCTCCTGCACCGATGAGCGGTCGTCGTTGGAGAGGGCATTCAGCTTGTTGATGACACCGGGCAGCGTCGGCAGCGTCTTGGTGTCCATGATGATTTTTTTCAGCTCACTCCGCCGGTCGTCCACCCTGTTCTCCCATCATGTCGCTGATCTGTCTGCGGTAGATGTTTCTCAGTATCAGATTGTACCTGTTGTCCAGGGTTTTGGCAAAGCGGCGTTCCAATTCCTGAAGCTGCTGCTCCGGGCTTAAGTCCCCCTCCAGGCGTACCGGATGCCCTTCCACATAGAGCGACTGGACCCCCAGTTGTTGCAGGCGAGCCAGCAGGCTCGCCGTCAGGACGGTTCCCCTGCCGCAGATCGGAATACCGGCGGGGCTGCCGCTGCGGAAGATGTCCCGGGCCAGGACCATGTCGGGAGCTGCAAGGTTGATGGGGATCTTTTGCATGGACCACATCGCTTTCGTGGCGAACTGTGCCGCGATACTAGAAAATGTGCCGCGCAAAGTCAAACGGCAAATCCGGGCGGGACGGCGTGCGGCTCATCCCGCAGGGCGGTAGCGTTGCAGCAGGCGTCGCTCCTGCAGGTAGCGGATCGCCAGCGGCACCACCACGGCCAGGAAGATCAGGCCGCAGCCGAGCCACTCCCGGGGCGCCAGCCGCTCCCCCAGTACACCAAAACCTGCCAAAAGGCTCCAGACCGGATCGAGGGTGTAGATCAGGCCGGCCTGGGTCGGGGTAACGTAGCGCTGATAGGTGTTCTGCAGGGTGAAGCAGATCACGGTGGAAAAGACGGCGCAGTAGGCGATGGCGAACAGTGCCTCCCTGCTGACCTTGATAGCGGCGGGTTGTTGCAGCGCCACCGTGCTACCGGCCATGAGGGCCACCACCGAGAACTGCACCAGGGAGATCAGCCAGACATCGTCGTCTTTCAGTACTTTGGAAACGGTGATGATGTGCACGGCAATGAAAAAGGCGCAGAGGGTGGAGATCAGGTCTCCCCGGTTGAATCCCTGGCCGCCGCCCGCCGCCAGCAGGGCGATGCCGCCGGAGGCCATCAGGATGCCGGCCAGGTGGGAGGGGCCGATCCGCTCTTTCCAGAGGATGCGGGCAATCAGGGGAATGAACAGGACGAACAGGTTGTTCAGGACTCCTGCCCGGGAAATGCTGGTCCCCTTGATCCCCACCACGAAGGTCAGGTTGGTGACCCCCAGGGCCGTACCGACGATGGCGCCGCGCAGGATGGTGGTCCGGTCCAGCCGTCCCAGGCGGGGCAGGCAGAGCGCCAGCATCAGCAGGCTGGCCAGGCTGAAACGCAGCAGCACGAAGATCGCCGGCGGCAGGTCCCGGGCGCCGATCTTGGTGAAGAGAAAGCTGCCGCCCCAGAAAACGGTGGTCAGGATCAGAAAAAAGATAATGCGCCCCCGGGAGGGGGAGGGGGGCATGGTCACGGCGTGCGGCCGCCGCTGCCGAAGGCAAGCAGGGCAAAGCCCGATGCCGGGTCAAGGCTCCGCACGGCATCGGTGCCGAGCAGTTCCGTGATCACCGCCTCCACCACCAGAAAGGTCCTGCTCGCTTCCCGAAGACAGCCGGCGCGCACCTCGTCGCCGCGGCCGTAGGCGCCGTGAAAATGTACCTTCGGCTCGTCGCCGCACCAGAAGATGGTGCCGAACCCGAACGCCTCGTGATTGTTCCGCAGCTCCCGCCAGACCGGCCGGGGAGGCATTTCGTCCCCTTCCGGCCCCACCACGTAGCGTCCCCCCTTCATCCCGCCCACCAGGGAAAAGCAGGCGGCTTTCAGGTTTTCGCGGCGGGCGATGGCGGCCAGACCGGCCAGCAGATCCTCATTATCGCCGAAGCGGGCAATGATGACCCGTCCCGGCGTTCCTACGCGGTACTCCATGGTTCGCTCCTGTTGTGATCCTGGCAACGAGACTTCCGCCGGTTCCCCGGCAGACGGCTCCCGCGCATTGGCGTGGCAGCGAGATAGGGTGGTCGTGGGGCAACCTCGCCATGCCACCGCCGAAACTGTCGAGGCCCTGCCGGGATCGACCGGCAGGGCCTCGGGGTAACCTCCGGAATGTCCGGGGGAAACGCTGGTCCGGGACGGCTACTTGAGCACGAAGGCCACCCGGGCATCGGCCATGAAGCCGCTGGTCAGGTTGGCGGCATGGATCTGGTTGGCGGTCGCGGCAGCCACCTGGAGGTCGGAGGGGCTCACAGTGCCGGATGCCGTGACCACCAGCGGATTTTTCACGCCACGCTTGCCCAGGGCGGCACGGGCCTTGTCAACGCTGTTGGTGTACTCGCCGCAGCCCTGCTCCACCAGCACCTTCTGGCTGATCTTGGCCGGGTCGTAGAGCACCTGGCCGTTGGGGCTGAAAATACGGTTGATCAGCGCCGGGCGGAAGGACTGGGCCGTGGCGTCGATGATCAGGCCGTCGTAGGCCTGGGGAGCTGCCGGAGGCGGCGGCACGTCGGCAGGGGGAACGTAGGCCGGTTTTTCAACTTCCTGCTTGATCTTGGGTTCGTTGAGAATCTTCTCGTACATCATGGCGCCGAAGCTGCGCGGGCCGCTCATGCCCACCTTGAGGATGACCAGGGCGCTCTCCTCACGCTCGTTCCAGTCCTTGACCACCGGGCTGAATCCCTTGATGAAGGCGCTGACCGAGGATTTGATCACGTCCGACTCCACTTCGGCATCCCGTACCGTGGTCTCGCCGACGATGGAGACACCTTTCAGCAGTTCCGCCAGGGCACGCTGCGCAGAAACCTCGGCAGCCCGCAGGGCGGTGAGCCGCCGCTGGGCACCGGTGGTTCCCTTCTTGGGGACCCCTTCGCCCACCACTAAAATGGCATCCTGGGCGAATGCCTGCTCAACGGTGACGGTGACGGTGACCTTTTCCTTCTTGATGTATTCCCGGGCCATCTTGTAGTTTTTCAGATCTACCGCTTCGTCCGCCTGGGCCACGCCCGCGATTCCCGCCAGAGCCAGTGCCGCCAGTAAGAGCCTGGTTTTCATGCCGTATCCTCCCTCGTCTGTGTAGGTTTGTGTATGTGCCGTCAGGCGTTGTTGACATACTGGTGAAGCATGATACCACCAATTGGCCGAATGTAAACCGGGCCGTTGCAGGTGCCGCGGCTCAGGAGGCCGATGCCCCCTTGAAGCCGGCCAGCGCCTGTTCGAGATTGCCGATCTGGCTCGACAGCCGGGTGGCCATTTCATCCATGATCTTGGTGGTTTCCAGGTTGCTGGTGGCGCTGGCCTCCACCTGTTCCGCGGAGCTGACGATCCGGTCGCTGCCTTCGGACTGGATCTGGCAGGCGTGCCGGATCTCCTCGATCATTCTGACAATGGCCTCACCCGAGGCGGCCACGGCGGTGCCGGCATCGCTGTGGGCCCGGGCGTGGCCATGTACCCTGGTGGCCAGCTGGCGCATGCTGTCCGATGCCTGACCGATCACCTGGGCGTTGCGGGTCTGGTCGCCCGTGGCCCGCACGATCTGTTCCACCATGGAGCGCACCTCGTCGGTGGCCAGCCGCATCTTTTCTCCCTGGTGGGCATGCTGCTCGGTGGCGTTGGCGATTTCGTTCACCAGTTCGGTGGCGATCTTGACGCCGTTGACGATCTTCTGCAGTGCTTCGCCGGAACGGCGGGAGAGGGTTTCCCCCTCCGTCACCGCCTGCTCGGAAAGGTTGATGGCCACCACCGCCCGTTCGGTTTCCTCGGTGACGCCGTTGACGATCTCGGCGATCTGGCGGGTGGAGGCGGTGGTGCGGCGGGCCAGTTCCTTGATTTCGTGGGCCACCACGCCGAACCCTTTGCCGTGCTCGCCGGCTTGGGCTGCGATGATGGAAGCGTTCAGGGCCAAAAGCTTGGTCTGCTCGGTCACCTCGTCGATCACCTGCAGGATGGTGCCGATGCTGGCGGCGTGGACCGACAGCTTCTCAATGGCCTGCTGCACGGTCCGGGAAGCGGTGCGGATCTGGTCGATGCCGCTGATGGTGCTTTCCACCGAGGCGTTGCCCTGCTCGGCATCGTGCAGCACGTCGGCTGAAATGTGGGCCGTGGTCTGGGCACTCTGCTCGATCTGGCGCACGGACTGTTCCATTTCGGCCACCAGGATCACCGTGCCGTTGGAGGTCTCCAGCAGCCGGTTCACACTCTCGCTTACCTGCAGTTGTCCTGCGGACATCCGGTTGATGGAATCGCTGACCAGTTCCACCGAGCGGAGCAGTTGCTCCACCAGGGTGTCGATTTCGGTGGTGCTGGTCGCCATTTCGGTGACAAAGGTGGCGTTGTGGGTGGCCATGCGGGACAGCCCTTCCACCGCCGTGCTGACCTCACCCACCGACTCCCGGATCTGCAGCACCACCTCCTTCAGGCCGGCGGTGGCATGGAACTGATTTTCGGCACTCAAGACCTCCTGGGCCGCCACGTTGCCGATGATCTCGCCGATGGAACCAAGTTCGGCCGCCGCGCCGCGGATGCTGCGCACGATACCCTCCAGCCGCTCCAGCATATCGTTGAAGTTGCTGTTCAACATCCCCACTTCATCCTGGGCCAGATCCTCGCCCCGCACCGCCAGCTCCCCTTCGGCCGCCTGGTCCATGACCGCTGCCAGCCGGCGGACCCGGCTGGCCAGCTTCCGGCGGGCGAACATCACCAGTACCGACAGGAAGAGCAGGGCGTTGATGCCGGCGAGCATCCGCAGGCCCTCGCCGGTGAAGCCGACTCCCAGCAGGCTTGCAACGGACAGCACGGCACCGGTAGCCAGCAGCAGTCTGATCAGTTTTGATCCGAACCCTAAGTTTTTTGCCATGTGAACGACTCCGCAACGGCGTGGTTGATGCATGATCGGTCCAGCGACAACGTTTTCGCTTATACCTGAAAAATCGCTAAAAACAAATACCTTCCACACCTGCTGCCCGGCGGTTGTCCGGCCTTGCATTTTGTCCGGCCGCTCTCTATACTGCCCGCACCATTTTTCCGGAGGGTATGCAGATGATCCATATTGATTTCGACAAGATGGGCGGCCTGATTCCGGCCATCATCCAGGACTACAAGAACGGCGAAGTGCTCATGGTGGCCTTCATGGACCGCAAGACCCTGGACCTGACCCTTGAGACCGGCAAGACCTGGTTTTTCAGCCGCACCCGCAACAAATACTGGATGAAGGGGGAGGAGTCCGGCAACACCCAGGAGGTGATGGAAGTGCTCACCGACTGCGACGCCGACGCCGTGGTGATCAAGGTCAGGCAGAACGGCCCCGCCGCCTGCCACACCGGCAACCGCAGCTGTTTCTACGTCAAGTGGGAGAACGGCCAGTGGATCGAGCACTCCAACCCCCTGTTCAATCCCGAGGAGGTGTACAAGAAATGAGTACGGTTCTGCGATTCGGCATCCCCAAGGGGAGCCTTGAAGAAGCAACGGTGGACCTGTTCAGGCAGGCCGGCTGGAAAGTGGGCATCTCTTCCCGCAGCTACTTTCCCACGGTGGACGACAGCGAAATGAAATGCCACCTGATCCGGCCCCAGGAAATGGGCAAATATGTGGAGCGGGGCACCATCGACGTCGGCATCGCCGGCCGGGACTGGATCAGGGAAAACGACTCCGACGTGGTGGAAGTCTGTGAAATGGTCTACTCCAAGGTCTCCCGCCGTCCGGTACGCTGGGTGCTGGTGGTGGCCCAGGATTCGCCCGTACAGAAGCCGGAAGACCTGCACGGCGCCACCATCTCCACCGAGCTGGTGGGCTTCACCAGGCGCTACTTCGCCGAGCGCAACATCCCGGTTAACGTGGAATTCTCCTGGGGCGCCACCGAAGCCAAGGTGGTGGACGGCCTCTGCGACGCCATCGTGGAGGTCACGGAAACCGGCTCCACCATCCGGGCCAACAACCTGCGGATCGTCTGCGACCTGATGGAATCGGTGCCGGTCATGGTGGCCAACCGCGCCTCCTGGGAAGACCCCTGGAAACGGGCCAAGATCGAGCAGGTGGCCACCCTGATGCAATCAACCCTGCGGGCCGAGGGGATGGTGGGGCTCAAGCTCAACGCCCCGGCCGACAGGGTGGACGCCATTACCGGCATCCTGCCCAGCCAGAAGGCCCCCACGGTGGCCCACCTCTACAAGTCCGACTGGGTCTCCATCGAAAGCATCCTGCCGGAAAAGGAAGTCCGCCGGATCGTGCCGGAACTGCTGCGGCTGGGCGCCGAGGGGATCATCGAGTACCCGCTGAACAAGATCATCTGAACCAACGGTGGCCGGCGGCGGCGGAACAGCGGTTTTCGCCGGTAAAAACACTGGACAGCAGGCTATGAATGCGCTACATACCTCCATCAGATAAACCTATCGAACCTATTGCGTAAAACTATCGCAGCGAGATTGACATTATGTACCGCCATCGAACTCTGAGACGCGACATATCCGACGTCTTGCCAAAAGACCCGCCCCAAAGGCGGGTCTTTTTTGTTTTCCACAAAGTGTGCAAACATTTTTGCAATGGTCGTGTAAGGCGCTGGAATCAATTCGTAAAAAAGCTGTGTAAAGTTTCTTTGTGGTTTTTTGATACCGTGTTTTATTTTGTTGTTTTTATAATTATTTAGGAATGTTATGTGTTTTTGAAGGTGTGGAGGCCGTGATCGACGTGCTCTGCTGGGGCAGCGGGCTGTCATGAAGGTCACGCAGGGGAGGACGCATGATCAATCTGACATTCAGTGAACTTGTCGACCTGGAGCAGGTGCGTCAGCTGCTCGAATCCCACAACCGGCTGTCGGGCATGGCCTACGGCCTGTTCGACGCCAACGAGACCAATCTTATCGCCGTGGGATGGCAGGATATCTGCACCCGCTTCCATCGGGTACATCCCGGCACCGCTGTCTGCTGCCAGGAAAGCGATGCCTACATCAAAGAGCATCTGTGCGACTGCCCGGAAACCTTTCTGGAGTACCGCTGCAAAAACAACATGATCGACATCGCCATGCCGGTAATTATCGACGGCAGGCACCTGGCCACCTTCTTTGCCGGACAGTTCTTCTACATCGACTCTCCCCCGGACCGTGCCTTTTTCCTGAAACAAGCTGAAACCTTCGGGTTCGATACGGAAGAGTATCTTCAGGCCCTGGACCGGGTTCCGTTGCTCAGCCGCGAACGTATCCGGCATAACGTCGAATTTCTCCATACCATGGTTCAGGTTCTGGCCGGCTCCGGCCTGAAGAACCTTCGGCTCGCCCGGGAGATGGAGGAGCGAAAACGGGTCGAAGAAGAGGTCCGCGCCATCAACGATGAACTCGAACAACTGGTGACGGAGCGTACCGCGGAACTCCGGCAGGCCAAAGAACAGGCCGAGCGGGCGAACCAGTCCAAGAGCATTTTTCTGGCAAACATGAGTCACGAAATCCGCACCCCGCTGAACGCGGTCCTGGGATTCAGCCAGATTGTCCTACGGGACCCGAACCTGTCAGCGGAGAGCCGCCGCAACCTGCAGACCGTCAACCGTTCCGGCGAACACCTGCTGACCCTGATCAACGACGTGCTCGACATGGCCAAGATCGAATCAGGGCGCATGACCCTGAAACAGGCGCCCTTCGACCTGCCTGCCCTGCTGGCGGACATTGCCGACATGTTCAGCCTGCGGGCCTCCGCCAAGAATCTGCAGCTTGTCCGGCACCTGGAACCGGAGATGCCGCACCATGTGGAGGGGGATGCCGGAAAGCTGCGTCAAATCGTGATCAACCTGTTGGGAAACGCCGTCAAGTTCACCGACGCGGGGGGGATATCCCTGCGGGCCCGCACCACGGAAACGGACGGCCACCAGTGGCTTGAGGTGGAGGTGGAGGACAGCGGCCCCGGTGTCGGGCCGGAGGATAGCCAGCGGGTGTTCGATGCCTTCAATCAGTCCGAGGTGGGCAGACAGACCCAGGGGGGGACCGGACTGGGGCTCACCATCAGCCGCGAGTATGCCCGGCTCATGGGGGGCGACCTGACCGTGACCAGCGATCCGGGGCATGGGGCCTGCTTCCGCCTGGTCGTGCCGGTTGCGACAACCGACGCTGCTCCGGCCGCCGCGTCCATGGGGTATCGCCGCCGTGTCGTGCGGCTCAGGCCGGGGCATCCTCCCTGCCGGATTCTGGTGGTGGACGACCGGGACACCAATCGGGAAATTCTGGTGAAAATGCTCGCCCCCCTGGGGTGTGTCCTGATCGAGGCGGTCAACGGCCGGGCCGGTGTCGAGGCGTTCCAGCTCCACAAACCGCACCTGGTCCTCATGGATGTGGTCATGCCGGTCATGGACGGCCGGGAGGCCACCCGCCGCATCCGCGCCCTTCCGGAAGGGCGGAAGGTGCCGATTATCGCCGTGTCGGCCAGCGTGTTCGAAGACCAGCTCCAGGACGTGCTGGAAGCCGGGGCCAGTGAATTTCTGCGCAAGCCGTTGCGGGAGGAGGAACTGTACGCCAAGGTGGCTGCCTGCCTCTCCTTTGAATTCGAGTATGCGGAGGAGGAGGCGGAACCGGCGGCGTCAGCCGCTTCCCCTCCGGAGGACCTCGGTCGGGAGCTGGCGTTGCTGCCGCGCGAGCTGCGTGAAGAGCTGCTCCCCTCAGCCGCCAGAACACTCGACAAGGCCCGATTGCTGGAGCTGATGGCGCCCCACGGGGACAAGGCGCCGGGGGTTGCGGAGCGGCTGCGCTTCCTGGCCGACCGGTATCGGTTCGATCTGATCGAGGAGTTGCTGACCAGCGGCGGATCGTAACAGCCGGACCGTGCCGGCCGGCTGCCGGTGCTGCCCGGAAAGGAAGAGGGGCGGGGTACCCTGCTGCGCCCCGAGCTATGGGGAGGTGTGTATGGCCGAAGAAATGGGCACGGTTCTGATTGTGGACGACACCCCGGCCAATCTTCAGTTGCTGGAGTCGATCCTGGTGGGGGAGGGGTACGCGGTGCGGGCCGCCATCAACGGGCGGATGGCGCTCACGGCGGTGCAGGCCCGGATCCCCGACCTGATCCTGCTGGATATCACCATGCCGGAGATGAACGGTTACGAGCTTTGCAGCATCCTCAAGAGCGATCCCCGGCTCGCGGAAATCCCGGTGATCTTCGTCACCGCCCTGAACGATGTGGTGGACGAAGAACGGGGCTTTGCGGCGGGAGGGGTGGACTTCGTCACCAAACCGGTCTGCCCGCCGGTGGTTCTGGCCCGGGTCAGGACCCACATCGCCCTCCACCGGGCGCAACAGGAACTGCAGGAGTGGAACAGCAACCTCAAGGTGCGCGTCAAGGGGCTCTCGTCGCTGGTTACCCGCAACGTCCAGAAACTGGGGGCCATGGATATGAACCACCGCTACCACCGCGAAGAGTGGCTGGAGATTCTCACGCGGCTTCTCGACATGATGGACCCGGAGCTGCTGGGCCATGCCAGCCGGGTCGCGGCCCTGGCCGCCGCGGTCGCCGGAAGGCTGCAGTGCACCCGGCAGGAAACCGAGACCATCAGGATCGCGGGGCTGCTCCACGATATCGGCAAGGTGGGGCTGCCGGCAGGGGTGACCTCGGTACCGGAGGAAAAGCTGCCCGACAACCTGAAGCGGATCTACCTGACCCATGCGGTGCGGGGCCAGCTGCTGATCAGCCATATCGACTGGCTGAAGGAGGCAGGGGTCCTGATCCGGCACCACCACGAGCAGATGAACGGTTCGGGGGTTCCCGATCGCCTCATCGGTGCCGAAATCCCGCTGGGGGCCCGAATAATTGCCATTGCCGACTACATGGACCGGCTGGTGAGCCACGCCACGGCGGGCACGACGCTGTTCACGGTCATGAAAAGCGTGCGCAACCTGGCGGGACGGAGCTTCGACCCGAACCTGGTGGCCTGCTTCGAGGAGGTCGCGCCGGGGGTGCTTGCCCGTCCGGCCACCGACAAGGGGCAGAAGGAGATCGCTCCGGTCAAGGGGCTGCAAAGCGGTGTCGTTGCGGCGGAGGACCTCTACAGCGGCACCCGCATCCGGCTGCTGGAACGGGGAGAAGCGGTGACCTCCGCAACCCTGTCGAGGATTTCGCTGGCGCTGGAAATCGATCCCCCCGAATGCACTACCCTGGTGGTGACCAGGCCCGCTAGCGGCCAGACCGGGGAGCAGGGGTAAGCGGACACTGACTGCAGACACGGGAGAACGCAATGCCTGAGCCGAAGAACACGATTCTCGTTGTGGACGACACCCCGGCGAACCTTCAGCTGCTGGAGTCGATCCTCCAGGAACAGGGCTACGCGGTGCGCGCCGCCATCAGCGGCCGGCTGGCCCTCAAGGCGGCCCAGGCCCAGGCGCCGGACCTGATCCTGCTGGACATCAACATGCCGGACATGAGCGGCTTCGACGTCTGCCGCATACTCAAGACCGACCCCAACCTGGCCGGAATTCCGGTCATCTTCATATCCGCCGCCGTGGACACGGCGGACAAGCTGCGGGCCTTCGAGGAAGGGGGCGTGGATTACATCACCAAGCCGTTCCAGCACCAGGAAGTGCTGGCGCGGGTGGTGGCCCACCTGGAACTGAAACGGTATCGGGACTACCTGGAAGAGATGGTCCAGGAGCGGACCCGGGACGTGCAACTCACCCAGGATGCCGTCATCTATGGCCTTGGTATCCTGGCCGAATACCGGGACCCGGAAACCGGGCTGCACCTCAAGCGTACCCAGCGCTACGTGAAGATCCTGGCAACGCACCTGCAGCATCACCCCCGTTTCCAGGGCTGCTTCGACGACACCACCATCCGGCTTCTCTATCTATCCGCGCCGCTCCACGACATCGGCAAGGTCGGGGTGCCGGACACCATCCTGCTGAAGCCCGGACCATTGACCGCGGACGAATTCGACCAGATGAAACGCCACACCACCTATGGCCGGGAGGTGATCGACCGGATCGCCGCAGGCATGAACAACGACTCGGCGGCATCGTTTCTCAGCCTGGCCGGGGACTGCGCCGCCAGCCACCATGAATACTGGAACGGCAAGGGGTATAGCGGGCTGGCCGGTGACGCCATCCCGGTTGCCGGGCGCCTCATGGCGCTGGCAGACGTGTACGACGCCCTCACCAGCCGGCGGGCCTACAAGCCGGCCTTTACCCATGAACGGGCCTTCACCATCCTTACCTCGGGGGATGGCCGCACCGTGCCCGAGCAGTTCGACCCGGCGGTGCTGCAGGCGTTTGTGGAGTTGCGGGATACCTTCAAGCTGATAGCCTTCACCCTCCGGGATGAGGACACGCCACCTGCGACGGGGTTTTGAGGGAAACGGCAGAGAAACTGCCCTGCACGGCTCGTCGGTGCAAGACGGTCCGCTGTTGCATGAAACCGCTGGACAACGGGTCGCGGTTGCGCTACACAGTACCTCATCGCCATGCATATGAACGGAGCTGCTCCATGCACCACCGTCGAACCCTTATGAATGACATTGACCTGTCTGCTTAAAGACCCGCCCAAAAGGCGGGTCTTTTGTTTTCCACAGAGTGTGAAAAGTTTCTTTCAATGGTCTCGTAACGGGTCGGAATTAATCAGGAAAAAAGTTGTGTAAAATTTCTTTCAATTTGGGGGCCAGAGGGGCGGCTGACAGAAAATCGTCGCTGATGCAAGTAAATGGGTTCAGGCTTGACTTTATTGACATTTTCACCAAATTGCAAAAATGCAAGCCTGACCCCACTAGCTTTCGGGCCGTCGGCAGAAAGATTGAAAAGCATGATGGCGATATCTGCATCATCAGAGAACAACCAGTTTCTTATAATGCCGTTTTCGACCAGGAAAACGAGGCTCTAAGGCAGGAAAATGGTTGTTATTGGGAGATTTTCTTATTGAAATCAGTGCGTTAGCTTGGTCCGACCCCAGCCACGACCCCTACTGACCTTTACTCCCCGATCATCGGAAAATCTGCCAGAGGAAGTAGAGAGAGCCGCATAACCAGCCCCATGGACGCCGACCGCCCGAAAAAATCTGACGGGCGGGTCATGGGGGCACCCCGTTTGGAAATTAGGGACACTTCCCAGTTTTCATAAAAATATTGGAAGTGTCCATAATTTTTCTAATTTTCGGTGATCTTGTCGCAAAGCCTTGCAAAATGTGCCCTGGCATTGGTGCAGGTGGTTTGGAGCGTGACTGTAATACCTGCTCTGACCATGGCCGGACGAGGTGCCGTTTGCCATGATTCCCGATACCCCTGCGAACCAATTCAGGTTTTTTGCATCTCCGGTAAAAAGCCTTCCGCTTTGGCCGCATTACTGCCCCACGCCCCTGTTGGCATGGCAGCGGGGATGGGGTATGATCCCGGCTCACCACACCGATCCGTACCGGAGGATTCCGCCATGCCCGCCTGTGATCGCAACACCGGCACCTGTGCCTGTACCTACTCGTCCTGCTCCCGTCGCGGCAACTGCTGCCAGTGCGTGGCCTTTCACCGCGGCCGGGGCGAAGCACCCGCCTGTTTCTTCACCCCTGCCGGAGAGAAGAGCTACGACCGTTCCCTGCGCAACCTGATGCGGGACCGCGGCATTGGAGCGTAGGCGATGATCTCTGCCGTCATCACTGCCGACGATCATTGCCGCTCCCTGGAAAGCTGGCTGCAGCGCCTGCTGCCGACCGCCACCCCCGGCTACCTGCGCAAGCTGGTCAAGTCCGGGGCCTGCCGGGTGAACGGCGGCGATGCCGCTCCCACGCTCCTGCTTACAGTCGGGGACCGGATCAGTCTGAAGGAGAGCGCCTCCGTGACCGGCTACCTGAAGGGAGCCCCGGCGCCCATCGACCTGCTCTGGCAGGATGACCGGCTGCTGGCGGTGAACAAGCCGGCCGGTCTGGCCATGCACCCGGCCGCCGAGGTGGATGAGAACCTGGCGGACCTGGCCAGCGCCTGGCTGGAGAAGCGGGCCAATTGTCCGATGCGGGCCTATCCGGTGAACCGGCTGGACCGGGGCACCTCCGGCGTGGTGCTTCTGGCCACCAGCTCCGGCAATGCCGGCATGCTGGGACGGCAGGTAAAGGAAGAAGGGCTGGAGAAACGTTACCTTGCGCTGGCGGAAGGGGCGATGACAGGGGCGGGGGAGATCGATCTGGCCCTGGACGGCAAGGAGTCGGTGAGCCGCTACACGGTGCTGGCCTCGGGGGGCTGTTCCCTGCTGCTGGTGGAACCGGTGACCGGCCGCACCCACCAGATCCGCCGTCACCTGTCGGCCGTGGGACACCCGGTGGCGGGAGACAAGCGCTACGGCGCTGCCCCCCTGGAGAACCTGCCCGGCATTGCCCTGCACTCTTTCCGCACTGCGCTGTACCATCCGGGGCCCGAGACGCTGCTTACCATCTGCGCCCCGCTGCCGGCCCCGCTGCGGGAGCTGATCATGGCCACCTGCGGCCTGGATGAGCCGCGGCTGCTGGAGCTGCTGATGCAGTGTGCAGAAGGGTAATGGTCCGGTAACGTTTGCAAAGGTGGTTCGCCGCACGGACACGAAAGAACGCAGAACAACACGAAATGGGCCGCGGATGACGCGGATTGAGCGCGGATACCCTCAAACAACAAGGGTTAACATCCGTGCACATCCGCCGCACCCGCGTCATCCCGGTGCCATCGCAGTGCAGAACGGTCTTCAGGGAAGTTGCAGCAGTCTCCGGTAGTCGGCGCAGAACCGCTCCCCCCCGAACTGCGCGTGGGCAGAGGCGAAGGCAGCCGCGGCCAGTCGGGCCGTGAGCTGCCGCTCCTCCGCCAGTTGCCGCAGGGCAGCCACCAGCCCCGCCACCACTGATTCCTCATCCTCTGCCGGCAGCAGCCAGCCGTTGTCCAGGTGCCGGATATGGTCCGGAATCCCCCCCACCGCAGTGGCCACCGGTACGCACCCCTGGGCCATCCCCTCCATCAGGGTGAGGGGAAACCCCTCCCGGCTGGAGCTGATCAGCACCAGGTGCGACTGCCGGTAGAGCCGCGTCAGTGCCGCCTCGTCGCCAATCGGTCCGGTCAGGCGGCAGGCTGCCCGCTCCTCCCGGGTCAACCGGTCCGCAACATCCCCCACCAGCGTCACCTCTACCGCCACCCCCAGTTCCCGGCAGCGCCGGGCCGCCCGGGCGATCAGGTGGACCCGCTTCTCTTCGCTGCCCCGTCCCACGAACAGGGCCGTAAGCGGCCCCTCTGTTGCTTTGTCCGGCAGGGCGGGCGCTACGCTCACCCGGTTGGAGATGACCGTAATCCGGTCATCCAGGGCCGGGGAGACCCCATGGGCCCGGTAGAAGGCCAGCAGTTCCTCCCGGACGCCGGGGGAAATCACCACCCGCTGGTCGATCCGCTCCAGCACCGGCAGGGCGAACCGCTCCGCTCCCCCCCCCAGGCCGTGCAGCAGGTCGATGACCCGGACGTGGGGCGCCAGATGGGGCAGCAGCAGGTAGAAGAAGAGGGAGTTGCAGCCGAACAGCCGCGGGGCGGGGTGGCGGGAGATCAGTCCGGCCATGACCCCGACACTGAAGGGGAAGGTGTACTTAAGAAGAAGCGGGATGTCGAAACAGCGGGCAGCGGCCCTGAACCGGGCCAGGAAGGCGGTGTCCCGCGAACGGTGGGCAAAGAAGATCCACGGGCGTTCCGGAGCGCAGCAGGCTGCGATGTCGGCATGCACCTTCTCCGCGCCGCCGGTGTGGTAGAAGGGGATGATGAAGAACAGGCCGCCGGGGTTGTCCAGGGGAAGCAGTCGTCCCACCAGTTTGCCCAGGGCAGCCAGGGGCAGGGTCAGCAGCAAGAGGAGTCGGATCATGGTGCCTCCCCCAGGGCCTGCACCAGACAGGCCACGGTTTCCCGGCACATCCGCTCCGCACTGAACCGTTGCTGCACCCGCTCACGCATCAGCTCCCCCTGGCGGCGGCGCAGGTCCGAATCGGTCACAAGCCGTGCCAGGCGGTCCGCCAGGGCCGCCGGGTTGCCCGGAGGCGCCAGGAACGCCAGTCCGTCCTCCCCCACCGCGTCCCGCAGGCCGGGAATGTCGCTGCCCGCCACCGCCAGGCCGCAGCTCATCGCCTCCAGCACGCCGTTGGGTATCCCTTCGCTGCGGGAGCTGTGCACGCAGAGATCTGCAGCAGACAGCAGACCGCTGATATCGGCCACGCTGCCGGCAAACCGGACCCGGCTGCTGATCCCCAGCTCATCGGCCTGACGCTGCAACACCCCGGCCCGGTCGTCGAGCCGGCCCGCCAGCACCAGCACTGCGTCGGCAGCGGCAGGGGGGAGCACCTGCCACGCCGCCAGCAGGGTGGCGTGGTCTTTGTAGCGGCTCAAATTCGCCACCATCACCGCCACCGGCGCTGCGGCATCGATAGCCAGCCGCTGCCGCCAGGCGGCCCGGTCCAGCAGCGGCGGGGCCGGGGCCACGCCGTTTTCGATCAGTCGCACCGCATCCGGCGGCAGGTTGAAGGTTTTCAGCAGAAACTCGCGCCCCTCAGTGGCATTGGCGATGAAGTGGCGCACCCGGCCGATGGCGAAGCGGTGCAGCAGGGTGGGGGGCAGCAGCAGGCCGGCGTCGGCCTGGTTCCAGACGCAGAGCCGGGCGCCGCTCAAGGGGCGGAGCAGGGCCGCTGCCAGGTTGGGGACTTTGGTGTAGGGGAGCAGGATATCGGGCCGGGCTTGCCGCAGGGCGCGGGCGAGACGCAGCAGGTGCAACGGGCGTCGGCGCGGTCCCCAGTGCAGCGGCAGTAAGCGCCAGGGAATCCCCAGGCGGTCGCACTGTTCCGCAACAGCGTGGCCCGCCCCCAGGCCCCAGACCTGGACCGCGGCACCTTCAATCCGCTGCAGGTGGTCGGCCAGCAGCAGTCCCTGCCGTTCCGCCCCCCCCATCTCCAGGGAACCGAACAGGATGACGATGCGGCGGCCCATGAGCGGGGCGTGGCGGTGCATCACCCCTCCACCGGTTCGCAGAGGGCGATCATGCCGGCTTTGGTGAGCCCCGGCGCCAGATCGGAGCCGAAGTTGTAGAAGCAGAGCTCGCTGAGGCGAAGCCCGGAAGCCTGCACCAGCCGGGTCAGGGTGCGGGGGGTGAAGGTGTAGAGGTGGTCGGGATGCACCAGTTCCACCCCCTGCATGGCGGCCATGAAACCGTACATGTCAAAGGCGTTGGGCAGGGTCAGGCAGAGCCGGGCACGGTTCAGGCGGCAGAGGGTTGCCAGGTTGCTCAGCACCAGGCCGGGGTTGGGGACATGTTCCAGCACTTCGGGGAAGAGCACCAGATCAAAGCCCTCCCGCAGCCCCTCGGGCACGGTGGTGTCGGCGATATCCCAGAGCAGGTTGTCCTGGTCCCCGGTGAGTTCCCGGTAACGCTCCAAGAGGGCTGCCTCGATATCCACGCCGCAGACCCGGTGGGCCACCTGTCCCAGGCGGCTGTGCAGCAGGCTCCCCTCGGCAAGCTTGCGCTCCAGGAAGATGGAGTCGAGGAAGCCGAAATGCAGCACCCGCCTGCCGCGGGCCAGTTCCAGCAGGTAGGGCTCCCGCTCGACAATGCGGTTGCTCAGGTGGGAGTAATCATGCCGCAGGACCGGGTCCACCGTTGCCAGCATCCGCCGGCAGCAGCGGTAGCCGCGCAGGAATCGCAGAAGGGCGCGCATCAGGAGTCTCCGTGGACAGGGTGGTTCCGCCACCAACGGGGCAGCAGCAGGGCCCGCAGGATCATGGCGGCGGCCGGCCGCAGGGCCGGCACGGCGTAGCAGGCGCCGTGGGCCGCGATCCAGTAGGAAAGGCAGGTGGCCAGCGCGGCCCCCATGGCGCCGTAGCGGGGGATCAGCAGCAGGTTGAGCAGCACGTTGGCCGCGGCCCCGGCGGTGGTGGCCCAGAGCAGGGACCGGCCCCATTCAAGGGCGATGAAATGGGCGTTGCGCACCACGGTGATATTGGCGAACAGGCCGGCCCAGATCAGCACCGCCAAAAGCGGCGCCGCCGGTTGATAGGAGGGGCCGAACAGCAGGCGCACCAGCCAGGGGGCCAGCAGGGTCACCGGCAGGGCCACGGCGTAGCCGAGAAAGGCCAGCAGGTTGTAAAGACGCTGCAGTTTATCCTGAAACAGCACCGGGTCCTGTTCCCGCACCCGCACCAGGTCGGGAAAGACCGAGGAGACGATGGCGGCGGGGACGAAGTACCAGAGTTCGGCGATCCGCACCGCGGCAGCGTACTGCCCCACTTGACCGGCATCGGCCAGGGCCCCCAGCATCACCTGGTCCACCCGCAGGTAGATCATCAGCACCACCCCGGAGAGGAGCATCGGCACGGCACCGGTAACCAGGCGGCTGAACTGTCCGCGGTCCCAGCGCCAGGCCCGCAACGATCCCCCGGCCATCCGGTAGGCCACGATCAGCCCCAGGCCGGTCAGCAGCGCTTCGGCGGCGGTGGCCACGGCGATGGCGGTGAGTGACGCCTTGCTCAACACCAGGGCCAGCTTGGCGCCGGAAGAAAGCAGGAAGGCGACGCTACGGGCGCAGACGCTGAAGCGGGAGCGTACCTTGGACTGGAACCAGAGATCGATGACCTCCAGGGACTGAAACAGCAGGGAACTGCCCAGAAGGGCCGTCAGCAGCAGTGCCGCGCTATCGCCGGGACGGATCAGCAGCAGCAGGGGCAGGGCCAGCAGGTAGGCGGCCAGACCGGCGGCGCAGCGGATCAGGCAGGTGGTGCCCAGGATCGCCTCCCGCTGGTCCGGGCGGGTCACCAGTTCCCGCACCACCAGGGATTCCAGGCCGAAGAGGGCCAGGGCGGAGAAGAGCATCACGTAGGAGCCGGCAAAGCTGAGCAGGCCGTACCCCTCCGGTCCCAGGTAGCGGGCCACCCAGACCCCCACCACCAGCCCCACCCCCATCCGCAGCAGCCGGTCGCCGAACAGCCAGAGGGTGTTGCTGAAACCGGGGGCCGCGAGGAGCGGAGCAATGCGGTTGCGGAGGGAGGCAGGCAGAAATCGGGGCAGGCCCCGAGGCTCAGGAGGGGGCTGCGACATGATCGAGGAACCAGCCGTAGGCGTCCCGCACCCCTTCCTCAAGGGAGATGCGGTGGTGCCAGCCCAGGGCGTGCAGCCGGGAGGAATCGGCCAGCTTGCGGGGGGTGCCGTCCGGCTTGGAGCGGTCGAACTCGATCTCGCCGGTGTAGCCGGTCACCTGCTGCACCAGCCGGGCCAGGTCGCCGATGCTGATCTCCTGGCCGGAACCGACGTTGATCAGGGCCGGCGCCTCCGGGTGGGCCAGCAGGTCGTCGTAGCGCGCCTCGTCCAGGGTCATCAGAAAAAGGGACGCATCGGCCAGATCGTCCACATGCATGAACTCCCGCAACGGCGTGCCGGTGCCCCAGACGGTCACGGTGGGGGCGCCGGCTGCCTTGGCCTCATGGAATTTACGCAGCAGGGCCGGCAGCACATGGGAGCCGGTCAGATCGTAATTATCGCCGGGGCCGTAGAGGTTGTTGGGCATGGCGGAGAGAAAACGGGTGCCGTACTGCTGGTTGTAGGAGCGGCACATGCTGATGCCGGCGATCTTGGCGATGGCGTAGGCGTCGTTGGTGGGCTCCAGGGGGCCGGTCAGCAGGTGTTCCTCCTTGATCGGCTGGGGGGCGAACTTGGGGTAGATGCAGGTGCTGCCCAGGAAGAGCAGGCGGGCGACGCCGTGCTGGCGGGCGGCGTGGATGATGTTGGTCTGGATCATCAGGTTGTCGTAGATGAACTCAGCCTTGCGGGTGCTGTTGGCGATGATGCCCCCCACCCGGGCCGCGGCCAGGAAGACGTACTCGGGACGCTCTGCGGCGAAGAAGGCGGTGGCGGCGGCCTGGTCCCGCAGGTCAAGCTGCCGGGAGTCCCGCAGGATCAGGTTGGTGAAGCCCGCAGCCCCGAGCTTCCTGACGATGGCGGCACCCACCATGCCCCGGTGTCCGGCCACGAAGATGCGGCTGTCGCGCTTCATGAGCGTTTCCCCAGGAAGGAGGGAGGAACCACGATGGTGTCGGCGTCGACCCCCAGGTCGCAGAGGGCCTGGTGGAGCTGCTCGGCGCGGTTCAGGGAGCCGATCACCACCCGGTAGCGCCCCCCCAGCAGGGCATGGGCCAGGGATACCACCTCCTTGCCCATGAAGCGGCGGCCGATCCCCTGGCTGTCCATGACCACCGTGACGTCGATCCCCGCTTCCTGCAGTGCCTGCCAGGGGATGATGCTGACCCCGTCCAGGCCGCAGAGGGCCACCCGTTCCACCCCCTCGTCGTGCAGGGGCTGGATGGCGCGCTGGTACTCGTCGGCAACGATGCTGAACAGGTCGTCCAGGTTACGGGCATGCTGCAGCGCCAGGCGACGCAGCTCGTTGTTCCCCTTGGCGGTGACCTGGTAGGCGCTGCGGTTGCCCCCCAGCTCCCTGGCCTTGATCCATCCCTTGGTGGCGGCGGTTTTCAGGTAGGCATTGACCAACCCCAGGGCGCAACCAAGGCGCCGGGCCAGATCCCGTTGCGAGAGGGAGCCGTCGGCGGCCAGGGTGCAGAGCAGGCGAAAAATGGTGTAGGTGTCAAGTGATCCGGTGCTTTTCTCGTTCATGGGGTGAACAGTAACGCAGTGCGGGCTGTTTTGCAATCATGGAAATACAGCGGTGAGCAGTTTTTGGTAGCAGGCAGCCAGCTGTTGCCCCCGCCGGCTCCAGGCGTGCTGCTCGATGGCCCGCTGCCGCAGCCGTTGGCCGGTTTCCCGCAACGCCGCCGGATCGGCCAGGGCCGCTGCCAGGCGGTCCGCCAGGGCCGCGGCCGAGATGGTTGCGGCATAGCAGCCGTCCTCCCCCAGCAGCTCACGGTTGACCTGAGTGTCGAAGCAGACCGTGGCCAGGCCGCAGGCCATGTAGTTGAGCAGCTTGCCGTTGGCCTCGGTGACGGAAAGCTTGGGGGAGACCGCCAGGTCACCGGCGGAAAGGAGCAGCGCTGCCTCGGCGTAGTCGATCCGGCCGGTGAGACGGACCTGCGAATCGAGTCCCAGTTCTTCAACCCTGAGGCGGTACGCTTCGTCCGGGAACCCCATCAGTACCAGCTGAAACGGAATGGACCGCTGCTTTAGCAGCAGGGCCGCTTCCAGCAACAGGTCGATCCCCTGGTAGCTGTTCAGGAGCCCCAGGTAGACAATGAGCGGCTCCGGCGGCAGGGGCGGTGATCCCAGCAGTGCGGTCAGACGGCTGCGGGCCTCATCCCTGGGGAAGGGGCGGAATACGTCCGTATCCACCCCGTCGGGCAGCGGCGTCACCCGTTCCGCGGCAACGCCCCACTGTTGGCGCAGTTCATGGAGGCCGGGGGTGGAACTGGTGATGGTGTGGTCGGGCAGCCGGGTGATGAGCCGTTCCAGGGCGCCGAAGCAGCGGTGCAGCAGGGAACCGGGCCGGAAAAAGCCGTGGTTGAGGGATTCGCCGGTGAGGCTCCCCTGGTAGTCGAAGAGCAGCGGGAGCCGCAGGAGCTTGGCCGGGAGCCAGCCCGCCAGCACCCCTTCATGGAGGTGGGCATGGATCAGGTGCGGGCGGAAGTCGCGGGCCACCCGCAGCGCCGTCAGCAGCAGCAGCAAGTCAAGGTACGGCTTGTGCCAGGAGGGGCCGGCCCCCTGTTTGCGGTACCAGGGGACGGCGAGGGTGCGGTCCACCGGCACCGGTGGCAGGTCTCGGCCCAGGTGGTAGGCGACGATCCGCACTTGGTGCCCCAGGGCCAGCAGGGCCCGGGCCTCCTCGTATATCCTGACATGGCACCCCCGGTCGGAAAAGTAGGGGGTGGGGGCCAGCATCAGGATGTGCAGCGGCCGGTCAGGCTTGGTCATCCGGTTCGTTCAGCCGTTCGCGCACCGCGTAGACCGGCTTCCCCTGAGATTCGTACCAGGTGCGGGCGTTCAGCTCTCCCAGCAGTCCCAGCGCGATGAACTGCACCCCCATGAACAGCAGGAACGCGGTGAGGATCAGCAGCGGGTTGCGGTTCATGCTGTGGCCGCCGAAAATTTTCATGTACAGGGTGGCGCCGCCGCTGCCGCAGGCCATGAGAAAACAGTAGATCCCCCACTTGCCGAAGAGCTGGATCGGCTTGGTGGCGTAGGAGAGCAGGAAGCGGACCGTGATCAGATCCAGGATCACCCGCATGGTGCGGGAAATGCCGTACTTGCTCTGCCCGAAGCGCCGGGGGTGGTGGCGCACCGGCAGCTCCGTCACCCGTGCTCCCACCCGCGAGGCCAGGGCCGGCACGAACCGGTGCATTTCGCCGTACAGACCGATCCCCTCCAGCACCTCCCGGCGGTAGGCCTTGAGGGTGCAGCCGTAGTCGTGCAGGTGCACGCCGGTCATGCGGGAGATCAGGCCGTTGGCGATGCGGGAGGGGAGAGTGCGGCTGACAAAGGCGTCCTGGCGGTCCCGGCGCCAGCCGGAGACCACGTCGTAGCCTTCCCGGATCTTTGCCAGCAACAGCGGGATATCGGCGGGATCGTTCTGCAGGTCGCCGTCCATCGGCACGATAACCGCACCGCGGGCCGCCTCGAACCCCGCCGACATGGCGGCGGTCTGGCCGAAGTTGCGGCGGAAGCGGATCACCCGCAGCCGGGAGTCCTGCAGGGCCAGCTCCTTCAGAATGCCGAAGGAACCGTCGCCGGAGCCGTCATCCACGGCGATGATTTCGTAGCTCAGGCCGGTGGGGTCCAGGGTTTCGGTCACGGCGCGGTAGAGGGGGCGGATGTTCTCTTCTTCGTAGTAGATCGGTATGACGATGCTCAGATCCATCAGGGGGCTCCGGTACAGGGGATGCGGCGAATGGTCACCGCTCCCTCCTTATAGCATGGCCGTTTTGGCATGGGGAGCAGAAACCCGGCCAAAAGCCCCGCGCCGTTGGCGAGATGCAGCAGGGGGATCAGCAGCGGCAGCGCCAGGAGCGCCGGTCTCCCGTGGGTATTGCGATCGGCAAAGAGCGGTGCTGCCAGCAGTATGCCGGCGTAGAGCAGCAACGGAATACGCCACAACGGCAGCGACACCAGGGGCAGCGACACCAGGGGCAGCGACACCAGGGGCAGCGACAGCAGGGGCAGCGACAGCAGGGGCAGCGACAGCAGGGGCAGCGACAGCAGGGGCAGCGACAGCAGGGGCAGCGACAGCAGGGGCAGCGACAGCAGGTAGAGCAGCAGCAGCAGCGGGGCGAAGGGCATGATTCCCGTGACGCCGGCAATGCGGGTCTGCTGGGCCCGGCCCCGGCCGTAGCGGAACATCTGGTACAAAAAGGCGGTCAGGCTTGCCCGCTGGCTGCGCTGCACGGTCAGCAGCGGGTCGTGCAGCAGCAGGCTGTCGGTGGCCGCCAGCCGGTCGAGGAACTCGTTCTCCTCGTTGGGGTACAGCCGCTCGTCGAAGCCGCCGCAGGCCAGAAAAACCTCGCGCCGTACCGCCAGGTTGCAGAGGATCAGTTCCCGTTCCGTGGTGCGCCGGACCGTGCCGGTGCTGCGGTAGCGGTTGCAGACGCCCCCGGCGCCGAGGGGTGAGGCCAGCGCCGCGCCTATGGCCCGCTGCAGCAGGGAGTCGTCGGTCGGAGTCAGGGAGGGCCCCCCCACCGCCGCCACGGCGGGGTCGGCAAAATGACCGGCCAGCCGTTGCAAGCAGTCGGGGGGCACCAGGGAGTCGTCATCCAGGAAGTAGACGATCTCGCCTCGTGCCTGCCGCACCGCCTCGTTGCGCTGGCGGCTGGGGCAGGTCCCCTCGGCCACCAGCAGTTCCAGGGCCTCGCGGGACTGGGCAAGGGGGGAGAGCCGCTTGACCGCCTGCGGGACCACCCCGGGTTTAACCGGTATCACAATGGAAAAAGAAATCATGATGCTGCCGCAAATGGAAAAACCGGGTGACCCCGGTTTTTCCTGAACGTGTTTCGCTCCTCGGTGAGGCGGGGAGGAAAAAGATAATTCCCGTTAATTCATACCGCCGTAGCTGTGCAGACCGGACAACAGCAGGTTCACCCCCAGGTAGCAGAAGATGGTGGCGGCAAAACCGATGATGGAGAGCCAGGCGGCCCGCTTGCCCACCCACCCCTTGGTGAAGCGGGCGTGCAGGAACGCAGCATAGATGAACCAGACGATCAGGGACCAGGTCTCCTTCGGGTCCCAGCTCCAGTAGGTGCCCCAGGCGTAGTTGGCCCAGGCCGCGCCGGTGATGATCCCCAGGGTCAAGAGCGGAAAGCCGATCATGATCGCCTTGTAGTTCAGCTCATCCAGCACCTTGGTGGGCGGGAACTGGGAGACAACGCTGCCGGCTGCCGCCGTCCCCTTCTCCTCGTTCTTCGCCTTGATCAGGTACATGATGGAGACGCCGCAGGCCACCGCAAAGGCGGCATAGCCCAGAAAGCAGGTCAGCACGTGGTAGAGCAGCCAGTTGCTCTGCAGGGCCGGCATCAGCGGGTTGATGTCGGTGGGAAGATACAGCTGGCCCCAGGCCATGGCCAGCAGGGCAAAGGGCATGACAAAGGCGCCGATGACCCGGTACTTGTACTTGGCATCGATCAGCCCGAAAATCAGCACGGTGCTCCAGGCAAAGAAGACCACCGACTCGTAGAGGTTGGAGAGCGGGGCGTGTCCCAGGCCGATGTCGTAGGATTCCTTCCAGCGCAGCAGGGTGGCGGCGGTGTGGATGGCAAAACCGCCCCAGGCCAGGACGACGCCGCCCAGGCCGACGTTTTTATTGCGACCGGCCAGGTACCCCAGGAAGGCCAGGGTGGAGGCCATGTAGAAAATGGTGGTGATGTTGAACAGTTTTGCACTCAGCATAGGCGGTTCCCTCGTTAGATGTTCTGGCTGTGCAGCTTATCGGTCAGGGCTTCGAATTCGGTTTTGAAGGCAGGCTGGTTCTTGCTGGCGTTGCCGAAAATCCGGGCATGGCCGTTGGAAAGGACAATCCAGACCCGCTTGTGGGACATGAAGAAGGCGACGCAGAGGCCTGCGCACATCATGATACAGCCGGTCCAGACCACCCAGACACCGGGGTCCTTGTTGACCTGCAGGCCGGTGTACTGGCGGGCGTCGGTGCCGGTGAAGGAGAAGATCAGGCGGTCGCCGCGCAGGTCGTCAAGGGTGGGGTTCTCCCTGAACACTTTGAAGAAGTTCGGTTGCCCCCCTTGGCTGCCTACGGAGAGCACTGCCGCCAACCCTTCGCCGGGGTTGTCGGTCAGGTCGACGATGGAGGCGCTGCGGCCGTCGGGCAGGCGGGAGGGGACGCCGGGGCGCAGGGCCAGCTGTTCGGTCTTGCCGCTGGTGCGGTCCCGCACCGTGAAGAAGAAGGTGCTGGGGTCGTTGGCTTGGCCGTAGCTGGACTGGTAGAAGGTGATCCCCTTGTAGGTCATCGGATCGTTGACCACCAGACGGACGTGCTTGTAGTTCGGTACTTCCGCGCCGTTCTCCGTAACGGTCAGAATGCTCTTGAACTCCTTGGGCATCTTGCTGGGGCCGCCGCCACCGGGAGCATCGTAGTAGCTGACCGTGAACTGGTCGCAACGGACTTCAAAACCCAAGGGGGCGGTCTTGCCGTTGCGCAGCTGGATGCTGTTGACGGTCTCGCCCTCGACGATGGCGACGAATCCCTTGTAGCCGAACAGATTGCCGATCATGGCGCCGACGAAGATCACCAGGATGCTGAAATGGACGATGTAGACCCCCAGGCGGCACCAGGCGTTCTTTTGGGCGAAGAGGTGGTACTGATGCTCCACCTTGGTGATCACCGGGGTAGCAAACTCGGCGGACAGGAAGGCAGCCAGGCGTTCCTTGCTTTCCTCCAGGCCGGTGGAAAGTTTGAGGTCGCTGTTCGGGAAGATCTTCTGCTGGGCCTCCGGCAACACCAGCAGCGGCTCACTGACGAACTTGAAGACGTGGGGCAGGCGCTGGATCGAGCAGGTGATCAGGTTGATGCTGAACAGGGTCAGGAATGCCAGGAACCACCAGGAGTGGTACATGTCGAAAAAGCCGAGGCTTTCGTACAGGGCTTTTTTGCCGGCGCTGATGGTGGCCCAGTACCGTTCGTCAATGTTGGGATACTGGGGGATGATGGTGCCGATGATGGAGGTGACGGCCAGGGTGATCAGCAGGAAAAGGGTTAGTTTGAGGGAACAGAAAAAGTCCCAGAGGCGTTGGACAAAGCTGCGCTGATTGTTCGTGCTCAAGGTGGGTACTCCGTGGCAATGAGATGGCAAAGGCCGGTTTGTTTACGACCTTTTCAGTCTTGAAGACAAGGGAACTTTATACAATATCAGCCTGTGAATTGGTAGCATTTTTTGGCCGGGCCTGCTGCCGGAACCATCGGTGAAACGGCTGGAAGTGCGGGAAGTATGCCGCGAAGTTCGTCGGAGCTGCCGGCAATAAGAAAAGGGCGACGGTTGTCCGTCGCCCTTTCCCGACCTCTATGGTGTGCGCCTTACTTCTTGTGACAGTCCTTGCAGCCCTTGGGGCCCTTGTTCTCGGCCTTGTGGCACTTGAGGCAGAGCTGGTCATGGGCAACGCCCTTGTTGATCTCGATCTTCTTGGGGGCGCCTTCATGGCACTTGGCACAGCCCAGCGCCATATGCTTCTTGTGGGGGAAGGCTACTTTGCCCATGTTGCCGCCTTTGTACTCATAGCTGTCCTGAGCAGCGGCGAACGCGGCGCCGGAAAAAGCGATCAGGGCGATCAGGGTCAGAGCGATCTTTTTCATTGAAACTACCTCCTTAAATAAGTGTAAACAAAATATGCTGGAACTAAATCACAGCCCGTTGCGCCATGTCAAGCATATTGCGTACCAATGGCAAGGAGTTAGCGGTTGAGCGCCTTTTGGCCGATATCGCCGCGGTGCTGCTCGCCCCGCCAGGAAATCAGGTCCACCGCCCGGTAAGCCCGCTGTATGGCTTCGGCAACGGTGTCCCCCAGAGCAGTGACCCCCAGCACCCTGCCGCCGTTGGTGACAATGGCGCCGTCCCTTTCGGCGGTGCCGGCGTGGAAGACGGTGGTCCCCTCACCGGCGTTTGCTGCCTCAATTCCGGTAATCACGTCTCCTTTGGGGTAATCGCCGGGGTAGCCTTCGGCGGCCATGACCACGCAGACCGCCGCCTGGTCATGCCACTGAATCTCCTTGCCGGAGAGGTCCCCTTCCGCCACCGCCAGCAACAGCGGTACGATGTCCGACTGCATCCGCATCAAAAGCGGCTGGCATTCCGGGTCGCCGAAGCGGGCGTTGAACTCCAGGGTCTTGACCCGGCCGTCCTTCACCATCAGGCCGGCGTAAAGAATACCGCGGTAGGGACAGCCTTCCGCAGCCATGCCGTCCACCGCCCGCTGTACCACCTCGGCCATGGCAACGGCATGCACGTCGGGGGTCACCACCGGAGCCGGCGAATAGGCCCCCATGCCGCCGGTGTTGGGGCCCTGGTCGTTATCGAAGATCGCCTTGTGGTCCTGGGCCGAGGCCAGGGGAATGACCTGTTTGCCGTCGGTGATGGCCAGGAAGGACGCCTCCTCCCCCTCCAGAAACTCCTCGATCACCACCCGGGAACCGGCGGAGCCGAAGGCGTTGCCGGAGAGCATCTCCCGAACGGCCTCCTCAGCCTCCTCCTCGGTGCGGGCCACCACTACCCCCTTGCCGGCGGCCAGACCGTCGGCCTTGACCACGATCGGCGCGCCGGTCGCGCGGATAAAGGCCAGGGCCGGATCGATTTCGGTGAAGACGTCGTAGGCCGCGGTGGGGATGCCGTACTTCTTCATCAGGTCCTTGGAGAACGCCTTGCTGGCCTCGATGCGGGCAGCGGCCCGGCTGGGACCGAACACCGTAAGGCCGTATTCCTGGAACAGGTCCACGATCCCCAGGGACAGGGGCAGTTCGGGACCCACCACGGTCAGGTCGATCCCTTCCTTTTTGGCAAATCCCAGCAGCTTGTCGATCTCATCCACGGCGATCGGCAGGTTGGTGGCCAGACCCGCCGTGCCGGGGTTGCCCGGCGCACAGAACACCGTGGTCACCAGCGGCGACTGGGCGATTTTCCAGACCAGGGCATGTTCGCGGCCACCGCCGCCCACAACCAGAACTTTCATACTGTTCACCTCTTATGAATAGGTTGCTGAAAAACAGCCATCTCGCCGCCGTCCTCGAAAACCCCTTGTGCGGCGTAGCGCTGCTACGCCTCCGCGGGACTTTTCTGCGGGTGCGACGATCTGACTATTTTTGAGCAACCCATGGGTCATTCAAGAATTTGTTAATGTCTGAAGTGTCGCATCGACGTGAAGATCATGGCAATGCCGTGCTCATTGGCCGCCTGGATCACCTCTTCGTCCCGCACGCTGCCGCCCGGCTGGATGATGGCGGTGACACCGGCTTCAGCCGCGGCATCGACCCCGTCCCGGAACGGGAAAAAGGCGTCGGAGGCCAGCACCGTTCCCTGGGTGGGGAGCAGCGCCTTCTGGACGGCGATCTTGGAGGAGTCGACCCGGGACATCTGGCCGGCACCGATACCGACGGTCTGGTCCTTGCTGGTGAAGACAATGGCGTTGGACTTGACGTGCTTGCAGACCCGCCAGGCAAAATCAAGGGCCTCCAGTTCCGTGGTGCTGGGAGCCCGGCTGGTGACCACCTTGCAGTCCGTGGCGTTGACCATGCCCAGGTCCCGTCCCTGCAGCAGCAGGCCGCCCACCACCCGCTTCAGGTCGTAGCCGGTCTGGAGCTGGTCGCCCAAAAGCGGCACCTGCATGACCCGCACGTTCTTCTTGGCGGTGAAGATGGCCAGGGCTTCCTCGTCGTAACCGGGTGCGATGACCGCCTCCAGGAAGGTGGAGGTCAGTTCCTTGGCCGCAGCGGCGTCCACGGTGCGGTTGAAGCCGACAATGCCGCCGAAGGCCGATACCGGATCGCACTCTCGGGCTTTCAGGTAGGCGGAGAGGGGGGAGTCTCCCAGGGCAACGCCGCAGGGGTTGGTATGCTTGATGATGACTGCGGCCGGTTTGCCGGTGAACTCCTTGACCGTCTCGATGGCGGCGTCCAGGTCGATGATGTTGTTGAAGGAAAGCTCCTTGCCCTGCAGCTGCACGGCATTGGAGACGCAGGGCTCGGTGATGCCCCGCTCGATGTAGAAGGCCGCCGACTGGTGCGGGTTTTCGCCGTAGCGCAGATCCTGGGCCTTCTTGACCTGCAGGGTGAAGGTTTCCGGGTATTCCGTCGGTTCACTCCCCAAGCGGGCCCCCAGCCAGTTGGAAATGGCACCGTCGTAGGCGGCGGTATGCTGGTACACCTTGACCGCCAGGCGGAAATTGGTGGCTTCGGAGACGCTGCCGCCGGTGGCTTTCATCTCCTCCAGCACTGCGGCGTAGTCGGCGGCATCCACCAGCACGGTGACGTCCCGGTTGTTCTTGGCCGCGGAGCGGAGCATGGTGGGGCCGCCGATGTCGATGTTCTCGATGGCATCTTCCAGGGTGCAGTCAGGCTTGGCCACGGTGGCTTCAAAGGGGTAGAGGTTCACCACCACCATGTCGATCGGCTCGATGCCGTGTTCCTGCATCTTTGCCCGGTGCTCCGGGTTGGAGCGGATTCCCAGCAGGCCGCCGTGCACCTTGGGATGCAGGGTCTTCACCCGGCCGTCCAGCATCTCGGGGAACCCGGTGAATTCGGAGACGTCCTTGACGGTCAGCCCCGCGTCCCGCAGCAGTTTGGCGGTACCGCCGGTGGAGAGGATCTCCACGCCGTAAGCGGCGAGTGCCTGTGAAAGTTCAACAATGCCTGTCTTGTCGGAAACGCTGATCAGCGCCCGCGTGATTCTGGCCATGACGGTACCCTCATTCGTATAGTGGATTCTGGCTTAATGAACGGAAACTGCGTGGATGGCGGAATAGAACGCCTGCATTTGTACCATGGTCGCATCGTACTGCCAAGAGCTTTTGAACAGCTGAATCGTATACAACACGCGCTTTCAGGCCACGAGAACCGGCTGGGCGCGTCCGGGCAGAACGGCACCGACGGGGCGGGCAAAGACTCCCGCTGCGGCGGCGTCCGCCAGGAAGGCCGCGGCGTCGTCCGGGGCACAGGAGATCAGCAGGCCGCCGGAGGTCTGGGGATCGAACAGCGGCAGCAGTAAATCCGGCACGAGGCTGGTGCTGTCGATGTCCGGCAGGTAGCAGTCCCGGTTGCGGTAGCAGCCGGCCGGCACCATGCCGTCGGCGATCAGGCCGGAGAGGCCGCCCATGAGCGGGATGGCGGCGTGGTCCAGGCGGATGGTCACCCCGGCACCCTTGGCCATTTCACAGCAGTGGCCGATCAGACCGAAGCCGGTGATGTCGGTGCAGGCGCTTGGGCGGTGGCGCAGCATCAGCTCGGCGGCACGGCGGTTCAGGAGCGACATCCAGGCCACCGCCTCCGCTTCCTGCTCCGGTGTGGCCAACTCTCCCTTGACGGCGGTGGCGATGATGCCGCTGCCCAGCGGTTTGGTCAGCACCAGCAGGTCGCCGGGGCGGGCGGTGCTGTTGCGCAGTACGGCTGCCGGGTGCACGGTGCCGGTCACCGACAGGCCGAACTTCAGTTCGTCATCCTCCACCGTATGGCCGCCGGTCAGGCAGCAGCCGGCTTCGTCCAGCATCTCCTGGCCGCCGGCCAGGATTTCGGCCAGCACCTCCGGCGGCAGCGAACAGGCCGGGAAAAAGACCAGGTTCATGGCGGTGACCGGCCGACCTCCCATGGCGTAGATGTCCGACAGGGCGTTGGCGGCGGCGATCTTGCCGAAGGCCCGGGGATCGTCCGCCGGCGGGGTGATCACGTCGCAACTCTCCACCAGCGCCAGGTCGGGCGTCAGGCAATAGACTCCCCCATCGTCGGACGTCTCGGGTCCCACGAGCAGGCGGGGGTCGTCGGAACGGCGCAGTCCCGACAATGCGGCGGCCAGGCCCTCCGGGCCCAGTTTAGCCGCTCAACCGGCCGCTTTGACGAGGTGTGTCAGTTTGATCTTCGTGCTGGTCATGGTATCAGTCCGTTACTGCAAAACCGTCAGAAATGCAATGCCCAACAGCGTCATGGCGATGGTGGCGGCGTACATCAGCCGCACCGCTCCCCGGTAGGCGGCGATGTCGAGGGGGCGCGCCGGGTCGCCCAGGCACGGTTTGTCCTTGAAAACGCCGCCGTAAAAACTGCCGCCACCCAGCCGCACCCCCAGTACCCCGGCCGCCGCCGCTTCCGGGTGGCCGCTGTTGGGGGAAGGGTGGTTGCCGTGGTCCCGTTGCCAGATGCGCCAGCCGTTGCCCGCGGAGAGTCCGACCAGCGGCGCCGTGGCCACCATCAGCAGGGCGGTGAGCCGGGCCGGCAACAGGTTGGCCAGGTCGTCCAGCCGGGCCGAGGCCCAGCCCATGCGGTCGTAGCGCTCGTTACGGTATCCCACCATGGAGTCCAGGGTGTTGATCGCCTTGTAGGCCAGCCCCCCCACCGGTCCGGCCACGGTGAGCCAGAACAGCGGCGCGATGATGCCGTCGGAGCTGTTTTCCGCCACCGTCTCCACCACGGCCCGCAGGATCGCCTCCCGGTCCAGGTCCGCCGTGTCCCGTCCCACAATCCGTGAGAGCAACTGGCGGGCCGCCGCCAGGTCGTCCCGCTCCAGGGCCGCCACCACCAGGGCCGATTCCCGGTGCAGCGAGCGGGCCGCCAGGCAGGTCCAAGCCAGCAGAACGCCGGCGGCCTGTGCCAGCAACGGCGAGAGGAGCTGCAGCAGCCGGAGCAGCGTTGCTGCGGCCGCAACGGTCAGCAGTACGGTCAGGCAGCAGAGCAGCAGGCCGCCGCCGTAGCCGTCCAGCCCCAGGCGCCGGTAGAACCGTTCCTGGAGGGCGATCAACCGGCCGATCCCCACCACCGGGTGGGGGAGCCAGCGGGGGTCGGCCAGCAGCAGGTCCAGCAGCAGGGCTGCTGCCAGCAGTTCCGGGGTGGGGAGAAACATCAGGCAAGGCCGCAGATGGCCAAGAGCCGGGGGATGTCCAGATGACTGGCCAAGTGGTCGGCCAGCCGGTCGTAGGGATCCGGCGGCGGCGGCGCGGCATTCCGCTCCGGCAGTCCCTTGGCCCGGCGCAGCCGGTTGAGCAGGGCTTCCCGCAGCGGCGGGTCGTCGAACAGGCCGTGCAGGTAGCTTCCCGCGATCCGGCCGTCGGCGGAAACGGCGCCGTCCGCTTCATGGTCCAGCCGAAGGAACGGTTCGGCGGCACCGATGATCCGGCTGATACCGGCGTGGATTTCGTAGCCCTGTACCGGCTGGTGCCAGCCCGGGGCCGCCAGGGCGGCACCGGCGGCAGGGCTCGCCGTGGTGAGGCGGGTGGTTTTTTCCGGCAGCAGCACGGTATGGACCGGCAACAGTCCCAGGCCGGTGGCCGTGGCAGCGAGCGACTCCACCCCATCGGGGTCTTGCAGCAGTTCGCCCAACATCTGGTAGCCGCCGCAGACCCCCAGGATCATACCGCCGAAGCTGTTCAGGGCGCGGTCGAAGCCGCGGTCGCGCAGCCAGGCCAGGTCGGCCATGGTGGCCTTGCTCCCCGGCAGGATCACCAGGTCCAGCCCGGCCAGCTGCTCCGGCCGTTCCAGGTAGCAGAGCCGCAGGTCCGGCTCCCGGATCAGCGGTTCGAAATCGGTGAAGTTGGAAATGCGGGGCAACCGCAGCACCCCCACGCAGAGCCGGTCAGCAGGACGGTTGCCGTCGTCGGTGGGCGGCAGGGCCAGGGAATCCTCCGCCGGCAGGGCCAGATCCCGCAGCCAGGGGACCACCCCCAGCACCGGGATGCCGCAACGCTGCTCGATGAACTTGAGCCCCGGCTCCAGAATGGCCGGGTCGCCGCGGAAGCGGTTGATCACCACCCCCTTGATCAGGTCCCGTTCCCACGGCTCCAGCAGTTCGATGCTCCCCACCACCTGGGCGAAGACCCCGCCCCGTTCGATGTCCGCCACCAGGATGGCCGGGGCGTTGCCGGCCAGTCTTGCCACGGCCAGGTTGGCGATATCCCGGTCCTTCAGGTTGATCTCGGCAATGGAGCCGGCCCCTTCCATGACCAGGAAGTCGCTGCGCTGCTGCAGCCGCTCCAGGCTTTCCTGCACTTTTTCCCAGGCAACCGGTTTGTAGCGGTCGTATTCGGCCACCGCCATGACCCCCACCGCCGTGCCCTGCACGATCACCTGGCTGCCGGTGTCGGTGGTGGGTTTGAGCAGGATCGGGTTCATGTCGGTGTGGGGGGGGATGCGGCAGGCAACGGCCTGCGAGGCCTGGGCCCGGCCGATTTCGCCCCCTTCCGGGGTTACGGCGGCGTTTAGGGCCATGTTCTGGGATTTGAACGGCGCCACCCGCAGACCCCGGCGCAGCAGCAGGCGGCAGAGCCCGGCGGTGATGGCGGACTTGCCCACGTCGGAGGCGGTGCCCACCACCATCAGCGCGGCAGGGGAGGCGGTGCGGGACGGCGGTTCCGGTGCTGCCGTTTCGGTGCTTTGCCCTGTCCCGGCAAACTCCCGCTTGTTTTCGTAGCCCCGGGGGGTGACCATTCGGCCGGCCCCATCCACGAAGGTGCTGCTGTTGCCGATAATGACCAGGGTGGACATATCCACTGTGCAGGAAAGCAGTTCGCCAAGCGTCGTCACCTCCACCTCCTCGTCGGGGCGGCAGGCGTTGCGGACGATTCCCACCGGCGTGGCGGCGGGACGGTGCAGCAGGCAGAGCCGCCGCGCCTCTTCAAGCTGGCTGGTGCGGCGGGTGCTGCGGGGGTTGTAGAGGGCGATGACGAAATCGGCGGCCGCGGCGGCGGCCAGCCGGGTCCGGATGGTATCCCAGGGGGTGAGCAGGTCGGACAGGGAGATGATGGCGGTGTCGTGCATGAGCGGCGCCCCCAGGCGGGAGGCTGCCGCCTGCAGGGCGGAAAGCCCGGGAATGACTTCCACTGCCAGCCGGGTATCCCCCTCGGCCGCCAGCAGCTCGAACACGAGGCCGGCCATGCCGTAGATGCCGGCATCGCCGCCGGAGATCAGGGCCACCCGGTTTCCGTGGCGGGCCCGTTCGATGGCCAGGCGGCAGCGGTCGATCTCCCGGGTCATGCCGGAGGTGAGCACTTCTTTTGTCTGGGCCAGATCGCCCAGTTGGTCGATGTAGGGGCCGTATCCCACCAGGATGTCGGCGTCGGCGATGGCGGAGCGGGCGGCGTCAGTCAGGTGGGCGGGGGAACCGGGACCGCTGCCGATAATACTCAGGCGGCCGGTAGCCGGTTGTGCGCAGGAGGCGGATTGTTTCATGGCGGCGAATGATACGGGAAGGGCTTGCAGGCTTCAAGAGCTTTTGCAGCTATGGCTTGTAATCCTGTGTGCTTTGGCTACAATGATCCGCATTTTGGGTAAGGAGTGCTGAGATGGAGTCTCTTGACGAGCGGCTCAGAGTGGCAGGCATGGAGCGCCAGAACCTTTCACTGCAGGAGCGTGTCGCCCTGCTGGAGCGAAGCAGGCTGGGAGCCGGGATGGGCACTAAGGAGCTGCAGACCCTTGCCAGCTACTGCAAGCCCTGGCTGGCCGGAGTCGATACCGTGCTGTTCCGTCAGGGGGAGTACAGCGACTTTCTCTGTCTTGTCTGCCGTGGGCGGGTGGCGGTTATCAGGGAGGACCGTTTGCAGGCAGGCAAGGAGATCGCCACGGTCGGGCCGGGACAGACCGTGGGGGAAATGGCGCTGATCGACCGGGAGGCGCGGTCGGCCTCGGTCGTGGTTCGTTCACCGGTGCAGGTTTTGGTGTTGGACGAGGAATCCTTTGATCGGATGGCGGAAGAGGTGCCGCGACTGTGGGGCAAGGTGCTGAAAAACCTGGCCTGCGTTCTCAGCAGGCGGTTGCGCCAGACCAGCGGCATTCTGGCGGAATATCTGGAACTGTAGGCGGGAATCAGGCGGTGAAGCCGGTATAGTACTGCTTGACCTTGACCAGGTACTCCCGTGTTTCCCGGGGGAGACGGTCCGGTTTCCGGTCTACGTTGCCGGGACCCCAGTTGTAGGCCGCCAGCGCCGAATCCACATCGCCGTTGTAGCGATCGAGCAGGCTCCGCAGAAACCTTGTTCCTCCCATGATATTCTGCTCGGGATCGAAGGAGTCAGTGACGCCAAGTCCCCGTGCCGTTGCCGGCATCAGCTGCATCAATCCCTGGGCACCGGCATGGGAGACTGCCCGGGGGTTGAAATTGCTTTCCGCCTTGATCACCGCACGGATCAATCCCGCTTCGACACCATAACGCCGGGAGGCTTTCTCAATCAGGTGGTCCAGGCCTGGCGAGCTCCTTTCGGACCTGGGAGCTGCCGCAGGTTCTCCGGAGATGACGCCGGACACGTCGGCATCGGCAAGCATCCGCTGCTGCGGGGGTGCTGCTGCTTTGGGGGCATCCGCCGGCAGGTTGGCCAGGTAGGATTGCATCACGGCGGGAGCCTGGGGCAGGGCCGTCGGCAGCGGCAGCAAAGGGGCGCTGTCAACGCTTTCGTCGTCGAGCAGCGCGTTCAGTGAGGTCCGCAGGGTCGACAGGCGCAGGGACTCGGCGGCCTGGTGCAGCTCTTCCGGGCTGCCCTGCTTCAGTCGGGCTTCCTGCACCGCGATCCGCTCCAGGCGCTCGGCAAAGCGTGATGAGGCTGCCGGAGCGCCGGAAGGTGCCGCTTTCCGCTCCGTGGCCAGGGCCAGCGAGGGAAGGGTGAATTGTGCGGGATTGAGTGCCATGACTCCTCAGCTTGCCTGCAGATTTTTCTTCTTCAGTTTTTCTATCAGAGTGGTCCGCTTCAGATTCAGCAGTGCGGCCGCTTCCTTCTTGTTACCGCCGGTTCGGGCCAGGGCAAGCTGGATGAGGCGGCTTTCAAAGGCGTCAACAGCACTGTTCAGGCAGATCCCCGCCGCTGGCAGCTCTTCAATGCCGGTGGGCTCCGGCAGAGAGACGCCAGCAGGTGCCGATGGCGCAAGCGACGGCGTCGGCAGATATTTTTCCGGCAGATCGTCGGGGGTGATGAAGCCGCTTTCCTTGATGGTCACCATCCGTTCCACCAGGTTTTCCAGTTCGCGTACGTTTCCCGGCCAGGAGTAGTTGCAGAGGATTTCAAGGGATTCGCGGGAGAATCCCTTGACCAGCCGCCGTTTGTCGCGGTTGAACTGTCCCAGGAAGTGACTGATCAACAGCGGAATATCTTCGCGCCGCTCCCGCAGCGGGGGCATGGTGATCGGAATCACCGAGAGGCGGTAGTAGAGATCCTCCCGGAAATCCCGGTTGGCCACCTGTTCTTCAAGGTTCTTGTTGGTGGCGGCGATGATCCGCACGTCAACCTTCTGGGAGCGGGTCGAGCCCACCGGTTCAAACTCCTTGGTCTGCAGCACGCGCAGCAGCTTGACCTGCAGGTTTGCCTTCATATCGCCGATTTCGTCCAGAAACAGGGTTCCCTTGTCGGCAATCTCGAACCGGCCGGCACGGTTGGCGTAGGCACCGGTGAAGGAACCCTTGACATGACCGAACAGTTCGCTTTCCAGCAAATCTTCCGGGATTGCCGCGCAGTTGATCGGCACAAAGTTGCGATTGCTCCGTCCCGACAACTGGTGTATGGCCCGTGCTGCAAGTTCCTTGCCGGTTCCCGACTCCCCCTGGATCAAAACTGTGGCGCTGGATTCGGCCACCTTTTCAATCATTTCGAACAGGTGCAGCATCTGGCGACTCTTGCCGATGATGGTGGAACAGAGAAAATGGGGGTATTCATCGGCCGGCGGATCGGGGTTCCGTGAGCTGAGGGCGTGGTACTCCTGTGCCCGCATGACCATGCTTTCCAGCTCGTCCAGGTTCAGCGGTTTGGGCATGAACAGCCAGCGCTCGTCCTGGGGCAGTATGCGGGCACTTTCCGCCTTGTCGTAGGCAATAACCACCAGATCGTTGTCGGCGCCTGTTTTCAGGATGTTCGGCATCCGGGCCAGCAGGGTGGGCAGATCGGTGATCAGGGTTCTGGGGGGAGGGGATGGTGCGTCAAAAAAACCGACATCATTGTCCACAATGGTGGTGTCATAGCCTTGGTATGTCAGAAAAGCCAACAGCAGGTCGCGGGTCTTCCGGTCATCGTCAAGGATGAACAGTTTGCTGTTGGACATTGATAACCACCTCTTTTTTCAGCGACAGTGTGAGCAGCACTTCAGTGGTGTTCAGTATAGTGGGTGTTTGTGTGTGTGTCAATAATCTGACTGGTAGTGTCGGGGCATGCTCCATCCCCGGATATCTCTGCACAAAGAAGATGTTCTATATCCTTCTCTGCCCTTGCACAGACCTGCGGAGCATGGTAAAAGTAACCGCCTGACTGCGGCCGGCCGCCTGACGGGCTGCCCGCGTCGGCCCCCTGCCGCGTCGCTCCGGCACCTCGCACATTCATTGAATTCGATATACAGAACCGGAGGAGGTCGTTCACTATGTCAAATGCCTTGGTGCCGATGAAGGCGGTCGATGGCCATGCCGGTGATCGCGGCGAGCTGATCCAATTGGTCAGCTTCAGCCTTGATAACGAGGAATACGGCGTTGACGTCCTGAAGGTACGGGAGATCATCCGGATGCCGATCATCACCCGGGTGCCCAACACGCCGCACTATGTGCAGGGGGTCATCAACCTGCGGGGCAAGGTGATTCCGATCATCGCCATGCGAGCCCGTTTTGGGCTTTCCTCCGCCGGCCACGACAAGCAGACCCGCATCATGGTCATGGATGTCAGCGGCGAGCTGATGGGATTCGTGGTGGACTCCGTTTCAGAGGTCATCCGCATCTCCAGCAGCGAGATACAGCCGTCGCCGGCAGTCATGACCAGTGGCATCGACCAGGAGTGCATTTCAGGGGTGATCAATCAGGCCGACCGCCTGTTGGTCCTGCTGAACCTCGAAAATATGTTCTCTGCCGAGGAACGTCAGTTTTTCACCAACATGTAGCCGGCTTCCGGTGCGTCTATTCCACTCATCACAGCACGACTAGAGGTGTGCGATGCCCATTGATTGCGAAGATCAGGAACTGCTTGAAGGCTTTCTCACCGAGACGGCGGAACTCCTTGAAAAGCTGGACGACGACCTGGTTGCCCTGGAAAAAGCTACTGACGATACCGATCTGATGAACCGGATCTTCCGGTCCATTCACACGGTCAAGGGCGCTTCCAGCTTTCTCGGGTTCGACCTGTTGGTGCGGGTTACCCACAAGACCGAGGATGTGCTGAACCGTCTGCGCAAGGGCGAGCTGACCGTCACACCGGAAATCATGGACGTGATTCTCGAGGCGACGGACCTGGTAAAAACCCTGGTGGCGGACATCAAGGGGGGGGATATCGTCGATCGGCCAATCGACGAGACGGTCAACAAGCTGATCCCGCTGTTGTCGATGCCGGCCGCACATGCTGAGGAGCCCTCTGCCGTCGGCGCAGAAGAAGGAGCTGTTCCGGAGACGTCGTCGGAACAGCCGGCCCCGGTTGAAGCGGTTGCTGCCGCCGAGCCTGTTTCCGCTCCCCAGGGACAGCAGCCCTCTCCGCCCTCCCCGCCGCCGGCCGTCAGCCGTCCGGCTCCCGACCCCCCCAAGAAAGCGGCGCTGCCCAAGGCAGCCGACAAGGGAGGGGACGATCTTTCCGATAACACCACGGTGCGGGTCGATGTCAAACGCCTCGACGACCTGATGAACCAGGTCGGCGAACTGGTGTTGGAGCGGAACCGGATGATCCAGCTCAACCAGGATCTGCAGAGCGGCACCTCGGATGAGGTGGCCTTTGGCGAGGAGTTCGGCAAGCTGACCAAGCGGATGAACTTCGTGACCTCGGAGCTGCAGATGCAGGTTCTGAAGATGCGGATGATCCCGGTGGAGAAGGTGTTCAAGAAATTTCCCCGTATCGTACGCTCGCTGGCCCGTGACTTGGGCAAGGATGTCGATCTGCAGATATTCGGCGAAGAGACGGAGCTGGACCGCTCCGTGGTGGACGAGATCGGCGATCCGCTGATTCACCTGATCCGCAACGCCATGGATCACGGTCTTGAGACTCCTGAGGAGCGGGTTGCCGCCGGCAAACCCGGTACCGGCACCCTGGTACTTTCCGCTGTTCACGAGGGGAACTCCATCATCATCAGTATCAAGGACGACGGCCGGGGGATCGACACCGAGCGGGTCGGTCAGAAAGCCATCGAGAAAGGGCTGATCACGCCGGAGCAGTTGTCCATGCTGAGCCAGCGGGAGATGTTCGACCTGATCTTCCTCCCCGGCTTCTCCACCAAGGACAAGGCCTCCGACCTCTCCGGCCGCGGTGTCGGCATGGACGTGGTGAAGACCAACATCAAGAAGCTGAACGGCCTGATCGAGATCAAGAGCGAGAAGGGGCTGGGGTCGGAGTTCATTCTGCGGCTGCCGCTCACCCTGGCCATCATCCAGTCGCTGCTGGTGGATGTGGAGGGCGAGATCTACTCGATTCCGCTTGCTTCTGTTCTGGAGACCCTGCGGGTTGACCAGCGGGAGTTCCATGTCATCGGCGGTCAGGAGGTCCTGAAGCTGCGCGACATGGTACTGCCCCTGATCCGCTTGGAGCAGGTGTTCAAGGTGCAGCGGCAGAGCGATCCCGACCATTTCTGCTACGTGGTGGTGATCGGTGCCGCCGACAAGCGGGTGGGGCTGGTGGTGACCCGCTTGGTGGGACAGCAGGAAGTCGCCATCAAGTCTCTGGGCAACTACCTGGCCAACGTGCCGGGGATCGCCGGTTCAACCATCCTGGGAGATGGCCGCGTCACCCTGATCATCGACCCGGTGGGGATGATCGATGGCGGTGAGGGAGCCGCCGCAGGACGCTGACAGGAAAGCGACACCATAAGGAAGGAACCGACTGTGGCAATATCTGACAAGGACTTCGAACAGCTGCGTGATTTTATCTACAATCTGTGCGGCATGTATTTCCATACCACCAAAAAGTACTTCCTGGAAAGCCGTCTGACCCGCCGTATGGAGGTAACCGGCGCCAAGAGCGCCATGGATTACTATGCCCTGCTCAAGTCGCCGCGTGGCGGGGAGGAGTTGCGTTTCCTGCTGGACGAGGTTACCACCAATGAAACCTATTTCTTCCGCAGCGTACCGCAACTGAACGCCGTCGAGAATAAGTTCCTGCCGGAGATCGTGGAAACCAAGGGCAAGATGGGCTTTCGCAAGTTGCGTATCTGGAGTGCCGGTTCCTCCTCCGGTGAGGAGGCCTACACCTTGTCGATGATGCTTCTGGAGAAGCGGGCCACCATCCTGAAGGATTGGATCATTGAAATCATCGGCACCGACATCAACGAGACCGTGCTGGCCCAGGCCCGCGAGGGGGTCTACAACGCCTACTCCGTCCGTAACGTGCCGGATCTGTACAAGCGCAAGTACTTTAAGGAGGATGCCGGCAAGTTCATCCTCTCCCCCGATGTCAAGAAGTTCGTCACCTTCAACAAGCTGAACCTGTACGAAGATAATAAAATGGTCTTCATGAAGAGCTTCGATTTCATCTTCTGCGCCAACGTGCTGATTTACTTCGATCTGGCCTCCAAGTCAAAGGTGGTTCAGCATTTCTACAACAATCTGCAGCCGTACGGTTACTTTTTCGTCGGCCAGTCCGAGTCGCTGCACGGGGTGAACGACAAGTTCAAGACCGTCCATTTTCCCGGCGGCTTCGGCTACAAGAAGTAACAGAGGGCCATACCATGGACACACTCACGATGATGGAAACGGCACGCCGGATGGTGGCCAGTATCGATGATCTTCCTACGATTCCGGCGGTGGCCACGCAGGTCATGCAGCTGCTTGACGCCCCCGACGTCGATGTGGACAAGGTGGCGGACCTGATGCTGTCGGACCAGGTCATGACCGCGCGGGTCATGAAAATGGTTAACTCGCCCGTTTACAAGCCGGCACAGGAAATTACCTCCCTGAAGCGGGCATTGGTGTACCTGGGGGTTCGGCACATCAAGGAGATGGCACTCACCTCGTCCTTCATCAATGCTTTTGAAGGAGCGTCCGGCGTCATCGCCATTAGTACCTTCTGGGAGCATTCCTTCGGCGTCGGCATGGTGTCCAAGGTGATTGCCGAAAAAATCAGGTATCACGATGTCGAAAAAGCTTATCTTGCCGGCATCATTCATGATATTGGTGAGGTAGTGCTCAGCAATTACTATGCGGAGCAGTTTGCCGGCGCACTGAAAACCATTCAGGAGCATCCGGTTCGTCTGATCGATGCTGAATATGAAACCTTTGGCACCACCCATTCGGAGATCGGTTTCTGCATGGCTGAAAAGTGGAACTTTCCCGAGGCGTACCGCGAGGTGATCCTGCATCATCATACCCCGCGCGAGGCCACGGCTGATCCGGTGCTCTGTTCCATCGTCAACCTGGCAGACCTGTTTTGCTCTGTTCGCGAGCTGTACTACGGCAACAATGCCTGGGCCAGTTTCAATCTTTCCGAGGAGGTAGGCTGGAAGATTCTCAAGGAGCAGTCGCCCACCTTGGCCCATCTTGACGTCGAGCGTTTCTGTTATGAACTCGACGATGCCGTTCCCGCAGTCAGGGAGCTGGTGACTTCGATTTTTGCACAGCAATAAAAGGACAGGAGGCTGGATGCTTTCCACCATAGCAGGCGCGAAAACCAGAGTTCTGATCGTTGACGATTCCTCCTTCATGCGAATGGCTATCAGGGGAATTCTGACCAAGGAACCGTCCATTGAGGTGGTCGGTACGGCCAGTGACGGTATCGAGGGTGTGGAAAAGGCCATTGCCCTGAAGCCGGATTTGATCACTATGGATATCGAAATGCCGCGCATGGACGGCATTTCCGCCCTTAAGCAGATCATGGCTAAGGCACCGACCAAAGTGCTGATGGTTTCCACCCTGACGAACGAGGGGGCCAAGGCCACCTTCGAAGCGTTGGATGCCGGGGCCATCGACTATATTCCCAAGAACGTCACCGATTCCAACGAAGCTCAGAACATTTTCAAGGATGAGCTGCTCAAAAAAGTCCGGGAGGCCACCAAGTCCCGCTTTCTGAGGGTGGCGCCGTCGATCGCACCGGCGGGGGGAGTCGGCCGGCCGACAGTGCCGACAGCCGCTCCCGCGGCGCGTTCGGCTGCCTCGCGCATCCATGGCAAGAAGATCAACTACGTCGGCATCGGCGCGTCAACCGGCGGTCCGGTGGCGCTGCAGGAGGTGATCTCCCGGATTCCGGTTAACTTTCCCTACGGTATCGTGGTGGCGATCCATATGCCCAAGGCCTTTACCGGCCCCTTTGCCGAACGTCTGAACGCCAAGTGCTCCATTGCCGTCAGGGAGGCCAAGGAGGGGGACCAGTTGAAGCCGGGTACCATCCTGGTGGCGCCCGGGGGGATGCACACCCAGGTGGTGCGGGGCAGCGGCGGCCTGATGGTCAGGATTTCTCCCACATCAGCCTATCCGCAGTACGTTTACATTCCCTCGGTGGATCTGCTGATCGGTTCCATGGCCGAGGCCACGGCCGGCGCCATGCTGGGTGTGGTACTGACCGGCATGGGGAATGACGGATTCAAGGGGATGCAGTTGCTCAAGCAGAAGGGAGGGGTCACCATCGTGCAGGACGAGGCGACGTCTACCATCTACGGCATGCCCAAGGCCTGCGTCGACGGCGGCGTGGCCGACGAGGTGCTGCCGCTGGGCCAGATTGGCTTCGAGATCGGCAAGTTTGCGGGATAGGTCGGCTGGACCAGCCATCCGGAACGACAATCGCCCCTTTCCGCGCCTGTGCGGGAAGGGGCGATTGTCGTTGGGGTGATGGAAAACGTCAGGTTGCTGCAGCGAGCAGGGCTGGCTGGAGCAGGGCTTTCATCTTTCTGAGGGCGTTTTCCTCGATCTGGCGTACCCGCTCCCGCGAAATGGCAAAGTGGTTGGCAATTTCCTGCAGCGTCGCCGGTTCATCGGCAACGATCCGCTTTTCCACGACATAACGCTCCTTTTCGTTCAGGCCGTTCATGGCGTGGGCGACCTGTCGCTGCAGCATCGTCTGCTGCTCCAGGTCGGCCAGCTGCGCCTCCTGGTTCGGGCGATCATCGACCAGAGAGTCCAGCAGCGTGGCGCCGTCACCCTCATACCGTTCGGCATCGAGTGACACTTCGCCGAGCATGCGCTGTTCCATCTCCTGCAGTTCCAACTCGGACACATCCAGGGAGTGCGCCATGATCGCGCTGTCCTCCTCGCCGTCGGAGAGTCGGGCCAGAGCGTTTCTGGTCTGCTTGAGCTTGAAAAAGAGCTTGCGCTGGGCCTGGGTGGTGCCGATCTTCAGCAGGCTCCAGGCCGAGACGATGTAGTTCTGAATCTGGGCGCGAATCCACCAGACGGCGTAGGAGATGAGCCGGAAGCCGCGGTAGGGGTTGAACTTCTTGACCGCAATCATCAGGCCGACATTTCCCTCTTGGATCAGGTCCAGCATCTTCATGCCGTAGTTGCGGTATTCGGCAGCAATCTTCACCACGAAACGAAGGTTCGAAGTCACCAGGGTCTGGGCCGCCTCAAGGTCGTTCTCCTCGTAGAAACGGATGGCGAGGCGCTGTTCCTCCTGTTCGTCCAGCAGGGAAAATTTTCGTATGTCGGTCAGGTAGCGGGTCAGGCTATCGGAAAGTGCCGGGACATGGGGATACATGGCAGAACACCTCCTTGCGTGTTAGCACTCGTGTTGTATGAGTGCTAAATATAGCAGGCGACCTGCAACAAATCAAGGGGTTCCGTGAGACAGCGCCGGCGAAGCCCTGCCGCAAACGTGTGCCGTTGATAGTCCCCTTTTGACTGGACAGCGGAAAGAATGCCGTGGTAAAAAATTTAATTTACTGCGTACGGCAGATACTTGGGTGGAGGAGCGGAACATGTCGGGCCATAATAAATGGAGCACCATCAAGCACAAGAAAGGTGCTGCGGACGCCAAGCGGGGCAAGATTTTCACCAAGCTGATCAAGGAGATTTCCATAGCCGCCAAGCTGGGAGGGGGCGATCCTGCGGCCAACCCCCGCCTGCGGACGGCGATCGATAAGGCGAAAAGCGAGAACATGCCCAAGGACAACATCGAGCGGGCCATCAAGAAAGGTACCGGCGGCATGGAGGGGGTCACCTACGAGGAGATCGTCTACGAGGGGTACGGACCCGGCGGTGTGGCGGTACTGGTGGAGGTGATGACTGACAATCGCAACCGTTCCGTGTCCGAGGTGCGCAGCATCTTCACCAAGTGCAACGGCAACATGGGTGAATCGGGCTGCGTTGCCTGGATGTTTGACAAGAAGGGGTTGATCACCTACGACCGGTCGGTGGATTTTGAGCAGCTCTTCGAGGCGGCCCTTGAGCTGGGAGCGGAGGATGTGACCGAAGAGGATGAGCAGTTCGAGGTGACCACCGAGCCGGCCCGCTTCATCGAAGTGCGTGAAGCTCTTGAAGCCAAAGGCTTCAAGCATCAGAACGCAGAAGTCACCATGATTCCCCAGACCCTGGTCAAGCTGGAGGGGAAGCAGGCGGAGAGCATGTTGCGTTTGATGGAGCGGCTTGAAGACAACGACGACGTTCAGAACGTCTACGCCAACTTCGATATCTCGTCCGACGAAATGGAAAAGATGATGTGACCGGGAGGGGCTGCCACAGCCCCTTTCCTGTTTCGGGAGCAGGTGTCATGAACGAGCAGCGTGCTACCTTTGCGGCCGGATGCTTCTGGGGAGTCGAGGAGAGCTTCAGGGATGTTCCCGGCGTGGTCGCCACCAGGGTGGGCTACACCGGTGGCCGGACGGAGCAGCCCACTTACCGGCAGGTCTGCGGCGACGGCACCGGCCATGCTGAAGCCGTGGAGGTTACGTTCGACGCCGATCGGATCAGCTATGAACAGTTGCTGGCGCTTTTCTGGGAGTGTCACGATCCGACCCAGTTGAACCGACAGGGTCCCGACATCGGCAGTCAGTACCGTTCGGCCATTTTCGTGCATACCGATGAACAGCGACGCCTGGCGGAGGAGTCCCGCGAACGGCTCGCCATGTCCGGCCGCTACCGCCGTTCCATCGTGACCGAAATCGTGCCTGCCGGGATTTTCTGGGAGGCCGAGGAGTACCATCAGCAGTACCACCGCAAACATGGCGGAGGCTGCGGGTTTTGAGCGGAACGGTCCTGCTCCGCCCTGGCTTCGCCAATCTTCACAATGCCGTGTGCGACGTACCTCGGCGTACGCCTCCGCGCCATTGCTTGCTTGACAAACCCGGGACGAAACAATCCGCGTTCCCACTACCGCGGGAGATTGATTATGCGTGTGCTCGGTATTGATCCCGGTTCGCGGATAACCGGTTACGGCATTGTGGAACAGCAGGGGAGCCGGCTGCTCCACGTCGACAACGGTGCCATCTTCACCGATCGGGCCTCCGACTTCCCTGAACGTCTGCGGCTGATTTTTGAGGGACTGAGCCGGGTGATCGTCGAGTACCGGCCGGAGGCGGTGGCGGTGGAGGATGTCTATGTCTCCGATAACGTCAGGACCGCTCTGAAGCTCGGTCAGGCCCGCGGTGCGGCCATTGTCGCCGCGGTCCATGCGGCGGTGCCGGTGTTCGAATACACCGCCTCCCAGGTCAAGCAGGCAGTGGTAGGGCAGGGCAGGGCGGGCAAGGAGCAGGTCCAGAAGATGGTAAAGGCGCTGCTGGGGTTGCCGGAGATCGCCCAGGCCGACGCCTCCGATGCCGTGGCCGTGGCCATTTGCCACCTCAATTCGTACCGCCTGCGCCGGCAGGCCGGCCCCGCGGTGGTCGCATCCCGCCGCGCCAGTTCCTGGAGAAACTATACGCCATGATAGCCCTTTTGACCGGACGGATCGCCTACAAGACACCGGACCACCTGATCGTCGACGTACAGGGGGTGGGGTACCGGGTGATGATTCCCTTTTCCACCTACTACGAGCTGCCGGAAAGCGGTGAGGTAACTCTGCATATCCATACCAGTGTGCGGGAGGATGCCATCCAGTTGTACGGATTTCGGACCCGTACCGAGAAATCGTTCTTCCAGTTGCTGATATCCGTCTCCGGTATCGGTCCGAAGCTGGCCCGTGACATCCTCTCCAACATTCAGCCGCCGCAACTGGCGGCAGCGCTTGCCCAGGGGGACCTGCACAAGCTGTCGGCCATTCCGGGGATCGGCAAGAAGACTGCGGAACGACTGGTGCTGGAACTGCGCGAAAAGGTGGGCAAGCTGGAAGCAGGTGTCCTGCCGGCGGCGGAAGCGGTGGGCAGGACGGTACCGGCCGAGGCGCTGCTGGAGGATGTTACCTCCGCCCTGCTGAACCTCGGGTACAAGGAGGTCCAGGTGAAGAAAGCCCTTGCCGGAATTGATGCCGCAACGGGAGGGTCTGTGGAGGAGTTGCTGAAGCAGGCGTTGAAAATTCTGATGAAGTAGCCATCGCCCGCAGTCGGGCGTTTGTCGTTTCCGGACAGCACGAACGGCACCGGCATGCGGAGCAGAACTGCCCCATGCCGGTGCCGTTGTGAGTCGTGCCTTTTCTTGTTCCCCCCAAGAAGTTACCGGATGCCGTGTTTGTTCAGGTACGGCCCGTACCGCTTGTCCACCCCTTTGATATGGTTGATCAGCCAGTCCTGCAGGAACTCGATAACGTTCTGGCTCAGTACCGATTCCCCGGTACTGAAGCGCTGCTGCAGGTCGAGGGCCTGTTCCACCAGCTTGGCGTGGTGGCGGCGGTGCTCCGCATCCTCCGGGAAGTTGGTTTTGGCCATGGCCTCTTCCTCGGCGGCAAAGTGGGTGGCGGTATAGGAGATCAGCTGGTTCAGGATGGAGCCCACCGCCTCCCTGCTCCGCTTCTGCTGCATCGCCTCGTACAGTTCGTTGACCATATCGCACAACTTGCGGTGCTGGGTGTCGAACAGCTCGATGCCGGTCAGGAAGCTGCTGTCCCATTCCAGCATCTTGGACAGTTTCAGGGCCGACACCAGCTTGTGCAGTTCATCCACCTGCGCGGACAGCTGGCCGGTGGCGCCGGTGGTGCTGCGGGCGTTTTCCACATTGCGGTCCACCACGTCGGTGATCCGCAGGATATTGCCGGAGATCTCATGGGTCGTGGCGGTCTGCTCCTCAGCTGCCGTGGCGATCTGGCTGATCTGGGTGGTCAGCTCGCTCACCCGGGTCAGGATGTCGTTGAACGCCTCGCCGGAACGGGTGGTTTCCTCGGTACCGCGGCGGACTTCGTCAACCCCCTCCGACATGGAGGTGACGGCCCGGCGGGTCTCCTCCTGGATGGCCTGGATCATGCCGCTGATCTCCTTGGTGGCCTTGGTGGTCCGCTCCGCCAGGGCGCGCACTTCGTCGGCAACCACGGCAAAACCGCGTCCCTGCTCGCCGGCCCGTGCCGCTTCGATGGCGGCGTTCAGGGCCAGCAGATTGGTCTGATCGGCGATATCCTGGATGGTGCTGACAATGGCGCCGATCTGGTCCGAGCGTTTTCCCAGCCCCTCAACGGTGATGGAGGCGTCGGTGACCCGGCGGGCGATGGTGTCCATCAGCCGGGCGCTGTTCATGATGATCTCGACGCCGCTGGTGGTCTGATCCGCCGCGGTCCGGGCGTTTTCAGCGGCGTACTGGCAGTTGAGGGCGATATCGCCGGAGGTGGCGGCCATCTCTTCACTGGCCGTGGCAATGGTGCTGGACTGCAGGGCCACGTCTTCGGCCGCATCCACCATGGTGGCAGTGTTGCTGGAGACCATGGAGACCGAGTCCCTGACCAGTTCGGAAACATAGTAGAACTGGCGCATCGCCTTGTTCATGTCGTCGATCATCCGGTTGAAGGCATGGGCGAGCCGGACGATCTCCCCCACCCCCTTGTCCTCGGCCCGCACGGTCAGGTTGCCCCCTGCGGCGGTCTCAATGACATCGACGATACGCGTAAGCGGCGTGAATGCCTGCCGGCAGAGCTGTCCGAGAACCAGGCAGGAGCCGGCGGTCAGCCCCAGGCCGATGGCCAGGCAGGTCAGCAGATAGTCCCGGGGGACGATCAGCGCCAGGGTGATCGTGGTTATGGCCATGGCGACGGCATTGCCGATGACGATGCGGGTAGTGAACGACATGGATGTTCCTCCTGGGGGTAATAGTCGCTTCAGGCGTCGGTAGCCGGCTCCGGCGGCGGGGTCGGATCGGCGTAGGTACGAAGAATCTCTTCAAAGGCTGCGTGACACTCCAGAAAAACCCTGACCACGGCGGGGTCGAAATGGCTGCCGCTGCAGGCCGTGATCTCGGCAACCGCTTCGGCAACGGACCAGGGCTCCTTGTAGGGGCGCCTGCTGGTCAGGGCGTCGAACACGTCGGCCAGGGCCAGTATCCTGCTGAAGAGCGGGATATCCTCACCGTTCAGGCCGTTGGGGTAGCCGGTGCCGTCCCAGCGTTCGTGGTGGGTAAGAGCGACCAGCGCCGCCGTCTGCAGCAGTTTCGACGAATGGTCCCCGATGATTTCATGGCCGATAACGCAGTGCTGCTGGATGATGGCCCGTTCTTCGGCATCCAGCCGCCCCTGTTTCAGCAATACCCGGTCGGGGATGCCGATCTTGCCGATGTCGTGCATGGTGGAGGCGGAACGGAGCAGGTCCGCCTCCTCCTCCGGCAGGCCGTACGCGATGGCCAGCAGGTGGCAGTAGTGGCTGATCCTGATGACATGGCGGCCGGTTTCGTTGTCCCGGTATTCAGCCGCCCGTCCCAGCCGCTGCAGGATGTCCATCCGGGTCTCGGCCAGCTCTCTCGTTCGCTCCCGCACCAGTGCTTCAAGACGGCGTTCCTGATCGTAGAGCGCCAGGTGGGTCTTGATCCGGGAGCGGACCACCGGATAGCGGAGCGGTTTGGTGATGTAATCGACCCCGCCGCAGGCAAACCCCACTGATTCGTCCTCAACATCGCCGCGGGCGGTGACGAAAATGACCGGTATCCGTCGGGTCATCGGGTCCGCCTTCAGCCGGCGGCAGGTTTCGAAGCCGTCCATTTCCGGCATCATCACATCCAGCAGGATGATATCCACCGGCAGGGAACGGGCGATTTCAATGGCCTTTCTGCCGCGGGTGGCCACCTTGATGCTGAACTCGTCCCGTAGTGCCGCATTGAGCAGTGCGATATTCTCCGGCGTGTCGTCCACGATCAGGATGGTGTAGCGGCTGCTGCTCTCGCTCATGACGCCGCTTCCCCGGAGCCGTCGTTATGGATGTCGAGTGCCATCATCCCGGCGATTTCCGGCAGAACCTCCAGGGCGGCATCATAGTCATAGGAGGAGAGCAACCCCTCCAGCGAGGCCACGGTCTGCTCGGAGAGGACGGCGAGTTCGTGACGGCACTCCTGAAGGAAATAGGCTGCCTGACCATCCTGCTCCCTGATGTAGCGGTACAGACGGCGGACGATCTCGTGGAGCCGCCCCTCGTCCACCGGCAGTGCGACCGCATGGCGGGCGGGCCTTCCGGACGGCTGCAGCCACTGTTCGATGGTGCTGAACATGATCTGGGCATTGACCGGTTTGACGATGTGGGCGTTCATACCGGCTTCCCGGCAGCGATCCTGTTCCTCCTGGTAGGCGTGGGCCGTGACGGCAATGATCGGCAGCTCCGCAAAGCGTGGGTCGCGGCGGATTCTGCGGGTCGCCTCAAGGCCGTCCAGCACCGGCATCTGGATGTCCATGAGCACCAGGTCATAGGTTGCGGAGGTTTGCAGCAGCCGGGAAACGGCTTGGGCGCCGTCGGTGACCACCTCAACTTCGATGCCGCGCCGGCGGAGCAGTTCCGTGATCAGCAGGCAGTTGACCTCGTTGTCCTCGGCCAGCAGGATGCGCAGCCCCTGCAGGTGGTCCTCGGTCCCGCCGTCGGCAGCGTCGTCGTCACGGGCAGCACGGGGAACCGTCGGCATGACGGCAGCGGCGGCGCAGGCAAAGGGGAGGGTGAAAAAGAAGGAACTGCCTTCGCCCAGGCGGCTTTCGGCCCAGATGCTCCCCCCCATCAGATCCACCAGGCGCTTGCAGATGGAAAGTCCCAGGCCGGTGCCGCCGAATTTTCGGGTAATGGAGTTATCCGCCTGGGTAAAGGGTTGAAAAAGGCCTGTCAGGCTTTCGGGGGTAAGTCCTATGCCGCTGTCGCTGATCTCGAACTGCAACTCCACCCGTTCGGGCTGGTGCAGCAGCAGGCTCAGCCGTACTTCAACTCCCCCTTGCTCCGTAAACTTGACCGCATTGCCGATCAGGTTGGTCAGAATCTGGCCGAGGCGCAGCGGGTCCCCCTGCAGGCGCTGGGGCAGCGTCGGGTCGAGATCGAGCTTCAGGAATATCCCCTTCACCTCGGCCTGCTCCCTGAACAGCGCCAGGGTGTTTTGCAACAGTTCCGCGGGACCGAAGCCGATCTGTTCCAGTTCGAGCTGGCCGGCCTCGATCTTGGACAGGTCAAGGATATCGTTGATGATCCGCAGCAGCGAGGTGCCGGCGAAGTTGACCCGGGTCAGGTAGTCGCGCTGCTCCGGATTCAGCTCGGTTTCCAGCGCCAGGTCGGAAAAACCGAGGATGGCGTTCAGCGGTGTACGGATTTCGTGGCTCATGTTGGCCAGAAACTCGGATTTTGAACGGTTGCCCGCCTCGGCCGCCTCCTTGGCGCGGTGCAGCTCTTCGGCGATCAGTTTCCGCTCGGTGATATCCTCTTTTACCGCCACGTAGTGCGAAATCTGTCCCAGTTCGTTGCGGATGGGGGAGATGGAGGCCGACTCCCAGTGAATTTCTCCGGTTTTCTTGCGGTTGCAGAACTCTCCCCGCCATTCCCGGCCGCTGTTGATGGTGTCCCAGAGTTCGGCATAGAACTCTCGTGACTGGACGCCGGCATTGAGAATGCGGGGATTCTGGCCGATGGCCTCCTCGGGAAGGTAGCCGGTGATTTCGGTGAATTTCGGGTTAACGTACTCGATAGTGCCGAAATAATCGGTCACCACCACCGCTGCCGGGCTGTTTTCGATGGCCTTGGAGAGCATGACCAGTTTCTTCTGGGCTTCGATGCGGGGGGAGATATCCATGAAGGTGGCGACGGTTCCCACGATGACCCCGTTGCGGTACTGGGGGTAGGACCAGAACTCCACCGTCACGCTGCTGCCGTCCGAGCGCCAGAACACCTCCTCCTCGACATGCAGCCCCTCTCCCCGCATGAACGCCTTGAAAATGGTGCATTCGTGCTCGGGATAGGGGGAGCCGTCCTTGCGGCGGTAATGAATTTTCTGGTGGATATTTTTGCCGATCAGCTCTTCCGGCTTTTCATAGCCCAGCAGGGTCAGGCACGTGGTGTTGCAGAACGTGCAGGTACCGTTTAAGTCGGTGCCGTAGATCGCCTCGGCGGTGGAATCCAGCAGCAGCCGCAGCTGGTCCTCGCTTTTCTGCAGTGCGGTCAGGAGCTGGCTGCGCTCGAAATTGATCGCCACCAGCCGCTCGTTGCTGGAGCGGAGTTCCTCGTTGGTCCGTTCCAGCTGGTCGCTGCGTTCGTTCAAGTCCTCCAGGGCTTGCTGCGCCATGCTGCGCTGCTGCTCCAGCTCCTGCAGCGTCACCGCCAGGCAGCGATTTCCCCGGATGACCCTGATGACGGTTGCCACCAGCAGGGCCATGAACACCAGGGTGAGCACTGCCAGATACCAGTAGCGCTTCACCGCGTCGAAGAGGCTGAAACGGTTCAGTCCCTGGTACGGTCCCAGTTGCAACTCGCGGTACAGTTCATGGGCGTTGGTGTAGTCGGCGGCAATGGTCCAGCCGGTGATCTGGGCGGTCCGGGCGGCGGGGTGGGCGGCGGGGAGCTGCAGCAGCGCCACGGCAAGCCGTTCCGCCAAGCGGGAATCGGTGTGACGCAGCTTGGAAAATGACCATTCCGGGTAGAGCCGCGTGCTGTGAATCAGTGGAAAACCGGGGGTCTGGCGCTTGTTGATGATTTTAAGGCTCGACAGATCCAGGAGGCCCGCCGCAGCCATCTCCTCCAGGGTGCCGGTACGAACCGAGCCGATATCGGCGTGCCGTTCCAGCACCGCCTGCACCACGGCTTCGTGGTTACCGGTGGCATGCAGCTCCGCAAAGCTGGTCTGGCTGACCCCGGCGGCGAGGATTTCCCGCAGTTGCATCAGCCAGCCGCCGAAGGAGGTGATGTCCGGAATCCAGATACGCTTGCCGCGCAGGTCGCGCAAACCCTCGATATCGTCACGTTCGGCCCGGGTAAAGAGGACCCCGCCGAAAACGGTCTGGGCCCCTTCCGGCCCCAGCTTCTTCAGGGTGACGATTCGGGTGATGCCGGCCTCCGCTTCCAGTTCCACGTACTGGCCGGTGTTGACGACCACGAAATCGACGACCCCCTTCTTGACCGCTGGATAGAGTCCGGTGAAGTCGAGGGGGACGATCCGGAACTGGTATCCCGGCAGAGCACGCTCCAGATAGTCTGCATGCGGTTGCCAGGCCTGTACCGCTGCCGCACGTCCGTTGTTGGCCAAAACGCCGATCCTGACCTCGGTTGCGGCTGCCGGAGCGGCTGCCGTCACGAACAGGATGAGAACGCCAAGCCATGACGTGACGGCTGTCAGGAGTCTGTCGAGGGGCATGCCGATCCTTTCCGCACGTAGATGCCAGCACCATCCCTGGCCGGAAGAGGGCGTATCAAGGAGCATGCCAAACGGGAGAATGGAGTAAAGCCTTTTGAAAACAGTGTGTTATGGTGTCGTGGTGTGCGGGGTGGTCTCAAATTGAGACGGCTGCTGAGAACGCCATGCCCGAAATCACGGCAGCCGGAGGAGGGGGGTGGCGTTCGTGTCTGGCAGTGCTTTGAAATTATTGTGTTTTTCCGGTGGTGGTGCCCGGGCTGGCGGCTGCTTGGAAAAGTATCAAATGAGTCTTGTTGGGTTTGTTTGTTCGGCCCGGTGCCCGGCGCGCGCTCCGGCAGGGGAGGGGGACGGGTCAGGTCCCCCGCAACTGCTTGATGCGGCGATAGAGGGTGGCCCGGGAGATACTGAGCCGGGAGGCGGCCAGATCAACGTTGCCGCCCGATTCTGCCAGGACGGAGAGGATGTGCGCAGCCTCGACCTCGCGGACCGAACTGGGCGCCGGCGGCGGGGGGGTGCCGAGCCCGGCAAAGTGTTCCGCGCGGAGTTCTCCTCCCCGGGCCAGGAGCAGTGCCCGTTCCAGAACATTCTTCAACTCGCGGATGTTGCCGGGCCAGTCGTAGCCGGTCAGCAGGGAGAGGATGCCGTCGGGCAGGGGCAGTTCGGGCTGGTTGAGGTTTTTCAGCAAGGCACGGGCAATGATCGGGATATCGCTTTTTCGTTCCCGCAGGGGGGGGAGATGGATGGTCAGCAGGTTGATGCGATACAGCAGATCCTGTCTGAACTGGCTGTTCTGCACCATGCCGGCGATATCGCGGTTGGTGGCTGAGATCAGCCGGAAATCGCTTTTGATCAGCTTGATGTCCCCCAGGCGGCGGTACTGCTTTTCCTCCAGAACCTTGAGAAAGGGTGCCTGCACCTCCAGTCCCATATCGCCGATCTCGTCAAGGAACAGGGTGCCGTGGTCGGCGATATCCAGCAATCCCTTGCGGTCCTGATCGGCAGAGGTGAAGGCGCCGCGCACGTTGCCAAAAATCTCCCGGGCCAGCAACTCGCCGCGCAGGCCGGAACAGTTCACCTCCACGAACTCGTCCTGTCCCCTGCGGCTGTTGCGGTGAATCCAGCGGGCCAGCACTCCCTTGCCGGTACCGGTTTCACCGGTGATCAGCACCGGACTCTCGCTGTCGGCGGCAATCTGGGCATGTTCCCGTACCACCTGCATGGCATGGTGCACGCTCCAAAACGGTTCCTTGTGACGCTCCAGCCGCTGATGGGCGGCCTGACGGCGCTTCAGGGAGCCGATTTCCAGGGTCTTGCGCAGGAAAATGGCCAGACCGGCGTTGTCCACCGGTTTGACCAGGAAATTGTCCGCCCCCCGCTGCATCGATTCGACGGCCACCGGGATGTCGCCGGTGCCGGTGATGACGATGATCGGGATCGCCTGGTCGTGTTCGCGGATAGTATCGATGAAATTGAGGCCGTTGCCGTCGGGAAGGTTGATATCCAGCAGCACGGCATCGAACCGCTCGGACGCAAACAACCGGGCCGCCACGGTCAGATCCTCCGCCTCAACCACCTCATACCCTTCTCTGGCAAAGTAGCGTACCAAGCCGAAGCGGGTGGCCGCCTCGTCCTCGATCAGCAGAATCCGGTTCTTCATCGCTCGTCCTCCGTGGTCACGAGGGGAATGCGTATTTCCACGGTACAGCCGGGGCTGTCGCCGTTGTTCCTGATGGTGACCGTTCCCGCCATGTGTTCGACATAGTGCTTGACCAGGGCCAGCCCCAGGCCGGTTCCCCCCCGCCGGTTCGAGTAAAACGGCTGGAAGACCCGTTCAAGCTGGTCGTCGGGAATACCCTGGCCGCGATCGCTGATGCAGATACTGACGAAGCGGTCGGTCTCCACCGGCGCCAGGGAAAGCACGATTCCCGACCCCTGCGGGCTGTTCTGGGCGGCGTTGTCCAGCAGGTTGAACAACGCCTGCTGCAGCTTGATGGCGTCGGCACGGATGAACAGCTCCCGGTTGGTTTTGACGTCCAGGCTGACGGAGCGTTCGGGGTGCCCGCAGGAGCCGGGCCAGAGGAGCGCGGCATCCCGGCACAGCTCAAGCAGCGGCAGCGGTTGCAGGTTGTCGGCCGGGATCGGCTTGCCCAGATCCAGCAGATCGTTCATCAGGTGGGCCAGCCGGGTAACCTGGCTGCGGATATGATGGAGATAGGGTTCGAACTCCGGATTGTCCTCGATGGATTTTTCCCTGAACAGTGCTTCGGTGACGGAAAGAATGGCATTCAAGGGATTCCTGACCTCATGGGCCACCCCGGCGACCAGCTGGCCGATCGATTCCAGCTTGCGGGCCTCGAAGAGTTGCTGTTCCAGTTCCCTGCGTTCGGTGATGTCCTGCAGGGTGCCGTTTATGTGGGTGATGACCCCGTACTCGTTGCGCACCACCTCGCCGTGGCCCAGGCACTGCCGCTGGCTGCCGTCGGCACGGATGATCCCGATATCCATGGTCAGCACGCTGTCGTCGCCGGTGGCCAGGGCATGGGCCACGGCATGATCGAAACGCCGGTAGCTTTCCGGGGTGAGCATGGCGGCATAATCGCCGTAGCTGGGCGCCGGTTTCCGGGGTGGGATACCGAACAGCCGGAACAGCTCGTCGGACCAGGTGATACGGTTGGTGCGGGCGTCCCAGCTCCAGCACCCCAGGCGCGCCTGTTGCTGGGACTTGTCCAGCAGGGCGCGGCTTGACCGCAACTCATCCTCGATCCGCATGCGTTCCGTGATTTCCTGGCGCAGCTGGCTGTTGGCCCGGGAGAGTGCGGAGGTGCGCTCCGCAATACGCTGCTCAAGCTGTTCGTGGGCCTGCTTCAGCGCCAGTTCGGCGGTTTTCTGGGCGTTGATGTTGTAGCAGCTTCCCAGGTAGCCGGCAAACGTGCCCTCTTCGGTATAAAAGGGGCGGCCGTGATCGCTGATCCACTGGTAGCTGCCGTCGTGGCGACGCAGGCGGTACTCCATGGCAAAGGATTCGCGTTTCAGGAATGCCTCGTGGTAAACCGCCAGGCAGCCGGCAAGGTCGTCGGGATGCACACCGGCGGTCCAGCCGTCGCCCCGTTCCTGTTCGAAGGAGCGGCCGGTAAAGGCGAGCCAGGTCCGATTGAAGTAGTCGCAGCCGCCGTCGGTGCCGGCACGCCAGACCATGGCGGGAAAATATTCCAGCAGCTGCAGGTAGTAGTTGCGCGAGCGGACGATCCGTTCCTCGGCCTGCTTGCGCTCGGTAATGTCCTGGTCGATGCCGAAGACGCGGGTAATGGTACCCTCCCGGTCGAACTCGCGGTAGCCGCGGGAGTAGACGTGGCGTATCTCCCCGTCGCTGCGGATGATCCTGAATTCCGAGCTGGTCTCGCGCCAGGTTTTGTCGGCATCGGAATCAAGAATGATCTGCAGGTCGTCGGGATGCACGGTTGCCAGAAACTCCTCGAACCGGCGCGGGCGTGCCCCCGGAGAAAATCCCCAGATCCGCTCCAGCCCCTCCGACCAGTAGGTGCTGTTGCTGCGCGGGTCGTAGTCGAAGTGGCCCAGCAGCGCCAACTGTTCCGCTTCCTTGAGGGCCTGGGCCGTGATCTGGGCGGCATGGCTTTCCCGGCGCGCCCGCAGGTGCCCGGCCACCAGCAGCCAGGTGATCAGCGTCAGCAGCAGACTGACGGCGATGCCGGCCACGGCTATGGTATGGGCGCCGCGACCGTTCTCCGACGACAGGAACTGATCGCGGGAACTGATCACCACGGTCCAGATGTGTCCCGCAATCTCCATGCGGCGCACCGCCTGGAAACGTGTCGGCACCGTGCCGTCGGCGTGAAAGAGGGTGTCATCGTCATACATCATGGCTTCCGGGAGGATGGTGGTGCCGTCGAAGATTTCGATGTCAAACTGCCGGCTCCGCTCCCCCAGAATGCCGTTCATCAGGTCGTCCATCCGGAAGGGGGCGGACACCCAGCCCACCAGGTTCCGGCGCCGTGCGTCGAGACTGTCCGCCACCACGCCGTGGCGATAGACCGGCAGGTACATGATGCAGCCCGCCTGTTGCTTGGGGCCGTTCTCCTGCAGCAGACGCAGCTTTGCGGTGATCGCCGCCACCCCCAGGTCGCGGGCGCGCTGCAGCGCTTTCCGCCGGACCGGTTCCGACAGCAGGTCGAAGCCGAGGGCGCGACGGTTGCTGCCGGTCAACGGTTCGAGGGCGATAATCGGTGCATATTCGCTTCTGGTGCCGGTGGGAAGCATCGGGAATTCGGCATAGCCCTGCCGGCTGATGGCCGCGAGCTGCCGTTCCCTGCTGGCACCATGAATGAGGGGGGAGTAGCCGACTCCCTGGATACCGGGATAGTTTTCGTTCAGCCGCAGCATTCTGACGTAGGTGCGGAATTCGTCGGGCGTGACCGTTTCCGATACGGCAAACAGTCCCTGGACGCCGCGCAGCACCTGCTCGTAGGCATCCATGCGCTGCGCGATGCTGCTGAAGACTTCGCGCGCCTGATAGTCGAAACCGGTGCGCACCTCCTCCTGGCGGGCCGTGCGGTTGCTGTGCCAGGCCACCCAGGTGATCAGGAGCGACACGGACAGCACCAGCACCGGGATCAGGTAGAGCCAGCCCGACAGGCGTGAGCCGGAAAACAGTGAGAGGCGCGGAATCATGGCTGTACCTGTTATGCTCTTGTTTTCACCATGTCAATAGCGTTTGTGACGGTGCAGGGGGGAGGGAACAGCGGGGACTACGTTCAACGGCAGCGCAACGGGCCACCCCCGGAGGGATGGCCCGTTGCACTACGTCTGCTGTGTGACGGGAGCTAGTTGCCGGTTTTCAGCATCTTCCTGGCCATGGCCAGGTTATGGTAGGCCACCGCCCGTATCTCGGCCGTACGCGAATCCTTCGGGCGCTTGTCCAGTTCGGCCAGGAAACGGTCCAGATCCCGGCGGGCGGCATCGGTCTTTTTCTTGCTGTAGGGCAGCGTGAAGTCAATCCCCTTCACATCCCAGGCGGTGGTGGGCAGCACCGCAAAGGGGGCCACATCCTGCAGCTTGCGGTTGGGGGCCAGGGAAGGCTGTTCCCAGACCACGTCGCTGAAGCGGATGCCGTTTTTGTCGGCTGTTACGGTGTAACTCCCCTTGAACGGCTTGGTTACGTCGCGATCCTCGAAGAAGCTCCACTCGGATTTGCCCACCTGGGCCTTGCTGTCGTGGCAACTGCCGCAGCTGCGGGGCGTGCCCATGGCGTGGCTCAGCTTGTCCATCTGAATCCAGAGGATCGCCTTGTTGCCGCCGGGCAGGTCGTTGCGGGTGCCCACCACGATGTAGGCGTCGTTGACATCGGTGGCGGCACGGGCCACCTCGAAGGTGAGGGGCTCGCCGATGCGGGGATTACCCGGCACGGTCTTCTGGGGAATGGCCCGGAACAGCAGGCCGGTGGGACCCAGCTCCCTGGTCTGGTTCAGCACCGCCATGGGATAGGGCTTGACCGGGATGTAGCGGCCGGCGGCGTTTTTGATGATGGTCGGCAGGTCGCGGGTGCCGTAGTACTCCTTATGTTTGCCGTAGGGGGTCTCCACCCCGTAGTAGTGTCCCTGTCCCCAGAAGGTGTACTGGTAGGCGCCGGAGACGGTGACATGGCAGGAGGCGCAATCCACCGTGCCGTGGGGTGAGCCCTGTACCGCCTTCACGATCTGTCCGTGACAGTTTGCGCAGGATTTCCGGGCATCGTCGGCGGCCAAGTGGCCGAACTGGTGGTTGGCCGGCTTGTGACAGTCCAGGCATTCCAGGCCGGCTGTGACGTGGGCTCCCTTGGGCAGGGTGCTGGGGAAGGCGTACTCGCCCCGCACGTAGCCGGCACCGCGCCGGCGGTCCATGGGGCCGGCATGACAGATGCTGGCCCGGCCGCTGCCGTAACAGCTGGGGGTGTCCGGTTTGCCGAAGGAGTGGGTCCCTTTGTTTGCCACCGGTTTGAAGTGGCAGTCGTTGCAGGAAGCGTGGCACATGTTGCAGGAGCGCTCCATGGCGCCGTTCATCGCCTTGGTGTAGGGGATGGAGGTCCGGTTGCGAATTCCTTCTTCGTTCTGGCCGGGCCACATGCCGCAGTTCTGGGGACCGGGCTGCTTATCGGACCAGTCGCGGAAGGCACGCTGGTTCTTGGTCAGGCCCTTGGCGGAGCTGTTGTAATCCGTGACCTGCTTGGCGTGACACTTGCCGCAGGTCTGCTGCGCAACCTTGGGGGCGTAGGCCATGGTCTCGGGGTCGCGGTCATGCCACTGGATGCCGATGATCCGCTTGATGCCGGCTGCGTCCAGCTTTTTGGGGTCTCCCTTGGGGATCATGCTGGCCATCCCGTTTCCCTTGGGTACCAGCGGTTGCAGGGCTCCGGCAGCCTCGCGGGAGACGGCCTGTCCCTTGTGGTTCTTGCCGGCCGCCACCAGGAACGGCGCCAGCATCCCCGTGTGGGCCGCGGTCTTGTCGGCCGCTGCGGGATTGCCCAGATGACAGTCCGTGCAGGTCGGTTTTCCCTGCATTCCCACCTCGCGGTCCACCTGGGCCGGATCGAGGTACATCGCCTCGGCCCCCAGCTCCTTCATCTGTTTTCGGTTGCCGTGACAGTTGACGCACCCGGAGGCTGCGTCAAACCCCCAGGCCGAAGCGGTCACCAGCAGTCCTGCGACAGCCAGCCATAACATTTTCATGGTGCCCCTCCTCTGCAGCGTAACGTTTGATAGGCAGCATTATTTCACAAAGGGTGCCATAATTTATTTTTCAGTTATATTAGCTGGTTGACTTGTGTGTGGGAGCAGGGTATGGTGGGGTTGGTTGCAGATTGCACCGCTGTGGCGCCGTTTTGGATGTCGGTGCGGTGCAAAATGCAAAGGAGAGTTTCATGCAACGTTTCGGCATCCGCCGCAAGACCCTGATCACGCTGCTGGGAGTGGCGGTTCCCTCCCTGCTTGCCTTTTCGGTGCTGATCATCGCCAGCACCGCCCATATCCTGCAGGAAAACGCCAGTCGCCGGGTGCGTGCCCTGGCCGACCGCTCCGCGTTGGAGCTGGCCGAACTGGTGGAGCGGTCCCGAACCACCCTGCGCACCATGGCCGCCTCGCCGGAGCTGTCCGCCTACCGTCGTGCCGTTGCCGACGGCGACCGGCGGGGAATCGCCGCAACCCTGCCCCGCCTGGAACAAGCCTTCCTGGGCTGGCAGCGGCTCGATCCGACCCTGCAGGCGATCCGCCTGATCGATCCGGCCGGCAACGTGCTGGTCAAGGTCAAGGAGGGGATGCCGAACCGGGCCGCCGGAGCGCCCCGCCCTCCGTACCAGTTGCCTGCGGTGCATTACGTCGGCGGCCGCGACTTCTTCCGTTCCGCTCTCACGCTTCCCCCGGACGGCATCCTGGTGTCGAACCTGGAGCGGGGCAAGGTGGACGAGGAGGAGAGCTTCTGCCCCGCCATGGTCCGTTTTGCCACGCCGCTTAAGCTCGAAGGGACAACGGTGGGGGTGCTGGTGATCAACGTCTGGGGCGAACAGGCCGGCCGCCTGATCAACCGGGTGATCGCCGAGCAGGAGGGGAGCGCCTTCCTGGTGGAGCGCACCAGTGCCGATTCCGCGCGTAACGGCATCTACCTCTTTCATCGCGATGCCGCCTGCCAGTTCGGCAATCAGACCGGCAGCCGCCGTACCATCTTCGACGACTATCCCCGCGAAATCACCGACGCCTGGCTGACCAGCGACCACGGTATTGCCCGGGACCCCCGCAGCCGCGATATCCTGGCCCATGCCTACTACTCGCCGTACAACCGGCCGGACCGGGGCTGGGTGGTGGTGGTCAATGCCCGCCGCGATTTCTTTCTGGAGCCGATGGCCACCATCGGCAGGTTGACGGCCCTCTGGGCGGCGGTGGTGGTGCTGGTGGTGGCGCTGGCCTCGGTGGTCTTCGCCCGCTCCCTGACCAGGCCGCTGCAGGCGGTGGTGGAGGGTATCCGGCGCATGGGGGGGCGGCCGGAGGAACGGATCGACAGCACCAGCACCGATGAGGTCGGTTTCCTGGCCGGTGAGATCAACCGGATGGCCGACGCCATCCAGCAGCAGGCCGAGGAGCGGATGCGGGTGGAGGAGCAGATCCGCACCACCGAAAAACTGGCATCGGTGGGGGAAATGGCCGCCGGTCTCGCCCACGAGCTGAACACACCGCTGGGGAACATCAAGGCCCTGGCCCTGCTGTCCCGCAAGGAGCTTGCCCGGGGGGGCTGCGATCCCGGTGCTCTCACGGCTGATCTGGACGACATTGCCGACCAGGCGGCCAAGTGCAGCGGCATCATCGGCGGCCTGCTCAGCTTTGCCCGGCGCTCTGCGGGGCGACCGGCCGATCACGATCCGGCGGAACTGGTACGGGAGGCGCTGGCACTGGTGCGCCTGCGCGCCGAGCAGCAGCAGGTGACGCTGCGGTTCGAACCGCAGCCGTCCCTGCCCCCGCTGTTCGTGGATGCCGACCAACTGCGCCAGGTGTTCGTCAACATCCTGCTCAACGCCATCGACGCATCGCCGGGGGGGAACGTCGCCATCGGGCTCGTCCCGGCACCGGAGGAACTGACGATAACATTCCGCGACACCGGCTGCGGCATCCCGGACGATCAGCTCGACCGGATATTCGATCCCTTTTTCACCACCAAGGAAGTGGGGCAGGGGACCGGCCTGGGGCTGTCGGTCAGCTATGGCATGGTACAGGGGATGGGGGGCAGGATCGAGGTGCAGTCCCGGCCCGGAGCGGGAAGCGAGTTCCGCGTCGTGGTGCCGTGGGGTACGGGGAGGGAGACGAACGAATGACGACGGTACTGGTGGTTGACGACGATCCGCTGGCCTGCCGGATTCTGGCGCGGATGCTGGGACCGGATTTTCACCTGCATCGTTTTGCCAACGGCGCGGATGCGCTGGAGCATTTCCGCCGGCATGGCGCCGACATCATCCTGACCGACCTGAAGATGCCACGCATGGGGGGGCTGGAGCTGCTGGAGCAGGTCAAGGCGCTGGATCCCCGGGTACTGGTCTTCATCATTACCGGTCACTCAACCCTGGAGAGCGCCGTGGCAGCGGTCAAGCAGGGGGCCTACGACTTCATCGCCAAGCCGTTCGATCCGGACGACGTACTGCTCAGGATCAACCGCGCCCTGAGGGAGCGGCGCCTGGAGGAGGAGGTCTCGCTCTACCGCAGCGAGCGGGAACGGGAACAGTCGCGGCACCTGCCGCTGACCCGCAATCACCGCATGCAGCAGGTACTGGAACTGGCCCGGCGGGCGGCCCGTACCGACAGTACGGTGCTGATCCAGGGGGAAACCGGGGTGGGCAAGGAGGTGGTGGCCCGGGCGATCCACCAGTGGTCTCCCCGTCGCGAACAGCCGTTTGTACCGGTGAACTGCGGTGCCTTGGCCGAGGGGCTGCTGGAGAGCGAGCTGTTTGGTCACGAAAAGGGGGCCTTTACCGGCGCCCATAGCCGGCGGATCGGGTATTTCGAGCTGGCCAGCCGCGGCACCCTGTTTCTGGACGAGATCGGCACCACCGGCAACGCCTTTCAGGTCAGGCTGCTGCGGGTGCTGCAGGAGCGGGCAGTGCAGCGGGTGGGGGGCGGACTGCCGGTGGCGGTGGACAGCCGGATCATCGCCGCCACCAACCAGGACCTGGAGGAAGAGGCCCGCAACGGCACTTTTCGCAGCGACCTGTTCTACCGCCTGAGTGTGGTCACCCTGCAGGTGCCGCCGCTCAGGGAGCGGCCCGAGGATATCGAGCTGCTGGCCGGGCATTTTCTGGCCGGTCACCGGGAGATCAATCCCCGTATCCGCGGCATTGCGCCGGAGGGACTGCGTTACCTGCAGCAGTACGACTATCCCGGCAACGTGCGCGAACTGGAGAACATCATCGAGCGGGCCATGATTCTGGAAACCGGCTGCGAGTTGACCCCGGCCAGCCTGCTGGTGGGCGGCAGCCGTCAACAGGCCGGTCCCCGGGAGGAACCGCCGGTCAGCATGGACGCGGCGGAACGGGAGCATATCGTCAGGGTGCTGCGGAGCTGCGGGGGAAGAAAACTGGAGGCGGCCGCGCTGCTGGGGATCAACAAGACCACCCTCTGGCGCAAGATGAAACGCTACGGCCTCAGCGAGGAATCAATATAGTTCGTACTTGAGCAGGCGGCACTCCAGGGGACCGTTGAACAGCACAAAGCGGCGGGACGGCTTCAGCCCCACCAGTCTGGCCAGTTCCAGGTCGCCGGCCAGCAGATAGGCGGTCCAGCCGCTGAAGCGGCGCTTGAAGACCTCGCCGATCTTACGGTAGAGTGCCTCCAGCTCGGCCCGCTCTCCCATCCGCACACCGTAGGGGGGATTCATGACCAGCACTCCCTGGTGGCCGCAGGGTTCGGCCTCCTCGAACGGCTTGCGGTCAAAGGCGACCTGGTAGGACAACCCGGCCCGGCGGGCGTTCTCGCGGCAGGCGATGATCGCCTTCGGGTCGCGGTCGTAGCCCAGCACCGGCACCGCCAGGGACTCGCCGGCAACGGCCTGCTCCTGCCGCAGCACTTCTTCCCAGAGCCGCTGGTCGAAATCGCGCCAGCGCATCAGGCCGAACTCCCGTCCCGCACCGGCCGGCTGTCGCAGGGCGATGGCCGCCCCTTCCAGCAACAGGGTGCCGGAACCGCACATCGGGTCCAGGAGCGGTACCGTGCCATCCCAGCCGGTGTGCAGCATGATGGCTGCCGCCAGGGTTTCCCGCAGGGGAGCGGCGTTGCGGTCCAGGCGCCACCCCCGCCGGTCCAGCGGCTCGCCGCAGGCGTCCAGCGACACCGTGGCCTGGTTTTTGGCAATATGAAGATTGACCCGAAGGTCGGGATTTTTCGTGTCGATGCTGGGACGGCTGCCGCACTGTTCCCGCAGCAGGTCCACGATGGCATCCTTGGCCTTGAGGGCAGCGAAGTGGGAATGGGTTATGGTGGAATCCCGCAGGGTACAATCCACCGCCAGGGTCATGGCCGGGGTGAGCAGTTCGTTCCAGGGGAGCGACCGGACGCCGTCGTACAGTTCCTGCGGCGATGTGCAGGGAAAGTTCCCCAAATGAACAAGTATCCGGCTGGCGGTGCGCACCTGCAGCAGGCTGCGGTAAAGCAGGGCGCGGTCGCCGTTGAACGCGACGCCGCCCCGTACCGGCGCGACATCGGCGGCTCCCAGTCCGGTCAGCTCCGTTGCGGTCAGCTCTTCTGCCCCCAGGGGGACGGTGGCGAACAGCCGGAGCTGCTGCCGCGCCGGTGGCGGTGTGGCCGGAGTACGGCGGATAATCTTGCGTTGTTCCGTCATGGGCCGATCCTCCGCTGCCATGCCTCCTCCACCTGCCGGGCCGTTTCTTCGGGACTACCGCTGTTGTCGATCACCACGACCCCGTACTTTTCCTTTTCCGCCAGCGGCATCTGCGCCGCCACGATCCGCTCCGCCTGCTGCCGGTCACAGCCGTCCCGTGTCATCAGGCGTTCCAGCTGCACCTCGGGCCGGACCGTCACCACCCAGATTTCATCCACCCGATCCGCGGCGCCGGCCTCGATCAGCAACGGTGCCATGTAGACCGCCACTGCTGCCCCGCTCTGGCGGGCCTCCTCCAGCCGGCGCAGGGACAACTCCCGGATGGCCGGATGCAGCAGCGCCTCCAGCTGTTTGCGCCGCTCCGGGTCTCTGAAGATCAGCTCCCGCACCGCCTGACGGTCCAGGGAACCGTCGGCCTGCAGCGCGTCAGCGCCGAACAACGCAGCGATCCGCTGCAACAGGGGAGTGCCCGGCGCCACCGCGTCGCGGGACAGCTGGTCGGCGTCGATCACTACAGCGCCCCGTTGGGCCAGCAGTTCCGCCACCGTGCTCTTGCCGGTGGCGATACCCCCTGTCAGTCCGATTGTCCTCATGATTTCCCGGATAGTAGCAAAGCAGGGACGGAATGAACAGATTTTTTGCTTGAGTTGTCGGATGATTGTATGCGATAGTTACCGTTCACGGGCGGTTAGCTCAGTTGGATAGAGTGTTGGCCTCCGAAGCCAAAGGTCGTTGGTTCGAATCCAATACCGCCCGCCAAAGAAATCAAGGGGATAGCGTTATGCTGTCCCCTTTTTTTTATGCCGTTTTTACCCTGCTGTCAGGTGAAGGTGTAGACGGAGCGACCGGAGCCGCCCCGTCAGGCGGTTATTTCCTTGCAGCGTAGATTTGGTCAAACGTGCCGCCGTCGCTGAAATGGACTTTCTGGGCCTTTTGCCAGCCGCCGAAGGCTTGGTCGATGGTGTACAGCTTCACTTTGGCCAGTTTGGTGGGGACCTTCTTGCTGATGGGACGGTAGTAGTGCTTGGCGGCGATTTTCTGCCCCTCGTCGCTGTAGAGATAGTTCAGATATGCTTCGGCCACGTTCCGCGTACCCCGTTTGTCCGCCACCCTGTCGATCACGGTCACCGGCGGCTCGGCCAGGATGCTCTCGGAGGGGGTGACGATTTCAAACTTGTCCGGTCCCAACTCGTTGATGGCCAGGAACGCCTCGTTTTCCCAAGCCAGCAGCACATCGCCCAGGCCGCGCTGGACAAAGGTGTTGGTGGAGCCGCGCGCGCCGGAGTCAAGCACCGGCACGTTCTTGAACAGCCTGCTCACGAACTCCCTGGCCTTGGCTTCGGTGCCGCCGGGCTGATGCAGGGCAAAGGCCCAGGCTGCCAGGTAGTTCCAGCGGGCGCCGCCGGACGTCTTGGGGTTGGGGGTGATTACCGCGACCCCCGGTTTGATCAGATCGTCCCAGTTCTTGATCTTCTTGGGGTTCCCCTTGCGCACCAGGAAGACGATGGTGGAGGTGTAGGGGGCACTGTTATGGGGCAGCTCCTTCTGCCAGCCCGGCTTGATCAACCCTTTTTCGGCAATGGCATCGATGTCGTAGGCCAGGGCCAGGGTGACCACATCGGCTTCCAGGCCGTCGATGACCGAGCGGGCCTGCTTGCCGGAGCCGCCGTGGGACTGCTTGATGGTGACGGTATCGCCGGTTTTCTGCTTCCAGTACGCGGCAAAAGCGGTGTTGAAGTCGGCGTACAGTTCCCGGGTTGGGTCGTAGGAAACGTTCAGCAGGTTGATGTTGGCGGCCAGGGCTGCTGTTGCGGTGAGCAGGCTCAGGGCCAGAGTGGCGATGGCGGTTGTTACGCGTTTTTTGAACATCAGTTTTTCTCCTTTGTCTGTAGTTATGGTAGATTTAGTGGTGAAAAAAATATGGACGTCAGTGGCCGGCTTTTTTCAGCTCCAGAATATAGTGTCCCTCGTTGCTTTGCTTCAGGCCGATCAGGCGGTGCCCTTCAGCTTCGAGGCTGAGGGGAACGTTCCTGACCGCTTCCCCGTCATCCAGCAGCAGTACCTCCGCTTCGTGCCCCGGCAGGTCTTCCAGGGCCAGCTTGGCTCTGACGAAATTGGTGGGACAACTGACGCCGCGCAAGTCTATGGTGGTGCTCACGCAATGGCTCCTTTCCGGTTTATTTCGCAGCAAGTGTTAGCGACACTAGCGGAGCCAAAGCGTATTTGTCAAGAATTAATTTTATAATATCTATCGAATTGATATTTAATTATGTTGATCGGCTCGGGCTGCACGATTCCGGCGGTGATGCGGAACGACTTCAGATCCGGAGTCCCGGCATCGGCAAGGGAGATGATCACGTAGGAGACATCCGGGGTCAGGGCCAGCCGGATATCCTCTTCCGAGGGGCGGGCAGGGGTTTCCGGGTGGGAGTGGTAGATGGCCAGCATGGTCTGCCCCTTGGCGCGCAGGTCCTTGACCACCGCAAACTGCTCCTTCGGGTCCATCGTGAAATGCTCGTTGCTGGCATCGGTATTGGTCATCGGGTAGTGGAGCGACACCGTGGCATCGCTTCCGCCCAGAATGCCGCAGACCTCCAGAGGAGCCCCCTCGCGGGCGCGGCTGATCAGTTCGTCGTGGATCACGGCCGGGATGCGCAGCATGGTCAGCGGGTCTCCAGGTCGCAGACGGTCAGGGCGTCCAGTTCGTCCCGCAGTTCGGTGATGACCGGGTGGTCGCCGCAGACCGGGCAGGTGGGCGAACGTTTCAGGGGCACTTCGCGAAATTTCATCCGCAGGGCGCTGTAGGTCAGCAGCCGGTTGGTGAGCAATTCCCCCGTGCCCAGCAGGAACTTGATCGCCTCGGTGGCCTGGATGGTACCGACGACGCCGGGCAGGACCCCGATCACCCCGGCCCGGGAGCAGGTGGGGATGGCGTCCTTTGGCGGCGGTTCAGGGAAGATGCAGCGGTAGCAGGCAGATTCACCCGGTTGTACGGTGATGGTCTGGCCGTCGAATTGCAAAATGCCGCCGTGGGAGTACGGTTTTCCGGCCAGTACACAGGCGTCGTTGATCAGAAACTTGGCGGCAAAATTGTCCGTGCCGTCGATGACGAAATCGTACTCCGCAATAATGGCGGCGATGTTGGCGGCACTGATCCATTCCTTGTAGGTGACGACCGTGACGTCGGGGTTGATGGCCTGCATCTTCCGGCGGGCCGACTCCACCTTGGGGGTGCCGATGTCGGGGGTGAAATGGATCACCTGGCGTTGCAGGTTGGAGAGGTCAACGTCGTCGGCATCGGCAATGCCGATGGTGCCGACCCCTGCCGCCGCCAGGTAGAGGGCGATGGGGGCCCCCAGGCCACCGGCGCCGATGATCAGCACCCGGCCGTCAAGCAGCTTGCGCTGCCCCGTGCCCCCCACCTCCTTCAGGATGATATGGCGTGAGTACCGCTCGATCTGCTCGTCGGTCATGGGGCTCCACCTCCCATGAAGTAGAGAAATTCAATCACGTCACCATCGGCCACCGGGGTAGCGGTAAATGCGTCCCGCTCCAGAATGTCGCCGTTCAACTCCACGGTGACATACAGGCGCTGGGAAACATCCAGCTCTTCCAGCAGGGATTCCACGGTGCGCTGCGGATTGTCGGGCAGGGAGGCTGTCTTGCCGTTAATGGTGACGGTCATGCCGCTTCTCCTTCACATGATTACGAATAGGTAAATTCCCGTACCCCGGCGGTGGCAACGGCCAGGCCGATTGCCAGCAGGGCAAGAACCATGAACAGCCAACGGACGGAAAACCCCGGTCTGCCGTCTGTGGCGGGGGTGCTCAGCAGTCGTTCGGCGATCAGCAGTGCGGCAACCGTTCCCAGGGAGATGCCGACGGTGACGCAGAGGGGACACCAGCTGCCGATGACGTACTTTTGTATCCAGATCAGGCGGATCTCTCCGCCAACACCGCTAAAGACCGCAGCGGTCAGCAGCTGATCGAGCCGGCTCCAGCGGCTACGCAGCAGCAACAAGGCGGTAACTGCGCAGAAATAGAGGATGCCGAGGATCCCCATGTTCAGCCCGAAAAAACTGAAGGCAGCCGTATCCCGGCACGCCTTTACCAGGCAGAACTCCTCAATGACGATAAAGATCGAGACCGCCAGACCCGTCAGGGCGGCCAGCAGCAGGAGAGCCCGCAGCCAGCGTCCGCCCGCTTTGTTTCCGTCATGGTAATCCGATGATGTCGTGGTAGGCATGGTATCCGTCTCCCTGGTTCCGGTGTTTGCTGGTGCCGTTGCCGGTATACCATACGGGAAATTGGCGTTGCCGCAAAGTGCTTCCCGTTGCTGCCCGAAATAGTGCAGTCAGGTTTTACGGCGCATGAGGAAACTGCAGTTCAGATGGAGTATTCCTCAGGTACAACCTGGTAAAACGGCAACAGCAGGTGGAAGGTGCTTCCCTGGCCGGGGCTGCTTTCCGCCCAGACCCTGCCCCCCATCAGTTCGGCCAGTTTGCGGCAGATGGCCAGCCCCAGGCCGCTGCCGCCGAATGTCCGGGCCACGGCGGCGTCTCCCTGGGCAAATGTCCGGAAGAGGCGATCAAGCACGTCAGGGGGAATGCCGATGCCGGTGTCCCGGATGCTGAAGTGCAGGGTGACGTGCCCCGGCTGCTCCTGCTGGACCGCCACGAAAACCGTTATGGTACCGCGGTCGGTGAACTTGATGGCATTACCCAGCAGATTAACCAGCACCTGCTTCAGGCGGAACGGGTCTCCCTCCAGCCAGGCCGGAACCGAGGGGGCGATCTCGGTGGCCAGGGTGAGCCCCTTGGCCAGCAGGCTGCCCGCCTGGGTGCCGATGGCCTCCTTCACCACCTGTGCCGGTGAAAAGGCGGACTGGTACAGGTCGAGCCTGCCCGCCTCGATACGGGAGAGGTCCAGTAATTCGTTCAAAAGGGCCTGGATCATCCGTGCCGAGTTTTCCATGTATTCCAGGAACTGCTCGCGGTCGCTCTCGTACTGGCCGGAGCGCAGCATTTCGATCAGCGGCAGGATGCCGTTTAACGGGTTCCTGATTTCATGAACGATAGTGGTGAAAAAATCCATTTTGTGGCGCAGCGCCTGTTCCGCCGCTTCCAGTGCGGTGAGCAGCTCCAGTTCGGTCCGCTTCCTGATGGTGATCGTCCGTGACTGCATCACCGTTTTCCAGTTGCGGGGAAGCGGTGGCCGGTGGTGGTTTGAGCTGCGGGAATCGTGCATCTTCATTGCCGTACCTCGCCGTTATGGGTTCTTCATGAGCACTCCTTGCACCTGTCGGCGTGTCCTGCGTCAGATACAATAATCGAACTCCACATACTGATCCATCTGGCGGCCAGGTTCAGCGGATTTCGGTTTGCCCACCACCCGTGCCGGTATGCCGGCCACGGTGGAGTGGGGCGGCACCTCGTTCAGCACCACGCTGCCGGCGGCAATTTTGGAGCCGTCACCGATTTTGATGTTCCCCAGAATCTTGGCGCCGGCGCCGAGCAGCACACCGTTGCCCACCTTGGGATGGCGGTCCCCCGACTCCTTGCCGGTGCCCCCCAGGGTTACCTCGTGCAGCATGGAGACGTCATCCCCCACGACGGCGGTTTCGCCGATCACCACGCTGGTGCCGTGGTCGATCAGAATTCCCTTGCCGATGCGGGCCGCCGGGTGGATGTCGACATCAAAGGCTTCGGATATGCGGCTTTGCAGGTACAGGGCCAGGGACTTGCGCTCCTGGTGCCAGAGCCAGTGAGCCACCCGGTAGGACTGGAGCGCCTGGAAGCCCTTGAAATTCAAAAACGGCAGCGCCAGGCTACGGGCCGCCGGGTCCCGTTCCACCACGGCGGAAAGGTCGCGGCGGATCGCCTCCCGGATGCTGCCGTCGGCCGTGAGCGCTTCGTAGAAGATGTCCCGGATCGAGGTGGCGGTCAGGTAGGGGGAGGCCAGCTTACCGGCCAGGAAATAGGAGATGGAGCCCTCCAGGGTCTCGTGCTTGAGCACGGTGTCGTGCAGGTAACCGGCCAGTATCGGCTCCGACTTGGCGGTGACGAAGACATCCTGGCGCAGTCTGGTCCAGACCGGGTCGGGCTTTTCCCGCGTGACGGGAGTGGTGCGGTGCCGCGAGCCGTGCAGCAGGTCGGTATCCGACTTGAAAAGTGACGATACGCTCATGGGAGCCTCCCTCAGCGAAACTGTTTCAAGGCCGCCACCAAGCGGTCGATCTCCTCGAAGGTGTTGTAGAACGAATACGAGGGACGCACGGTGGCCTCCAGCCCGAACCGCCGCAAGGACGGCTGGGCGCAGTGGTGCCCGGCTCTGACCGCGATGCCTTGTTGATCGAGATATTTTCCCACCTCCGGCACCGGTGTATCCTTCAGCACAAAGGAGGTGACCGCCACCTTGTCCCGGGCCGTGCCCACCAGGGTCAGGCCGTTCACGCCGAGCAGCTTCTCTGTGGCGTATTCGAGCAGCCGGTGTTCGTGGGCCGCGATGTTTCCCAGGCCGATGCGGGTGACATAGTCCAGGGCCAGCCCCAGGCCGTAGGCATCGGCCACGTTGGGGGTTCCGGCCTCGAATCTGGCCGGCGGTTCGCTGTAGCTGGTTTCCTCGAAGGTGACATCCTTGATCATGTTGCCGCCCCCCTGCCAGGGGGGCAGTTCCTCCAGCAGCTCCCGGCGGATGTAGACCGCGCCGATGCCGGTGGGGCCGAAGATCTTGTGGCCGGAGAAGACGAAGAAATCCACCCCCAGTGCCTGCACATCCACCGGCAGATGGGCAACCGACTGGGCGCCGTCGATCAGCACGTGGGAGCCGTTGCGCTTGGCCAGGTGGGTCATCTCGGCGATGGGCAGCACGGTACCGAGACTGTTGTTGGCATGGGCCAGCCCCACGATCCGGGTGCGGGGTGTGAGCAGGCGCCGGTACTCCTCCAGTTTGATCTCCCCCCGATCGTTCACCGGTATCACCTTGAGCAGTGCCCCCCGCTCCCTGGCCACGAGCTGCCAGGGAACGATGTTGGCATGGTGCTCCAGTTCCGACAGCAGGATCTCGTCCCCCGGCTGGAGGAACCGCTGGCCGTAGGTATGGGCCACCAGGTTGATCCCCTCGGTGGTGCCCCGCACGAAGACGATCTCCTCGCTGGAGCCGGCGTTCAGGTAGTCGCGAATCTTGTCGCGGGCTCCCTCGAAGGCGTCGGTGGCCCGGGCCGCCAGGGTGTGGGCGCCCCGGTGGATATTGGAGTTGTCCTCCTCGTAGAACCGCTTCAGGCCATCGATGACCTGGCGCGGTTTCTGGGTGGTGGCGGCGTTGTCGAACCAGACCAGCGGCAGGCCGTGCACCTTCTGCTGCAGGATCGGAAAATCCCGGCGGATGGCGGCCACATTGAAGGACGGGACGCCGGCCAGCTTGCTCTGTTTGGGCAGGCTGGCGGCCAGCAGATGGGCGAAGGGGTCGGCAAACGAACCGTGGCTGCCGTTGCCGTGCCACAGGTCGTGCCGGCAGGACTGGATGTTTCTGACAAATCCTTTCAGGTCGCCATGGCTGTCGGCGGCGCTGCGATAGGTCTGCTGGTGCACCAGGCTGTCGGCGTGGTGGGACAGGGGAAGCGCCTCCGGCGGAACAGCGGCGGCTGTAGCCGAGGTTACGGCGCTGACCGGCCCGGAGGAGGATCGAATGGCCTCAAAGGCCCGGGAGACCAGCTCAAGGCCGGTGTCGCTGCCGGAAAGGGTGTCGAGACCGCTGCGAACAGCAGGGGGCGAGGGGCGCTCCTGCTGTGCCCGCGCCAGCAGTTCACGGGCACTGTCGCCGGAATCGGGAATCGTGGCAACAAGCGGCTGTGAGCCGGGGATTTCGTTATAGAGCCTGGTGGCAACCTGTGCCACCAGGTCAGGAGTAATGTCTGACATGAGATATCCCCTTACTCGGGTATAAAATGAGGTTGTTCAAAAATAGTCAGATCGTCGCACCCGCAGACAACCCCGCGGAGGCGTAGCAACGCTACGCCGCACAAGCGGGCTGTCGAGGACGGCGGCGAGATGGCTGTTTTTCAATAACCGGCTATATCCCGGCACCGGAGTTATATGCCACCGGAACGCTGTGTTCATAATGGTGGTAGTAGCCCACCTCCACGTTCTCCAGCACGCCGATGGCGTCGTCGGTCAGCACGGCGGCGGAGAAGTAGAGGGACAACAGGTACGAAGCCACCCCCAGGTTGTCCAGCCCCATCAGCCGGGCCGACAGGCTGGGGGAGATTTCCCCCGGAATCCCCTGCTGGTGCAGGCCCACCACCCCTTGTTCCTCCTCGCCCACCCTGAGCAGCAGGATGTTGGTGGTACCCAGCCACTGGTTGAAGGCGTAGCGGCTCTTTACCTCCAGCTTGTCCGTGGGGATCAGCGGCACGCCGCGCCAGAGGATCACCGGGGTGCCGAACACCGTGGTGGTGTTGGGCGGGACGCCGCGCCAGGTGCACTCCCGCTCGAAGGCGGCAATGGCCTTGGGGTGGGCCAGGAAGAAGCTGGGCTTTTTCCAAACCAGGGCCAGCAGTTCGTCCAGATCGTCCGGGGTGGGGGCGCCGTACCGGGCGCTGATCCGGTGGGAAGGGTGCACCGAGTGCAACAGGCCGAAGCTCTTGTTGTTGATCAGCTCCCACTCCTGGCGTTCCTTGATCCCCTCGATGGTCAGCCGCAACTGTTCTTCCAGCTGGTTGTAGGGGTTGTTGTACAGGTCCGAGACCCGGGTGTGGACCCGCACCACGGTCTGCACCGCGGACAGGGAATACTCGCGGGGGGATTCGGAGTAGTCCACGAAGGTCTCGGGGATAATCACGTTTTCCGCCAGGCCGGACACCAGGTCAATGTTGCGTTCGCCGTACTTGTTCACTGTGGCCAGCAGTTCCAGGTGTTCCTCCACCGCCTTGGTGAACTCCTGCTTCAGCACCGGCGTGTCGTTCAGCAGCCCGTCCAGGTCGGTGCGGGAAAGGGTCAACAGCACGCAGGGATTGATGGTGCGGATGGTCACCTCGGACGGTTTGTCCGACACCAGGTCCGCCTCGCCGAAATATTCACCTTCGGTTAAAAGCGCGATCCGCAGGTCGCTGCCGTGGACTCCCTTGCTTAAGACTTCCACCTGTCCTTGTGCGATGACGAAGAACTTGTTGCGGTCTTTCCCTTCCGCCACCAGGGTGTTCCCCAGGGTCACGGTCTCGGTTTTGAAGCTGTCGGCGATCTTTTTCAGAATGGCATCGGACAGCTTGGCAAAGAGGGGGATGCTGCGCAGGGCCAGGGGCTGGAAGCCGGCCACGCCGTCAACCAGGGTGAATTCCACCCGCTCGGCCCGTGGCAGTTCCACCTTGGTGCGGTTCACCCGGTAGGTGCCCCCCTCCACGTGGACCCACGGCAGCAGGCTGAGCAGGTGGCGCGGCGTGATGGAGGCCAGCTGGGGCGGGGTCTTGGTGGTATTGGCCAGGTTCCTGGCCACCGAGGTGGTGACACTGCGTTGAATGAGGTTGTCGGCCATGGATCGTTCTCCTTTGAAGTGGTAAATGGTCGGTATTACGGCTTTCTGATGATAACCTTGTGAATGTCGTCACGGACGTGCAGTGTCTCCACCACGACGTACCCCTGCTCGGTGGCGGTACGGGGCACGTTGTCCAGCGGTTCGCCGCTTTTCAGCAGGATCTCGGCGGTATCGCCCGGCGCCAGTTTTTCCAGGAGCAGCTTGGCCTTGACAAAGGTCATGGGGCAGCGTTCCCCGGTGATATCCAGATTGAATGTGGTCATATGAACAGTGTCTGACCTCCTTTCGAAAGTTCCAGGAAGGAAGCGACACCCAGCACGTCCTTCACCTCCGGTATGAAATCGTCTTTGGTAAGTCCCAGCACGTGCATGGCCATCTCGCAGGCGTAGAAGTTGACCCCCAGCGCCTTGGACGCCTCAAACAGCTCCTCCAGGGTGGCTACATTCTTGTCCCGCATCATGCCGGTCATCAGCAGCGGGCTTACTCCTCCGAAGTTGAGACGGCTGAGCGGCAGGTTTTTTCTTCCTCCCAGCAGGAAGTTGAAGAAACGGGCCATGACCCCCTGGCCGAGAAAGTGGCGGCCGGTCTCTTTCTTGATGCTGTTCAATCCCCAAAAGGTGAAGAAGATGTTCACCTCGTAGTTGACTGCGGCAGCGCCGGAAGCCAGGGTGAATACGGCAATGGTTTTATCGAAATCACCGCTCATGGCGATGATGGAAAGCTTGTTCTTGTCTGACATGTTCAGCTCCCTGTGTCGTGAAACAAAAAAAGGAGGTCAAGGTGGAGCGTGGGGCGCTCGTTCCTTGACCTCCAGTTTATCTGGTCAGTCATCTGTTCTTAATATTTGCGGATACGGTAGCGCACCGCTCAGCGACTGTCAATCGAAAAATATAATTTCTATTGTTAATATATTCATTAAGGTGTGCAATCGATAAAGTAGATTGATTCTATCTTTAAAATAGATAGTACCAATTTGACAGGCGCTGCTTCAGCCTGTAGGATTACCCGCAAAAACCAGGGAGGTACCTATGAAAACATTATGTAAGTTGTTCGTGCTGCTGACAGTTTTGGGGGTGGGCGCTGTCTGCCAGGCCGCTGAAAAGGCCAAAGATGGTTTTCCGGTCATAAGCAGCGAGCAGCTCAAGGCTCAACTGGACAGTAAGGCTGCCGGCCTGACGCTGATAGATGCGCGCACATCGGTGGAATACCGGGAAGCGCATATCGTGACGGCGATCAGCCTTCCCGTGACGGAGCTGGAAAAAGACGCATCGCTGCTGAAAGTGCCCAAAGATGCCCGGCTTGTATTCTACTGTAACGGTGTCAAATGCGGCAAAAGTGGCAAGGCAGCCCTGATTGCCCGTTCGGCGGGGTACAAGGATATTTCGATCTATGCCGAAGGGATGCCGGTCTGGGAAGAAAAAGGGTATCCCATGTACACCGGGCCGGATTACGACAAGTCAGTCAAGACCAGCATGCTTAAACCTGCTGCGGTGAAAGCGCTGCTTGATGCCGCACCTGCAACCGTAACCGTCGTCGATGTCCGCGATGCCAAGCAGTTTGCCGAAGGCCACGTGCCGGGCGCGATCAACATTCCGGTCGAGACCTTTGCCGCAGGGTCCGGTGTTCTGGACAAGGCAAAGCAGATCATTGTGTATTGCAACTCGGGGAGCAGCAGCTACAATGCCTATCGCAAGCTGCAAAAGCTGGCCTACCCGAACATCGCCCAGATGATATTTGCCGACTGGAAGGCGGATGGACTGCCGATAGCGAAATAGCGACAGAGCGGCGGCAGCAGTTTATGTTTCACCGGAGCCGGTATCGCATCCGTACGCGATACCGGCTCTTGTTACTCCCCCTGCTCCGACAACTGGGTGGTGATGTAGCGCTCTCCCGAATCGGGCAGGATCACCACAATCAGCTTACCGGCGTTCTCCTGCCGGGCAGCCACCTGCAATGCAGCCCAGACCGCAGCGCCTGATGAAATACCGCAAAGAACCCCTTCCTCCAGCGCCACCCGCCGGGCAGTCTCAAAGGCCGCTTCGTTGGTTACCTGCACCACTTCATCAATGATCTTGCGATTCAGGATGGCCGGCACGAATCCGGCGCCGATCCCCTGGATGCGGTGCGGTCCCGGTCTGCCGCCGGACAGTACCGGCGATGCCTCCGGTTCCACGGCGATGGCCTTGAATTCAGGCTTGCGGGCCTTCAACACCTCGCCGGTGCCGGTGATGGTGCCTCCGGTGCCAACCCCTGCCACCAGGATGTCCACATGGCCACTGGTGTCGGCCCAGATCTCTTCGGCGGTGGTTTCCCGGTGTACCTGGGGGTTTGCCGGGTTCTCGAATTGCAGCGGAATGAAGCTGCCGGGGATGGCCCGGGCCAGTTCCTTTGCCTTGTTGATGGAGCCGGTCATGCCGTCTGGTCCGGGGGTAAGTACCAGTTCGGCTCCCAGCATCTGCATCAGTTTGCGCCGCTCGATGGACATGGTCTCCGGCATGGTGATCACCAGCCGGTAACCCTTGGCCCGGCAGGCAAAGGCCAAGCCGATGCCGGTGTTGCCGGAGGTGGGTTCGATGACGGTCATGCCGGGCTTCAGTTTGCCGTCCCGTTCCGCCGCTTCGATCATGGCCGCGCCGATACGGCACTTGACACTGTTTAAGGGGTTGAAGGATTCCACCTTGGCTACTACCTGTGCGGGCAGGCCTTCGGTCAGACGGCGCAATCGTACCAGAGGAGTACGGCCGATGGCGCCGGTGATGTCATCGTAGATGGTGTTACGGAAGGTTGCCTCTGACATGATCCTCACTCCTTGAGCATTTAAGTAACAGACTACTGAAAACGCCGGTTGTTCAAAAATGGTCAGATCGTCGCCACCGGAGAAAACCCTGCGGAAGCGTAGCAGCGCTACGCTGCACAAAGCGGTTTTCGAGGACGGCGGCGAGATGGCCGTTTTTAGCTGCGCTGAAACTTCGTTTTCAACAACCGGCTAAATCACGTAATCCGTTTCATGGATGGTGTCGAACTTGTACATGGCCAGCAGCCGCTCCGTGAACTGCTTCAGTTCAGGCGATGACCGCCGCCGGGGACGTGGGATGTCGATGGTGACCCGGTTGCGGATGGAGCCGGGCAGGGGGGCGAAGACCACCACCTCATCGGAAAGATAGACCGCCTCATCCACATCATGGGTGACCAGCACAATGGTCTTTTTCGTTTCCTGCCAGAGCCGCAGCAGGTCTTCCTGCAGCCGCTCGCGGGTGAGGGCATCCACAGCGGCGAACGGCTCATCCATCAGGATCACCTGCGGCTCTACGGACAGCGCTCGGGCCAGGGCCAGCCGCTGGCGCATGCCGCCGGAAAGCTGGGATGGGTACTTGTTCTCGGACCCGGCCAGCCCCACCAGGCGCAGGTAGTGGGCCGCGGCGCCTTCCCGCTCAGCCTTGGGCACGCCGCGCAGTTTCAGGGTAAAGAGCACGTTCTGACGGGCGGTCATCCAGGGGAAGACGGCGTAATCCTGAAAGATCATGGCGATATCGTGCTTGGGGTTGTCCCGGAACAGGCTGTTGGCGATGGGGGAGAGGAAACGGTACTTCCTGCGGTACTCCTCCATCTCTTTGCGGGTGGCGGGCAGCGGCTCCAGCACCAGCTTGCCGTTGATCCAGACCTGGCCGTCGCTGGGGGCCTGCAGGCCTGCCAGAATCTCCAGAAAGGTTGATTTGCCGCAGCCGGATGGACCCAGGAGCGAGACAAAGGAGCCGCTCTCAATGGTGAGCGACACGGAGTTAAGCACCGTGAACCCCTCGGCGCTGCGGTCGTCGTTGACCACGGATATGAATTTGGATATGCGTCGCGCTTCAATCATCCCTTACCTGCCGATCCGCCAGACAGCCAGCTTTAACTCTATGTATTTCATTACTTCGATCAAAAACCAGCCGATAAAGCCCAGAATCACCATGCAGACCACCATCCGGTCGATCTGGAAGAACTCCTTGGCCTCCAGCAGCAGGAAGCCGATGCCGGAGTTGCCGCCGTACATCTCGGCAATAACCAGCATGATCAACCCCAGGGCGATGCCGATCTTGATCCCCATGATCACCGAGCCCAGGGCGTGCCAGATGTAGACCCTGGTGATCAGGGTGAACTCGCTGGCCCCGAAGACTCGGGCCGAGGCCAGATAGCGTGGGTCGGTCTCCTTGATCCCCTGGTAGGTGTTGAACAGGATCGGATAGAAGACCCCCAGGAAGATCAGGAATACCTGCATCGGCAGCCCCACCCCCAGCAGGATGATGGTGATCGGTACCCAGGCCGGGGGCGGCACCGGCGCCAGAATCTGAAACAGCGGCAGAACATGCTTGCGGATGAACAGGTTCCAGCCCATCAGCACGCCGATGGGAAAGGCGGTGATCAGCGCAATGGCAAAGCCCAGTCCGAAGCGGATGGCGCTGGCCTTCAGGTGGAACAGCAGGTTCAGATTCAGCGCCATTTCCTTGAAGGTAATGGCGGTTTTGCTGGGGGTGGGCACCAGTGTTTCCGGCACCACCCCCAGCCGGGGCAGCAGTTCCCAGAGGATTAACAGCGGGATCAGCACGGTCAGGAACTCGCGGGAAACGATGCTGCCAAAGGAACCGCGCAGGAACGCGCCCAGTTCACGGAAGGCGATGTTCCACCAGCGTAGTCTGAATTGGTTGGTGATCAGCGTGTCAGCAGGCATCGTGCTTCTCCCAGCAGTTTTACCTGCTCGTCGTTCAGCAGGGCAAAGGTCGGTGTCGGGTACTGTTCCAGCGCATCAGCGGGATAGGCGAGCTGCTGGACCGTGGCCGTGCGGATGGCGCTTGGCGGCAGGTCGGCGGTTGTTTTCAGGGCGGAAAGCAACGGTTTGACCTTTTCCGCGGACTGTGCGCGCAGCACCAGAAAGTATTCGGTCTGGGCGATGGCAGGCGGGCAGCAGTCATCGCCGTTGGCAGCCATATCCCACTTCTGGTAGAGGATGGTGTGACCGGCCCGTTCCGCCAGCACGGCATAGGCCCCCTTGATCACAATGGCGTCAATGGATTTCGCCTCCAGCGCAGGCAGCATGTCGCTGAACGGCATGTACCGGTAGCGCAGTTTCTTGGGGGTCAGACCGTTTTTGACCGCATCCCGCTCAAACTGCTCCTTCACTTCGCAGTGCTCATCCAGGGCAGCCAGCCGCAGTCCGGCCAGTTCACGCAGACGCAGCTTCAGGCCTTTCCGCACCACCACCGTGGCGCCGTAGGGAAACTGGATTGATCCGGCGATCTTCAGGGTCTCGCCCCCCGGCGCCTTCAGCAGTTTCAGCGCCTTGTGGGTCTCCACAAATCCGGCGTCGATCTCACCGGCCAGCAGGGCATAGCCGATGTCACCGCTGGTGTTGAAACGCCGGGCGGTCCAGGCCGCATCCTTGCCCTGGGCAGCGTAGAGCGGCCCCAGCAACGGGTTGGGGCTGATACCCACTTTGATCGGCGCAACCTGGGGTACCGCCGGTTGTGTCGGTGTGCGGTCCTGGCAGGCGATGAGCAGCAGGGATAAGGCCAGAGACAGTACTGTGAGAATAGGTCTTTTCATTGGCACGGGTACCTTCTGAAAATATGCACAGAACGCGGATCAGATCAGGCCTGATCCGCATTCTATTGCCTGCTGTCGTTACTTGCCCCAGGTGATTCCCTTGAATTCGAGGGCATACAGTTTGTCGCCCGGCTTTTCCTTGATGTTTTTCAGGGCCACCAGCTCGGCCGCCAGTGCATCAAGACCCTTTTCCTGGATCACGGTGGTGAACTTCAGGCGGCCATTGCCGTGCTTGATGGCGTCGGCAGGGGCGCCGGTGTACTTGACGGCAATGTCCACCACCTGCTTTGAGTTGGGGTTTTTGAGGATGATGGCGTTTGCCTCGCCAATGGCTTCGATGAACCGCTTCAGGGCAGCGGAGTTCTCTTTCAGATAGCCGGTGCGGGCATTGATGGTGCGGCAGGGCACTTCCGACGCGGCGTCACGCAACACCACTTTGAAGCCTTTCAATTCAGCAATGCTGACGTGGGGCTCTTCCAGAATGGCGCCGTCAACCTTGCCGGCTTCCAGGGCGGCAATGGCCGGACCACCGGCCAGTTTTTCAAGGATGTATTCCCCGCCGTTCTCACGGGCCTTTTTCTCATAGGCGATCACCGCCTCGCAGGTGGGGGAGATACCGGCGATATGCTTGCCTTTCAGGTCTTTCCAAGTCTTGATGGGGGAGTCTTTTCTGACCACCAGCACCGAGGTGCAGGGGGTTTTTACCTGGGAGATCACCTTGATCGGCGCGCCGTTGGCCACGGCGGCAATGGCCACGGTGGGGCAGGACCAGAAGACGTCGGCCCGTCCGGACACCACTGCGTCGCGGGCAGCGGCCAGCTCCTTGGCGTCAACGATGGAGACATCCAGATTGCGCTTCTTGAACAGTCCCAGCTCCTGGGCCACGTACAGGTTCAGGTGGTGGGTGGTCTTGGCGTCGGACACCACGATTTTTGCAGGGGCTTCAACCTTGTTGGCGGTGGCGGTGCCTGCAATGCCGAATGCCAGAGCTGCCACAGCCGCAATACTTCCTACTGCCAGTTTGATCCGTTTCATTTGTATCCTCCTTTGTTGTTGGCAGATTCTTTCTGCCGTCCGATGATCTCAAGGCAGTTCAGGCATTCCCGCAGGCTGCACACCCCGCAGGAGTGGTGCATGAACACCGGCACCCCTTCTTTTTTAGCGGTATTCACCGCCCGGTGGCGAGCCTGATGGGACACCTTGTTGGTGAAGATCACCACTGCTTCGGCTTTTTTTATCCTGGAGCTGACGGAAGCGTCATCCTGGCTGAAGATACTGATATCCTTGCCGTGCCGCTGCGCTTCCATACGGTATTGTTCTCCCAGGCGGTCCATGCCGCCAACCAGTACAATGCTCATGACGTACCCCGCTTCCTGTGTCTCAGTTGACCTTTGTGGTTGTTCCGCTTGATGCAATCCCGGTCTCAAGGGGCAGGCTCTTCTCCCGTGACCAGCCGATCCAGGAGCTGTCGTAGTTGTGCAACTTTTCAAGGGGCCAGCCGGTCAGGTACAGAGCGAATATGGCCTGGGTGGAGCGGACGCCGGACTGGCAGTAAAAATACTGTTCCTTGCTGTTGTCGTACCCCTGCCGCGCCAGCACCGTCTTCAGTTCTGCCGCCGGGAGCCATTCGGCCTGATTGTCCTTTTTCTTGAAATGAATCCAGTCGCTGGAAACGCTGCCGGGAATTCGACCGGCACGCACTGCCCCTTTCTTCAGTTCTTCACCGGTAAACTCCTTGCTGTCGCGGTTGTCCCAGAGCTGTGCTTTGCCGCTTTGCCGGGCTGCCACAATATCAGCAGTATCAACGCGCAGCGACGGCAAGGCCACCCGTGCCGTAAAGGTGCCGGTTTTGGCTGGTGCGGCCGGAGCGAGCGTCTCTATCGGATATCCGGCAGCCTTCCATGCCTTCAGGCCGCCGTCCAGCACCCGCACATCTCCCTTGCCGTAATAGCTAAAGGCCCACCAGAGCCGGGTGGCATCGTATTTAGTGTCGTAGACCACCACGGTGGAGTCGGGATCGATCCCCAGTTTCCGGGCCATGGCGGTGAAACCTTCGGGGCTGATGATATTGCCGTTGACGCCGTTTTGTGTTTCAGGCGGCGCCTCGTAGGCCGGACGGTCAACCTGGCGGGCGCCGGGGATATGCCCACGACCATATTCGGCGTTATTTTCCGCAGCCAGGATCACCAGCTTTCCATCGTTGCGGTCGATCAACTGTTTCAGCTCCTGTACGCTGATCAGGGCGTTGCCCCGTTCAAACCCCTTGTAGTCCGCAGTTTCCGCGTAAGCAGCAAAAGACATAAGTCCCATAAGGCCTGCCGCCAGCAGCACAATCCTGATTATCCCGGTTTTCATTGTTCAAGTTTCCTTTCAGAATAAAAAAGGCCAGGCATGGACAGGGATGTCTCCCGATCCATCTGCCTGGCCTCCGGTGTTTCCGGTCAGCCGGTATTCAATTATTGATGCATGGAAACTATCATTGACAAAATGGCCTGTCAATGAAAAAATATTATATCTATAAATTTTATATTTTATTGTTGGAAGTGCACTCCCAAAGCAGTTCGCAGGAAAAATATCAAAAGAACTCTGATAAGCTGAGCAGTGATTTATCGATTGTCCAGTACTCGTTTTGCCTTGTGTACTGCACGGGGAAGAGCTCCGTCATCAAGCACCTTGACGGTGTGAGGCGCTATGCCGTGACGGTTGCGGAGCAGCAATCGCACCTGTTCGGCAAGTGCCTGATTGCTTGTGGCAGTGCCTTTGCGTTGCTCTATTTCCAGATGGAAGCGGGTCAGGTGCTGTTCCCTGGTAAGTATGATCCGGTATTCGCCGGTAGCTTCAGGAATGCTGCGCACAGCAACCTCCACATCGGAGGGAAACAGGTTGACGCCGTTGATGATGAACATGTCGTCGGTGCGGCCGTGAATCCATATTCTGGCGTGGGTTCTGCCGCAGAAGCAGGGGGCTGCATCGCGGGTGACGATATCGCCGGTGCGGAAGCGAATCATTGGCCGCGCCCGCTTCTGCAGGGTTGTCAATACCAGCTCTCCTTTTTCACCATGGGCGCATGGTTTTCCGGACACCGGATCAAGCACCTCTACAAGCATATGATCTTCGGCAATATGCAATCCTTCCCGTTCCGAGCACATACCTGCGCAGGCGCCGAAGATATCCGATATGCCGTAGAAGTCGTACAACTCGGCGTTCCAGAGGTTCTCAATCGCCCGGCGTGTCTCCGGGATTGAGCCACCCGGCTCACCGGCGACGATAATTCTGCGGATAGCCAGGTCACGGGCCGGGTCCATGCCTTCAGTCAGGGCCGTTTCACCCAGATACCAGGCGTAGGATGGCGTGGTCCAGGTGACAGTCGGTTGCAGCTCTTTTGCAAAAAACAGCAGACGTTCTGCCGGAACCGTGCCTGCCCAGATGCAGAGAGCACCCAGCCGCTGAGCGCCGATTACATCCGGGCCGCCGACAAACAGGGAAAAATTCAGCGCATGCAGGTAACGATCATGGTCGCGCATGCCGGCCTGATAAAAGAGCCGGGCCTGCAGGTCCTGCCAGTCATCAAAATCCTTGCCGGTAAAGGGCGAGAGAGTGGGAACTCCGGTGGACCCGCTGGAAGCGGAGACGTACACTACCTCCCGTTCCGCTACGGCAGTGATGTCGCCCAGCAGAGGATGAGCGGTCTGACGTTCGCGCAGGGTCTGCTTGTTGATGAAAGGGAACTTGTCCAGGTCGTGCAGGGAGTCAAGGTCGCGCGGTGATACTCCGTTGTCTGCAAAGGACTGCCGGTAGTAGCCGGAGTTACGGAAGGCAAAATCAAGATGATCCTTCAAAAGCCGGAGCTGCAGGGCTTCCAACTCGGCCCTGGGCAAGGTCTCGACAGAGGCGTCCCAGAAAACATCAGTTCTGTTTGTGCTGGTACATGTGTCCGGCATACCGGCCCCCTTTTACTGCACTCCCGCAATGACGCGGGCCAGAGCGGCAAATTCTTTCCAAGGTTCCAGCGCCCGCACCATGATGCGCGCGCCATCGGGAGCCCCTCCTCCATTGAGGCAGCCCGGTATGCCGCCGCCGATGGTCAGCCATTCCTGCAATCGGGCCAGACGAGCGCGTGTTTCGCCGTCTGAAGCTGCTGCCAGTGAATCCAGCAGCTCCTTGCCGTACAGCGGGGAGTGCAGATCCCTGTATGACGGGAAACAGCCGGTTTCCACAATGCCGCCTCCCAACTCCTGGGCGATCCGTTTGGTATCGTAGGGAAGGGTGGCGACCAGTATCTTGTTCACATGGGAGAGCAGCGGGTCAGGTATCCAGAGTCCGGAGGGATGGGATGAGCCGTTGAAAATGGCGCCAATTCCCAGGCCAAAGGTTGTTTCATTGTTGATCGCCATGCGGGTCAGGCGATCCTGGAATATTTTCTGTGACAGGCCGGCCGCCTGGGCCAGTTCTATTGCCGCCCCGATCATCACATCTCCCTGTCCAGCCACGCAGGCGCCGATGGGAGCACGGTACAGAGCGGTAAAGATGTTGATGAACAGCGCGGCGAACTCATGTTCACCATTGAGGAAGATGCGTTCGTTGGGCACAAAAACATCATCAAACAGCAGAAACGCCTGGGAAATTCCGCCAACCTTGGGCGCATCCCACCCCTCCTCTTCATCCCTGGTATCGCTGGGCCTGCGGGTTTCCACAATGGTAAGTCCCGCAACATCACGTGGTATGGCAAAGGCGATGGCAAAGGAGCTTTCATCCTCCTTGAGACTACCTCCCGGAACGCAGACGATTTCATGGGCAGCGGCCACGCCACAGATTTGAGCCTTGACACCGCGCACCACTACGCCGTCTTCACGGATTTCCTTGATGTGCAGGTGACTGTCGAGCAAAGGTTGTGTCGCCGGTCCCAGGCTGCGATTCCCTTTGGCATCGGTCAGCGCTCCGGCTGTTGCCAGGGAGTTGTCCTCAAGAAAGCGGAAATAACGTTCCAGCCGGGAGTGATACGTTGTACCCCGTGCTTGGTCTATTTCCCAGGTGACCGCCCAGAGAGCATTCAGCATGGTCCAGCCGGCGCAGGTCGCACCGTGGCAGGCGCCGGTACGGTGAAACTGGGCGCGTTTCATGCGGGCATTGGCAAGAATGTCTTCGGGGGTACGCATCAAGGTGTTCCAGCGGTGGGCCGGTTTTCCACTCAGGTGCGACTGGTTGGTGAAAAGCGTGCGCTGCTCCGGATCAAACGCGGCATCATAGCAGGCGGCAATGGCATCTACATGCAGTTTCGTGGCCGGGTTGCGCGTAACATCCTTGAGCAGTTTGCCCCATTTGAACAGATTCGGACGTAGTTTTTTCAGGCTGTTGCGATACTGGGCTCCATTTTTCATGGTCACTCCTTTGATGATTTTCATCCTCTGTCTGACTTGGCGGCGATATAATCGCCAAATGTTTGAACCAGTTGCACCAGCACAATCAGAATCACCACCGTAATAACCATGACATTGGTTTCGTAACGGTAATAGCCGAAGCGGATTGCCAGGTCGCCAACGCCTCCACCTCCTACAATACCGGCCATGGCTGAGTAACCGATCAGGCTGACCGCAGTCACGGTAAGCCCCCGCAATAATCCCGGCAGTGCCTCAGGCATCAGCACATGGGTGATGATTTGCAGTGGCGTGGCGCCGGTGGCGGTGGCCGCCTCGATGACGCCGCGATTGACTTCGCAAAGCGCAACCTGTACCAGGCGGGCATAAAATGCGACTGACACGATCGAAAGCGGCACCGATGCGGCGCCTGGTCCTATTGTTGAGCCGACCAGTTTCTGGGTTATCGGCAATACCAGCACCAGCAGAATAACAAAGGGAACCGAGCGGATGATATTCACCAGCAACCCGCCAACCATATTGATAAAGCGATTGCTTAAAAAGAGCCCGCGGCTGCTGACAAACAGCAGTAGACCCAGCGGTATCCCTATTACAATCGAGAGTGTCAACGAGACACCAACCATCTGAAAGGTTTCTCCGAAAGCCTTGACAAGATCCTGCAGCAGTTCGCGCATACTCTCGCTCATTTCAGTACCTCAAACCCGGCTGTCCGGCTTTTAATAAATGTCGCGGCACGAGAGACCGCATCAGGTTCCCCATCCAGGGAAATAACCAGGGAACCAAGCGGTTTTCCTCCGATATATTCAATATGCCCATGCAGAATATTGACCTGCACATTAAAATTACGGATTGTTTCCGAAATAACCGGTTCTTCTGCCCGTTCTCCGCGATAGTGGAGTTTGATTATTGTTTCACGCGGCGAATCAAGAAGACGGGGAGGCAGCTCAAGATTGAGAGTTCTCGCCACTAATTGCCGGGTAAATTCATGCTGTGGATTGGCGAAAATGTCATAAACAGCCCCTTTTTCCACAACTGTTCCGGCATCCATGACCGCCACCCGGTCGCAGATGGCCTTCACCACTGCTATTTCATGCGTGATAATGACAATGGTAATGCCAAACTTCCTATTGATCTCCTGAAGCAACTCCAGAATCGAAGCAGTGGTTTCCAGATCAAGCGCCGAGGTCGGTTCATCACACAGCACTACCTGCGGTGAATTGGCCAGCGCCCGTGCAATGCCCACCCGCTGTTTCTGACCGCCGGAGAGTTGCGCCGGATAGGCATTTGACTTGTCCGCCAGCCCGACCAGCGCCAGCAGCTCCGGAACCCGTTGCCCGATTTCCTGTTTCGAGCGGCCGGCTACCTTCAAGGCAAAGGCAACATTGTCAAAGACCGTTCTGGTATTGATCAGATTGAACTGCTGAAAGATCATGCCGGTTCTGAGTCGCAGTTTTCGCAGTTCTTCACCTTTAAACCGGGTAATATCGACACCATCAATGCTCACTGTCCCGGCATTCGGCCGTTCCAGCAGATTGATGGTGCGGACCAGGGTGCTTTTACCGGCGCCACTGGTGCCGACAATGCCGAAAATTTCGCCTTTGCCGATATGGAGTGACACGCTCTTTACCGCTTCGACGGGGCTTTCTCCTCCGTCGAAGCGTACACTGATGTCAGTCAGTTGAATCATGGTCTATGGTGTCTTTCTGTTTTTCAGCCAGGCAGGAAACTGGAAGTCCTTGAACAGATAATTCTTGTTGTAGACCGCTTGTCTGAAATCAGCAGATTCAAGGACAGACTGAATATCTTTGGCAAACGGCTTGTTCAGGTCGTCGGTTCGGACCGCGACTACCAGTTTAAGGTTTTCATCCAGCTCTTCTTTGAGCAGCGCCGAGTCAAGCGGAATGCCGGCGGCAATTGCATAATTGCCGTTGATAACCGCAATGCTGACACTGTCGAGGGTGCGGGGAATCTGGGCAGCTTCAATCGGACGTATTTTCAGGCCTTTGGGATTATCGGCAATATCTTTTTCCGAAGCTTTGGCGGGATCGATCTCTTTCTTTATGGTAATCAGCCCGCTTTTCTGCAGAAAACGAAGCGCTCTTGAAAGGTTGGTCGGATCGTTGGCGATGGTGATTTCGTCCCCTCTTTTCAGTTGATCAACAGATCTGATTTTACGGGAATAGAGGCCAAGACCGGCAGTGGGAACAGTAATCGCTTTGGCTGGTTCTTTTGAAAAAGTAATCGGTGAAATTTTCAGACCCTTGTCTTTGGAAAATTTCTCCAGATACGGCAGATGCTGAAACAGATTAGTGTCAATTGAGCCATTGCTGAGCGCCAGGTTCGGCTGTACATAGTCGCTGAATTCCTTGATTTCAACCTTGTACCCCTTCTTTTCCAGACCAGGTTTGATCGCCTTTTTGAACAGATCGCCATAGGGGCCTGGAGCAACGCCCACCTTGATTTCCTGTGTGGCCAGAGCCGGAACGGTCATGCTTAATGCCAGCAAAGCCAGAACAGATACCTTCACCACTGTTTTCATTGTGTTGTTCATGGTTCATTTCTCCTTGAGTTGGAATAAAAAAGGCCGGTCAGGATATTCGGTCTGTTTTCCGAACAGGTTCTGACCGGCCTCCGGTGTTTCCGGTCAACCGTTTTGCGTGATCTGCTTGTAATCCAGCCTGTGTATGGTTTTCCGAGGCTCTTTCGGCGCTATGTCTCCTTAAACCAGCGCCAGCGCCTGATCCAGGTCGGCGATGATATCATCCACATTTTCAATGCCGACCGAGAGCCGGATAAAATCAGGTGTCACACCTGTTGAAATCTGCTCTTCCGGTGTCAACTGCGAATGTGTTGTTGATGCCGGATGGATTACCAGGGATTTGGCATCGCCGATATTGGCCAGCAGTGAATGCAGTTTGAGGGAGTTGATGAATTTCTTGCCATCCTCAAGGGTGCCTCCCTTGATGCCGAAGCCGACCAGAGCGCCAAACAGGCCGCGTGTGTGGTACTTGTCCGCCAGTTTGTATGAGGGATGATCAGGCAGGCCGGGATAATTGACCCATCCAACCTTGGGATGATTTTTCAGGAAGTCGGCAACCTTGAGGGCATTGGTGCTGTGTCGTTCCAGCCTGAGATGCAACGTTTCCAATCCTTGGAGAAACAGGAAGGAATTGAATGGAGAGACTGCCGGTCCGAGGTCGCGCAACAGTGAGACCCGAACCTTGATAATGTATGCAATCTTACCCAGGGCTTCCCAGAAATTGATGCCGTGGTAGGATGGGTCGGGCTGTGCTATTTCCGGAAACTTGCCGTTGCCCCAGTTGAAGGCGCCGCCGTCCACGATAACGCCGCCTATGGAAGTACCGTGTCCTCCAATAAACTTGGTCGCAGAATGTACAACTATATCGGCGCCGTGTTTAAGCGGATTCACCAGATACGGTGACGGCACGGTGTTGTCGATAATCAGCGGAATATCGTTTTCATGGGCGATTTCCGCCACCTTCTCGATGTCCAGGGTGTCCAGTTTGGGATTGCCAACCGTTTCACCATAGAGCAGCCTGGTTCTGGGGGTGATCGCTTTACGAAAGTTTTCAGGATCGGACGGATCTACGAACTTTACCGTGATACCAAGTTGCGGAAGGGTGTAGTGAAACAGGTTGTAGGTGCCGCCGTAGAGGCTGGTGGCCGAGACAATTTCATCGCCGGAATGTGCAATGGCAAGAATTGCCAGTGAAATGGCCGACTGCCCGGATGCAACTCCCAGTGCTCCCACGCCTCCCTCAAGCGCCGCCACCCGCTGTTCAAATACATCCGTAGTCGGATTCATCAGCCGGGTATAGATGTTGCCGAACTCCTGGAGCCCGAACAGGCGGGCGGCGTGTTCGGCGTCATTGAACAGGTATGAGGTGGTCTGATAAATGGGCACCGCCCGGCTGTTGGTGGCCGGGTCAGGTTTCTGTCCGGCATGCAGAGCCAGAGTTTCAGCTTTGTACGTCGTGGTCTCACTCATGGTTTGTTGCCTCCATTGGTGTGGTTTATGAATTAAAAAAGGCCGGACAAAGACGGGGGATACATTCCCCGTTCCATTCGTCCGGCCTCCGGTGTTTCCGGTCAACCGCCATTAAATTGTGTGGCACGGAAACTATCATTGACAAAATGGCCTGTCAATGAAAAAATAGTTTGTCTATAAATTTTATATTTAAATGTTGGTCTTGTGTCGCCGCCAGCGAGAGCGGCATTCCGGAGCATCGTCCCATGCTGAATGTTCTACTGCCCTTTGCCATGATGACGTTGGCATTGTCGTTGGCACTGCAACCGGAACTGCGCCTGGCCGTGCCGCTGCTGGTCGGTGTCACGGCAGCCATGACCATGCTGTTGGCCTGCCTGCTCTATCTGGGTGAAAAAGGCAGGATCGCTCTGTCATGGCAGGTAATTATCACTGGTGCGCTTGCCATGCGCCTGCTGTTTCTGTTCGCGCCGCCGCAGTTGTCCGACGATCTCTACCGCTACCTCTGGGATGCTTTGAACCTGCTGAACGGGATCAATCCCTACGCCGCAGCTCCCGCTGTTGTTACTCCGCCGCCGGAGCTGACCGCCCTTCATTCGCAGATCAACCATCCACAGTATGTCACCATCTATCCGCCTGCCGCGCAGTTGCTGTTTGCCGGGGGAGCGGCCCTGGGAGGAACGCTCACCGGTCTCAAAGGCCTGCTGGTGGCGCTGGATCTGGGCCTGTGCGCTTTGCTGGTTGTCATGCTGAAGCGCTTGGAGCTGCCGCTGTGGCGGGCGGCGCTCTATGCCTGGCATCCGCTGCCGCTGCTGGAGATCGCTGCCTCCGGCCACGTGGACGGCACAGGGATGGCGCTGGTGATGGCCAGCTTTGCACTGCTGGCAGCGGCGGGTGCGGGAAAGGGAGGGGGCTGGCGGGTTCCGGCGGCCGGAGGACTGCTGGCGGCGGCGGGGCTGGTCAAGCTGTTTCCCGTTGCCCTGGTCCCGCCGGTACTGGCGGCGGTGCCGCGGCAACGGCGGTGGCTCTTTGTCGCGGGCGGCCTGGCTGGGGTGCTGCTGCTGGTGGTGCCGTTTCTCCCATCAATAGCGGCGATTCTGGGCAGCCTGGACAGCTATGCCCGCCACTGGGAGTTCTCCGGCTTTGCCTTTCGCACCCTGCGGGCCGCAACCGGCTCCGGCACCATCGCCCGGCTGGTGCTGATCGGCCTGTTCCTCGGCGTTGTCGGCGGCAGCACGTTCCGGCTGTTCCGGCGGCTGCGCACGGCCGGTTCACCGGCGGAGCGGCTCAGGGCAACACTGACCGCCTGCTACGGTGTGGCCCTGGCCTTCCTGCTGCTCACTCCCACCCTGCATCCCTGGTACGCCCTCTGTCTGGCGGCCCTGCTGCCGTTCAGCGCCGGTCCGGCGGGCCTGACCCTCTGCTGGTCCGTGTTCCTGGCTTACCAGGTGCAGCTATCCTACTTCATTGAAGGGAACTGGCAGGAACGCGCCTGGGTGGCGGCAGCCGTCTTCGGGGCGCCGGTGGCGGCCTGGCTGCTCGGGCGCATGACACCACGCCGTTAGCGTCCGTCAGCCTGCTCACACCTCCGGCTGCAGGAGATGGAACTTCCTGTGCTGAAACCGCAGCGCAATGCTGCTACCGGGGGTAGGAGCGATGTCGTTGGACGTGTCCACGGTCAGTGTTGTTCCGGCCAGGGCCACGGTCAGCCGTACCTGACTGCCCAGGAAGACGGCGGTCAGGACCTCGCCCCGCACCGGGCCGTCATCGGCAACGGCAATGTCCTCCGGCCGGACCACCACCCGGCAGGGGCCGGCCGCTGGTGCCGGCGGCAGGGTGAACTCGCCGAAGGAAAGCCGCAGCGTCACCCCGTTGCCGTCGGGCAGGCAGTGGCCGTCGAGCAGGTTGGCCGAACCGAGAAATGAGGCTACAAAGGGGGTCCGGGGCCGTGCGTAGACCTCCTGGGGGGAACCGGACTGCTCGATCCGGCCGTCGCGCATGATGAGCAGCTGGTCTCCCATGCCCATCGCCTCGCTCTGGTCATGGGTCACGTACACGGTCGTGAGGTCGCATTCCCGCAGCAGGCGTCCCAGCTCCTCCCGCAACCCCTCCCGTAACTTGGCGTCCAGGGCCGACAACGGTTCGTCCAGCAGCAGCACCCGGGGCTGAAAGGCCAGGGCACGGGCCAGGGCCGCCCGCTGCTGCTCGCCGCCGGAGATCTGATGAATACGCCGCTGGGCCAGGTGCGCTATCCGGACCTTCTCCAGGGCCGCCGTTGCCTGCTTCAGCCGCTCCGGCCGTCCCACACCCCGTACCCGCAGGCCGAAGGCGACGTTCTCCACCACGGTGAGGTGGGGGAAAAGGGCGTAGTTCTGGAAGACCAGACCGAAGTCGCGCCGCTCCGCCGGTAGATCGGTAATGTTCTTGCCGTCCAGCAGCACGGTGCCGCTGTCCGGTTTCGCCAGTCCGGCCAGCATGGCCAGCAGCGTTGACTTGCCCGAGCCGCTGGGCCCCAGGATGGTGGTGATCCGGCCCGGCACAAAGTCGTGGCTGAAATCATGCACCGCCGTGACCGTGCCGTAGGTTTTTCTGAGGTTGCGTGCCGCTATCGGTAGGTTCATGCGCCCTGCTCCATGTCCGTGGATTCCTTGCCGCCAAGCCACTGGATGGCCAGCACGGCGGGGATGACGATGGCGAGAAAGATGGTGGTGGCGGCGCTGGAGATCTGGATGCTCTGGTTGGTGTAGGTGTCGTAGAGCACTGCCGGAAAGGTCTGGGGGCGGCCGCGGTTCAGCAGAAAGCTGACGTTGAACTCCCCCCAGGAGACGGCGAACACCAGCAGCGATCCCACCATCATGGCGTGCCGCAGGTTGGGCAGCACCACCAGGAACAGCCGCTGGTACCGGGAGGCCCCCATGGTGCGGGCGGCGTTTTCGAGCCGCTCCACGTCGAAGCTGCGCAGGGTGGCGGTCACCACCTTGAGCATGAAGGGGAGCGTGTAGAGCAGGTGGCCGAACAGCACCAGCAACGGGCCCCGCAGTTCGCCGTAGGCGGTCAAAAGCCCGATGGAGAGGGTGATGCCCGGCAGGGAGAGGGGCAGCAGCACGAACTCCTCCACCAGCCGCGAGCCCGGAAAGGGATGACGCGCCAGGGCGTAGCCGGCCGGCACCGCCGTCAGCAGGCAGATAAGCACGCAGGCAACGGCCAGTTGCAGGCTGAAGAGTACCCAGTCGCCGTAGCTTGCCATCAGGTAGCCGAAAGCGCTGAAGTCGAAGATGGCATGCTGTGCTCCGGACCAGAGGTCGGAGGACAGTCCCACCAGGGAGGGGTTGAGGAAGGAGCCCGACAGGACCACCACCAGCGGCAGCAGGATGAAGGCCATCAGGCCGCCGGTGACGGTCAGGCAGAGGATGAAACCGGTTTTGTTACCCATTGGCCGCCTCCTGGCGGCGCGCCAGGCGGCGCAGCCCGTAGCCGGTGCCGAAGGCCGCCGCCAGCAGCGTCAGTGACATGGCGGCGGCAATGCCGTGGTCACTGGGCGGGGCCATGTACTGGGTGAAAATCTCCAGGGGAAGCAGGGTGAAGCGGCGGATGGAAAGCACCAGCAGCACGCCGAAGGAGCCCAGGGAGACGCTGAAGGTGAGCGCAAAGGTGGAGAGCAGCGCCGGACGGATGAGCGGCAGCACCACCAGGCACAACCGCTGCCGGCGATTGGCCCCCAGGCTGCGGGCCGCCTGTTCCAGGCGGCTGTCCAGCTTGGCCAGCGCCGATTCCAGGGTCAGGGTGGCCCGGGGGATCTCAAAGTAGAGATAGGCCAGGATCAGGCCGGGAAAACGGTAGGCGGCGCCGCTCAGGGAGGGTGTGCCGGTCACCCCCTCCAGCAGCTGGGGGATGAAGCCGGTTCGCCCCAGCATGATCACCATCAGGAAGCCGACGATCATGCCGGAAAAGGTCATGGGCAGGGTCAGGACGGCGCGCATGAGCCGTTTGCCGCGAAAGTCATAGCGGGTGAACAGCCAGGCCGGCGCCAGGCAGAGCAGGGTGGAACCGGCCGCCACCGCCAGGGAAAGCTCCAGGGACCAGAGCAGGGCATGACGGTAGCGGGGCACGGCGAACAGCTCCCGGTAGTTTGCCAGCGTGAGCCCTGCTGCCGGAGCATCCGTCAGCAGCAGGCTCTGCCGGAGGAGGTGCGCCAGGGGCCAGGCCAGCAACGCCAGCACCAGCAGCAACAGGGGGAGGCAGAGCAGCAGCGCCCCGTTCGGGCGCCGCCGCTCCGCCGGCAGGCAGCCGGAAACGGACACTTACCGGCCTCCCTCGATCTCGCGTTCCCAACGTTTCTTGATGTTGTCGGCCTGGGCAGCCATCCGGTCCAGGGGGATTACTTTGGCCTTGGCATAAGCGCTTTTTGGAGGAAACTTGGCCTGGAGCGCCGGGTCCAGTTTCACCGGCATCACCGGCTGGAAGAACGATTCGGCCATCAGGCGCTGGGCCTCGTCGCCGAGCAGCCAGTCCAGGTAGTTCTGGGCCGCCTCCTTGCGGGGCGCCCCCTTGACCAGCGCCATGACCAGCGGCATGGTGATGGTCCCCTCCGCCGGGATGACCACCTCGATGCTCCCTTTGTCCACATGCTTTGCCTTCAGGCCGTTGCCGTCGGCATTGATCCAGATCGGCACCTCGCCCCGCAGCAGTTCGTTATAGATGTTGTCCTTGTTGTACTTGAGGATGTTGGCATCCAGTTTCTTCAAATAGTCGAATCCGGCGGTGAGATCCTTGCCCCCCAGCACGGTGCTGATGCCGGCCACGAAGGTGAAGCCGGTGCCGTTGAAGCGCGGGTCGTCATAGACCACCATCCCCTGGTAGATCGGCTTGAGCAGATCGGCAAAGGAGCGGGGGACCGGCTTGCCCTTCAGCGCGGCGGTGTTCACCAGGATGGCGATATGACCGGTATGCACGGTCCACCAGGTACCGTTGGGATCTTTCAGGCCGGCCGGGATTTTCTCCCACCCTTTGGGCTTGTAGCTGTCGTGGAGACCCTTGGAGGCGGCCTGGTACCCGATGGCCCCGGAATAGTAGACGCAGTCGGCCTTGGGGTTGTTTCGTTCTGCCTCCAGGGCGGCCATGCTGGGGCTGGACCCCTTCATATCCGGAGGAACCACCACGCCGGTCCGCTGCTGGTAGGCCTTGGTCACGCCGCCCCAGTTGGCGTAGTTGGGGATGCAGTCGTACTGGATGACGGTCTGGGCTGCGAAGACCCCTCCGGCGGTCAGGGCCAGCAGAGCGCAGATGATGGTGATGAGGCGACTGGATTTCATGGTGAAGTTCCTTTCTCGTTGAACAGCATTGTCAGGCCGGGGTTGCTCAAAAATAGTCAGATCGTCGCACCCGCAGCCAGCCCCGCGGAGGCGTAGCAGCGCGACACCGCACACAGGGGCTGGCGAGGACGGCGGCGAGAGGGCTGTTTTTGAGCAACCTGTCAATTGAGTTCCAGGCGGCAGCAGCCCAGGTCGATCCCACGCCGCCCCGCCGGCAGGGTGACGTCGTCCGCCAGTCGGCAGCGCAGCAGCCTGCCTTCCCGCATCGACACCACCAGCTCCTCGTCCCGCAGGACCTTCAGATGATGGGACAGCAAGGTCTGCTCGATCTGCAGCTCGGTCTGCAGGTCGGCCAGCAGGCGGGGACCGTCGGCCAGGGCCGCCACGATGGCCCAGCGGGTGGGGTCGGACAGGGCCTTCAGCCGTCTGGCGCAGTAGGAGATGGTTTCCGCGTGAACGGTCATGACGATCTTCCGGCAGAACTGTTTATATGAATAAATGTTCATGTGTCAGGCCGCGCCGCAGTCTGCGCCGGTCCGTTTCCCGCCAGCGGGCCGGTTCAGGCTGCGCTGCGGGGTGTCAGCGTCTCGGCGATATCCTTGGCCGCGGTCACGGCAAAGCCGAGGGGGAATACCATGAACAGCGGCAGGGCGAACCAGGTCTCCCGCTGCCAGGCAAAGGAGATCGGCAGCAGCGCGTAGAGAATGAGCGCCAGGTTGACCGCGATGTACGGCACACTCTTCTGGCGGTAGAGAAAGGCCAGCCCCGGCAGCCGCTCCCGTCCGCGCACCCCGAACTTCGGCGTTCGCTCAAACACGCCCCCCCGCTGGAACAGGCCGCTGAGCACCGCCAGGGAAATGCCGGGGGCCAGGCCCGCGGTCAGAAGCGGCAGCAGCAGCACGTGCCGCAGGCCGGCGCCGCCGTTGCGCAGGGCATAGAGCAGGAAGTAGCTTAAAATTGCGCCGCTGGCCGCCAGGAAGAGCGGCAGGTCGATCCGCAGCAGCTGGTGCAGGCCGATCCCCACCCGCCAGACCACGGCGGGGTAGAGGGTCACCATGACGATCAGGCCCAGCAGCCAGTAGATGTTGGCAGTCAGGTGGGCCGCTGCCTCGGCCTTTACCGCCAGGGGCAGCGGCGCCCGCAACAGGCGGGGGAGAATCTTGCGGGCGGTCTGGATCGAACCCTTGGCCCAGCGCTGCTGCTGGCTGCGCAGGGCCGCCATGGTCACCGGCAGCTCCGACGGCACCCGGTACTCTTCCCGGTAGATGAAGCGCCAACCGGCCAGCTGGGCGCGGTAGCTCAGGTCCAGGTCCTCGGTGACGGTATCCGCCTGCCAGCCGCCGGCGGTCTCGATGGCGCGGCGCCGCCAGACTCCGGCGGTGCCGTTGAAGTTGAAGAACCAGCCCCGGCGATAGCGCACCAGGTGCTCGATACTGAAATGGGGGCCCAAGAGCAGGGCCTGGATGCCGGTAAACCAGGAGTGGTCGGTATTGCAGAAACTCCAGCGGGTCTGCACCATGCCGACACCGGAATCCCGGAACCAGGGGATGGTGGCTTTTAAGAAATCAACCGGTGGAATGAAGTCGGCATCGAACACGGCGATGAATTCCCCCCGCGCCTGTGCCATGCCGGCAGCCAGGGCTCCGGCCTTGTACCCCTCCCGTCCGTCCCGCCGCACCACGGTGATGGCGACCCCCTGCCGCTGCCAGTGGGCAACCCGCTCGTCCACCAGCAGCACGGTGTCGTCGTCGGAATCGTCCAGCACCTGGATTTCCAGCCGGTGGGACGGCCAGTCCAGCCGGGCCGCCGCATCCAGCAGGCGTGCCGCCACAAACCGCTCGTTGTAGAGCGGCAACTGCACCGTGACCCGGGGAAGCTGCTCGTCGGCGTTGAAGGGGACCGGCTGCGCCTCCTCCTTTTTCATGGTAACGAGACACCAGATCAGCCAGAGCCGATGCAGGCCGTACAAACACAGCCCCAAAAGCGCGGTGAAGTGGACAACGGTGCAGAGTCGCGTCAGTAAGGAAAGAAACTCATTCATGCCGATTCCAGATCGAAGATGGATTCAAGGCGGTGAGGAAATCGGCGACGCAGGCGTATATGCCAATACGTCGAGGAGCCGATGACGAGCCAACGAAGAAGACGCTTTGATAGGGAATCGGCTCGAGACATCACGGTTCGTCCGGCTCCGGGCAGTTACAGGGAATCCCCAGTTCCTTTTCCTCAAACAGGTAGAGCTTCGGCCGCCAGGCGGTCAGGGTGCCGCTCCCCCCGATGGTGCCGTTGACATCGCTCGTGGGCACTATCCAGAACTTTTTGGTCCAGTCGTGCCAGGTGCCGGCCAGTTTCAGCCCGCCTTTGCGGTCGCTCTCGCCGGCGGCCAGCAGTTCCACCTTCGGGGCCTCACCGGCAAAACGGATCAGGGTATAGGCGCTGTCGGGCCGCAGCCCCGCCGCAGTCAGGGTGAAGGCACCGCTGGCGGCGTGGTAGACCATCTTGGCGTGGCCTCCCCCCTTGACGATCTTCCAGGTGGCGGGGTTCTTGGCAAAGAACAGCAGCTTCTTCTTGCCGCTGACCACCGGTGCCGGTGCCTGCTTCGCCGGTTTCGGCGCTGCTGCGCCGGGAAGCGGCCAGGCAGTGCCCAGCAGTGCCGCAACGAGCAGCAGCGCCGGAACAATCCGCAGCTGCCGCGTGGTCATTGGCCGCCCCGCTTTTCCCAGGCAGCCCAGCCCCCCTTGTAGTTTCTGGCGTCGGGCAGGCCGGCCAGCCGGGCAACCAGCCAGGCATAGGCGGAACGGACCCCGCCCAGGCAGTAGAAGACCACCGGCTTGCCGGGGTTCACACCATGTTTTGCCAGCAGTTTCCTCAGTTCGGCCTGGGACAGGGGGCGGCGCTCCTTGCCGGTATAGAAGTCGTCCCAGGGGATGTGCACCGCCCCCGGAATCCTTCCTTTCAGCCACTCAAGGGTTGAACGGGTATCCACCAGGGTGTAGTTCCCCCCGGCCTGCTGCACCTCTTCGGTACTGATCGCGTACTGGGGCTTCAGGTCAACCTGGTAGCGGGCCCTGGCGGGAAGGGGGCGTTCCGCCCCTTTGGTCAGCGAGAACCCCTGGGCACGCCAGGCCTGGATGCCGCCGTTCAGAATCCGGATCGGCCCCTTGTGTCCCAGCCATGAGAACAGCCAGGCGTTGTACCCTTCCCCCCCCCAGCTCTTGTCGGCGTCGCCGTAGATTACCAGCGGCGTTTTCTCATCGATCCCCAGCCCGGCGAGAATGACGGCCAGTTCCTGGGGAGAAAAGGAGCTGTACTTGATCCCTTTGGTGTCGGTGCGGGTATAGGTTTCCCAGGAAAAGGGGATGGCGCCGGGGATATGGCCGGCCTCCCATTCCGCCGGGGGACGGGCGTCGAGGACAACCCAGCGGTTTGCCGCCCCCTTAAGGGTGGCGGGCTCGATCAGGCCCAGATCGGCTGCTGCCGCGGCTGAAGCCAGGAACAATAGGGCAATGAACGGTACTGCTGCCGCGGCTGCTCTGCGGTGGATGAAACGTATCACACTATGCATGTCGGTCTTCTTTCTAGGATGATGATTTGACGGTCACGGGCTGTGCGCCGCGCCGCGGCGTCTGCTGAAGGTTGCGCAGCAGCTCCCGGCCGATGACCCAGAGAATGGTGCTGCCGGCCCTGACCGTGCCGCTGATGGTGCGGCTGATCTTGGAAACACCGGCGCAGCGCTGGCGATAGGGAACATCGAGTTCGCCGATGGACAACCCCTGCGTGACCGCCCGTACCTGCATCTCCACGGTCCAGCCGAATGCGCGGTCGGCCATGTTCAGCCGCTGCAGGGCGTCCCAGCGGATGACCCGCATCGGTCCCAGGTCGAGAAAATGGTGGTTCCAGAACAGCCGGATCAGGCCGGTGGCCAGCCAGTGACCGAACCGCTGCTGCGGGCTTAATGCTCCGCTCTCCACCGGAATCCGACGCCCCAGCATGAAGTCGTACTCGCCGGCCACAACCGGGGCGATCAGGGCCGGCAGGCTGGCCAGGTCGTCGCTGCCGTCGGCATCCACAAAGGCGACGATCTCCGGCGGGGTGTCCGCCAGGGCCGCGAGGCCCGCCAAGCAGGCGCTGCCGTACCCGGCACGAGGTTCATGGATCACGTCGGCCCCGTGTTCCCGGGCCACGGCAGCGGTCCGGTCCGTTGAGCCGTTATTCACCACCAGCACCCGGCGGATTTCCGCCGGTACCTGGGCGAGTACCGCCGGCAGGGCTGCCTCCTCATTCCGGGCTGGAATGATCAGGGCGATGTCGGGGATGGCACCGGTCATTCGCTGGCCGTTTCCGGCTGTTTTTTCCAGCGCCGGTAGAGCACCGGCAGCAGCGAGACCGCGGCGATGAGCAGCAGCCCCAGCAGGGCGGCGGGGGAGACCTTGCCGCGGATCAGGTCCGGCAGGGAGCTGGAAAAGACGATAAAGGCGATGCAGGCCGGCAGCATGCAGAGGAAGCTGGTCACCGCGTACTGCGGGAACGGTATGCTGGTGAGGCCGAAAGCGTAGTTGAGCAGGTTGAAGGGGAAGGCCGGGATCAGCCGGGTAAAGGCCACCACCTTCCAGCCGTGGCGGGCCACCTCTTGGTCCAGTTTCTGCCATTTGGGGCCGGTCAGTTTGGCGGCCACCCAGTCCCGGGCGCCGTAGCGGGCCACCAGAAAGGCCAGGGAGGCACCGATGGTGGCGCCGGTGATGGCATAGACCACACCCCAGATGGGGCCGAAGAGGATACCACCGGCAATGGTGAGCGGCAGTCCGGGCAGGAACAGCACCGGAGCCAGGGCGTAGATCAGGATGTAGATGGCCGGCGCCAGGGGGCCGTACGACTCAATCAGCACCCTCAAACGGTCCTGTTGCAGGTACTGGCCGGCGCCGGACAGGTGGACGGCAGTGATGGCGGCAATCAGCAGGCCGAGCAGCAGCAGCGGTTTCCAGGCCCGTCCGGCGGGGCGCTGTTCTTCTGGTATAAAAGTCCGTTCCCGGGTCACGGCGAATCCTTTCATGGTGGTGAAGCTCCGCTTGAGCAGCAGCCGGTTCAGGTAGGTGAACGGTGCGGTTGCCCCCTTCACGCTGCCGGCAAGGGTCTGCTCCGGCGTATAGAGCAGGTCGGCCAGGTGGCTGGCCGGGGTGGCGGCCCCCAGGGTCTGCACGCAGGCGGCGCAGTAGGAGATGAGCCGCCGCCCGTCCGCTTCCGTTGTCCGCAGGCGGGCCCAGGAACCGGCCAGGTCCGGGTCCAGCAGGTTGACGCCGCCCCCCTGGCCGCAGCAGAGGGTGGTGCGGCCGCTGTGGGGCATCTCCTCAACCGTGAGTCCCCGGCGTTCCAGAAGGGACCGGACCGCACGCTGGGCCCGGCCGCTGTGCCGGATAACGCAGGGGTCGTGCACCGTCACCGTGCCGGTGAGCTGTTCCGGCGCTGCCGGCTGTTCCGCCAGTAGTTCCCAGACGGTGCGCACCTGCAGGTCGCCGCCGAAGGTCTCGAACATCACCTGGCAGTTGGGGCAGGCCACCAGCACCTCCCGTACCCCGTGGGTCAGGAGCCAGTCCCGCATCTCGGCGAACATGGCTTCCACGTACTGCTCCCGCCCCAGGCTGTGGGACGGCTTCAGGCAGCAGTCGAACACGATCCCCAGGGCCGGGTCGATGTTCCGCAGGTCGGCAAAGAGCCGCTTCACCGCTTCGGGGCGGGTGCCGGGCAGGGAGCAGCCGGGAAAAAAGACCGTGGTGCACTGTTCGGGCAGGCGGTAGAGGGTGAAACGGCGGGAGGTGCCCAGCCGCTCATAGGTCTTCAGCGGGGCATGCTCCGGAAAGCTGCCGAATCCCCGGTCCACCGCCTCCCGCCGCATCTCCAGGAAAAGACGATCCAGGTCCAGCTGTTCCGGGCAAACCGCGGTGCAAAGCCCGCAGAGGCTGCATTCGAACGGCCGGGACAGGCTGGCGGCATCGCTGCTGTCGAAGGCGGCGGCAATGGTGGCGGGGGTGCCGTATTTTTGCAGAAAAGCGCAGTCGCGGACGCATTCGCCGCACTGGGTGCAGCCGGCGGTGACGGCGTTGATCTGTTCCGCGCAGGTTGCGCGCAGATATGCGGTAACAGATGTCGTCATGAAACGGATAACCTCGATGGTGTTCGAACAGGTCCGGTCGGCGGACCGTTGTTGGTACGGTACCAAAGCACGTAACGGGAAGTCAAATGAGCATTATCGCATGATTTGATAGTATTGATCTGTAATTACGATACTGCTGCCGGTCGGGACGATGCTTCCTCCCATCCCTGCCGACGGCAAGGGATGGGAGGATCGTGACCTTATACCAATTCCAGATCAAAGATGGATTCCAGGCGGCGAGGAAATCGGCGACGAAGGCGTACACGACAGTACGCCACCGGAGCCGATGACGAGCCAACGAAGAAGACGCTTTGATATGGAATTGGTATTACGGCGTCTTGAAGTAGACCGCCAGGGTGTAGGTTGCGCCGGCGGCGGTGTTCTGTCCGTAGATGGTCGGCACGTAGGAGGCTTCGATACCCCAGGTGGGGGCCACCTTGTAGCCGACGGTCAGGTCCAGCTTGCCCAGGTCGAAGTTGTTGGTGGCCGTGGGGTTGCCGTTGCTGTCCCGCTTCTTGCCGTTGTCGATGCTGAAGGTGCCGTCCAGCTTGGCGCGGGTATACAGCTCCTTGGTAATATCGATCCCGAACTCCACCAGGTAGCGCAGTTCGTCGGACGGTGCTTCGGCCCGGAAGCGGTAGCCCAGCTCCAGGTTGCCGTAGCCGGGGATCAGGGGATAGAGGGAACGGCCGTACAGAAGCCGCAGTTCGGTGTCGAACTGGCCGTTGCCCAGGGGCAGGGGATCGCCCTGGCCATAGGGACCGGGGATCTTGACCAGCAGCTGGGTCGAGACGATGCCGATTTTCTCATGATCCAGCAGCTTGTAGCGCAGACCCAGGTCCACATCCCCCACGCCGTGTCCTTCGGTACGGTAGGCGTTGTCCTTGTTCTCCAGCCACTTGTAGGTGATGGAGTTGATCAGGGTCAGGGAGTCCAGCAGGCCGTATTCGAAGTAGTTGCTGAGGTTGTAGTCGGTGAACCGGCCGTTGTTGGCGGTCCCTTTACGGTGGCCGTTTTCGGAAAAGGTCTCGTGGGAGTAGAAATAGTTGAATGCGGCCTTGTCGTAAAACGCCCCCTGCGGAGCGGTCCAGGCACCGGCAAAGGCGCTTGCCGCGGTGGCAAGGAAGGCCGCGGCGATAAACATGAGCAGGTACAGTCTCTTTTTCACGATGGTCTCCTGTGCCGGTCCGACCGCAGGCGGGATGGTGCGGCCGGACCGGTGTGATGTTGGTGGTTTACGGATTGGTGCCGGTGGAAACCGGATACTTGTAGCTGCCGTCGGACTTCAGCGCCGCACTCCATTCCCCCCACGAGCCGGTGTAGTTCTTCACCTTGGTGAAACCCAGACCCAGCAGGGTGTCGGAGGAGTAGGAAGAGCGGACCCCGGCCTGGCAGTAGATGATGATCTCCTTGTCCGGGGTAATGCCGTGCTCCTTCAGCAGCTCCAGGATTTCAGTACTGCTCTTCAGTACAGAGACGCCGTTTGCATCCTGGGTCTGCAGGTTGGTCCAGTCGAGGCTGACGGCATAGGGGATATGGCCCCCCCGGGGGTTGGTCCGCAGGTCGTAGCCGATATATTCGAGGACGCTGCGGGAATCCCAGATAACGTAACCCGGCGTATTGATCTTCGACAGAACGTAGTCGGCGCTCACGTCGATGTCCGCAACGCTCGATACTGCGTAGGAGACGGTATTCGCCGTGGGCAGGGTGGCCGTTGTGGTGGTGGGGCGTTTTTCCGCCACCCATTTTTGGTAACCGCCGTCAAGGATGGCGACATTCTTATGGCCATAGCGGAGCAGGGTCCAGACGAAACGCCCCACCGACGAGCTGTTGTCGGTATCGTAGGCCACCACCTTGGTGGAGGGGGTGATGCCCAGGGTATTGGCCAGGGAGACGAACTCCGCCTGGGTCAGTCCCAGGGTGCCCGCCGAACCGGTTGCGGAGGCCGTGGTCGAGTTGATCGACACGGTGTTGCGGATGGCGCCGGGGATATGGCCGGCGGCGTAGTTGGCCGCGGAACGGACATCGACGATCAGGACATTCTGCTGGCTGGCGGCCAGGGCGTCGGTGGTGGTGAAGGTTTCCACCGCCTTGGCCACCGTGGCCGGCGGCGGGGTCACGGCGGCAGCGGTACTTTCGCTGCTGCTGCCGCAGCCAAACAGTGCCGTCACGGCGACAAGCGCCATCAGGGAGCCGACAATGCCTCGTACAGTGCGCAGTTTCATCAGGGGGTCTCCTTTTTCTGGTTGAAGTATCGACGGCGGACGGTGCTGCAACAAAAAAACCGGAGGTCAAGAAACAGGGGCGGCGGTGGCCGCATGTTCCTTGACCTCCGGTTTGTCCGGTCGGTCGTTGGATGATGCCGTCAGAGATGGTGACACCCTACCATCGGCGCTACGGGTTCGTCAATTAAAAAATATAACATCAATAGATATTATATTTTAATGATGGTTGGGCAGTACGAGCACGATGTTGGCAATCTCGGTGTCGGTCAGGCTGCTCAAAACGCCCATCCCGCCCCTGTTTGCGGCTATGGCTGCCTTGATTCCCGCAAAGGTGCGATCATGAAAGGTGGGAGCGGCAAGGGGACCGTGGCAGCCGCTGCAATTGGTGGCGTAGAGGGCTTCGCCGTTGTGGGCGGAGACCGTTGACGCCTGTGCCGACGGTTCACTTTCCACGCCGTTTTTAACGGCGGTTACGAAATAGTAGTAGGTTTGGCTCACCGTAACGCTGTGGAGATACGGAGAAACGGCCCCTTCTATTCTGGTGCCGTTGGCTTTCGTCAACGGCAGCGTTGATGACCAGTAGATGGTGTAGGAGTCGGCCTCGTTGATCGGGTTCCAGGCAAGCGTTACCTGGTTTGTGCCGCCGGTGGCCGTTACGCCGGTGGGGGCGGCAACGGTGGGCGGCTGTGTGGGGGCCGGGGTACCGCCTCCGCCGCCGCAGCCGGCCAGAAGCAACAGGGCCGACAGCAGAGCGGTTGCGGCTATTTTGATACGCTGTATGTTCATTTCGATAAATTCCTTTGTTTCCTCTGCCCAGGTGCAGGTGACAAACAGGGCCGGCTGCCCCGTCGGGACAGCCGACCTTTGTTTCTGAAGCCGGATAGGTGTGCCTAGTCGCCGTTGACGCCGGGGAAGGAGACCCCGTGGGGGCTCCAGCCGATCTTGGTCTTGCTCAACTGGACAACACTGGGGGTTGCCGCCGACAGACCGGCGGTGTTGAGGGCGTAGAGATACCCCTGGCCGTCGGCGTTGGCGTAGATGGAGTAGTAGAGGATACCGGTGGTCAAGTCCCAGGCGGCGTGGCTGCCGCCTTCGTTCGGCGTGTAGAAATGGTAGATAGCCTTGAGCTTGCTTACATCCGGAGTTGCGGCAAGCAGGGTGGCAATGTCGATGAACTGCAAGCGATTACCTGTTTCGAGCGTCGGGAGGATCGCCACGTCGCAATCCTGTCCCGGGAGCTCGGTGGAGAGCAGATACTTCACGTCCGGCGATACGGCGTAGTTGTGGGGGCGGCCGTCAATCCTGGCGATGATCTTCCTGGTGGTCAGATCGATGACGTTTGTGCCGGAGGTGTTGGTTTTGCCCGCCGGAACCGGCCAGGTGTTGTTGCCAACAAAGAGGTGTTTCTGGCCGGGATGCAGCCTCAGGGCGTGGAGGTTGCCATAGCCGAAGTCAATGTCCAGCACCTTGGGCAGTTCAAGTTTTCTCCTGGTTTCAGGCGCAATGGCGGACTCGGTGGTGGCGATATGGCCAAGATGCTCGATGTCGTAGGCCACCGTATGGGAGTTGCCGGCAGTGGTGGTGTAGTAGGTCTTGTTGTCGCTGGAAATCGCACCAACGTGAGGGGCGGTGTTTTCGTTGGCAATGTTGCCCAGATACCACTTTTTCTGCACGTCAAAGACGTTGATCCCCTTGGGGGACTGGTCGGAGGAGATGAAGATATACTGGCCGCTGGGGGACTGGGTGTTCTGTACGCCGCACCCGACCCCTTCCCAGGACTTGATGATGAAGGTGGCCTTGTTCTCCGCGGTGACGGAGGAAACGTCCCGCAGCTTGTCCAGGTCGAAGACGTTCACGTCACCGGCTGCGCCGGTCTTGTTGGTGCAGAGCCACAGTTCCTTGCCGTCGGCGGTGATGTTGCCGAAGTGGTTGGAGGACGGAGCAAACGTAAAGTTGATGGTCTTGACAACTGCCGTGCTGGCCCGGTCGATGACCGAGATACCCGCTCCCTTGCCGCCACCGGTGTTGATGACGTAGCCGTACCTGGTCCGCTCAAGGGTCTTCTGCACATCGACGCCGGTCTTGATTTTGTCGTCGTCGGTCAGGACAAGGGCGGCGGTGCTTTCGGAGTCGGGACCGACCAGCTTGCCGGAAACGGTCGCGTCGGCAGCAAGCTGCTCGGTGATAAGCAGGCGATAGCTGCTGCCGTTCACGGTTGCCTTCAGCACAACGGTTGTCTGGCCGGCGGGCGGAGCGATCTTGATGCTGAAGCTGCCGTCAGCGCTGATGTCGGCGGTGGCGGGTGAGCTGATGACCTTGCCGGTTGCCGCGTCAAGGGCGGTGACGGTACCGACCGCCCCGGCCGCCGACTTGGTTGCGGCAGCCGGAATGGCAACACCCGACACCTGGCCGTTAATGGTTACCGTCTTCACTGCCGCTGCCGGGCCGGACCCGGATCCGGAACTGCCGCAGCCGGTCACGGCGAGAGCGGAGACAGCCATGACTGCCACTGCCATCTTGGTGAACTTCTTCATCTGTAAAACCTCCTTGCGTGATCTCCTCTCCGGTAAAACCGAAGATGGTTGAATTGTTTCATCATAGAAAAAGGCCGGAAATCCTGTTGCAATAAGCAGGTTCTCCGGCCTCCAGTTTTTCTGGTCAGCGTATGGTGGTACAGCGGTGTTACTGCTGCGGTAACAGCTCCTTGCGGTCAGTAGCCGAGCACGTTGGCGATTGCTTGGAGTTGTGCCAAGGGTAATGTTGAGAGGCTACCCATGCCGCCTCTGTTGTGTGGAAACGAAAAGAGGTCAAACAGAGCCGGGCGTGTTGCCGCGGCTCCATTTGACCTCCGGTTTTCCAGTCAGTCAGCGTATGTTTCCGGTTCAGCGGGTCGTTCCGACAGGCAGCCATACCATACCGTGGCCTGTTCAGGCGGCCCTATGATCCTCGCGGATCACGAAATCGTCATGTCCCTCGGGATCACCACTGTCGGTCACCCGGACGTCGGTGACAATCCCGTTCTTCGGGCCGGCGTGACACCAGGCAATCAGGGCGGCAACGGCGGTCTCCGAACCTTCCAGGCAGGCTTCCACAGTGCCGTCGGAGCGGTTGCGCACCCAGCCGTTTACGCCGAGTTGCCGTGCGGCTTGCTGGCTCTGTTTGCGGAAGGAAACCCCCTGCACCAGGCCATGCACGATGATGGTCCTGCGGATGTTCATGGTTCAGATTCCACTGCCGTCAATATGACCGGTTCGGATAACACGAATCTTCTCGCTCTTGTCAACCTGGATCACCCGGCCGTCCTGCACCACCAGCGTGACGGTGCCGAACCGGAGGGAGGACAGCGTTTCCCGCACCAGCCGTTCCACCTCCCGATTCCAAGGGTCGGGCCGGGTACCCTCCATTACAGTCCCTCGAAGAGCGCGGTTGAGAGATAGCGTTCTGCGCCGTCGGGAAGCACCACCACAATGGTCGTGCCGGCAAATTCTTCCAGAAAGGCCAGGCGGACGGCTGCGGCTGCGGCGGCACCGCTGGAGATACCCACCAGCAGTCCCTCCTCCCTGGCCAGCCGCTTGGCGAATTCGATCGCCTCGGCACTCTCCACCTGTTCCACCCGGTCCACCACGGACAGGTCAAGGGTCTCAGGGATAAATCCGGCGCCGATCCCCTGGATCTTGTGGGGCGCGGGCTGCAGCGGCTGGCCGGCCAGATGCTGGCTGATCACCGGGCTCTCCTTCGGCTCCACGGCAACGGAAACGATCTTCTTCCCCTTGATGTTCTTGATGTAGCGGGATACCCCGGAAATGGTGCCGCCGGTGCCGACCCCGGAAACCAGCACGTCAACGCCGCCGTCGGTGTCGTTCCAGATCTCCGGCCCGGTGGTCAGTTCGTGGATCTCCGGGTTGGCCGGGTTCTTGAACTGCTGGGGGATGAAATATTTCTGGGGATCGGAAGCGGCGATCTCCTCGGCCCGGTTGATGGCCCCCTTCATCCCTTCGGCGCCGGGGGTGAGGATCAGGTTGGCCCCCAGGGCTGCCAGCACCCGGCGGCGCTCGATACTCATGGTCTCCGGCATGGTCAGGGTCAGCTTGTAGCCACGGGCCGCGGCCACGTAGGCCAGGGCAATGCCGGTGTTGCCGGAGGTGGGTTCGATGATCTCCACGCCGGGCTTGAGGACGCCGCGCTTCTCGGCGTCCCAGATCAGGTTGGCGCCGATGCGGCATTTGACCGAATAGGCCGGGTTGCGTCCCTCAATCTTGGCCAGGACGGTTGCCTTGGCCCCTTCGGTAACGTGGTTCAGTTTGACGAGCGGGGTGTTGCCGATTGATTGCGAGTTGTCGGGGAATATTCTGCTCATGGCTCGTGTCCTTTCTGGAATTACATATAGATTTACTAGGTGTTTCAGGCAAAAATTTTTTATATGCTGAAGTCAACGATATTGCGGCGCTTGCTGCGCTCCGCCTCGCTGCGCTCCACCATGTCGGCCAGGGTCAAAGAGTCCAGTACCTGAGAAAGGGCACGGTCCACATCGCTCATGATCAGGCGGATGCCGCAGGTGGCTTCATCCCGGCATTCATCGCAGCGACTCTTGCTGCTGCCGAGGCAGGGAACCGGCGCCGTATCCCCCTCCAGGATGCGAACGATCGAGCCGATGCTGATCCGGTTCGCCGGCTGGGCCAGCGAGTAGCCACCCCCTTTGCCGATCCTGCTCTGCAGAATCCCCCCCTTGCGCAGGGAGAGCAGGATGAACTCCAGAAACTTCTTCGGAATATTCTCTGCCTTGGCCAAGTCGGCAATCAGGACCGGTTGGTCGCCTGGCTGCTCGGCCAGATAGTGCAGCGCCTTCAGGGCGTATGTGGTCTTTTTTGAAATGATCATGTCTATTAAAAATATAGATATAAAATAAGTGTGGTTCTGTCAAGAAAATTTTTCTCGGTGTCTCTGCTGCCCCAGAGGGTCAGCACGGGGCGGACCCAGGCGGTGACGGGGGAAAGGGAGAACGAAACCGCTTCAGTCCCGCGACAGACGCTCATAGTGCCGGCGCACCTCGTCCTTGCCGTGCAGCCGCTCGAGCCGTCTGACCGTAAAATGCCCCTGTCCCCTGTTCTGGAAGTGAGCGATGAACAGGGTGTTGATCGCCGCCCCGCCCAGGGCACCCACCAGTGGTACCGCCTGAGCCGCCGCCTTCTCGGAGACAATAATGGAAAAGCGGGCACTCAGCTGACTGATCAGCCGTACCAGGGCGGGGGCGCCCTGCTGGGAGAGGCCGTGGCGGGTCAGATGGGCGGCGGCATCGGAGACCGCCTTGGAGAGGGCTGCCCGTGCCGCGAAATAGCTGGTCTCCGCACCGTCGTCACCAGTGGCCGGACCACCGAGGGCCAGCACCTGGACGCACTGCAAGCGGGCTTCCGCACAACCCAGATCCTCCCCCTGGCTGCGGGCAATATCGGCAATGGAGCGCAACATGATGGTGGTGGAGACCGGCAGCTCCACGGCAAGGGCCGCCAGACCGAAGGTGCCCCCCGCTGCTCCCGACACCCCCACCGCCACCTTGTGCAGCAGGTTGGCGGGGGCTGTCCGCTCCTTCCGGTCCAGGGTCAGCAGCGCCACATCAAGCGCCTTTTCAATGGATTTCCGGGTGGCGGTACTGATGGTCCCGTGCCACGACTCCGGCAGCTTTTTCAGCCCCGCTTCAAGGGGGGTACCCACGAAGCTGCTGATCTTTGTAGCCAGCCCCGGCGTTTCCAGCAGCCGTACCGCCGTTTGCAGTTCATCCAGTTCTGAGGGGCTAAGTCCCATCTTTCATCTGCTCCTGAAGTAGATCGTGATGCACCGTGCGCCGAAGCTCAGCGTTCCACGCCACCCACCAGCACCGCCTGCAGTTTCCCGTGGCTGAGCAGCCGCTGCACCGTGCAGGCGCCGTCCAGTTCCACCACCTGAAAATCGGCCCGCTTGCCCGGCTCAAGGGAGCCGACCGCATCGGCCAGCCCCAGCCCGGCGGCCCCGCCGCTGGTGGCCATGACCAGCAGGTCGTCGGGTGACAGTTCGCCGCGGTATATGTCCAAGGCAAAACGGATTTCATCCCACAGCGACAGCGAATCGTTGCTGGCCAGGGAATCGGTGCCCAGGCAGAGGGGAATGTCCAGTTTCCTGAACAGGTGCACCGGCGCGGTCCCCACGGCCAGCCGTTCGTTGCTGCGGGGGCAGAGGCAGATGGTCACCCCCCGTTCTTTCAGCAGGACCCCGTCGGCAGGGGTCAGATGCACGCAGTGCACCGCCAGGGTTTGCGGTCCCAGCAGACCGGCGGCATCAAAGAACCGGGCCGGCGTGGTGCGGCGGGGGGGCGGCAGGAAATCGCTCCAGCCCACCAGGGGGTAGAGCAGTTCGGCCAGGGGACCGGTGGAGTCGAACAGCAGCGTGTCTTCAGCCGTTGACTCGGCCAGATGCAGGGACAACGGGTACTCTCCCCGGCGGGCCGCTTCCGCAATGGCGGGAAGAACGGCCCCGTTCAGGGTATAGGGGGCATGGGGAGAAAGGCCGGGATGGTGCGATGCGTCAAAGGTTTTCAGGGCATCCAGCGCCTTCTGCAACCGCCCGGAAAAAAGTGACGTATCCTGTCCTATCAGCTCAAGATACAGCCTATTGGAGCCAGGCGCGCCCTGGTATGCCTGCAGCAGTTCAGGGCTCGTGATGATGTCGCCGACGCAGGTGGTGCCTGCCCACAGCGAGGTCTCGATACCGGCCTTCAGGGATGCCAGCACCTCCTCCGGCGCTACCCCCCGCCGCACCTTGACCATCTGCACCAGCCAATCCGCAAAGGTGCGGGGGTGATAGTCGAGCCCGCCCCGCAGGCGCCAGGCCGGAAAGTGGGTCAACTCCAGATGGATATGGGCGTTGACGAAGCCGGGCAGCAGCACGCAGCCGGGATAGTCGATCCGTTGGGCCGCACCGTAGCGGCTGGTCAGTTCCTCCGCCGTGCCCGTCTCCAGGATGCGCCCGTCCCGCACCGCCAGCGCACCGCCGGGGATCGGGGGTCGGCCGGGGTTGAACAGCCAGGAGGCGGTATGAAGAGTGATGGTGTTCATGGATATCAGCATAGCACGCTTCGGCCATAAAGAAAGCCCCTGAGGGCGGTACGCCATCAGGGGCCGATAGATGCATTCCGTACAGAGTTATCCAATCTGCTCCAGCAAGGCGTGAATTTCCGGCTGCCGGACAATCTCGCACTGTTCCTCCAGCACCGAGGCCAGGATTTCGTCCGTGGTCAGGGGGTTGGCCAGCACGCTGCGCAGCACGGTGATCTCGCCGCCGTAGCGGCTGATCCGCAGCCGGGTACGGGAGACAAAGGTCTTGCCCGCCTCCCGCTGGTATTTCTGCAGCAGTTGGCAGACCTGATCCAGCAGCCCGTTGATCCGGTCCCGCTCGTCCGGGTCGGCCTCGGCCAGGCGCTGTTGTACGGCTGCCGGGCAGTAGCGGTAGGTGAGGATGTTCAACTCCGGCCGGCTGGTCAGCTCAAAGTCGGGATGGCGGTCGATCAGGTCGGCAAAGGTACGGGCCCGTTCTATCCCCAGGTCGATGAGCAGTTCATACCCCTTGCGGCCGATGATGGAGAGACCGGCATGCACCAGCAGTGCCTTGCCGGGACGCGATCCTTCCAGGGTATGACTGCCCAGGTCCTTGGAGCCGTGGCGCAGGATGTAGGCGGCGTGGTGCTCGATGGCGGAGACGGCGGTGGGGTCCTTGAACACCACCATGCCGGCCCCCATCGGCACGTAGAGCTGCTTGTGGGCGTCGATGGTGACCGAGTCGGCCCGCTCGATACCGGCCAGAAGATGGCGATGGCGGTCGGAGAAGAGGGTCGGTCCGCCCCAGGCGGCATCCACGTGGAAGTGGCAGCCCAGCTCGGCCGCCAGGTCGGCCATGGCTCCCAACGGGTCCACGTTGCCGGTTTCGGTGGTGCCGGCGATCCCCACCAGGGCCAGGGGGCGGATGTTCCGATCCTGCAGGCGGCGGCACTCGTTGCGCAACGCCTGCAGGTCGATCCGGTTCTGCTCGTTGATCGGCACCCTGATCAGATGGTCGCGGCCGATCCCCAGCAGGTCGGCTGCCTTGCCCAGGGAGTAGTGTCCCCGCTCGGAGACCAGCACGGCGATGCCGTCAATGCCCCGGTGGCGCAGCGACCGGGCCAGCCCCTCCTGGGCAATGCCGCGGAACTCCCCTTCCGGTGCAAAGAGGCGGTTGCGGGCCACCCAGAGCGCCGTGATGTTGGCGATGGTGCCGCCGGAGCAGAAGGCCCCCAGGGCGGCCTGGCTGTTATGCATCCAAGGAGGGTAGAAGTCGTCGGGGCAGCGGTAGATCAGGTGGTGCAGCATGGCCAGCACCTGGCGTTCCATGGGGGTGAACGCCTTGGAGGTCTCCACCTTGACCAGGTTCTGGTTAAGCGCGGTCATGAGCCGCGCCAAGGGGAGCATGAAGTAGGGAAGCGCCGAGGTCATGTGCCCCACGAAGCCGGGGGCCGCAGTGTGCACCGACTGGGCCACCAGGTTCTCCTTGACGAACTCGGTGTAGTCGGAAACATAGGTCGGCTCTTCGGGGATGGCGCAGGAGGAGAAGCTGGCTTCGATCTCCTCCAGGGGGCGTTCGACGGCAACGATATGATTGCGCAGGAACCCGGCCACATCGTCGGTGATCGCGTGATCGATGCTGCCGAGGGTGGAGTCCGGGGCCTCCGGTACGGTGAAAATCCGGTAGAGGGTTTCCAGGGTAGCGCGGGCCTTGTTGGGCATCAGAGCTCCTCTCCCAGCACGGTGTTGTCGATGAGACGGGTGGAGCCGATCTTCACCGCCAGGGCCAGCAGGGTGCCGTTGATGGCCTGCGCAACCGGCTCCAGGGTGATGCCGTCCCGCAGTTCGAGGTAGTCGATCACCGCAGCGGAAGTCGCCCCGATCTGCGCACGGGCCGCCGTCAGCAGCAGCTCCGCCGAAGTTTCTCCCCGCTCGAACAGCTCGCGCACCGCCAGCAGTGCCCGGTAGAGGCAGAGGGCCTGCTGCCGTTCTTCCGGCGACAGGTAGCTGTTGCGCGACGACATAGCCAGGCCGTCCGGTTCCCGGACAATCGGCATGCCGATGATCTCCACCGGCAGGTTCAGGTCGGCCGTCATCCGCCGGATGACGGCAAGCTGCTGGAAATCCTTCTTACCGAACAAGGCGATATCCGGCTGCACGATGCCGAAGAGCTTGGTCACCACCACCGCCACACCGTTGAAATGGCCGGGGCGACTGGCCCCGCAGAGGGGGGCGGTGAGCGGCCCTAGAGAGACCGTGGTCTGGAAGCCGGGCGGGTACATCGCTGCGGCCGTTGGTGCAAAGACGATGTCCGTGCCGCAGGCTTCGGCCAAGGCGCAGTCTCCAGCCAGGTTGCGGGGGTAGCGGTCAAGGTCCTCGGTGGGGCCGAACTGGGTCGGGTTGACGAAGATGGAGAGCACCAGAACATCCCCCTGCCGCCGTCCTTCCCGCAACAGCGAGGCGTGTCCCTCGTGCAGAAAACCCATGGTAGGAACGAAGGAGATACGCTTCCCCTGTCGTCTGAGCGCCAGGGCGGTCTGCTGCATCTCCTGCACGTCATGGATCAACTTCATGTGAACGAGTGCTCCTCGGTGGGGAAGATACCATCTTTCACGTCTGACACATACTGTCGTGCCGCTTCGGTGATGAGCGGTGAGAGGTCGGCATAGCGCTTGACAAACTTGGGGGAATATTTCTCGCACAGGCCGAGAATGTCGTGGATCACCAGCACTTGGCCGGAGCAGTAGGGACCGGCACCGATGCCGATGGTGGGAATCTCCAGCATGTCGGTAATGCGGGCCGCCAGTTTTGCCGGAATTCCCTCCAGCACCACGGCAAAGGCACCGGCCTCCTGCACCGCCAGGGCATCCTCGACGATCCGCTCCGCCTGGTCCTTGCGCCCCTGCACCCGGTAGCCCCCCATGCGGTGCACCGACTGGGGGGTCAGCCCCACATGCCCCATCACCGGAATGTCCATCCCGGTCACGGAGCGGATGATCGGTGCCATGTTCACGCCACCTTCGATCTTGACCGCCTGGGCGCCCCCTTCCTGTAGCATCCGGCCGCAGTTCTTCAAGGCTTCGGCTTCACCGGCCTGGCAGGACATAAACGGCATGTCGGCCACCACCAGCGCCTTGGGCTTGGCGCGGACCACCGCCTTCACATGGTAGAGCAGCTCCTCCATGGTGACCGGCAGCGTATTCTCGTGGCCGGCAACCACCACACCGACGGAATCCCCCACCAGCAGGACATCGACCCCGGCACCGTCCAGCAGGCGGGCCGTGGGGTAGTCGTAGGCGGTCAGGACGGCGATTCTGTGTCCTTCCCGCTTCATCTGCAACAGTTCGGGTATGGTGACGTTCTTTTTCATCATCGCTCCAAACGAAAAAACGCACCATCTGTGCGGACGGTGCGTTCTATGGACAAACTGTCGGCGAAAGCGTGACAGTGTGGCGTTCTGTTGCCGTCCGTCCCGGTTCCATGGTGCAAATCCAGGCGGTATGTCGGTAGTGCTGAACGAGGTTTCCTGAGGATCGGCCCCGTTGCCAGTGGCCGTCATCAATTGCAGCAGCTTAACATACCGGTTCCGCCAAGTTCCAGCAGATTTTGCGGTTCAGAAGCCGAGTAGTCCCTTGAAACCGTCCAGCACTCCCCCAGCCGGTTTTTCGGGACGGGACGACGGTTCCTGACGCTCGTCGTCGCCATCGGAGCGCTTGGCCGGGCGGCGGCGCGCATCTTCCTGTTCCCCGTCGGCAGCCATGAGCGGCGAGGAGGCGGTGGACTTGAGTCGCACCTTCACCGACCACTGGGGATTCCAGGGCTGTTTCGGATCCTTCGGCCGCGGCGGATGCACAATATTCAACTCTTCTCCGTAGGCGATGAACTGGAGCATGACCCCCTCGACCTCGCCGAACACACCGGCTGGGATGGTACAGTTGGTGCGGCTGGCCGGCATGATGACCCGATCTTTCAGAAATCGTTGCACGTCGCCGTTGGTGAGGTAGCCCATCAGGCCGAAACCGGTTTCGGGAACGTCGCTGGCTGACCAGACAATGGTCTCTCCGGTTTTCTGGTTATGCCCCATGGCGGTGGCAAAGTAGGCACTGGCCGTGGGAATGGCCTTCCACTGGAACTGCCAGGCTCCGGCAGCGGTACGGTTCATGGTGGAAAATTCCACCGGCACCATGAAATCCCGTTTCTGGTCCAGGGCGAACGATATGTCCGGCAGGTAATTCCCCTTGACCTGGTGGCTGCCCAGAAGCGAGGCATCCTTGGGGATGTCCTGGCGATCATCGGCGTTGGGCCAATCGGCATAGGTCCAGCCTTTACGCGGCAGGGGCGGTGTCTGCGGACTGGCGCTGCGGCCGGCAAGGGCGCGACCGAACTCGGCCGGGGACATGGTGGCGGTATCGACCACCCGTGGCTGCCCCTTGGGCACGGTATCACCGCAGCCCCAGTAGATCAGCATCCGCACCTTGGGCTTTTCAATCTGTTCCGGCTTCTCCCGTTCGCCCCGTTCCGGCCGGTAGTCGGTTTTTTCCTGTACCGGCGTCACCAGGGGAAGACGCTCACCCATCTTTTGTCCCGGCGGGATCAGGTGGTCGGCCTTCGGCTCCTGCACCACCCGAGGGGTTTCAAGCTGCAGCAGCAGTTCCCGTCGCGGTCCGAAGGCCGCACCACGTCCGCCGAACCGAGCGGCCATGCCGGCCATCTGTTCCGACATGCCCGGTATGCTCTGGTTCGAGGTGGCAATGCTCATCCAGTAGTGGGGGTAGGGCGGATGCGGCTTCTCGGCGGCCATCACCGACGACGCCAGCAGCAGCAATGCTCCCGTTGACGACAGACAGACGAATCGTATGCTCATCTTCTCCCCCTCCCGGTTCATGGCTTCTTGTGGCTGTAACGGATGACCGTGGCCTTCTCCAGGGTGATCATGCCGCCGCTCATCATGGCATCGATCTGCGGCATGACGGCGCTGATCGCCTCCGGACTGTCCACCGCCTCGACGATAATCGGCAGGTCGGCGGAGAGATCCAGCAGCTTTTGAGTGTGAAAAATCCGATTGGCACCGAAACCGCAAATCCCCCGCACCACGGTGACGCCGGCAACTCCTTCGCACCGCAGCAGTTCCACCAGCGCCTCGTAGAGCGGCCGCTGACCGTGGCGATCCCCCTCGCCGATGAAAATCCGCATCAACTGCTGCTCGCCGATCAGTTTTGTCATGCCGAGCCTCCGTCAGGTGAGCGACCGCACCGTTACGATACCGAGCCAGGTGCAGAGGAGACAGATCAGCACGCTGACCAGCACATTGGCGAAGGCCGCCAGAAACTGCCCGTCCCGCAGCAGGGTGAAGGTTTCGTAGCTGAAGGTGGAAAAGGTGGTCAAGCCGCCCAGAAAGCCGACCGCGATCCCGACCCGCAACGTTTCGGGCAGCAGGGTGCCGCGCATTCCCAACTCCATGACCACGCCGATACAGAAGGCGCCGATCACGTTCACCGCCAGCGTCCCCCAGGGGAACTCCCGCCCCGCCAGGCTGTAGATCCAGCCGGAAAGATAGTACCGGGCCAGCCCGCCGCCGGCGCAGAACAGAGCTATGGTAACGGCGGTTCTCATCGTCTGAACTCTCCCGAGCCGAGTATACCAGAATATCCGCAGCTGTCGACGAAGCAGCGCTCCGAGGGACAACTTGACGAGAAAAAGGGGACAGGATAAGGCTATCCAATTGATTTCTTGGACAGAAACAGTTGGGCGCGAGCCACTGTCGTCCTCTGGTCTGCCTGGACAAACGAAGGCTCCGAAAACTGCCTTGTGTTCTGGTGAATTCGATAAATCACCAATAAACACGGTGAGATCAGAGCCGTGGCGCATTGTGGCACCGTCATGAGCCATGTTGTTCGTTTCAAGAGAATATGACGTTGAGCCCCTTTCCTGCAAGCATCACCTTGCTCAATGCGGCACGGATCGCGCCTTTCACGTCTGCCGTGCAGTCACGATCCGCCCGTCGTCCGTGGACGATGGCATGGCGCAGTACCTGAGCGATGATGGTCTTGACACGGTGGGCGGTTTCAAGCAATCCTCTCGCCTCGACTCGTTGCAGCGCCTTGAGCGGGTCCGGCGCCTTCACCTCTTCAAGGGGCATGGCGCCGATACGGATTCTGGATTCGGGTAGAGTAATACGGACAACGGCGGACAATAAAAAAGAAAAAGCCCTTGATTTCTCAAGGGCTTCTGTACTGCAACGGACTATGCCGGACTAAGTTTTGGTGGCTGCTCAGGGACTCGAACCCCGGACCGCACGCGTATGAAGCGTATGCTCTAACCAACTGAGCTAAGCAGCCATCTGGGTGGATGACAACCGGCTGAACTTCCGCCGGAAAGGAACTATCCATTTAGTGTATTTTTTATGTCGTGTCAATAAAAAAGCTGTGGGGTGACCATGCTGCAGTACAAGGTTGTCGAGCTGTCCAATGTGACGGAAGAGGCCATTGAAGAGGCGTTGAACGAGTGGACCGCCAAAGGCTGGCGGTTCGACGGCATGCAGTTCGCCATGCGGGAGAGCAGCCGGCGGCCGGCCATGGCGTTTCTGCTCTTTATCCGGGAGGAGCCGGCGGAAATATCCTGATCTCCGTCCATACTTCAGATCAGGGCGTAGTGCCCGGCCATGGCTCGGTGGCTGCGGTGTGCCGCCAGGTAGCGGGCATCCTCGGCATAGGTGGTGGGGTAGATGGGAGGCACCGGCTGGTGGCGCAGGTCGCTGTCCACGTTGACAAAGGTGAACAGGCAGGAGTTGGAGAGGGCCTTGCTGGTGCGGTCGCGGCTGACCCGCTCGATGCCGGCTTCGACGCAGATGAAGCTTTCGTCGGTGTAGACCACCCGGCAGGTGTAGTGCAGTTTGTCCCCCAGCCGGACCGGATGAAAGAAGTTGATCCGGTTGACCGCCGCAATGATCGGCCGGTTGGGGGCCACCAGCTCGGCGCAGATGGAGGAGAGTTCGTAGGCCCGGCGGATAATGTAGCCGCCGAAGATGCGGTGCGGCACGTACTCCTGCTCCGGGTACATCCGCTCCCAGGCATCCACCACCAGACGGTCAGCCTTGAGACCGCTGAAGCCGGGATCGTCCTGGGCCAGGTGCAGCCGTTGCAAAAGCTCGTACTCCTCGCGGCTGGGGGGCTCCTTCAGGGCAGCCTGCTGCTGGCGGTACAGTTCCCGCTCCTTCAGGGCCTTCTCGGCCCGGCGCTGCTCCAGCTCGTCCCGATACTCAAGCGGGGGCAGCACGCGGCTTTCTTCCGCCGCCTCGCCACCCCGGGCCACCATGGTGAAGTAGCAGGAGGCGATATGGGTGGGCGGGTTGCCGGCATGCTCCACCCGCATCCCCACCACCATGGAGGAGCGTCCCACCTGGTTGATCCGGGCATCGATCTGGATGTCCCGGTCGATATCCACCACATGACGGACAATGATGTTGTCGATGGCGGCGGTGACCACCTTGGCGTCGGGGTGGATGCTGCGGGCGTACCCCAGGGCGGCCTGCTCCGCCATGATGTCCAGATCTTCCAGCAACAGGCCGAAGCGGAAGTTGCCGGCAACCGGTTCATCGACAACCATGTAGCGCCGGCGGGCCTTCAGGTCGTCGGTCAGGGGCAGGGTCCGATGCAGGGATGTTTCAACGGGAGTGGTCATGGCGTTCCTTCGGCTGCGGGATCGTGGCAGAGTATGATACCAGCGGCCGGGTACCCTGTCATCAGGCTTTGTCGCCCCGCAGGTCGGCGGCAAACAGTTTGCCCGCCCCCCGGGAGGCGCAGAAGTCGCCGCACATGGTGCAGGTGGCCTCATCCTCCGGGGTGCGGCCGGCCCGGATGGCCCGGGCATCCTCCGGGAACAGGGCCAACTCGAACTGCTTCTGCCAGTCCAGGTCGCGGCGGGCCTTGGACATCTCCTTGTCCCGCTGCCGCATCCGTTCCGGGTATTTGTTCATGTCCCCAATATAGGCGGCGATGCGGGCTGCCTTGACCCCGTCCCGCACGTCCTGCTCCGTGGGCAGGGCCAGGTGCTCAGCCGGGGTGATGTAGCAGATCAGGTCGGCCCCGAAGCGGCTGGACTGGGCCGCGCCGATGGCGGCGGTGATGTGGTCGAAGCCGGGAGCCACGTCGGTGGGGATCGGCCCCAGCATGTAGTAGGGGGCGTTGCCGCTCATCCGCTTCTGCAGCTTGATATTCCCCTCGATCTCATCCAGCGGCACATGGCCCGGTCCCTCCACCAGCATCTGGCAGCCCATCTCCCGCCCCAGCTCGGCCAGTTCGCAGTTGAAAAGCAGCTCCTGAATCTGGGCCCGGTCCGATGAATCGTGGATCGCCCCGGCCCGCAGGCCGTTCCCCAGCGACAGTACCGTGTCATACTTTTTCAGGATGGCCGCCACCCGGTCAAACTGCTCATAGAGCGGGTTTTCCCGGTTGTTGGCCAGCATCCAGGCCACCATGGAGACTCCCCCCTTGCTGACCAGGCCGCCGTAGCGGTAGCCCTGCTTTTTCAGGCGTTCAATGGTGCAGAAGTTGATGCCGCAGTGCACCGCCATGAAGGCCATGCCGTCGGCACACTGGCGCTCGATCAGGTCGAACAGCTCCTCCGGGTCAAGCCGGTTGGGATCGCCGTATTTGCGGGCCGCTTCGCAGAACGCCTGGTAGAGCGGCACATTGCCCACCGGCAGGTCAACGGCGGCGATCACCTCCTGCCGCACCCGGTCCAGGTCGCCGCCCACCGACAGTTCCATCAGGGTGTCGGCCCCGGTTTCCTGGGCAGCCAGAGCCTTTCTGACTTCAGCGGCATAATCGATGATGTCGGAGGAGGTGCCGATGGAGGCGTTCACCTTGGTGCGCAACCCCGCGCCGATGCCGGCCACCCGCGCCGGCTTGCGGTTGTGGTTCCAGGGGATGACGATGGTGCCGGCAGCCACGCCGCTGCGGACCTGCTCGGCGCAGACCCCTTCGTTGTCCGCCACCTGCTGCATCTGGGGGGTAACGATCCCCTCGCGGGCCTGCTCAAGCTGGGTTTTCATGGACGCTCCATTAACACATTGTTAACAAACGTAAGGTTGTTCAGAAATAGTCAGATCGTCGCACCCGCAAAAAGCCCCACGGAGGCGTAGCAGCGCTACACCGCACACAGGGGCTTTTGAGGACGGCGGCGAGATGGCTGTTTTCAACAACCGCTTAATGGCCGGTGACGCCGGCCTGTTCAAACGTCGCCATCTCGGCCAGGATCTTTACTCCGGCTTCCAGAAGCGGCATGGCCAGGGCTCCGCCGGTCCCTTCCCCCAGGCGCAGGTCCAGATTCAGGATCGGCCGGATGCCGATCCGCTCCAGCATGAAGCGATGTCCCACCTCCACCGATTCGTGGGCCGCAAAGAGGTACTCTTTCACATGGGGGGTGAGTTCACTGGCGATGAGCGCCCCGGCGGTGGAGATGAAGCCGTCCGCGATCACCGGAATCCGGTTGGCGGCGCAGCCCAGCACCAGCCCGGCAATGGCCGCGATTTCCAGGCCGCCCACCTTCTGCAGCACCTCCAGGGGGTCGGCCGGGTCCGGCCGGTTCAGCTCCAGCCCGTTCCCGATGGCAGTGATTTTGACCCGCAGTGCCTCGTCGCCGATGCCGGTGCCGCGGTGGGTCACCTGTTCCGGCGTGAAGCCGCCGATGGCGGCGATGATGGCCGAGGAGGGGCTGGTGTTGCCGATCCCCATCTCGCCGGTTCCCACCAGGCCGATCCCTTCGGCCTTGCACTGGTCGGCCAGCCTGATGCCCACGACAAGGGCCGCCGCCAGTTCGTCACGGGTCATGGCCGGTCCCCTGGCAAAGTTGCGGGTGCCCCGGGCCACCTTGGCATGGATCAGCCCCGGACAGTCACCGAAGTCGTGGTCAACCCCCACATCCACCACCCGCACCTCGGCCCCGGCATGGCGGGCCAGCACGTTGACCCCGGCCCCGCCCCGCAGGAAGTTCAGCACCATCTGGGCCGTCACCTCCCGGGGATAGAGGGATACCCCTTCCTCGGTGATGCCGTGGTCCGCGGCAAAGGTGAAGATTACCTTTTTTGCAAGGTCCGGCGTGTCGCTGCCGTGGATGGCGCAGATGCGGCAGGCGAACTCCTCCAGCCGTCCCAGGGAGCCCAGGGGCTTGGTCTTGTTGTCCAGGCGGGCCTGGATGCTGGCGAGAAATGCTGCATCAAGGGGAGTAATGGCTGAAAGGGTGGAAGTAAGCATGGGAGTCTCCTCGTGGGGCTGTGGTAATGGGGCAGGGCAGCGTTACTTCAGTTTGAGCGGCAAGCCGCTGATCACGACCTGCACCTCATCGGCGGCAGCAGCCAGCAGTTGATTGGCCCGGCCGGCCAGGTCGCGGAACAGGCGGGCCAGCCGGTTCTCCGGCACGATTCCCGATCCCACCTCGTTGGTCACCAGAATCACCGGGGTGGTCATCCGGCGCAGCTGTTCCGTCAGGTCGCGAACCAGGGCAATGATCTGCTCCTCGGCATCGGGCTCCTGCTCACGGGCCAGCAGCAGGTTGGTCAGCCAGAGGGTCACGCAGTCCACCAGGATTACCCGGCAGCCGCCGTCCAGCCGGGTCAGGGTAGAGGCCAGCTGCAGCGGCTCCTCCACGGTCTGCCAGCCATCGTTCCGCCGTTTCCGGTGCCGTTCGATCCGCTCTTGCATCTCCTTGTCCCAGGCTTGGGCCGTGGCCAGATAACAGCGGGGAGCGCCGTGGGAGAGGGCCAGGTGTTCCGCGAAGCCGCTTTTGCCGCTGCGGGCGCCGCCGGTGACGAGGATAATGCGTGACATGGGTGCTCCTGTTTCCCCTGCCGGATCACGGATGGGATCAGCGCAGCTATCGCCGTGAGGCGGCAGGGGGCTGAAATGAAAAGCCCCTGCTCCGACAACCGGAACAGGGGCACGAAAACCATGTATGAAATCACCACGGCTTTGGCCCCTCTTTCCACGGAGGTTCCGCACCAAAGCCTTGAAAAACTACTGCGGAGGCCGTCTACTTCGTTGCGTGGTGCTCGCTTCCTCGACTACCTGGCATGGTATGTCTCAGTCGCTGCGCTCCATGCGCCTCGTATCCGGCCTTCCTCATCACGTTTTCAAGTCTTCGGTAAAGCATGCATCGGGCAGGCATTCCGGCTTCAGGAAACAGTTCCTGTTACGGCTGCGGGACAGCGGAGGATTTGCACCTCCTTCCCCTGGTCCGACGCGAATAGTGACCCGTTGTAGCAATGGGGTCCGCAAATGTCAAACTGATTGACGGATACAGCCGGCGAGCTCTATCGTAGGCACAGGCAATACCGACGTTTGCCGGATACGGGGGGAAGAAACCATGGAATCCACCAGCTTCACAGCCCTGATCGTTGAAGAGACCGCTCCCAAACAGTTCAGCCGCCGGATCGGCCGGCGTGCGGTTGCCGACCTGCCGTCCGGAGAGGTGCTGATCCGGGTGGCCTGGTCCTCCCTCAACTACAAGGATGCCCTGTCCGCCACCGGCAATCCCGGGGTCACCAAAAACTTTCCTCACACCCCCGGCATCGACGCCGCCGGCACGGTGGCCGCCTGCAGCGACGGCAGCTTCCCGGTGGGGGCGGAGGTGCTGGTCACCGGCTACGACCTGGGGATGAACACCAGCGGCGGCTTTGGCCAGTATATCCGGGTACCGTCCGCCTGGGTGGTGCCGCTGCCGGATGGGCTTTCGCTGCGGGAAAGCATGGCGCTGGGCACCGCCGGGTTCACCGCGGCCCTGTCGGTGCTGAAACTGGTGGCAGGCGGCGTGACTCCGGACCAGGGGGATATCCTGGTCACCGGCGCCAGCGGCGGGGTGGGCAGCATCGCCGTTGCCTTGCTGGCCAAAGCCGGGTACCGGGTCACCGCCGCCACCGGAAAAATGGCGGAGGAGGAGTTGCTGAAAGGGCTGGGGGCTGCTGCGGTGATCCACCGCGACGAGTTGTTGCAGGGGGCCGAGCGGCCGCTTCTGAAGGAGCGGTGGGCCGGGGTGGTGGATGTGGTGGGGGGCACCACCCTGAGTGCGACCCTCAAGTCCACCCGCTACGGCGGTACCGTCACCTGCTGCGGCCTGGTGGCATCGGCGGAACTGAACGTCACTGTGTTTCCCTTTATCCTGCGGGGGGTGAGCCTTCTGGGGATCGATTCGGTGCAGTGCCCCATGGCACCGCGCCGCCAGGTCTGGCAGCGGCTGGCCACGGACTGGAAGCTGGACAACCTGGGGGCTGCGGTGCACGAGGTCGGCCTTGACGGGCTGGAGGAGGCGATACGTGCCATGCTGGCCGGCGGCGCCCGGGGGCGCACCGTGGTGAAACTGCCTTGAGTCCTGAACGGACAACGGCCCGGAAAAAGTTCCGGGCCGTTTCTCGTTCGGGGCACGCAGGGACTATTTCGTCCGGCCTTTGCGTCCCAGCATCATCTTGCCGTGATGGGTGATGACATGAACATTATGGTTGGGCATACGCCGGATCATGGCTTCGTGCCGGGCGATCATCGGCATCATCGTCATGCGCCGCGGCATGTGGGGCATCGTCATCATCGTCATTCCTTTCATGACCGCCACCTCCTCTCATGGAGTCTGCCAGCACATTAAGTATAGCATAGTCGGCACCGAACCGTTCCCCCTTTATTCGCAGCACGCAGTCTGCTATGCTGCACCGTCCGCGGCACACCGGGGACGATTTTTTTTGAAGGAGACGATTCAGTGACGGCATCATCCGAAGAACATGCAGCCGGTGCGGCAGTTGACCTGAGCGGCGCACCGGACTGGACCCTTTTCGATGCCCCCTCCCTGGTGGGGGATTCCCTCCGGTTCGTATCGGGACAGCCGGACGGCGACCGTTTCCGGGTCCGGTACTTCCGCGACGCCGAGCAGCACCTGCACGCCCGCATCTGGTTCGGTCCCGAGACCGAGGGGCCTCCCGGTCACGCCCACGGCGGCGCCGTGGCGGCGGTGATGGACGAGGGCCTGGGGCTGGCCGCCTGGGCCGCCGGCTACGCCATTGTGGTGGGGAACCTCAACATCAGCTTCCGGGCCATGCTGCCCATTCAGAAGGTCGTTACCCTGGAGAGCCGGGTGGTATCGGTTGAAGGGCGCAAAATCATGGTGCACGGCCGCCTGTTCTGCGGCGACACCCTGTTTGCCGAGGGGCAGTGCCTCTGCATCACCATCAAGAAGGAGAATCAGTCATGAGCAGCTGTCCCTGCGGCAGCGGCAGCAGCTACACCGATTGCTGCCTGCCGATCATCAAAAACCTCCGCCCCGCCGAAACGGCGGAAGCGCTGATGCGGGCCCGCTATGCGGCCTACGCCACCACCGAGATGGACTTTGTCTTCGAAAGCACCCATCCCGACCATCGCCAGAACTACGACCATGACGGCACCAGGGCCTGGGCCGAAAGCTCTGAGTGGCTGGGGCTGCAGATCGTGGCCACCGACAAGGGGGGACCCACGGACGACGTCGGTCAGGTTGAATTCATCGCCCGCTTCCGGGAGCAGGGGGGTGCCGCACGGGCCCATCACGAGAACAGCCGGTTTCTCAGGCAGGACGGCCGCTGGTACTTTGCGGACGGCGTGATGGTCAAGAACCAGCCGATCATCGTCAGCAAGGTGGGCCGCAACGATCCCTGTACCTGCGGCAGTGGGCTGAAGTACAAGAAATGCTGCGGTAAGTAAGCGAGGAACCTATGACCCCGTCCACCCGCATCTACCTGATCCGCCACGGCCAGGTGGAAGGACATGAAGAGCGCCGCTACAACGGCCAGACCGACGTTGCCCTCACCGACCTGGGGGTTGAGCAGTACCATCAATTGAAAGACCGCCTGAGCGACAGCCGTATCTCCGCCTGCTACTCCAGCGACCTGACCCGCTGCCGCACCGGCGCGGAGATCATCTGCGGGCAGTTCGCCATTCAGCCGGTGTTCCGCCCCGAACTGCGGGAGCTGAACATCGGCATCTGGGAGGGGCTGACCTGGCAGGAGATTCAGAGCCGCTGGCCCGAGGAATGGCAGGCCCGCCTGAACGATCTGGTGAACTACCGGGTGACCCAGGGGGAAAACCTGCTGGATGTGGATGCGCGGGTGATGCCGGTGGTGCGGGAGGTGGTGGAGCGCCACCGGGGGCAGGAGATCCTGCTGGTGGGGCATGGCGGGGTGAACCGGGTGATCCTACTCCATGCCATCGGCGCACCGCTGGTGAACATGTTCAACATCGAGCAGAACTACGGCTGCCTGAACATCATCGACTACTACCCGGATGGGCGGGCCACGGTGAAACTGCTGAACGGCTGACGGCTTTGGCCAACACTCCGTCGATCCCGACCTGAAGATCGGTATTCATAGTGCATTCCCCGATCCGCTGCCGCAGGGAGCTTCTTTTTTATTTTGTGTCCTTTCTCGCAGTATTACGACGAGTGGTGTTGTAAATAACTGATTTTGCTTGCTTTGTTTGCGTTGTCTGAAGGAGCCTCTTCACATTCTATGAGGCGTTTGCTACATGTTTTACATGGACCGTGCAACCGATATATCTGACCCGCACATCGTAATTAAGTTTGAGGAAATGTGCGACCAGTTTCATTTTTTTGAATTGGACAAGGAGTTGGCAACAGAATTAAACCTCAATGTCAAATCACCCCACCGGCATTCATATCATGAGATTATCTGGGTGCGGCAAGGGTCCGCTGAACATCTGCTTGACGGGGATATCATCGAACATCCTGCCCAGACGCTGCTTGTCATTCCCCAAGGCCGCGTCCACCGACTTTTTCCGGCTCCCGATTGCCTCGGATGTACCATCAGATTCAAGGAAGAGTTTCTGCCTAACGAATCACATCTACTGTTCTCCCCCTTTGCCGGACATACGGCCTTACATTTAAACACCGAACAGTCGTCCGGCATAGAAAGCTACTTTTCTTTAATATCTTCAGAATGTAAATCTGCCGACCCGTATCATCTACAAGCTCTCCGGCACTTGCTTGCTGCTTTCATCGTCAAACTTGAAGAACTGCGGCTGCTGCACTCCGATATAGTGCCCCACGATTTCACCCGCACCCTCGGTATCTGGAACAGTCTCAATCTGCTCATCGAGAAAAAGTTTAAGTCCGAACATACCGTTAGCTTCTATGCAACTCAGTTAGGGCTTTCGCCCCGTAAAATAGGAGATGTCGTCAAGCTTTACACCGGGAAATGCCTTTCCGATGTTATTGACGAGCGCCTGATCGCTGAAGCCAAAAGACTCCTCCTTTATTCAAACTTCACGATCAAGGAAATCGCCTTTGAGCTCGGGTTTGAAGAACACTCCTACTTCACAAAAGTGTTTAAGAAACTTACCGGTAAAACCCCTTCCGCCTTCAAATCAATTTCCACATCTGCATAAAATTACCAGTCAAAAACCTGTAGTTATTACCGCCTGCCCGTAAATCAGAGCATAGTAGTGACATGCGTAAAACTACTTAAGGAATGCGAAGGGAGATGTGCATGTGGATTGGATCTAAGAGTTTTCTGTGTTTGGTGGCGTCCGCTGCATTGCTGCTGGGCGGTTGCTCAGACGGTAAAGATGGCGCAAGCGGAAAAGACGGCAAGGATGCCGGTGCTACGATCTCGGTAGCAGCCTTAACACCGACAGAGTGGTCGAATCTCTCATTTGACCAAGACAGTGGCATAATCGGTGTTCCCACCATCAACAGCCCGCCGGTGGTCAAGTTCAAGGTGACAGCAAACGGTAAACCGGTAACGGGCATACCGATCGCCAATATGAGCTTCGCCATAGCCAAGCTGGTGCCGGCCAAAGACGGAGTTCCCAGCCAGTGGATCAATTACAACGTCATTGCAGCCGACCAGAAATCCGGTAAATATCCCAGCGTGGAACGAGACGGAAAACTGGTTGACAACGGTGATGGCACCTATGAGTACACCTTCAAGCTTGACATCAAAACCGTTAAGGGGCTTGCCGACGCACTTGTCGATTCTGGAGACAAGCGGAAAGCCGATCTGGGTGACCTGTCATATGATCCAAACCTGACCCACCGTCTTGTCGTGGCCGTTTCCAGCAGACTTGCCAACACTGACTGGGCAGATGCGTTAAAAACTCCTTACGAACGGGTGATTGACTTCATCCCCGCCACCGGCAAGGTGGTGACAGATGCGGACAGCCGACGTGACATTGTTACGAAAGAGTCCTGTTATGAATGTCACAGCGGCACCACACGCTTTGCAGCTCACCATGCTACCCGTCAGGATCCCAGATACTGCGTGGTTTGCCACAACGAGCAGATCAAGTATGGCTTAAAAGAAGCAGCAGTGGATGCCAATGGTAATTATGACGGCAAGAACACCAACATCATCAACGGTTTTGCAGTTGGCAGCTTCACCACGTTTATTCACAAGATCCATATGGGTACCAAGTTGTCAAAAACCGGCTATAACTTCGAAGATGCGGCTGTCAATGTTCCGGCCATGAATTTCGAGAAGGTCAAGTACCCCCAGGACATCAGAAACTGCGCCAAGTGTCATTCCAAGGGCGCCGCAACGCCGCAGGGCGACAACTGGACAACCACCCCCAGCCGCGCAACCTGCGGTTCATGCCATGACGGTATCAACTGGGCGACCGGCGCCGGTCACGTTGGCGGTTCTGCTTCCAGCGATCAGGCCTGTGCCCTCTGCCACAAGGCTGCAGACATCGTCAACGTCCACCCTGCCAAACTGCCGGCAACCACTGATGCAACCAAGCGCACCATGCAGTCAACCATCACCAGTGTAAAAATTGATGATGTAACCGGCAAAGTTACCGCATTCTTCACGGTAACCAATAATGATCAGCCCGTGACCACTCTGGAGGGGTTTGTCGATAAAACTTCAGGCGGCGGCCCCTATCCTCAGTTTACGCTGGTCAAGCTGGTCAAGGGGGCCAACGGTGCAACCAAATGGGTAAGCTACACCAACCGTTTCCGTACCAAGCAGGCTGGCTCAGCTCCCGTGCTGCAGGCAACTGCCGACACAGCCGGTACCTATGCCATTGTTGATGCTGCCAAAGGTCAGTTCAGCTACACCTTTGAGCTGAACAACAGCAGTGTGCCGGGCAATATCAAAATGCCTCTTACGACAGCAAACGTTGATCCAAGATCCACCTCTGTTGGATATAGTGGAGCTATGACGCTTCCGTTACCTGCTGCCTATGCGGCAAATTTTACTACCTTTGATGCAACCAAAACCCACCGCGTGACCATGGCGCTCGCTGGCGCTAAGATGAAAAAGGCCGCTTTCCTGGACTTCGTGCCCAATGGAGCAAAAGTAACGGAAACCCGCAACATTGTCAGCATGGATACCTGCAACAAATGCCATGCCGGTAAACTGATGCACCGCGGTTATGATATCGAGCTTTGCGTAACCTGCCACACCGCCGATACCAGCGACAACGGCAACTACAACGGCAGTGCAGTCAACGACAGTGCAAGTTTTGAGTATGTGATTCACAAAATACATCAGAACACATCCAGCCCTGGTTCCTACATCTTAAATCAGGTTCAGTTTGGAGGTGTTGTCTTCCCGGCCAACGCCAACAACTGTCAAGCCTGCCATGTTGAAGGAACCGGAGCACCGGCTAATGCTGCCAACTGGCGTACAACACCTACCGCCAACGCTTGCATCACCTGTCATGACGGCAGCCACGCACAAGCGCACGCTAACCTGAATGTTAACGCCTGCATGACCTGCCACAGCAGCGGAAGATCTGCTGCGGCTGATGTAGCGCACCAGTAGTTTGTATAACATCTGCGCCGACCAGGCCCTGTGCCTGGTCGGCGCAGATGGAGAATTCTTGCCGCCTGCACCCCCAGGCGGCTTTTTTTGACAAACATCGAGCAGAACTACCGGAACGGACCGGATTGAGGTGCAGGTAGCGCACAAGTTCCAGCAGATACTCATCGGCATCGACCAGAACCGCCTTGTACCTTCCCTGAAAGAGGTGCCCTGATTTTCCCTGTCGCCAGTTAACCCAACGGGTGTAGTGGAAGGTGAGGTTTTGCATGATGCGTGACAACGGAACGTCGGCCACCTGAAGCAGCAGATGAATCTTGATTCGTCATCAGGCAGAACGCATGAACGCGGTGGCGGTAACGCTGCGCGTCGTCGCAGAAGATGTCCTGCCTTACGTTACCTCGCAGGATTACGTGGTACACCGAGGAGCGGATACCGGTACGGCCCTGGGGGCACTGGTGGCAGCCAAAGCAAAACGGCCCGTTGCGCAGGCAACGGGCCGTCTGATTTCAACAATCACGCAAACGCGGGGTTAGTTGCTTTCCTGGGCAGCGCCGCCTTCCAGGAACTCCTGCTGGGCCTTCATGGCCGCCTGCATCTGGGTCAACTGCTCCCCCAGCCAGGCGTGGATCATGGCGGCGGTCTGGAAGTTCATGGTGACGCCGCTTTCGATGAAACGGACCATCAGGCTGTTCAGGTTCTTGGGGTCGGACTCGGTCAGGGCGCCGATGCCGCCTTCCGGGGTGATTTCATGGGTCAGTTCCTTGGGCAGGGCCGGCCGCTCCTGGTAGAAGTTCATGACCAGCTCGCCGCGGGGAGTGAAGCCCCCCTGGACGCCGTTGGTGTACACGGGATTGTAGTTGTAGTTGTAGATGTAGTTGAAGGTGATTTCCGGTTTGCGTTGATGACTCATGTCTGCTGGTTCCTCTCCGTGTGATGTCTTTGAAAAGGGTGCTGAAAAACAGCCGTCTGCCTTCCGGTGGATGCGACGATCCGACTATTGTTGAGCAACCTCAGGCTTTCAATAACCTGTCAAAAGCGGTGTAGTTGTATAGCATGGCAGCCCCGCCGTCGGCAAGGGGCAAGCGCACGGCCCGGCCTAGAGAAATTCCTCGAAATAATCCAGATCCTTATGAAAGGTTTCCTCCAGGCGCCACAGGGAGAAGAGCGCAATGGCCAGGCTCAGCACCCCCACCATGATCGCTCCCTGCTGCAGGCCGAACTGGTTGCGCAGCGCCAGGAAGAGGGTGGTGATCGGCACGGTCATGCCGCGCACGAAGTTGGGAACCGAGGTGGCCACGGTGGCCCGCAGGTTGGTGCCGAACTGCTCGGCGGCAATGGTGACGAAGACGGCCCAGTAGCCGATGCCGAAGCCCAGCAGGCCGCAGATGGCGTAGAAGGTGGCTTCGGAAACGCCGCTGGCGGTGAAGTAGATCCCCACCGCCGCCACGGTCAGCAGCAGAAAGAGCAGCACCACTTTCTTGCGGCTGCGCAGCAGCTGGCTTAACAGGCCGCTCATCAGGTCGCCGGCCACCAGGCCGATGTAGCAGTACATCACGGCATTGCCGGCGGAGATGGTTCCCTGCACCCCCAGCATCCGGGCGAATTCCGGGGAAAAGGTGATCAGCACCCCCACCACGAACCAAGAGGGAAGGCCGATCATGATGGCGTGGTAGAACCGTCCGAAGCGGTCGCGGCTGGTGAAGAGGGAGAGAAAACTCCCCTTGCGCAGCCGGGCCTGGCTCTCCATGCCGCGGAACATGCCGGACTCGGCCACCCCGAAGCGCAGGGCCAGCAGCAACAGCCCCAGGATGCCGCCGATGATGAAGGCGGTGCGCCAGTCGTAGGACTTGGCGATGACGTTGGCCAGGATGGCGCCGGAGACCCCCACCGAGGCGACGATCATGGTGCCGTAGCCCCGCACGTTTTTGTGCAGCACCTCGCTGACCAGGGTGATGCCGGCCCCCAGTTCGCCGGCCAGACCGATGCCGGCAATGAAGCGCAGGGTGGCGTAGGCTTCGATGGAGCTGACCATGCCGTTGGCAAGGTTGGCCACCGAGTAGAGGAAGATGGAGCCGAACATGATCTTGAGCCGCCCCTTGCGGTCACCCAGTACCCCCCAGATGATGCCGCCGATCAGCATGCCGGCCATCTGCATGTTGAGCAGGAAGACCCCCTGGTCCACCAGCTCCTGGCCGGTCAGTCCCAGGGCCTTCAGGCTGGGCACCCGCACGATGCTGAACAGCACCAGGTCGTAGATGTCGACAAAATAGCCCAGGGCCGCCACGATAACCGGCAGGCTGAATACCGTCCGCAGGGTGCTCCCGTTCGACGGCTGCACTGTTTCCATGCGTCTCCTCCTCGCGGTTCCATCTCATTTCGGATGGCAGAAAACACCAGAAGTCCGGCGTTGTCAAGGATGGCGTGTCCCGTTTGGAGGCCATGGCGGTTCCCGTGGGTAACGGTGTGATGCCATTGACGATTTCGTCTCCATTCGTTGATTGACAGCAGCCGGTTTCCCCTGCTAAAACTGCACCCCGGCATGCTCAACCAACCCCGTACGGAGGTAGCTCCCATGAAACAGATTGTGACCAGACTCTGCTGCGCCGCCTGTGCCCTGCTGTTGTCCGCCGCCCTTGCCGTTGCCGCGGAGCCGGCCAAGCCGGCCGCAAAACCTGCCACACCGGCTGCGTCCAAGGTTGAACCGGCCAAGGCGGCGGAGGCCAAAAAGGGAGAAAAACAGGAGCCGGTGGACATCAACAGTGCCTCGGATGCGGAGTTGAAGGCGATCCCCGGCCTGGGCGACGCCTATATCGCCAAGATCGTGGTTAACCGCCCCTACGCCAACAAGGCGCAACTGGTCTCCCGCAAGGTGATTCCGGAGCCGGTCTACGAGAAGATCAAGGACCGGATCATCGCCAAGCAGGTGAAGAAAGACGACAAGGCCGTGAAGCCCGATCCCAAAAAGAAATAGCCCCGGCTCTGCCGGTAACCTATCACAGGGGACAGCCTGCCGGCTGTCCCTTTTTTTATGGTCATTCGGCAGGGTTCTTGACATTCCCATCACATACACCTATTCTGATTTTTTGACGAACAATCAAGGAGTTGTGATGAAACCGCTTTTTCTGAATCCCCCCACCTTCGACGACTTTGACGGCGGCGCCGGTGCCCGCTACCAGGCTTCCCGGGAGGTGACCTCCTTCTGGTATCCCACCTGGCTCTGTTTTCCCGCCGGTATGATCGAGGGGGCGCGGGTGGTCGACGCGCCGGTGCAAAAGCTTGACCTGAACGCCTGTCTGGAGATTGCCCGAAATTTCGATATGGTGGTGATGTACACCTCCACCCCCACCCTGGCCATTGACATTGAAACTGCCCGCCGGATCAAGGAGGCGAAGCCCGGGATCGTCACCGTGCTGACCGGTCCCCATGTCACCATCCTGCCGGAGGAGTCGCTGAAAGCGGGCAAGGGGGCCATCGACATCGTCTGCCGCGGCGAGTTCGATTACTCAACCAAAGAGCTGTGCGAAGGGCGGGAGTGGGAGCGGGTTGACGGCATCAGCTTCATCCGGGACGGCAAAACCGTCCACACCCCGGACCGCCCCCCCATCGAGGATCTGGACGCCCTGCCGTTCGTGGCGCCGGTCTATCGTCGGGATTTGCCGATTGCCGAATATGTCATCCCCCACTTCAAGAGTCCCTACGTCTCCATCTACTCCAGCCGCGGCTGCCCCTCCAAGTGCATCTACTGCCTCTGGCCCCAGACCTTCTCCGGCCAGCGGATGCGTACCCGCAGCCCGCAGAATGTGTACGAGGAGGTGAAGTGGATCGTGGACAACATCCCGGAGATGCGGGAGCTGTCCTTTGACGACGACACCTTTACCGCCAACCGGGAGCATGCCCGCCAAGTGGCCACCCTGCTCAAGCCGCTGGGAATCTCCTGGACCATCAACGCCCGGGCCAACTGCGACTACGAGACCCTGAAGATCATGCGGGAGGCCGGCCTGCGCCACGTGGTGGTAGGGTACGAGACCGGCAGCGAGCAGATCCTGAAGAACATCAAGAAGGGGGTCACCAAGGAGCAGGCGATCAAGTTTACCAGGGACTGCAAGCGCCTGGGCCTGTCGGTGCACGGCGCCTTCATCATGGGGCTGCCGGGGGAGACCCGGGACACCATCCGCGAAACCATCGAGTACGCCAAGCAGCTCGACCTCAATTCCATCCAGGCTTCCCTGGCCTCCCCCTATCCCGGCACCGAGTTCTACGCCATGGCGAAGGAACAGGGCTGGATTGCTTCCGACGACTTCATCGACGATACTGGCCACCAGAAGTGCGTGATCAACTACCCGCACCTCTCCAACGCCGAAATTTTCAACTCGGTGGAGGAGTTCTACGACAAGTTCTACTTCCGTCCCAAGTACATCCTGCGCAGCATCGGCAAGATGATCGTGGACGGCGAGGAGCGGCGCAAGCTGATCAGGGAAGGCCGTCAGTACCTCGACTATATGCGCAAGCGGCGCAACCAGGCGGCATGCTGAGTACCTCTTCGGGCAGGGGCCTGTGAGGCGTCTGGTTGTCAATGCCGACGATTTCGGGCTGTCCTCCGGCGTCAACCGGGCGGTGGAGACCGCCTGGCGGGAGGGTATCCTGACCCAGGCTTCGCTCATGGCCGGCGGCGGAGCCTTTGACGAAGCGGTGGAGATCGCCCGGCGCAATCCCGACCTGCAGGTGGGGCTGCACCTGACCTTGGTGCAGGGCAGGCCGGTGTTGCCCCCGGAACAGATACCTGGCCTGCTGGGCGCTGACGGCTGTTTTCCGGACAACCCGGTGGCGGTCGGCATGCGGCTTTTTTTTGATTGCAGCATCCGCAAGCAGCTCCGGGCCGAAATCGAGGCCCAGATCCTGAAAATCAAGGAAACCGGCCTCCCGCTCTCCCACATCGACGGACACCTGAACATCCAGATGCACCCCACGGTTTTCGCGCTGCTGCAGGAACTGATGCCTCTGCACGGCATCACCAGCTTCAGAATCACCCGTGAGCGGCTGCTCCGCAATCTGGCCCATGACCGCAGCCGGGTAGCGGGCAAGGCGGTAGAACGACTGGTTTTCGGGGCGCTCTCCAGCAATGCGCAGCCCAACTTACAGCGCCTGAACATCGTCTGCGCAGCAGAGGTCAAGGGACTACTCAATTCGGGCCGGATGACGGAAAGCTATCTGCTGGCCATACTGGAGCAGCTAAATCCGGGGCTGACGGAAATCTACTTTCATCCCGGTTGCCTGCCGGACGAGGAGATCAGTCGCCGGATGCCGGAGTACCGGCACGAGGACGAACTGAGGGCGCTTGTCAGCCCCCGGGTGCGGCAGCGGCTGCGGGAACTGGATATTACCCTATGCAATTATCGGAGCGAGGAAAAACGCGATGCTTAAAACCGTTGTGATCATGCTGCTGGCCGTCACCGCCGGTACGGTGGGGGACATCCTGCTGGCCAAGGGGATGAAGCAGCTGGGGGACTTGTCGGCCATGAACCTGCGTGGCATCCTGGAGGTGGCCTTGCGGGCCATGACCGAGTGGAAGATCGTGGTGGGCACCGCCATGCTGGCGCTCTTCTTTTTCCTCTGGCTGGCGGTGCTTTCCTGGGAAGACCTGTCGGTGGCCTTGCCGATGCAGGCGCTCAACTACGTGCTGGTGGCGATCCTGGCCAAGTATTTGCTGCATGAACAGATATCGCCGCTGCGCTGGGCCGGCATCACCCTGGTCTGTGTCGGCGTGATCATGATTACCAAGAGCAGCACCGCGGACAAGAAGGAAGAGACTGCGGTGACGGCAGCGCCTCGGATCGAGGCAAACGGAGGGGTGTGAGATGCTGTTCGATACGACTATCGGCTTCATCGGCGGCGGCAACATGGCGGAGGCCCTGATCAAGGGACTGCTGGCGGGCGGGATGTCGCCGGGCAGGATCATCGTGGCGGAACCGGCCGCCGGGCGGCGGGCGTTTTTGGCCGAAACCCTCAAGGTGAAGGCGGTTGAGGAGAATACCGCCGCCGCGGCCGCCTCCCAGATGGTCGTGCTTGCGGTCAAGCCGCAAGTCGCGGCCAGCGTGCTCTCCGGCCTTGACGGCAGCGTTTCCGCCGACAAGCTGGTGATCTCCATCATGGCCGGCATTTCCACGATTTCCATCGAGGAGTCGCTGCAGAACGGCACCCGTATCGTCCGGGCCATGCCCAACACCCCGGCCCTGGTCTTAAGCGGCGCCACCGCCATCTGCGCCGGCCGCCGTGCCGATGCTGCCGACCTGGACCTCGCCCGCGAACTGTTCCTGACCGTCGGCACCGTGGCCACCATCACCGAGCGCCAGATGGATGCGGTGACCGGTGTTTCCGGCAGCGGGCCGGCCTACGCCTTCTCCTTCATCGAGGCCCTGGCCGACGCCGGGGTCAAGAACGGTCTGTCCCGCGACACGGCCCTGGCCCTGGCGGTACAGACCCTGCTGGGGGCGGCGAAGCTGGTGCAGGAGAGCGGCGATCATCCGGCAGTGCTGCGCGACCGGGTCACCTCGCCGGGGGGGACCACCATCTCGGCACTGCATACCCTGGAGAACGGCCGGTTCCACGGTCTGATCATGGATGCGGTGGATGCGGCGGTAAAGCGTTCCAGGGATCTGGCGGGTATCAAGCTGTTGTAGGCGCACCAGCCGAAGGCTGGTGCGGGCGAGCGTACATGAAAAAGCCGGAAACCTCAGGTTTCCGGCTTTTTGTTTATCCGCTCGTACAGCTCGATCTGTTCCCGCAGGGACAGTTGCCGGCGGCAGCAGTTCTCGTTACGGCAGCGGCGGCAGCGGTCATCGGAGCACCACTGGCAGAAGCGGCAGTCGGGGCAGGGATGTTTCTTCGGCGGATCGGCGTTACTCAATAGGCCACGTTTCTTTTGACGGCATTTCCCTGCAAAAGCTGCACAAACGCCTTGTCGCTATCGGCATTCACCAGGAGATAGCGGGGCAGAATGGCCAGCTTTTCCTTGGCGGTGGCGTGTCGGCGCTCGATGGAGAAGGTGCCGATGTACCCGGCCTCCCTGGCCTTCTGCAGCAGGTGGTCGTCGTAGATGCCGAAGGGCCAGGCCAGCAGGTCAACCGGTCCCCCTACTTCCTGCTCCAGCTTCTTCTTCGATTTGGTCAACTGCTCCATTACCAGCTTGTCGTAGGCGGCCGGTGCCAGCTTCTTCCGCTCTCGTTTGAAGTTGGGGTGCCAGTAGGTGTGGGACTGGATGTCGAACAGGCCGCTCTTCTTCAGCTCGCGCAACTGATCCCAGGTCATGGCGTACTTGGCGTTGGAAATGGCCGAAGGATAGACGAAGATGGTCACCGGATACCGGTATTTGCGGATGACCGGCAGCATGTCGCTGTAGACCGATTTGTGGGCATCGTCCTCAACAATGACCACCGATTTGGGGGCAGGAGCCGGACCCTTGCCCTGGTACCAGGCCACCAACTGGCGCAGCGGGATTACTCTGTAGCCGTTGTCGTGCAGATACTTCATCTGTGCTTCAAAGACCTGGGTCTTCATGGTCATGCCGTCGGCCACCACCGGGCCGAGGCGGTGGTAGAGCAGGATCGGCACCGACACCTCGGGGGAGGCGGCGGCGGTCGAAGGGCGGGGGACGATGAAAAGAACGGCGGCGATCAGAAGCAGCAAAGCAGTGCGGCACGGCATCATGGTTGTCAGGTGTCCTGTACGGGGAAGATTGGTCCGGGTCGGCAGTTACCGCAAACAAGCGGGGTACGGCATGGACTTCGGAAGCGGGATAAGTATAATTGGGCAGGCAGCAAATGGCAAGCAGCCCGATACCGAAAGGAGCGCGACAATGAGCTACGAGACCCTGTTGACCGAGCTGTCGGAAGGGGTGGCCACCATCACCGTCAACCGGCCGTCGGCGATGAATGCCATGACCACCGTAACGCTGCGGGAGCTGGACGATGCCGTGCGCACCATGAACGCCGCGAAAGAGGTGCGAGCGATCATCATCACCGGCGCCGGCGAGAAGGCGTTCATCGCCGGCGGCGACATCGCCCTGCTGCGGGATATGGGGCCGCTGGAGGCGCGGGAGCTGGCACAGTTGGCCCAGGGGCTCTGCAGCGCCATCGAACAGGGGGGGACCCCGGTCATCGCGGCGGTGAACGGCTATGCCCTGGGTGGCGGCTGCGAGCTGGCCATGAGCTGCGACATCAGGATCGCCGCGGAAACGGCCCGTTTCGGTCAGCCCGAGGTGAACATCGGTATCCTGCCCGGTTTTGGCGGCAGCCAGCGGCTGCCCCGGCTGGTGGGGAAGGGGAGAGCGCTGGAGATGATCCTGACCGGCGATATGATCGATGCGCAGGAGGCGTACCGCATCGGCCTGGTGAACCGGGTGGTGCCGGCCGCGGAACTGATGGCCACGGCCCGTGAACTGGCGCGCAAGCTGGCCGCCAAGAGTCCGCTGGCCCTGCGGCTTTGCAAGGAGGCGGTGATGAACGGCGTGGAGATGGAGCTGACCCAGGCCTGCCGCTACGAGGCCGAACTGTTTGCCGTGAGTTTCGGTACAGAGGACCAGAAGGAAGGGATGAGCGCCTTCCTGGAAAAACGCCCGGCCCGTTTTACGGGAGCATGAGAGGGCGGAGTCGGAGGCGTTGCAGGAAAGTCTTGACGGGATACCGGCGGTCTGCTATAAGGATCAACCGCTGCAGGGGTGTCGCCAAGCGGTAAGGCACCGGATTTTGATTCCGGCATTCCTAGGTTCGAATCCTGGCACCCCTGCCAATAAAAAATTCAGGCGTTTGCATTCAGCAGACGCCTTTTTTTGTTTACGACCGCCCGGTCAGGCGATATTCTCCGGCCGATGATCGCCATCCGCCCCATGACCGAGGCAGACCTCGATGCCGTGCTGACCATCGAGCGGGATTGTTTTCCCCGCCCTTGGAACCGCGACCATTTTCTGGCCGAGCTGGCCTCGCCCCGCGCCGCGGCAGTTGTGGCCGTCACCGAGGCAGGAGCGATTGCCGGCTACCTCTGTCTGAGCGTGCTGCTGGACGAGGCGGAAATCCTGGATGTGGCGGTACTGCCGACCATGCAGCGCAGCGGTATCGGTGCTCTCCTGCTGAGCTGGGCCTGCCGGGAGGCGGCGGTGCGGGGGGCAGCGGTCCTGCGGCTGGAGGTGCGGGCCACCAGTCTGCCGGCGCGTGCCCTGTATGAGCGGTTCGGCTTTGTGGGTGCCGGTCTCCGCAAGGGGTACTACGAGCAGGGGATCGATGCGGTTGTCATGGAGAAAACCCTCAGCGAGGAGGATGGTGCAGCATGCAGTTCACGGCAATGATTCTGGATAACGCCGAGGTGTCCCCCGGCTACTGGCGGATGCGGATGACCGCCCCCCCCGAGATGACCGCCGCCCGGCCCGGACAGTTCGTCATGGTGCGGGTGAATCGCTCCATCGACCCGCTGATCCGCCGTCCCTTCGGTGTCTTTGATGTGGGGGTGCTGCAGCCGGCCTACACGGGCGCTGCTCCGCAGCCCTACCTGGAGATCCTGTACCGGGTGGTGGGCAAGGGCACCGCCATGCTGGCCGACCTGCACGAGACCGATCTGCTGGACGTGCTGGGACCCCTGGGCAGCGGCTTCGACAACGGTCCTGCCGGCGAGGAAAAGCTGATCGTCGGCGGCGGGGTGGGGCTGGCGCCCCTCTACCTGCTGGCCCGGGAGCTGGCGGCGGAGGCACCGGTGCGTCTCTTTGCCGGCGGCCGCACCAAGGACGACCTGCTCTGCATCACCGAGTTCGAGCGGTTGGGAGTGGAGTGCTACGTGGCCACCGAGGACGGTTCACTGGGTGAACGGGGGCTGGTGACCCGGGTGCTGGAACAGCGCCTGGAGGTGACCGGCAATCGGGGCCGGATATTCGCCTGCGGTCCCCACGGCATGCTGAAGGCGGTGGCGGCCATTGCGGCCCGGCGCACTGTTCCCTGTCAGGTCTCCCTGGAGGGATATATGGCCTGCGGCATGGGGGCCTGTCTGGGCTGCGTCTGCCAGGGAACGAACCACAGCGCAGAAACCCCCGACTACCGCTGCGTCTGCACCGAAGGGCCGGTGTTCGACGCGAACGTCCTGAAGTGGGAGGAGGCCTGCCATGAAGCCTGATCTGTCAGTCGAGATTGCGGGTCTCAGGTTGCGCAACCCGGTGATGACCGCCTCCGGTACCTTCGGGTACGGCGAGGAGTTCAAGGAGTACGTCGATCTGGAATCCATCGGCGCCTTTGTCACCAAGGGGCTGTCCATAAAGCCCCGTGCCGGCAACCCCACCCCCCGCATCGTGGAAACCCCTGGCGGCATGCTCAATGCCATCGGCCTGCAAAACGTGGGGATCGATGCTTTCATCGCCCAAAAAGCTCCGTTCCTGCGTACGGTGAACACCCCGGCCATCGCCAATTTCTTCGGCAACACCCCCGAGGAGTACGCCGAGCTGGCCGCTCGCCTGGACGCCGTTCCCGAGGTGGCGGGCCTGGAGGTGAATATCTCCTGTCCCAACGTCAAGCAGGGGGGGATCGTCTTCGGTACCGACCCCGCCGCTGCTTCAGCGGTGACCGCCGCCTGCCGCGCTGCCACGAGCAAGCCGCTGATCGTCAAACTGTCCCCCAACGTCACCGATATCGTGGCCATGGCCCGGGCCTGTGAGGATGCCGGGGCCGATGCCCTGTCGGTGATCAACACCCTGACCGGCATGGCCATCGACCTGGAACGGCGCCGGCCGGTGCTGGCCAATGTGACCGGCGGCCTCTCCGGACCGGCCATCAAGCCGGTGGCGTTGCGCATGGTCTGGCAGGTGGCCCGTGCCGTGAAGGTGCCGGTGATCGGGATCGGCGGCATTATGTCGGCCACCGACGCCCTGGAATTCATGCTGGCCGGAGCCACCGCCGTGCAGGTGGGCACCGCCAGCTTCGTCAATCCGGGGGCGGCGCAGCAGATTGCGCAGGAGATGGAAACGTGGCTGGCAGAGCGGAATATCCCCTCTGTCCGGGAACTGGTCGGAGCATTGCAGAGCTAGGGGAGCGCGACCATGGCAGCGGCGCAGGCACCGATACCGGCCGGTTCGCAGGGGAGTGAAGGGATACTCTCCCTGGTCGACATCAACTATTTTCTGGTAAACAAGCTGGTGGTGCTGGTGGGGGTGATCCTCTTCTTCACCGTAGTGGCGGTGGTGGGACGGATTCGTCGCAGGCCCTGCCCTTCTCAAGTTGCCGGCACCATCAAGCTCTCCCTCCTCGGTCTGCTGTTGCTCTACTTCGAAGCCACGCTGACCGACTTTCCCAACTACCGCCTGATCCTGGCACGGCTGCAGAGCGTCATCGTTCTGGTCTGTCTGGCCAGACTGGTCATCTACCTGCTGGTGGACATGGCACTTGCCCTGCGTCGGCACGGCGAGGTGCCGATGCTGTTGCGGGACGCCATCCGTCTGGCGGTCTACCTGGTGGCGGCCATCGCCTCCCTTCGTCTCGTTTTCCAGGTAGATCTCTCCGCAGTGATCACCACCACCACCGTGCTGACGGCAGCCATCGCCTTTGCGATGCAGACCACCCTTTCCAACGCCTTCCACGGCTTTTCCGTGCAAATCGATCCTTTGATGGGCCGGGGAACCTGGATCACCATCCCGGAAAAAAACCTGTTCGGCGAGATCGTCAACGTCGGTTTCCGTTACATCACCCTGCGCACCCTGGATAACAACCAGGTGCTGGTGCCTAACAGCGTGGCGGTACAGAGCATCATTACCACCCACGGCAGCAGTCTCGTTCCCGCAGCCGAGCGGGCCGCCCAGACCCTGACCATCGGCCTGCCCTACGAACTGCCGCCGGAACAGGCACGCAGCCTGCTGCTGAAGATACTGCGGGATGAACCGCGGGTGCTGGACGAACCACAGCCGGTGGTACGGTTGCAGACCCTGGCCGACAGCAGCATCGTCTATCTGCTCAAGTTCTGGATTGCCGACCCGGTGCAGCGAGGCATCACCTTCGATGCGCTCCAGACCAAGGCGTGGTACGCCGTGCATCGGGCCGGCTGGGGGTTTCCGTTCCCCCATCGTCAGATCGTCACCGCAACTCCCCGAGAACCGTTTCCCTTTTCCCGTCAGGAACTGCTGGACGGTCTGCGCCAGAGTCATCTGTTCAGCGCGTTAAGCGATGGCGAGGCTCAGCTGCTGGCCGACGGGGCGCTGTTGCGGGTGTTTGCCCCCGGCGAGGCAGCGGTGCGTCAGGGAGACGAGGGGAGTTCGCTCTTTTTCGTCCTGAGCGGCAGCCTGGAGGTGCTGGCGGATGACCGCCAGGTGGCGTTGCTGGAGCGGGGACGGATGTTCGGCGAAATGTCGCTTCTGACCGGCGAGCCGCGCCGGGCCACGGTGCGGGCCGTCAGCGAGTGTATGCTGGCGGAGGTGCCGAAGCAGGCACTGGCGGAACTGTTGCAGCGGAACGAGAGGTTGCTGGAGCAGTTGAGCGAGGCGCTGGAACGGCACCGGGGGGGGATCCGGGAACATGCCGCACAGCGGACGGAGCAGGATAGTGATCGCCGCCGGGCGGACTATCTGAGTGTCCTGAAGTCTTTTTTTGGAAGGAGGTAGCCATGCAGGCGGTGGAAGAGCTGCTGAAGCGCTACTGTAGCCCCCGGACCACGTCGATCCTGATGACCCACGGCAGGATGATCGCCGGCAAGGCACTGGCCGCCTGTGCTGCGGCGGGGGCCGACGCGGAGACCCGGCGGTTGGTGATCGAGGCCGCCTACCTGCACGATATCGGCGTCTGCCGTGTGGATGCCCCGGATATCGGCTGCAGCGGGAGTGAGCCGTACATTCGTCACGGCCTGCTGGGCCGTGAAATTCTCGAGGCAGAAGGGCTGCCGCTCCACGCTTTGATCTCTGAACGGCACACCGGCGTCGGCCTGACGGTTGGCGACATTACCGGTCAGGGGTTGCCGCTTCCCCCCCGTGATATGCTTCCCCAGAGCCTGGCCGAACGGATCATCTGCTACGCCGATCTCTTCTTTTCCAAAAACCCGGAGCGGCTTGAAGAAGAAAAGACCGTGGAGAATATTCGAAAAAGCCTGGCTCGCTTCGGCCAGGACAAGGTGGCGGTCTTTGAAGGATGGCTGCGCGAGTTCGGCGGTTAAGCGGCTCCCCTTTTCAATGCCTCGGAGTCTGGTATAGTGGTGTATAGTGTCGTACGGGAGCGAGCTGTCCGGTCTGTCTGCTGTCCTCCCGCAGAGGGCGCGAAGCCGTTGTTCGGTTCCCCCACCCAATGTCGAATGAAAAGGAGATGCCTATGAAACGAATCTGGTTGCTGATGGTGCTTGCCATTGTCACGCTGTGTGCCGGCTGTGCCGCGCCGGTAAACCGCTGTACCGCTCCCGCGGACAATCCCCGCTACCACTATCTCCAGGGAATGGAAGCCCTTGAAGCGGGCAAGGTCGACGAGGCGACGTCAAAGTTCGACCGTGCCGTCTACTGTGATGAGCAGTTTTCTGCCGCCTGGTCCGGGGTGGCCGTTGCCCATGCTCTCAAGGCCCGCTCCCAGGCCGATGCCGGCTTCAGAAAGGTTGAGATGGACCGGGCACGGGAGTTTCTCGAAAAAGGGCGCAAGCTGGCCGAAACCGAGAACGACCGCTTCGAGAACCTGGTTGCCGTCGTCCGGGTGAATACCCTGCTCAAAGGGGACGGGTGGCTGGAACGGGCCCGGAGCGCCTGGCGGGAAGCGTTGGATCAAAAGGTTGACGAGAAACTCCTGGACTACTACCGGGGCAAGGAAGCAGCCACCTATTTCATGGGGCTGGCCTATCTCGAAGCGTATGAGTTCCGTAAGGCTGAGGATACCTTCCGCGATACCCTGGCTGCCCGCAAGGACGGCAAGTGGAATGAACCGGCCGACCGGGCCTGGAAAAAGACCGCCAAAATCGTGCGGGCCATGGGTGGCATCACCGTGGGAGACGTTGGGCGGAAGATCGCCGTGCAGGAAAGCGTCAGCCGTGGTGATCTGGCCGCGCTGCTGATCGATGAATTAAAGCTGGAGAAGCTGTTTGCCGGCCGGATTCCGGTCAAGTCCCAGCTTGCCAGGATGCAGGCGGAATTCACCCCCGCGGACATCCTCACTCATCCGTTCAAGAGCGAGATACTCACCATCATGAAGTGGAAAGTGCGCGGCCTGGAGCCGAAGGCCGACGAAACCACCCGTGCCTACCTGTTCAAGGCCGATGAGCCGGTGACCCGTGGCGAGATGGCCTTTATCCTTGAAGATGTACTGATCAAGCTGACCGGCGACGAGAAGCTGGCCACCGCCTTCTTCGGTCAGGACCGTTCACCCTTCCCGGATGTCAAGCCCACCTCTCCCTTCTACAATGCCGTGCTCAACATGACCACCCGCGGCATCATGGAAGGAGAGCTGTCGGGGGAATTCCGCATCAACGACCCGGTGGGGGGGGCTGAGGCAATTCTGGCGGTTCGGATGCTGCAACAACGTATCAATATGCGCTGACAGCACAGATAGCTGGCAGATAGAAAAGAAGAGAGGGCCGGCCCCCCATGGGCGCCGGCCCTCTCTTCTTGCAGCTTACGGCACCAGTTTGTGGCAGAACAGACAGCGGTGCTTGGGCGGATGATCGGGGGGCAGCTTGATGCCGCGGGCGTCGTGGCAGGGTTCGCAACTCTTCTCCGCCTCTTTCTTTGCCGGCTTGAAGAAGGCCCGCTTGAAAATGGAGGCATCGGGGCCGGGGGCGTTGCGGTAGGCAACCTCGTACACTTCCTTATGGGTATCGTTACGGGGGACCACCTTGGTTTTCTCCTTGCCGGAGATGGCCAGGAAGATGCCGACAACCACCACGATCAGCGCAATGAACCACAGGTCCTTTTTTTCAATCTTCATGTGATCAGTCCTTGATAAAGGTAAAATAGACAATGACGCCGCCGATGCCGAGGCCGAATCCCACAAAGGGGAGAACGGACTTCAGGGACATCTCCTGCCCCTCGGGCGGTATGGCAACCTTGACCATGATCGTCAGTGCCACCAGGGAGAAAACGGTCAGCAGTACGGTCTTCGAGCGCTTGTAGATACCGAAAAACAGCAATGCTGCCAAGGACAGTAGAATAACCCAGTTGGAAAATATCTGCTGCAGGGTCAGGTTCTGGATGGTGGTCATCAGGTTCTGTGTTTCGAAGGGGCGTAACGCCTCAACGGTTTTTTCCAGTACCTGCTCTTTTTCCATGGCTCCTCCCGTCAGGGCTGTTCACACATCTGCCACGTTTAGCTGATGAAGTCCATCACTTTGTCCAGAAAGGACTTTTTCATGGGATGGGCCTCTTCACCGCTGATTTTTGCAAACTCTTCCAGCAGTTCCTTCTGCTTCTTGTTCAGATTGGTGGGGGTTTCCACCTTGACGATCACCAGCTGGTCGCCGCGGCCGTACCCCTGCAGCGATGGTATCCCCTTGCCCCGCAGGCGGTAAATCTTGCCGGACTGCGTGCCGTCCGGAATCTTCATGGATACCTTGCCGTCAAGGGTCGGCACTTCGATTTCGCAGCCCAGGGCGGCCTGTACGAAGCTGACCGGAATCTCGCAGAGGACGTTGGTGTCCTCCCGTTGAAAGATCGGGTGCTCTTTAACCGAAATGGCGACATAGAGATCGCCGTTGGGGCCTCCCTTGACCCCCTGCCCCCCCTCGCCGGTCAGCTTCAGGCGTGAGCCGGTTTCGACGCCGGCCGGAATCTTGACCGACAGGTTCTTGGTATCCCGGACGCTGCCCCGGCCGCGGCAGTCGGGACAGGGATCGTCCACCACCTTGCCTTCGCCGCTGCAGGTGCCGCAGGTCTTGCTGACACTGAAAAAGCCCTGCTGGTAGCGGACCTGGCCGGCGCCCCGACAGGTGGGGCAGATCTTGGGGTCGGTGCCCGGCTTGGCGCCGGAGCCGCTGCAGGTGCCGCACCGTTTGGCAAAGGGTACCTCGATCTTCTTCTCGCAGCCGAAGGCCGCCTCCTCGAAGGATATTTCCAAGTTGTAGAGCAGGTCGTCCCCCCGCCGTCCCTGGGTACGGCGGCCACCGCCACCACCGAAAATATCGCCGAAGATATCGCCGAAAATGTCACCAAAGGGGGTGCCGGCCCCGAAGCCGCCGAAGCCGCTGGAGTAGCCGCCGGCACCGGAAACGCCGGCATGGCCGAACTGGTCGTACTGTGCCCGCTTCTGAGCGTCGGAGAGTACTTCATAGGCCTCGGTCGCTTCCTTGAACTTCTCTTCTGCAGCCGCATCGCCGGGGTTTTTGTCCGGATGGTACTGGATCGCCAGTTTGCGGAAGGCTTTCTTGATCTCGGTCTCGGAGGCATTTTTATGGACGCCGAGCACCTCGTAGTAATCACGCTTTTCGCCGTTAGCCACGGTTGGTTTCCTTGTTGGTCGGAATACGGCTGCAGGGGCGCACGTGTCGTGGGCCCCTGCAAACTCGCTGAAACGGGCAGCTGTGCTGCCTATTTCTTGTCGTCTTTTACTTCCTCGAAGTCGGCGTCGACGACTTTGTCATCCTTCGGCTTGGCGCCGCCGGCAGACTGGTCCGCCTCTGGCTGGCCACTGGCAGCGCCCGTTTCGGACTGGGCCTTGGCATACATTACCTCGGCCAGCTTGTGGGCCGCCTGAGCCAGCTCGTCGGTGGCCTTCTTGATCACTTCGGCATCCTCGCTGTCCATCACTTTGCGCAGCTCGGCGATCTTGTTCTCGATGGTCCCCTTGTCCACGGCATCCACCTTGTCGCCCACTTCGTGCAGCGACTTCTCGGTGCTGTAGATCATGGAGTCGGCCTGGTTGCGGGCCTCGATGGCCTCGCGCTTTTTCTTGTCCTCGGCGGCGTGGGCCTCGGCGTCCTTGACCATCTTCTCGATCTCATCCTTGGAGAGGCCCGAGGAGGCGGTGATCCGGATCGACTGCTCCTTGCCGGTGCCCAGATCCTTGGCGGAGACGTGTACGATGCCGTTGGCGTCGATGTCGAAGGTTACCTCGATCTGGGGTACGCCGCGGGGTGCCGGCGGAATGCCGGTCAGTTCGAAATTGCCCAGGGTTTTGTTGTCCCGGGACATCTCCCGCTCACCCTGCAGGACATGGATGGAGACCGCCGGCTGGTTGTCGGCGGCGGTCGAGAAAACCTGCGACTTGCGGCAGGGGATGGTGGTGTTCTTCTCGATCAGTTTGGTCATGACGCCGCCCAGGGTCTCGATTCCCAGGGAAAGCGGGGTGACGTCCAGCAGCAGCACGTCCTTCACGTCGCCCTTGAGTACGCCCCCCTGGATGCCGGCGCCGATGGCCACCACTTCGTCGGGGTTGACTCCCTTGTTGGGGGCCTTGCCGAAGATGTCCTCAACCCGTTTCTGTACCGCCGGCATGCGGGTCATGCCACCCACCAGGATGACCTCGTCGATCTCAGAGGCGGAGAGGCCGGCATCCTTCAGGGCCGTGCGGCAGGGGCCTTCCAGTTTGCGCAGCAGCTCGTCGCAGAGGGACTCCAGCTTGGCGCGGGTCAGCTTCAGGTTCAGGTGTTTGGGGCCGCTGGCATCGGCGGTGATGAACGGCAGGTTGATGTCGGTCTCCACCGAACCGGACAGCTCGCACTTGGCCTTCTCGGCAGCTTCTTTCAGACGCTGCAGGGCCATTTTGTCGTTACGCAGGTCGATCCCCTGGTCTTTCTTGAACTCGTCGGCGATCCAGTCGATGATCTTCTGGTCGAAGTCCTCGCCCCCCAGGAAGGTGTCGCCGTTGGTGGACTTCACTTCGAACACGCCGTCGCCCAGCTCAAGAATGGAGACGTCGAAGGTGCCGCCCCCCAGGTCGAAGACGGCGATCTTCTCGTCCTTCTTCTTGTCCAGGCCGTAGGCCAGGGCGGCTGCGGTGGGCTCGTTGATGATCCGCAGCACGTTCAGGCCCGCGATCTTGCCGGCATCCTTGGTGGCTTGGCGCTGGGAGTCGTCGAAGTAGGCCGGCACGGTGATGACCGCGTCGGTGACGGTTTCACCCAGGTAGTCCTCAGCGGTTTTCTTCATCTTCTGCAACACGATGGCCGAAATCTCCGGCGGCGAGTACTTCTTGTCCCGTGCTTCCACCCAGGCATCGCCGTTGTCCGCCTTGACGATCTTGAAGGGGGAGATGGAGATATCCTTTTTCACCGCGTCGGTATCGAATTTACGGCCGATCAGGCGCTTGATGGCAAACAGGGTGTTTTCCGGATTGGTGACGGCTTGGCGCTTGGCCTGCTGGCCCACCAGACGTTCTCCCGAATCGGTGAAAGCCACCATGGAGGGCGTCGTGCGGCTGCCTTCCGAATTGGCGATCACCACCGGCTCGCCCCCCTCCATGATGGCGACGCAGGAGTTGGTGGTTCCCAGGTCGATGCCGATAACTTTGCTCATTGTTTCAAATCTCCTTCCGTGAGAATCGTTCCTGGTATGAAACTAAGCAGAGCCCCCCGAAAAAACAAGGGGGACCACGCAAAAATTATTTGGGAGCGCAGGCCACCGACACCATGGCCGGCCGGACTAGACGGTCCTTGAGCAGGTAGCCTTTCTGAAACTCCTGCACGATGGCGTTGGCCGGGTAGTCGCCGGTCGGCACCTGTGACATGGCCTGGTGAAACGCCGGATCGAAGGGGGTGCCGCTGCCCCCCTCCACAACGCTGACTCCGAACTTCTTCAGGGCGCTCATCAGCAGGGTGTGGGTCATCCGAACCCCTTCCACCAGGGCCGGCAGACCGTCCTCGTTGGCATGGTCAAGGGCGCGCTCCAGGTTGTCCACCACCGGCAGCACCTCTTCCACCAGCGACTTGACTCCGTAATTGAGCAACTCTTCCTTTTCCCGGGAAGCGCGCTTCCTGAAATTCTCGAGGTCGGCCCGCTCCCGCAGGAAACGGTCCCAGTTTTCCCGTGCCTCCTGCTCCTTGGCGGCCAGCGCCTCCTCCAGCATGCCGATCCGTTCGTCCGGTGTTGCTTCAGCCTGTTCAACCGCCGCTTCGGCGAGTCGCTCTTCCGTGCCGTTCACGTCGCTCATGAAAATTCAGTATCCTCTCTTGCTATGGTGATTGGTTACTCTCTGGTCAGCAGTCTGCTGACCAGGCGTGCGGTATAGTCCACGATCGGGATGACATTGGAGTAGCCCATGCGGGTGGGGCCCACCACTCCCAGCAGGCCGATGGTGTTGTCATCGGTCATGTAGGTGGAAGTGATCAGGCTCATGCCGGTCATTTCCTTCAGCGGCGTTTCAGAGCCGATGAAAATCTGGACGCCGCGGGCATTCATGCAGCCTTCCAGTAGTCCCACCAGTCGTCCCTTCTCTTCGAACGCCTTGAAAATCTCCCGCATTTTGGCCACGTCGGCAAACTCGGGGTGCTCGAAAATGCGGGACTGTCCCGCAATGTACAGCTCGTCCTGCTCGTCGGGGAGCGCCTGGCGGGAGAGAGAAAGGGCGTCGGCCATCAGCCGGTCGTAGCAGCTCTTGTCCGATGCCATCTCCGTCAGTACCCGGTCGCGTACCTGGCTGATGGTCAGCCCCTCCAGCATGCTGTTCAGGTAGTTGCCCATCCGGACCAGGTCTTCGGAGGAAAACTCCTGATCGGTTTCGATGATCCGGTTCTGAATGGCGCCGTTGCCAGCCACCAGAATGGCCAGCAGTCTGCCGGCGGAAAGCTTGATGAACTCGATGTGACGAAAAACACCCTGGGTAAAGCGGGGTGCCATGACAATGCCGGTGTAATTGGACAGCGCCGACAGGGTACGGCTGGTTTCCCGCAGCAGGTCGGTCAGGTTGCCGCCGGTTTCGCGGTAGTGCTTGAGGATCTGGCGTTTTTCCCGGTGCGTGATCTGGCGGAGCGAGACGAGGCTGTCCACGTAGAACCGGAATCCCTTGTCGGTGGGAATCCGGCCGGCGGAGGTGTGGGGTGAGGCGAGCAGTCCCAGCTCTTCAAGGCTGGCCATGACGTTGCGGACTGTTGCCGGTGACAGCGCCATGGCGTGCCGCCGGGCCACCGCCGAACTGCCCACCGGTTCCGCGGTGGTGATATAATCCTCAACAATGGCTTCGAGAATCTGTCTGCTACGCTGTGAGAGGCTTACATCCATGGCTCACCCTCATAAAAATAGCACTCGCAACCAAAGAGTGCTAATGACAGCAAAGGTAATGAGTGCCCGGTTATTTGTCAAGGGAGATTTGCGGGACAGGAGCGGTTAAAAGCCGCTTTAGACGTGGTTGCGCAGCATCAGCTCCGCCGGGTAGGGGTCGAGGTACACCTGTCCCTGGAGGTAGGTCGCGTCATATTTCCTGACATAGTGCTTCAGTAGGGTCAGTGGGGCCACCAGCGGCGTCAGGCCGGTACGGTAGCGGGAGATCAGTTCCTGCAGCTCCTTCTTGTCGTCGGTTGATAATGCACGTTTAAAATAACCCGCCAGGTGCTGGAGCACGTTGGTCTGCTTCCGGCGGGTGGCATGCAGCGACAGGGCCCGCATGAACAACTCCGCGTAGGCGGCGAGCAGTTCCGGCAGGGGGTGCTCGCCGCATCCCGCCACCAGGCGACCGGTTTCCCGGTACAGTTGCGGACTGTGCGCCATCAGCAGCAGTTTGTGGACCGTATGGAAGGCAACCAGCTCGCCCGGCGAGGGGGAACCTGCCAGGAACGTGGTCAGGCGATGGTAACCGAATACCCGCCCCAAAAAATTCTCGCGGATATCGGGGGAGTTCAGACGCCCCTCCTCCTCCAGGGGAAGCAAGGGGAGGGAGTGGCGCACGGCAGCGGCGAACAGGCCGCTCCCCTGCTTGCGGGGCATGCCGCCGTCGACGTAGACCTTGACCCGGTACAGACCGGAACTGGGGGAGTCCTTTTTGAAGATGAAACCGCACAGCTTTCCGGCGGCAAGCTCCGCCACCTTACCACTGCAGTAGGTCTGCATTCGTTCGGTCATATCCACGCGGCTGCGGATGGTCATCAGGCGCGGCGCAACCGGATCCCCTTCGAGCCGCATCGGTTCGCGGGGAATCGGCATGCCACACTCCACCTCCGGACAGACCGGCAGCAGCTCGAAATAGCGCCCCAGCAGGTCGGTGACATAGCGGTCGTGCTTGTGGCCGCCATCGTAGCGGACCGCCTGACCCAGCAGGCAGGCGCTGACTCCCAGCGTCAGTTCGTGCGGCATACGCGTTTTCCTCCGACTGAGTAGCTTAGAGCATCGCCTGCAGGGGCGTCAAGCCGTTCTCACCCGGGGCGCGGGTGGTTCTGGGCGGTTTAATCCCCTTGCCTGGGGCGATAAAAAGCGTATATAGTTCTCCATTGCTCTGAATGTAACAAAATGTAACGGATGAATGGGGTATAATACGGCATGTCCTGGCAGGCCATAGGCATATTCGATTCCGGCGTGGGGGGGCTGACGGTGCTGCGGGAGGTCATGCGGGCACTTCCCCAGGAAGACACCATCTATTTCGGTGACACGGCACGGGTTCCCTACGGTACCAAATCGCCGGACACCGTCATCCGTTACTCCCAGGAGATCGCCTCTTTCCTGGTGACCCGCGATATCAAGCTGCTGGTGGTTGCCTGCAACACGGCCTCAGCGGTGGCCTTGCCCACCCTGCGGCGTATGCTGCCGATTCCGGTGGTAGGGGTGATCGAGCCGGGGGCCAAGCGGGCGGCGGAGGTGACCAGAAACGGTGTCGTCGGCGTCATCGGCACTGCCGGTACCATCCGCAGCAGTGCCTATAGCCGTGCCATCAAACGCTTGAATCCCGAGCTGTCGGTACTGGCCCGCGCCTGTCCCCTGTTTGTGCCGCTGGCCGAAGAGGGGTGGGTCGATAACGAGATTGCCCGCCTCACCGCCGTGACGTACCTTGAGGAGCTGCGCCAGACCGGCGTCGATACCCTGGTGCTGGGATGCACCCATTATCCGCTGCTCAAGAAGACCATTGCCGCGGTCATGGGGCCGCAGGTCACCCTGGTGGACTCGGCGGAGGAAACGGCCCGCACGGTCAGCAGAATCCTCACGGAGAAAAACATGCTGCGCCCGGTTGAAGAGCAGGGGAACAACCACTACTTCGTTACCGATGTCCCCGCAGGGTTCATCAGGATCGGCAACCGTTTCCTGGGGGGCAGGCTGGGGGACGTCTACCAGGTTTCCCTGGAGGAGTGTCGCCTGCCGTTAGGCGAGAAGGACGTGAAATCATGAAACACAAACGACGGATTGGTGCCGATATCATCGTTCCCTTCCTCCTTGCCGTCGTGGTCTTCGGAGGGCTGTTCCTGCAGAAATACCGGCAGGCCTCCGTGCTGCCCACCGTGCCGCCGGCCCAGCAGGGGACGGCAGCGGTTCGCAAGGTGGTGCTGTTCTTTGCCGATCACGAGGGGCGGTTGGCGCGGGAAGCGCGCGAAACGGAGCGCTGCTCCACACCCACGGACTGTGCCCGCTCACTGCTGGACGAGCTGTTCAGCGGTCCGGTAGGGGACTTTGACGACCTGCTGCCGGAATGGACCAGCATCAACGACGTCACCCTGGCGGGGGATACGGTCACCGTCGATCTTGATCGGGTTTTTTCCGAAAATCTGCCTTCGGGCAGCTCGTCGGAAATGCTGGCGGTCTACGCCATCGTCAACACCATCTGTGCCAATCTGCCGGAAGTCCGTCAGGTCAGGATAACCATCGACGGCGATCCCCGTTCGCGTCTGAGGCATCTCGATCTTTCCGAACCACTGGAGCCCAACTATGAGCTGGAGGCGCCCCACCAGTCGCCGGTGCGGCCGCTTGCCCCTCCGGTACGGGTAGCACCACGGTAGCGCCATGCTGCTCGGCTACAATCATAACGTCACGTACAAGGGCGAAGTCTACCACGTCCAGACCGAAGACAGCGGGCTGCGCAACCCGCATATCGTCACCCTGCTCTACCGTGCCGGCGTCATTCTCTGCTCCCGCAAAACCAGTTATGCCGATATTCTCAAGATCGACAATCTTGAGGCGGTCGTAGAAGACCTGATGAAGGAACAGCACAAGGAGATGATGCGCCGGCTGAAAAACGGCGAATTCGATGATAAGATTACAGCACTGATGGCCACTGCCGCGAAGCCGGAGGTGGCCATCAGTGCTGCTGCTTCGGGCGATGACCCTCAAGTGCCGGCGGCAGTAGAAGCGGTGCCGGCTAGCGCAGCAGCTCCCCGGCTGGATCAATCGGCAGCGGGACAACGGGGCAGCCTCGATGAGGCGGTGGAGCGTTTTTTTGCCGGCATGAAGCAGAAAAGCTGAATAATCTTAAACTGATTGTTGCTGTTGATGTAAGTAAGGATAAAAAACTGTTGACGAAGGCCTTGAAACGGTCTATAAAACAAATTCTTCAATTGACGCGGGGTGGAGCAGTCTGGTAGCTCGTCGGGCTCATAACCCGAAGGTCAGAGGTTCAAATCCTCTCCCCGCAACCAAACAAATTCAGGGACTTGCGTAATGGCGAGTCCCTTTTTTATTGCCATGTGTACCCTGGATTGTACCCTAAAGTTATTGTAGCGCGCGATTTGCTTTGGCAGTGATTTGAATCCGGTTTGGCAGTTTGTTCCGACTGAGCACCAGCGGTCACTACGCTTTGACTTTTCGCGTATGTGCGCTATGTAATAAAGATGTATTCAGCGCAGATGCACCGGGAGGAAACCAATGTCCGACCATCATGAACGCGTCGACCTTGCCGCAGACCCGCGGCTCAAGCTGGTGGACCGGGCCATGAAGCGGTTGCAGTACCAGCCGGACGCTCTGATCGAGGTGCTGCATACGGCCCAGGAGGCGTTCGGGTTCCTGAGTCGTGAGCTACTGGCCCATATTGCCGCCAGTCTGAAACTGCCGGAGAGTCAGGTGTTTGGTGTGGCCACCTTTTATCATTTCTTCAGTCTGCGTCCGAAAGGCGACCACACCTGTATCGTCTGCACCGGGACCGCCTGCTACGTGAAGGGAGCGGGTGAAATCGTGACGTCCCTTGAACGTGCGTACGGCGTCAGGGCCGGCCAGACCACGGCGGACGGCAAATTGTCCCTGGGAACAGCCCGCTGTCTGGGGAACTGCAGCCTGGCACCCATGATGACGCTTGACGATCGGGTGCACGGGCCGGAGACGCCGCAGGGGGCCAGCGAACGGATACGACGGGTGCTGGAGGCGGGCGATGAACAGAGCTGAGCTGATTGAGCTGGCGGAGCTGGAGCGGCAGCGGCGCGACACGATGAAGTTGCGGTTGCTGGTCTGCTGCGGTACTCCCTGCATGGCCGCCGGCAGCGAGGCCGTGGTGGCGGCGCTGCGGCAGCGGCTGGCGGAATCCGGCACTCCGGCCGAGCTTGCGGTGGTAGGAACCGGCTGCCTGGGGCCCTGTAGCAGGGGACCGTTGCTGACCGTGCAGCGTCCGGAGCATCCTGAGCTGTTCTATGAGCGGGTTACCCCGGAGTTGGCGGTAACGATTCTGGACTGCCATCTTCGTGCCAGCTCTCTGCCCGAACACAACTTGCTGCCGCCCGATTTTCCGTTTTTCAGTCGTCAACTGCGGGTGGTGCTGGCCGGCAGCGGCCGGATCGATCCCGAGGATATCCGCCAGTACATCGGCCATGGCGGCTACGAAGCCTTGGCTCAGGTGCTGCACGAGATGACCCCGGAGGAGGTCTGCGACGGGGTTACCGTCAGTGGGCTGCGGGGGCGCGGCGGCGGCGGCTATCCCACGGGCCTGAAGTGGCACCTGGTACGCAAGGAAAACGGTCCCCGCACATTCGTGGTGGCGAACGGCGACGAGGGGGACCCCGGCGCCTACATGGACCGTTCACTGATGGAGTCGGACCCGCACCGCATCTTGGAGGGAATGGCCATCGCCGGCTACGCCGTGGGGGCGGAGCAGGGGTATCTCTATGTCCGGGGCGAATACCCGCTGGCAGCCAAGCGCTTGCAGACGGCGATCCGCGACGCGGAGCGGCTGGGGGTGCTGGGCAGCCGGGTACTGGATTCCAGCTTCAGCTTCCGGGTGGATATCCGGATCGGTGCCGGAGCGTTCGTCTGCGGCGAAGAGACGGCGCTGCTGGCTTCCATCATGGGGCGTCGGGGGCAGCCGCGCATCCGTCCTCCCTATCCGGCCCAGTCCGGCCTCTGGGGTTGTCCCACCCTGATCAATAACGTTGAAACCTTCGGCAACATTCCCGCCATATTCGGCATGGGACCCGAGGCCTTTGCCGCCGCGGGCCTCGGCAAGAGCCGCGGCACGAAGGTGTTTGCGCTCTGTGGCGAAGTGGTGAACACCGGCCTGATCGAAGTGCCGATGGGGATCAGCCTGCGGGAAATCGTTTACGATATCGGCGGCGGTCTCTCCGGCGGTGCGGCCTTCAAGGCTGCCCAGACCGGCGGCCCCAGCGGCGGCTGCATTCCGGCATCCAGGCTGGACACGCCGGTGGATTACGAACATCTGCAGGAGCTGGGTTCCATCATGGGGTCCGGCGGGCTGATCGTGATGGGAGAAGGGAGTTGCATGGTGGACGTGGCCCGCTTCTTCATGGAGTTCTGTCTTGATGAGAGCTGCGGCAAATGCGTTCCCTGCCGTGCCGGTACCATCGAGATTTACCGGCTGCTTTCCCGGATCTGCAACGGCAGCGCCACGACGGTTGATCTGGAAAACCTTGAGAAACTCTGCCGGATGGTCAAGGACACCTCGCTCTGTGGGCTGGGGGCGGCGGCTCCCAACCCGGTGCTGTCCACCCTGCACTGGTTTCGTGAGGAGTATGAGGCCCACCTGCGGGAGCGGCGCTGCCCGGCCGGAGTTTGCACCATGAACGAACTGCCGCTGCACCTGATGGCTGAGGAACTGCTCAAGCGGGTCCACGCCTCGCAGGTGGCCGGGGAGGGGTTCTGATGGCAGCCATAACGCTCACCCTGAACGGAGAACTGGTGACGGCCCGCCAGGACCAGACCATCCTGGAGGTGGCCCGCGAACACGGTATTGCGATCCCGACCCTGTGCTATCTGGAGGGACTGGAGGAGATGGGGGGCTGCCGTCTTTGCATGGTGGAGGTCGCGGGAAGCTCCCGGCCGGTACCGGCTTGCATAACCAGGGTGCAGGAAGGGATGGCGGTTACCACCCACAGCGACACCATCACCGATTACCGCCGGATGATCGTTGAGTTGTTGCTGGCGGAGCGCAATCATACCTGTGCGGTCTGCGTGCAGAACGGCAGCTGTGAGCTGCAGAGCCTGGCGGCGACGCTGGGGGTTGACCACGTCCGTTTCGACTACCTGCATCAGCAGCTTTCCATGGATGCCAGCCGGGAGCGTTTTGCGCTGGACCACAACCGGTGCGTACTGTGTCTGCGGTGCGTGCGGGTTTGCGACGCGGTGGAGGGAGCCCACACCTGGGATGTGCGGGGCAGGGGGGTCACCAGCCGGATCGTGGCAGACCTGGATCGTCCCTGGGGCGAAAGCGTCAGTTGTACCGACTGCGGCAAATGCGTCCAGCTCTGCCCCACCGGCGCACTGTTCAGGAAGGGAGCCACGGTGGGCGAGATGGTCAAGGAGCGGGCGTTTCTGCTGCGGCTGCTGGAGCGCCGCCGCCGTATTGCCCGGGGGAGGCTGCCATGAAGAAACTCAGGCTGGCCACCGCCTGGCTGGGGGGATGCTCCGGTTGTCATATGAGCTTTCTCGATCTGGGAGAGGAGCTGATGGAACTGGCCGATGCCGTGGAGCTGGTCTACGGTCCGCTGGTGGATGCCAAACAGTTTCCCGGGCAGGTGGACGTCGCTCTGATCGAAGGGGCGCTGGCCACTACGGAAAATCTGGAGCTTTTGCAGCAGATACGGGAGAACAGCCGGATCGTGGTCAGCCTCGGCGACTGTGCCGTCACCGGTAACGTCACCAGCCTGCGGAACTTCTTTTCCGTCGACGACCTGCTGACCGCCGTCTACCAGGCCGGCCCCGGCAGCCGGCCCGGCGGCGAGGAATTGCCGGAACTGTTGCCCCGGGTGCTGCCGTTGCACCAGGTGGTAACGATCGACGCCTTCATCCCCGGCTGTCCGCCGGACCCGGAGCGCATCCGGACGGCTGTGCGGGCGTTGCTGCAGGGGGAGCCGGTGCACCTCAGCGCGGAACAACGAACATTCGGATAACGCCATGCCAACCACCATCACCATAGCTCCGGTCACCCGGATCGAGGGACACGCCAAGATCACCATCCACCTGAACGACGCCGGCGAGGTGGCTGACGCCCGTTTTCACGTCACCGAATTCCGAGGGTTCGAAAAATTCTGCCTGGGACGCAGCTACCGGGAGATGCCCTCCATCACCGAACGGATCTGCGGCATCTGCCCCGTGAGCCATGCCCTGGCCTCGGCCAAGGCCGGCGACGCCCTCAAGGGGGTACGGATACCGCCGGCTGCGGAAAAGCTGCGGCGGCTGATGCACTGCGCCCAGATCGTGCAGAGCCATGCCCTGAGTTTCTACCTGCTCTCCGGTCCGGACCTGCTGCTGGGGATGGAGAGTGACCCGGCAAAGCGTAACTTGCTGGGGCTGATCGAGGCGATGCCGGCGGTAGCCCGGGAAGGGATCCGGCTGCGCCAGTATGGTCAGGAGGTGATCCGTCTTTTGGGAGATCGCTCCGTCCACCCGGCCTGGGCGGTTTCCGGCGGCGTGCGGGAGCCGCTTGCGCGTGAAACCCGCGACCGGATCGCTGCCGGCCTGCCGGAGGCGCTGGCAACGGCGAAAAAGGCACTGCGGCTGGGTGGCGAGGCGCTGGAGCGCCTGCAGGAGGAAGCGGACTGCTACGGCAGTTTTCCCAGTCTGTACCTCGGGCTGGTCAGCGAGAGCGGCGGGCTGGAACATTACGACGGCAGCCTGCGCATGATGGATACGGGGGGAACGCTGCTGGAAGACCGTCTCGATCCCGACCGCTACGGCGAGATCATCCACGAGGAGGAGCAGAGCTGGAGCTACCTCAAGTTTCCGTGCTATACACCGCAGCAGACGGGGCCCGGTGGCGGCATGTACCGGGTGGGGCCCCTGGCGCGGCTTAATGTGGCTGCCCATGCGGCCACTCCCCTGGCCGATGCCGAACTGCGGGTTTTCCGGCAGTTCGGCGACAACGGTGGTCCGGTCCGGGGCAGCTTCTACTACCACCAGGCCCGGTTGATCGAGATTCTCTTCTGCCTGGAGACCATGGAGCTGCTGCTGGCCGATCCGGAGTTGCTGGACCGCAACGTGCGCAGTCATGCCCGCACCAACAACCGCAGCGGCATCGGCGTGGTGGAGGCGCCGCGCGGCGTGCTGTTCCATGAATACCGGGTGGACGACACCGGCCTGCTGAACTACGTCAACCTGATCATTGCCACCGGCCAGAACAACTTGGCCATGAACCGAACCGTACTGCAGATCGCGAAGAAATACCTGACCGGCGGCCGCCTGTCGGAAGGTCTGCTGAACCGGATCGAACACGGTATCCGTTGTTACGACCCCTGCCTTTCCTGCTCCACCCATGCGATGGGGCGCATGCCGCTGCTGGTTGCCCTGCACGGCCCCTCGGGTGAACTGCTGGACAGCGTTGCACGGCGGGGGTGACCCTTGACAGCGCCGGAATGCTGCTTATCTTGTTTCTCAGACCGGACATACCGGGAAATACTGATGCCGTCAGGCAAGGGAGGTACGTGTCATGGCAATCGTCAAATACAATCCGTTGCGCGAACTGCGCAGCATGCAGGACCAGATGGACCGGCTGCTCAACCTGTCCTGGGGCAATGCCGCCGAGTTCACCGGCGAGGATATCAAGGAAGGGGTCTGGCAGCCGGCGGTGGATATCTACGAGACCGCCGATTCCATCGTGATCAAGGCTGAGCTGCCCGACCTGGACCAGAAGGATATCGACGTGCGGATCGAGGACAACCTGCTGACCATCAAGGGGGAGCGCAAGCACGAAACCGACGTGAAGAAGGAGAATTACCACCGCATCGAACGCTACTTCGGCACCTTCCAGCGCAGCTTCAAGCTGCCTGCTACCGTGGCCCAGGAACGGGTTTCCGCCAGTTGCGAACGAGGGGTGTTGACCATCACCCTGCCCAAGAAGGAAGAGGTGAAGCCGAAGCAGATTCAGGTCGAGGTGAAGTGATTCCAGAGTCGTGAACGGCGACATCGTTCCGGAAGGGAACGAGTGCGGCACAGCGGGCCGGGGTGAATTCCCCGGCCCGTTCGCGTTGTTACGTCATGGTGCCGATGGTCGTCCGGAAGCGCGCCAGCGACAGGACAAACAGCAGCAGCCCGATCAGGGCCAGAAACACGAACTGGGGCCAGACCACCTCGAAGCCGGCGCCGCGAAACAGGATCGCCTGGGCCAGCGAGACGAAGTGGGTATTGGGGGAGGCCAGCATGACGAACTGTACGAACTCCGGCATGCTTTCGCGGGGCGTGGTGCCGCCGGAGAGAATCTGCAACGGCAGCAGCACCAGCATCATCAGCAGACCGAACTGGGGCATGGAGCGGGCAAGGGTGCCGATGAAGATCCCCAGCGACGTTGTGGCGAACAGGTGCAGAAGCGTGCCGGTGACAAACAGCGGGATGGAGCCGCCGATGGGGACCGCCAGCACCCCCTGCACGACCAGGATCAGAGAGCAGACGGAGCCCAGCAGGGTCACCAGCGCCATGGCCCACACCTTGCTGGCCATGATCTCGAACGGAGTGACCGGCATGACCAGCAGGTGTTCCAGCGTGCCGTGCTCGCGTTCGCGGATCAGGGCCGCGCCGGTGAGGATGAGCGAGAGCATGGTGATTTTGTTGATCAGCTCATTGATGCTCCCGAACCAGGACTTGTTGAGCTGCGGGTTGAAGCGTACCCGCAGGGCCAGGTCCACCGGGGGGGAGCTGTTCGAGCGGTACCCCTGGAGAAAACTGGTGACTTCGCCCATGATGATGGACTGGAGGTAGCTGCTGCCGGTGAAGGCCTGACTCATCCTGGTGGCGTCGATGTTGAGCTGGATGGCGGGACTACGCCCGGCCAACACGTCACGCTGGAAGCCGGGAGGAATGGTGAGGGCAAAGGTGTCGAGCCCGCCGTCCATGCGGGCGTCCATCTCCTTCTGGTCGATCAGTACCGGTTTTTTGAAGTAGGGAGGATACAAGGCGTCGACAATCCGCAGGGAGAGCGGGGAGCGGTCCTCGTCCACAACGGCGATGGGAGCCTTGTGCAGGGACTCCGGCATGGCGGTGGCGGCGCTGTAGATGGAAAGGCTGAAGGCGTAGATGATCAGCACGAGCATCACCGGGTCGCGCAGCAGGCTGCGCAGCTCCTTGATGCCCAGATGGAGGATGTTCGCGCCCCGCATGTCAGCGTTCCTGCTTGCGGAGCAGCAGCGCCCCCAGAACGGTCAGGATCGGCAGGGCCAGCAGCAGCGGCAGAAAGGATGCCCGGAGGTCGGCAAAGCCGAGTCCCTTGGAGAAGGTGCCGCGAGCGATGGTCAGAAAGTGGGTGGTCGGATAGATCCGGCCAAAGGCGGCGCCAATCCCCTCCAGCGAGGAAACGGGATCGAGCATGCCGGAGAACTGGACCGCCGGCAGAATGGTCAGTACGGCGGTGCCGAAGAGGGCGGCCACCTGGCTGCGCATGAAGGTGGAAATGACCAGCCCCAGGGAGGTGGCCGCGATCACGTACAGGAGCGCCGCACAGGAGAGGGTTGCAAAGCTCCCCGTGACCGGCACGCCGAACAGCGTCACCGCCAGGAGTGTCAGCATCAGGAAGTTGAGCATCGCCAGGGCCACATAGGGGAGCTGCTTGCCCAGCAGGAACTCCAGGCGACTGACCGGGGTGACGTAGAGATTGACGATGGAGCCCAGCTCCTTTTCCCGTACCACCGACAACGCGCTCAGGATGGCCGGAATCAGCATCAGCAGCAGGGGGATCACGGCGGGCACCATGGCCGGCAGACTCTTCACGTCCGGGTTGTAGCGGAAACGGGTCTCCACGGTGGCGGCTTCCGTGCCTGCCAAACCGACGACACCCTGTCGCGCCATGGTGGAGAGCCAGTGCGCATGCATCCCCTGCACGTAGCCCCGTACCGTTTCAGCGCGCTGGGGCATGGAACCGTCGATCCAGGCCCCCACGCTGACGGCGTTTCCCCGCTGCAGGTCACGGGCGAACCCGGGGGGAAGCTCGATGGCCAGGCTGATCTCACCGCCGCGCATCCGGCGGTCCAGCTCGGCGTAATCTCCGAGGGGCGGTCGCTCCGAGAAGTAGCGCGAACCGGCCAGGTTGAGGCTGTAGCTGCGGCTGATGGTGGTTTGGTCCCGGTCAAGGACGGCGAAGGAGAGGTCTTCCACATCCATGGTGATGCCGTAGCCCAGCACGAGCATCAGGATCACGCTTCCCAGCATGGCGAGGGTCAGACGGACCGGGTCCCGGTACAGCTCCAAGGCTTCGCGGCGGTTGTAGCTGAACATGCGGCTCAGGCTGAAGAGGACATGCTGCCGTGCGGCCGGTCTCCGGGGCATTGCGGCGGCTGCCGGGTGCGGCTCCTCCGGCAGGGCCGTGCCGGCCGGCATCACGTCAGCCTCTTCAAGGTAGCTGATGAACGCCTCTTCCAGGGTCGCTACTCCCCGCCGTGCAATCAGCGCCGCCGGTTCGTCGCTGACCAGCACCCGCCCCCCGTGCATCAGCGAGATCCGGTCGCACCGCTCCGCTTCGTTCATGAAGTGGGTTGAGATGAAAATGGTCACTTTGTCCCGGCGCGCCAGATCAACCATGATCTGCCAGAATGCGTCGCGGGCCACCGGATCGACTCCGGAGGTGGGCTCGTCGAGGATCAGCAGTTCCGGACCGTGGATCATGGCCACCGCCAGCGACAGCCGTTGCCGCTGGCCAAGAGGCAGGGCATCGGGCAGGCGGTCCGTGACCTCCTGCAGTCCGAAGCGTCGGGCCATCGCCTGTACCCGCTCCGGAATGCGTTCCTCCGCTATTCTGAACAGCCGCGCATGCAGTACCAGGTTCTGCCGCACGGTCAGCTCGCCGTACAGGGAAAAGGACTGGGACATGTAACCGACGCGGCGCCTGGTTTCAAGGTCGCGGGGGTCCACCGGCTGGCCGAAGAGCCGTGCTTCCCCCTGGCTTGCTGCCAGCAGGCCGGTCAGCATCTTCATGGTGGTGGTCTTGCCGCAGCCGTTGGAGCCCAGGAAGCCGAAGATTTCCCCCCGCCCGATGCGGAAGCTTACCCGGTCCACGGCGGTGAAGTCGCCGAAGCGCATGGTCAGGCCGTGGGCCTCGATGGCGGTCGTATCGTCATCGGGTTCCCGCGGCGGGATGATGACCGGCTGGTGGCCGGCGCGCCGGGAGGTCGGGAGCAGGGCGATGAATGACGCTTCCAGGGTGGCGCTGCCGGTCTGCTGCAGCAGCTCCCGAGGACTGCCGGTGGCCAGCACGCTGCCGGCGTTCATGGCCACCAGCCAGTCGAAGCGTGCCGCCTCCTCCATGTAGGCGGTGGCCACCAGCACGCTCATCCCGGGGTGTCTGGCACGGATGCGGCCGATGAGTTCCCAGAACTGGCGGCGCGACAGCGGGTCCACCCCGGTGGTGGGTTCGTCCAGGATCAGCAGGTCCGGATCGTGAATCAGCGCGCAGCAGAGCCCCAGTTTCTGTTTCATGCCGCCGGAAAGTTTGCCGGCGGGACGACGGGCAAAGGGGAAAAGCCCGGTGGCATGCAGCAGTTCGGCGATCCGGCGTTCCCGCTCCTGCCGTTCATGGCCGAACAGCCGGGCGAAGAAATCAACGTTTTCTGATACCGAGAGGGTGGGGTAGAGGTTTTTGCCGAGTCCCTGGGGCATGTAGGCTATGCGGGGGCAGACGGTCCGTCGGTGCCCCGCATCGGCCATGCTGCCGCCCAGCACCTCGACGCTTCCGCTTCGGACGGCCCGCGATCCGGCGAGCAACGAGAACAGGCTGGATTTGCCCACGCCGTCGGGACCGATGACGCCGACCATGCAGCCGGCGGGCAGGTCAAGCGACACACCGTCCAGGGCCAGGGTTTGGCCGTAGCGCAGGCTGACACCGGCCAGTCGGGCCACCGCTGCTGCCGGCGTCGCGGTATGGCCGGCTGTGCCGGTGGAGCCGCTCATTGCGGCAGCTTTACCCGGAGGTGCTCCGGCCAGGGGGTGGTCGGGTCGAGCCGAAGGTAGGCAACACCGGGCAGACCGGTCTTGACCCGGGTGATATGCTTTTTGAGCAGCTCCGCCGGAATCTGCGCCTTGACGCGAAACATCAGCTTTTCCCGTTCACTGGCGGTTTCCACGGTTTTGGGGGTGAACTGGGCCACATCGGCGATGAAGGAGGCGGTTGCCGGAATGACGTACTGCGGAGCAGCGTCCAGTACCAGCCGCACCTCCGTTCCCAAGGCAACCTTACCGGCAGCCGAGGTGGGCAGAAAGAAGGTCATGTAGACATCGCTCAGGTCTACCAGACTCACGATCCGCCCTCCCGCACCGACCACTTCGCCGGGCTGGGCCACCCGATACTGTACCCGGCCGTCCCGGGGAGATTTCAGGGTGCTGTCCCGAATCTCCGCCCTGAGCCGTTCGACATTGGCCCGTGCCGCTTCGACAGCCGACTGTGCACTGGCAATCTGGTTGCGTGCCGCCACGATGGTGGAGTCGCCGGCGGCGGCCTGGGCACGGGCCGCGTGCAGCGCTGCTTCGGCACTCGCGAACTGTGCCTGGTTATCATCGGCTTCCTGTTGCGCCACCGCCCCCGTGGTGATCAGCTCCGCCGTGCGGCGTGCATGCTGGCGGGCCTTGACCAGTTCCGCCTCGCGCTGCTTCACCGCGGCCAGCAGCGCCATCTTTTCGCTTTCGCGTTGCGCCAGGTTGCTGTGGGCCGTGGTTACGGCGTTGTGAGCCTGTTGCAGGTACGCTGCGGCCTCGCGTGCCTGGGCTTCCAGGATTTCGGTGTCCATGGTTGCCACCACCTGTCCGGCAGTGACGAACTCTCCTTCGCGTACCAGAATATCTTTGATCCGTCCCGCGGTCTTTGCTGCGATATCGATTTCCACCGCCTCGATACGACCGTTGCCGCTCACCAGACCGGCGTTGACGTCGCCGCCGCTGAACCAGCGCCAGCCGGCCACGCCCAGAACGACAAGCGCCACTGCGCCTGCAGCGATGAGTACCCAACGGTTGCGCTGTCCGTCCATGGTTTCCCTTTCAGCGCCCGGACCGTCCGCACAAGGTTCCGGCCTCATCCCCATATCACTGGAGCCCCTGCGGTTGCATCGGCATCGTGAACAGCCCCGGGACGAGGCGATGGTGTCATCAACGATCCGGATATGACGGTGCTGAGTCCGCATCACAGCATCGATCGCCGCATCGGTGCGTGATCAGATGAGCTTCCTCCGGCTCTGGGCAAGCGGCGCTCGGTGCACGGAAGCGTCATGCTGCTTCCTATAAATAGTATCATGCTACGGTAATTGTTCTACCGGCTGCGCGGAAAAGATTCGACGGGAGGGGGGCTTGAACGGGCAGCCGGCTACCAGTGCCAGCTTGCTTCGATCATGTGCATATCCAACCCCGGGTTCGGGGTGTGGTCGGAGTAGAAGAGGTGCCCGGTGGAGAGATGCTTGATATGGTAGGCCAGTCCCAGGCCGCAGGGAAAACGCCATGAAACACCGACGGAGCCGCCGAAGAGCAGCATGCTGCCGAGGTCATAGGTGCCGAAGGTGCGTTTGTCCAGCAAAGCGGCCATGACGGCTACTTCAAGGCCGGGGCCGGTTTTCGGTTTGCCGACGAGCACCCCGGCTCCGGCCGTGCCGATGAATCCGCTGACATCGCTACTGGTCAGAGCGCCGGCCGCAACCGTGAGACGGGGGGCCAGCCCCCAGCCCGAAGAGTTTCGCCACTCCCAGGGGAGTGCGTAGGCGGCAAAGGCTTCGTACATCTGGAAAGCCTTTTTGCCCTCGCCGAAGCGGGTGCCCGCCCGGAGCCCCGCCTGCTGCCATCCGTCTTCGGCGGCCGGTGCGGTCGTTGCTCCGAAAAACGGCAGTACCACGGTGGCGCCAACAACCAGGAGTGTCAACAGGCGTGCCATGCTGCACCTCGCGGGTCTGTCCGTGAAGCCGTGCGGGCTACAGCCAGTCGGTCAGCATCACGCCGATGCCGATCCGGTTGTTGGGATGTGTGTAGTCCACCAGGCTTTCACCGTAACCGTTAAAATACTGAATATACCCCTTCAGCTTTTTGTGCAACGGAAAGCTCCAGTCGAGCTGGATGGCCCCCTTGTTGCCGGAGGTGCGCAGGTTATTGCGCAGCATCAGGGTCACCGTATGGTCTTTCAGCTTCTGCAGGATCTGCAGTTCTCCGTAGCCGTAATATTTTTCCATCAGGGGATTGTCGTCGTCCGCGCTGCGTTCCGGGATGCGGAACCAGGGCCTGAGGGTCAGGTAGGTGTCGTCCCGGTTGAAGACGAAATTGGCGACAACGCGGTTCCAGCTGCGGGAGAGCGGTTCGCTGCGCCCGTTGGACTGATGGGTGAAGCCGAGGGTCATCAGGGTACCGGTAAGGCCGGCCAGCCGGTAATCGGTTCGGAATGCCAGAAAGACCTCCGGCTCAAAGTTGATTTCACGGAACGGGGCGGAGATTTTGCTGTTATAGGCCTGCCAGAGGGCCACCTGGCTGTAGGCCACGTACAGGGTGCCGTTGTCGCCGAACATGTTCTCCCAGAGCGGTGTCTTGATGCTCAGCTGGAACTTGACCTCCAGGTTGTCCAGCTCCTGTCCGGGACTGCCGGGGAGACCGGCATAGGCGGCGTTGTTGGGTGAGGCGTTGTAGGTGAATGGCAGCAGGTAGTTGGGCTTGTGGGGCAGGATGGAAAATTGCAGATCTCGTGCGCGCTGTTCCTGCTGCAGACGTTGCTGCAGGGCCGGTTTAGCCGTTGTATCCGGGGGAGGGGACGGCGGCGGGAGTTCGCCGGCAGTGACCGGAGCGAACGGTTCCGTCGCGGCCGCGACACCAGCCGGTCCTGCCGCCAGCGCAAGCTGAACGAGCAGGACCGGCACGATGCCCCGCAGCGTGGCCGTCATTGGGCGGCTCCGCCCCCCAGGACCTTGTACAGGGTCACCTGGTTGGCCAGCCGGGCCAGCCGGACGCTGATCAGGTTCTGCTGGGCGCTGTAGGTGGAACGCTGCGAATCCAGCACCGTCAGGTAACTGTCCACGCCCCTGGTGTAGCGGGCTTCGGAGAGACGGTAGCTATCTGCAGCGGCGTCGGTCAGGGCCTGCTGGGCCGCCAGCTGCTCGTCCAGAGTTGCGTTGTTCGCCAGGGTGTCGGCCACCTCCCGGAAGGCGGTCTGGATCGCCTTTTCATACTGGGCCACGGCAATGTCCCGCTCTGCTTTGGAAACGTCGAGGCCGGCCAGATTGGCACCGGTGTCGAAGAGCGGTACGCTGATCTGGGGGACGAAACTCCAGGCAGCGGAGCCGGGCTGGAACAGGTCGGTCAGTTTGGCGCTGGCGGTGCCGAAACTGGCGCTTAAGCCGATGCGGGGAAAGAAAGCGGCCCGTGCCGCACCGATGTTGGCGCTGGCGCTCTTCAGGCGATGCTCCGCCTGCAGGATGTCCGGACGGCGCAACAACACATCGGAGGGAACTCCGGCCGGCAGTTCCTGTACTGCCGTGACCGCCCCCAGTGCCGTCGGCAGCAGCTCCTCCGGCACCGTTGCACCCACCAGCAGGGTAAGGGCATTGCGGGACTGAGCCACCCGGCTGGTGTAGAGGGCACTGTCTCCCCGTGCCGCCTCGACGCGGGTGCGGGCCTGGCTCAGGTCCAGCTGCGAGGAGGCGCCGACCTCGTAGCGCCGCTGGATCAGCCGGTAGCTCTCCTGCTGGCTGACCAGGGTCTCCTGAGCCAGTTGCAGGCGTTCCCGGTCGGCGGCCAGGGTGAGCCAGGCATTGGCCACCTCGGCAATCAGGCTGATCTGGACGGCGCGCCGGGCCTCCTCCGTGGCTAGATACTGCTCCAGGGCCTGCTCCTTCAGGCTGCGCACCCGACCGAACAGATCCAGTTCATAGCTGCTGATCCCCAGCCCGACGCTGTACTGTCGGGCGATACGGGACTGGCCGGTACCGGAGAGATCGGCGGGCAACCGCTGGATGCTGGCGCCGGCAGTGCCGTCGATCTGCGGGAACAGGTCGGCCCGCTGGATCTGGTACTGGGCACGGGTCTTGTCAATATTCAGGGCCGCCACCCGCAGGTCGCGGTTGTTGTTCAGGGCCAGTTCGATCACCTGCCGTACCTGCGGTGCCGTGAAGAACTCCCGCCAGGGGATGTCGGCTGCGGATTTCGTAGTGGTCGGTGCCGCCGGCGTCGTGGCGGACGATGTCGCCGGCCAGTCCGTCGGCACCGGCGCACCGGGGCGGGTGTAGGAGGGAGCCATGGTGCAGCCGGACAGAATCAGCAGCAGTCCGGGAACCAGAAAGCGGGGTGAGACGACGGGTTTCATATCAGTGTACCTCCGGGGCACTTGCGACGGCAGCCGGTTCCACCGGCTGCTTCCTGGCAAAGAAGCGCGAGACCAGCACGAAGAAGAACGGTATGAAGAGCAGGTCGATGAACGTTGCCGAAAGCAGGCCGCCGGTGACGGCGGTGCCGATGGCGTTCTGGGCCGCCGCCCCGGCCCCCTTGGTCAGGGCCAGGGGGAGGGTGCCGAAGAAAAAGGCCAGCGAGGTCATGATGACCGGCCGCAACCGGATCTTCACCGCCGTCAGGGTGGCCTCCACCAGTTCATGCCCCTGATGCATCTGTTCCTTGATGAACTGAATGATCAGAATGGCGTTTTTGGTGGAAAGTCCCACGGTGGTCAACAGGCCGATCTGCAGGTAGACGTCGTTGGGCAGCAGCCGCAGGGTAACGGCGGTGACCGCCCCCACCAGGCCCAGCGGCAGCATCAGCAGGTTGACGAAGGGGATGGTCCAGCTTTCGTACAGCGCCGCCACCGCCAGGAACACCACCAGGAGCGAGATGGCATAGAGGGCCGGCGCCTGGGCCCCTGCCTTTTGTTCCTCGTAGGAGAGGCCGGTCCATTCGTAACCGATGCCCGGCGGCAGTTGGGCCGCCATTTTTTCCATCTCCGCCATCACCTCGCCGGTACTGACCCCCGGTGCAGCCTGCCCCATGATCTCCACGGCGGGAACACCGTTGTAGCGCTCCAGGCGCGGCGATCCGTACTGCCAGTGGGCTGTTGAAAAGGCCGAGAACGGCACCATCTCGCCCTGCGAGTTGCGAACATACCATTTGTTGATATCTTCCGGCAGCATGCGGTAGTTCGGGGCGCCCTGAAGGTAGACCTTTTTGACCCGGCCGTTTTCGATAAAGTCGTTGACGTAGGAACTACCCCAGGCGGTGGCCAGAACGTCGTTGATGCTGTTCAGGGAAACCCCCAGGGCGCCGGCCCGCACGTCGTCGATGTCCAGCTTGAACTGGGGAGAGTCATCCTGGCCGTTGGGGCGCACCGCCATCAGCTTGGGATTTTTCATGGCCATGCCCAGCAACTGGTTGCGGGCCTCCATCAGTTTTTCGTGACCCACGCCGGCACGGTCCTGCAGCATGAAGTCGAAGCCGTTGGCCTGTCCCAGCTCTACCACCGCCGGTGGTGAAAAGGCAAAGGCCAGGCCGTCCTTGATGTGGGCGAAGGCTCCCATGGCCCGCTTGGCGACGGCCGGCGCCCTCAGATTGGGATTCTTGCGCAGTTCCCAGTCCTTGAGCCGCACAAAAGCCAGGCCCATGTTCTGGCCCCGTCCGGCGAAGCTGAAGCCGGCCACGGTAATGATGGTTTCAACGGAATCCTTCTCGTTTTCCAGGAAATGGTGTTCCATCTGTTCGATAACTTTGAGAGTCCGTTCCTGGGTGGCCCCGGCCGGCAGCTGGAGCTGGCAGATGATGAACCCCTGGTCCTCGTCCGGCAGAAAGGCGGTGGGCAGACGCATGAAGAGGACCACCATGGCGGCGACGATGCCGCCGTACACCACCAGGTAGCGCAGCGGCTTGTCGAAGGAACGGCCCACAATTCCCTCGTACTTGTGCTTGCAGAAATCGAAGGCTTTGTTGAAGCGTCGGAAAAAGCCGCTGAACCAGCCGGTTTCGCCGAAGTGATGGCCTTTTTCAATCGGCTTGAGCAGGGTGGCGCAGAGCGCCGGCGTCAGAATCAGCGCCACCAGCACCGACAGGATCATGGCGGAAATGATCGTAATGGAAAACTGTCGGTAGATGACGCCGGTGGAGCCGCCGAAGAAGGCCATGGGCAGGAAGACCGCCGAGAGCACGGTGGAGATGCCCACCAGGGCGCTGGTGATCTGGCCCATGGATTTGACGGTGGCGTCATGGGGCGACAGTCCCTCTTCGGACATGATGCGCTCCACGTTTTCCACCACCACGATGGCGTCGTCCACCAGCAGGCCGATGACGATGACCAGGGCGAACATGGTCAGGGTGTTGATGGAGAAGCCGGAGGCCGCCAGCACGCCGAAGGTTCCCAGCAGTACCACCGGAACCGCAATGGTGGGGATCAGGGTGGCCCGGATGTTCTGCAGGAACAGGAACATGATGATGAAGACCAGGATGACGGCTTCGATCAGGGTATGAACCACCCCCTGGATGGAGACTTTGACGAACGGCGTGGTGTCGTAGGGATACACCACCTTCATACCGGCCGGGAAGTACCGGGACAGTTCGTCCATCTTGGCCTTGATCCGGTCGGCGGTCTCCAGGGCGTTGGCGCCGGCGGCCAGGCGGATAGCCATGCCGCCCAGCGGCTTGCCTTTGTAGCGTGCTTCGATGTCGTAGTTTTCCGTGCCGATTTTGCAGTCGGCCACGTCCTTGAGACGCACCGTGGAACCGTCGCGGGTGCTTTTCAGTACGATCTTTTCAAACTGCTCGACCGTCTGCAGCAGGGTCCGGGCGGTGATGGTGGCGTTGAGTTGCTGGCCCGAAACCGCCGGGTTGCCGCCGAACTGGCCGGCCGATACCTGGGCGTTCTGCGCCTGGATTGCGGCGGACACGTCAGCGGTGGTGAGGCCGAAACTGTTCAGCTTGACCGGATCGACCCAGATGCGCATGGCGTTCTGGGAGCCGAAGACCGTGACTTCGCCGACCCCTTCCGTCCGGCTGATGGGGTCCTGAATGTTAGCTACCATGTAGTCGGTCAGGGCCGGGCGATCCAGGGAGCCGTCCTCGGAAACCACCCCGACGATCAGCAGGAAGTTCTTGGTGGACTTGACCACCTGGATACCCTGTTTCTGGACGATCTGCGGCAACAGCGGCGTGGCCAGTTGCAGTTTGTTCTGTACCTGCACCTGGGCGATGTTGGGGTCGGTGCCGGCCTTGAAGGTCAGGTTGATGGCCACCGCACCGGCGGAGTCGCTGGTGGATGACATATAAATCAGGTTGTCGATACCATTCAGCTTCTGTTCGATCACCTGGGTGACCGTGTCCTGCACGGTCTGGGCCGAGGCCCCGGGGTACATGGCGTTGATGGTGATCTGGGGGGGCGCAATCGGCGGGTACTGGGATACCGGCAGCGTCTTGAGCGCCAACAGGCCGGCCAACATGATCAGGATGGCGATGACCCAGGCGAAGATCGGGCGGTTGATGAAAAAACGGGCCATGAAAAAGCTCCTTGGAATAACGTCCGGCCAGTCAGACTGGTCGGAGCGGTCAGACAAGTCGGATTATTTTTTTGCCGGTGCTGCCGGTTGCTGCTGTGCCGGTGCCGGACCTTCGGGCTTGCTGCCGAACGGAAGCGCCTTCACCGGCGTGCCGGGACGGGTCCGCTGGATACCCTCCACAATGACTCGGTCGCCTGCCTTCAGCCCTTCCGTCGCCAGCCAGGCATCGCCCACGGTGCGCAAAACCTTGATCGGCCGGGGTTCCACCTTCTCCTCGGCGCCTACCACCATTACCAGGGCCTCGCCCTTCGGAGTGCGGGTCACGCCCCGTTGCGGCACCAGAATTGCCTGCTCGCTGACTCCCTCCTCCAGCACCGCACGCACGAACATGCCGGGCAGCAACTGCTGCTTGGGATTGGGGAAGACCGCCCGCAGCGTGACGGAACCGGTGCTCTGGTCAACCGTCACTTCCGAGAATTTCAGGCTGCCGGGCAACCCGTAGGTGCTGCCGTCCTCCAGGATCAGCTTGACCTTGGTCTGGTCGGCGCCGCCCTTCCTGAGCAGGCCGCTTGCCAGGTTACGCTTCAGCGCCAGCAGTTCGGCACTGGACTGGGTCACGTCAACGTAGATGGTGCCGAGTTGCTGAATGGTGGCCAGGGCGGTCTGCTGGCTGGCGGTGACCAGGGCCCCCTCCGTCATGGTGGAGCGGCCGATGCGGCCGGAGATCGGTGCGGTTACCTTGGTGTAAGCCAAGTTGATCCGGGCGGTCTCCACGGCGGCCTTGGCCGCGGCCAGCTCGGCTTCGGCCTGTTTCAGGGCCGCTTGGGCGTCGTCGTTGTCCTGCTGGCTTACCGCCTTGATCTTGACCAGTTCCTGATACCGTTCCGCCTTGAGACGGGCCGACGTCAGGGTAGCCTCGGCCCTGCCCTGGGTGGCTCTGGCGCTGGCCAGCGCAGCCTCGTAGGTGGCGGGATCGATCTGGTAGAGCACCTGGCCGGCCTGGACGTCGCTGCCTTCCGTAAACAGACGTTTCTTGATGATGCCGCCCACCTGGGGGCGTACTTCCGCGATCAGGTAGGGGGCGGTACGGCCGGAAAGCTCGGTGGTCAGCGTCACGTTTTTGGGCTGGATGGTGACGACGCCCACTTCGGGAGGACCTCCCTGGGGAGCGGGAGCTTGTTTCTTGGAGCAGGCGCTTGCCGTCAATCCCGCCACCAGCAGCAGGGTGGCGGCCATCAGTCGTGTACGGGTGGTGTGGTGCATGGTGGTACCTCGTGGTTGTGTGGTCTATCCGGCAAAATGAACAATCATTCAGGAAAAAGAGAGGGTCAACATTTCAGCGAATCCCAACAGGCCGCGGCGATCCGCTCGATCAGAACGTCGTCCAGCTGGATGAAGCCCAGGATATGGTTGCGGGCCACCGAAACGATGGGACCGAAGGCCAGGTCGAAGAGCAGGACCAGCGGCAGGTCCTTGAGCACCTGTTGCGCCATCCCCTGCTTGAACAGCTCGCCGTAGACGCCGCACTCTTCCGAGTGGTTGATGATCCGGTCCCGGCGAAAAGCCACGCCATAGGGAGAATTGTGGAACTGCTCAACGTACTTGAACTCCTGCGGGTGCGTTATGAAGAACTTCAACAGGCCGGTCACCAGATGCATGAACCGCTCCCGGAACGGTTTCTCCTGGGTGTACCCTTCCTCCAGCGCGGCGTTGATCCTGGTCTCCAGTTCCCGGTAGAGGGTAACGATCAGTACATCCTTGTTCTCGAAATAGCGGTAGATGGTGCCGGCGGCCACACCGGCCCGCTCGGCGATGAGCGAGCAGGGGGCGTCGTGGAAGCCGTGTTCCGCCACCAGTTCCATGGTGGCCTGCAGGATCGCCTCCCGCTTGTCGGGCTTGCTTTCTTCCATGCCAGCTCCTTTGATGGAATAAATGAATGACCGTTCATTCATCTCATGGGGGGCGGGTTTCGGTCAAGCAAAAAATTTGCGCGGGGGATGACGGACGCCGTTCATGGCAACGCGGGGGGAGGCTGCGACTGTTGTTTGTTCGGGGGAGGACTGGCAGGGGGCGGGTGGGGAGTTTGCAAACCGATACCGGCGGCTCCGTTCGAAGCCGCCGGTTACTCGTGCCGGTTGGGTTACCGTGCCAGCTTTGCGGCAATGCCTGCCAGGTGGCGCCCCTGGAAGCGGGCCGCGGCCAGCTCGTTCTCGCTGGGCAGCCGTTCTCCCTGACCGCCGGCAATGGTGGAGGCGCCGTAGGGGGAGCCGCCGGTGATCTCGTCGATCCGCATCTGGCCGGCAAAGGAGTAGGGGAGACCCACCACCACCATCCCCTGGTGCAGCAGGAAGGTCTGGAAGGTGAGGATGGTGGACTCCTGGCCGCCGTGCTGGGTGGCGGAACTGGTGAAGACCCCGCCCGGTTTGCCGATCAGCGCCCCCTTGGCCCAGAGACCGCCGGTGGCGTCCAGAAACTGGCGCATCTGGCCGCACATGTTGCCGAAACGGGTAGGGGTGCCGAAGAGGATGCCGTCGTAGGAGGGAAGTTCCTCCACCGTGCAGACCGGTACCCGGGCAAAGGCCTTCTGGGGCTCCAGCGCCCCCATTTTTTCCAGTACCTCAGGCTGCAGGGTCTCCGGTGCCCGGCGCAGGGTGGCCGTGGCGCCGGCCACCTCTCTGACCCCTTCCGCCGCCGCCTCCGCCATCCGGTGGATATGGCCGTACATCGAGTAGTAGAGTATCAGAATGTTCATAGTCGCCTCCAGTCTGTAGCCATGATGAACCGCATGGTCACAGTGTAGCGCAGGGTGGGCGGGGCGCAACCCTTCCGGAGGAAAAATGCCCGGCACCGGCTGTCATGGGGATTGGACGCGGCCAACCCGTTCCAGTACCGTGGGCGCCCGGAGTTTCGTCCGCACGGCTGCCAAGGTGCATCCGCCGCCGCTGCGGGACGGCCTGCTGCAGGAGTGCCTCGACCATAACGGCGCCCTGTCCCGGCGGCTCAACGGTCGGAGGCGCCGGAAGTTCCGCCGTCACGGCGGCGCACATGGCCGGCCGCACTGCCGGCAGTAAACGCCGTACACGTACGTCGGGGCGCCGCAGCTCCGGCAGGGGGCGAACTGGTTGAACCCGCAGAACGGACAGGCCGCGGCATCGGCCGGCAGCCGTTTGCCGCACTGTTGGCATTCGTTGCGGATGATGCGCCGCTCACGCAGCTTCTCGCGGGAAAACAACTTCTTCTGGAAGAGGTAGATCAGCAGCAGTGCTCCGGCCACCGCCAGGGCGATCAGCAGATAGTGCCAGACCGCGATCAGCTTGAAGGAGGTCAACAGCTCAATCAGCGTTGCAAGCAGCTGCTTCGGGATGATCTGGTAGACCGCCTCCACAACCTTGCAGAAAACCGGCACAGCAGCCACCACCAACAGGTGGGAGGAAACCAGGGTCTGCAGCCCCCTGTTCTTTTTGATGCTGGCACTGTTCCACAGGTAGAAAACCGCCAGCAGCGGCAGCAGGAACAGCACCTGCATGCCGAACTTCTTCACCGGATACCAGAAATTCAGGGTACGCAGCTCCTCCAGCAGCGCCTGCCGCTGCTGCTCACCCACCCCCTGTACCTGTCCCCAGAACTGCGCGACACCGGGAGCGGCGTTGATCTCCTGCTCAAGGGCGGCGAGCCTGAGCTGCAGGTTGTTCAGCCTTGCCGTCTTGTCCCGCAGCTCGCTGCTGATCCCCTCGGTGGTTACCTGACCTTTCTGTTTGGCGATCTTTTCCAGCAATGAAGTGTCGTAGGCCCCTTTCAACCCGTCGATGGCCTGCTGCAGCTCGCTTGCTTCGCGGTGGTAGGTACTGTGTTCCTCAAGGGTGCGGGTCAGCAGCGTGTCCTGCTTGAAGCGGCTGATAGCGGCGGTGAACGGGGCACAGATCGGGTGAGTGGTGACGCTTCGCTCCTTCTGGCGGTAGCTACTCTGGCTGGAACTGGTGATGATCTGGGAAAGGTTGCCGATCCGGTTGGTACCGTTCCACTGGCGGGTGATGACGATCTCGCGGCAGACGTGGGGGATGGAGTCGTCCGGGGAGGGAAGTTGCCGGGTGTGCTCGGACAGCCCGGTGAAGATGGCGTTCAGGATGAAAAGGTCCAGGAAGATGATGATGACCAGCGCTGCCGCGCCAAGGGGTTGATTGTCGAGACTGGTCAGATGTCCCTTGATCCTGGTGAGCCTGCCTTTCATACCGCTGCCCTGGTTCATGCGCTCCTCCTGACGGGGCACGGAATTGCCTTGCAGCCCCTCATGCGACTGCCCTCATATAGGCAGAATGTAACCCTCTTCTAAAATTATCTGATATCGAACAGGAGATGTCGTGTGCCATAGCCGATCAAGAAGCTGGCTTGGGAAGTCATTCTTCATCAATTCGTGTCTCACAACGGCGCGGAGCAGGCATTGTCCGTCAATGCTCTCGAAATTCTTGGCATAATGACTGTAGTGTGATGGTATTCACCTGACAGTTGGCCATTTTCAGTTGGTGGCCATACTGCCCTTGAATGGTAAAAGATGAAGTTGCTCAGACTAAATCTTTCCATCAAGGAGAACAGTATGACCACCGCCGAGAAAGTATCACGAAGAAAGCTCAGTTTGCTAGAGTTGGCCGCCGATCTTTCGAATGTCAGCAAAGCCTGCAAGCTCATGGGTTATTCGCGGCAGCAGTTCTATGAAATCCGTCGAAACTATCAGACCTACGGTTCAGCCGGTCTGGTTGATCGGATGCCCGGAGCCAGAGGCCCGCATCCTAACCGAGTCGATGAATCTGTAGAGCAGGCGATTCTTGAACACTGCCTGGCTCATCCCGGTCATGGCCCGCTACGTGTTGCCAACGAGTTAGCTCTTAAAGGTACCCAGGTTAGCTCAGGAGGCGTTCGCGGAGTCTGGAGCAGGCACAACCTGCTGACCAAACAGGAACGGATGCTGCGACTTGAAAAGAGCGTCCGGGAACAGGCATTCGAACTGTCAGATGAGCAGATCAGGGCCTTGGAACGGTTCAGCCCTGAGTTCAGGGAGCGTCACATCGAAACCAGCCACACCGGCGATCTCGTAGCAGTGGACACCTTCTTTGTCGGCACCCTGAAAGGCGTCGGCAAAGTCTACCTGCAATCGGTCATTGATTGCTACTCACGCTACGCCTGGGGCAAGCTCTACACCAATAAGCTGCCGGTCACTGCTGTGCATGTGCTTAATGAAGACGTACTGCCGTTCTTTGAAGAACATGACGCCCGGATCAGCACCATCCTCTCGGATAATGGCAGGGAGTTCTGCGGCAGGCCGGACAATCATCCCTACGAGCTGTTCCTACAGCTTGAAGAGATCGAGCACCGCACCACCAAGGTCAGACGTCCGCAGAGCAATGGCTTTGTCGAACGGCTGCACAGAACCTTGCTTGACGAACACTTCCGGGTAATGGGCCGCACCAAGTGGTACGAGTCGTTGGACGAGATGCAGACCGATCTGGACACCTATCTCAAGACTTACAACTACGACCGCCCACACCAAGGCAGAAACATGCTTGGCAGGACGCCATACACGGTTTTCATAGACGGCTTGCCAAAGAACGACGATTCAGATACTGAGGACTACAAACTGGCAGCGTAAATCACGACCCATTCAAGGGCACTGTCAGGTGAATACTATCTCTGTACAAGCAGGCAGTCGTAGTCCCGGCCGGTCAGCGAGATGTTGTGCTCCCGCTGCTGCCGCCGGGATAGGGTGTCGTCTTTGCTGCGGAAGAAGAATTTCATGGCTTTTCCTCTATCAAGGCTATCTCGCCCCCATTACCCTCGCGCCGAGATCCCCGAGCTTTTCAAGGTAAGCTCCCATGACTTTCCACGGTCATCTGTGATGCTGGCGGCAAACCGGCGCATCAGGCGGCCAGCCTGCAGGGTTGAATCAGCGACTCTGCCGGAATACCGAAGCGGTTGTGCAGATTGCGAATCATGGTGAGGGAAAGCGGACGCTTATGATTCAGGATTTCCGAGACCCGCGCCCGGCTGCCCAGGGCGGCTTCGAGATCCTGGCGGGAAAGCCCCCGGCTTTCCATATGATAGCGGATGGCTTCCACCGGATCAGGAGCCGGGATGGCGAAAAGGCGCTGCTCATAGGCTTCGACCAGCGTGGCAAGTACATCCAGCCGGTCTCCTTCCGGAGTGTCCGGCTGTGCATCAAACAACTGCTCAATCTCTGCCAGTGCTGCACGGTAGTCTTCATCGGTCTTGATCGGTCGAATGTCCATGGTGGTTCTCCGTGTCACACCGTGGCGGCATCCACGGTATCATAGTCGGCGTGGGAGCCGACAAAGCGTATGTAGACGATGCCAAAGCGGTAGTTGATCGCTACAATGAGGCGGTACGCGTTTCCCTTGATGTTAAACACGACTCGATTGTTGCCGACAATGCTCGCGTTACGATAGACGGCTTTGATGGACGCCGGTGAGTCCCATCGGGCGTTCCGGGCATCTTCATACCATGCCTGCAATGGCTGGCGGGCAGAGGGATGATGCTCCCAGAAGTCGCGTAATGTTTTCAGGGCAATGATACGCATCAGACAGGTACTGTAGCATGTTACCAATTTGGTAACAATGAAAAGTGTACGGGTGAAACCAACACGGGGCCTGCCGTATTCGGCAGACCCCGTGTTCCGTTCAGGATGAATAGCAACACTACTTGGCCTTGATCAGCTCCACCTCCAGGGTGATGGTCACCTCATCCCCCACCACAACCCCGCCGGTCTCCAGGGCCTTGTTCCAGTTCAGGCCGAAGTCCTTGCGGTTGACCTTGGCACTGGCGGTGGCGCCGCTGCGCAGGTTGCCCCAGGGGTCCTTGCTTTCCTTGGACGGTCCTTCCACATCAAGCACCACTTCCCTGGTGACACCGTGCAGGGTCAGGTCGCCGGTCACTTTCAGCTTGCCGGTGCCGGCCTTGACCACCTTTGTGGACACAAAGGTCATGGCCGGGTATTTGGCTACGTCGAAGAAGTCGGGGCTGCGCAGGTGCTCGTCCCGCTTGGCCACGTTGGTGTTGATGGAGGCAGTGTCGATGCTGACCTCCACCTTGGATCTGGTGATGTCGTTTTCGTCGATCACCACGGTTCCTTTGAATTTCTCGAAAAGTCCCTTGACGTTGGCTACCATCAGGTGGCGCACTTTGAAGGCGATGCTGGAGTGTTCCTGATCAATGGTCCAGGTTGCGGCCTGGGAGAGGGTGGGGAGCGAGAGGACGGCGACAGTGGCGAGGGATGCGATCAGTCGTTTCATGGTGAATCTCCTTTCTTCCCGTTGATGGGTGCTCCTGCTGGAGCGTCAGCCGAAAACGTGGGGCAACAGCTGGCTGTGGCGCTGGATGCGGGCCAGGGCCGGCAGGTCGGATTTGTAGGCGATGAACGGGATACCGGCTGCCTCGGCGGCCCGGCGGTCCACGTCGCTGTCCCCCACGAAAAGGGCTTCACGGGGGGCAATGGCGTAGTGCTCCAGCACCTTCAGCAGCGGCTCCGGATGGGGCTTGGGGTTCTGCACATGGCCGGCGGTCATGACGCAGCCGAAGAAGCCGGTGAGGCCGAAGTCCTCGATGATCATCTCCATGGAGGCGGCGCGGTTGGTGCAGATGGCCAGTTCCACGCGTCCCTTGAGGGCCGTCAGGGTTTCCACCAGCTCCTCCTCGCGCTTCATGTGAGGCATCAGTTCACGGTAGCGGATGGTCTTGCCGATGGCCAGGGCTTCCTCCTTCTGCGGGTCGTTGCCGAAGAAGTGCTCGATAACATCCAGGTAGGAGTAGGTGTGCAGCACCCGTTCCGAAACGGCGCAGGAACGGTCGATCTCCGGCCGGCCCAGCCGCTCCATGATCCGGTTGTAGAAGAGATAGTTGGATTCGATGGAGTCCAGGATGACCCCGTCGCAGTCGTAGATGACCGCCTTGTAGCGTGCCGTCATGATTCGTCCTTCTGCCCCTGCCGGGCCTGTTCCAGGTAGTCGTCCCATTCCATCGGCAGCAGGTATTTCTTGCGGCTGTTGCACTCCTTGCAACTGGGCACCACGTTGTTGCGGCTGGCCTTGCCCCCCCGGGTGACCGGCACGATATGATCCATGGTCAGCTCTTCCGGGGGGAAACTGCCGTTGCACCAGTGGCAGCGCCCCTGGGCCAGCCGGTTCTGCCACCAGCGGCTTTTACGCAATTCCCGGGACTTTTCCCGCTCCCGCTTGATCTCAGCTTCCGACACCTCGATGATGAAGCCGTCCATGGGCTACTCCAGTTCCGCCACGGTGGCGCCGTCCCGGCCTTCATGGGGTTCGCCGGCCCGGAAGGAGGCCACCTGGGGATGCCGGCCCAAGAACTCCCGCACCGCCCGCTGCAGCGCGCCGCTCCCCATGCCGTGGACGATCCGCACCTGCCGCTGTCCCGCCAGCACCGCCTGGTCGATGAACCCTTCCAGCTCAGTCAGGGCGTCGTCCACCCGCTTGCCGATCAGGTTCAGTTCCGCAGCGGACGGGGTTTCTTCCGCGGTCCAGGCTGCTGCTTTGAAGCGCGGCGCTTTCCGCTCCCGTGCCGACGGAGCCGGGGCGGCGGGCTGCATCAGGCCATGGAGCGGCACCTCCAGTTCAATGCTGCCGGCCCGCACCCGCACCTTGTTCCGGCCGCTGTCCACGCTGACCACCTGGGCATCCCGCCCCAGGGAGCGGACATGGACCCGGTCCCCGGGTTTCAGGCTGTCGCCGGAGGGCGGGGCCTGTCCGGAGGGGGCAAAGGCCGCCTCCAGCTGGGCGGCGCGGTTGCGCAGCTTGTCGGCGGTTTCCTTGCGCCGCTCCTTGCGCAGGTCGTCCAGCAGGGCGTTCAGTTCCCGCCGGGTGGCGGTGACCACGGCGCGGGCCTCGTCGCGTCCCTGTTCAATCACGGTGCGGCGCAGCTCCTCAAGTTCTCCGCGCTGCTGCTCCAGTTCCCGCTCCCGCGTTGCCAGCCGGGCGCGTTCCGCCTGCAGCCCGGCCAGTTCCGTTGCCAGGTGGTCCCGTTTGACCCGCAGTTCGTCGATGACCCCGGCAAAGGCGGTACCGCTATCCCCCAGCAGTTCACGGGCAAAGGCCAGCACCGGTTCCGGCAGGCCGTAGCGACGGGCGGTCTCCAGGGCGTGGGACTGGCCCGGCTCCCCCATCACCAGGCGGTAGCGGGGGGTCCAGGTGCTGCTGTCGAACTCCATGCCGGCGTTGCGCATGGCCGGGGTGCGCTGCACAAAGCCGACGATCTCGGTCAAGTGGGTGGTGGCGATCACCAGGGCGCCCCGCCTGCGCAGTTCGTTCAGCACGGCGCAGCCGATGGCCGCCCCCTGCAGCGGCTCGGTGCCGGTGCCCAGTTCGTCCAGCAGCACCAGGCTGCGTTGGTCGGCCTGTCCCAGGATGCGGGCCATGGCGGCGGCATGGGCCGAGAAGGTGGAGAGGCTCTGTTCGATGGACTGTTCGTCCCCCATGTCCACCAGCAGATGGTCCAGGAGCGGCACCGTGGAGGAGGGGGAGGCGGGGATCGCCATGCCGGACAGTGCCATGAGAGTGATGAGCCCCACGGTCTTTAGGGCAATGGTCTTGCCGCCGGCGTTGGGGCCGCTGATCACAATAACCTGCGACGTTTCCCGTTCCGGTGTCTCCGTTCCGGTGGTCAGTTCGATCTCCAGCGGGACCACCGGCGGGGCGTCGGGTTGGTCGGCCCTGAGGGACAGCAGCAGGGGGTGGCGGGCGGAAAGCAGGCGAAGGCGACCGTCATCGGACAGTTCCGGCACCGCCATGGCGAACCGCTCGGCGTAGGCCGCCAGGCAGTCCAAGCGGTCCAGTTCCACCAGGGTGCCGAAGCAGGCGGCGATCCGGTCCGCATCCTCCCGTATCCAGGCGGAGAGGCGGCGCAGGATGCGGATCTCCTCGGCCTTTTCCTCGGCGGTGAGGTTTTCCAGTTCGTTGACAAAGGGGATGATCTCCAGCGGCTCCATGAAGGCGGTTTCGCCGGAAGAGGAAACGTCGTGCACCACGCCGGGCACCATCCCCTTGGAGTCCATCCGTACCGGGATCACCCAGCGGCCGGAGCGGATGGTGATGAAGTCGTCCTGCAGGAAGATGGCGGTTTCGTGCTTGCGCACGATCTCCTCCAGCTTCCTCCGCACCCGGGCCGCCAGGGTCCGCTTGGCCCTGCGGATCTCGGCCAGCTCCCGGGAGGCGCTGTCCAGGATGTTCCCCTCATCGTCCAGGGTGGCGCTGAGCGGTTCCAGGATGTCGTCCATGGCTTCCGGCTGCGGGTCGATGCTTCGCAGCAGGGGGATGTCCTGGCGGGGTGCCAGCTGCCGGGCCAGGGCGGCCAGGGATTCCAGCACCGGGATGAACTGCAGCAGCGACAACGGCGCCAGGATGGCGCCGTCGGGACGGACCTCGTCCAAAAGCGGCCGGATATCGTCGAAGCGGCCGATGGAGAGGCTGATCCGCTGGCGGGCCAGCCCCCGGATTTCCTCGATCCGGCCCCAGTGGGTACGGATGGCGGTGCTGTCCCGCAGGGGGGCCATGGCGGCCACGGCAGCGGCGGTGGTCCGGCTGCGGGCGTGGCGGGCCACGGCCTGCAGGACCTTGTCGAATTCAAGACGAAGTAGCGTGTCGGTCGGAATCATGAGGTGGTATGGTCCGTGGCTGGTGATGCGGAGGCCGAACGCCGCTGGCGGCGGGCCTTCTGTTTGCGGAGTTTGGCGATACGGTCGTCGCCCTTGGTTGCCAGGCCGCGGGAGCGGGCGATCTTGTCCAGCAGTTCGCGGCGGGCCAGGAAGCGGTTCAGCGACTGGCTCCGTTCCCGGTCGCAGCGGGCTTCAAGGCCGCTGGGCAGGTGCCGTACCTGCACTGCGGTGGAGGTTTTGTTGACATGCTGGCCCCCCCGGCCGGAGGAGCGGATGAAACGTTCCTCCAGTTCCTCCTCCCGGACGGCCAGTTCACGCATCCGCTCCTGCAGCCAGCGGTTTTTCGCATCACTGACGGCGAAGGTGGCGGTCATGTGGTCGGTGCTCCGTGCCAGTTGTAGGCCTTGAGCTGGGCTTCCATCAGCAGGTAGTAGGGAACCCGCAGCTCCTCCAGAATGGCGGTGGCACGGGAAAACTCCATCCGCTCCACCGATTCGGCCAGGTCGAGCAGCAGGCCGTAGGTTCCTTCCCGTGCTACCAGACCGCGCAGCACCTCGTCGGAGAGGTTCAGTTCACGGGAAAGCTGCTCTGTGGAGATGTCGTAGAGCGACTCCAGCAGCGAAAGGATACCGATCATGAAAGCCTGGTCGGCGGCGGTACTGTGTCCCTGCAGGCCGGGGCAGACCAGGGCCATCTGCTCCATCAGGTTGCCCCGCACGGCAGCCATGTCCACCAGTGGGTTTTCGGTGGCTTCACCATCGCCGGTGGCAAACAGGGTCAACTGCACCCAGCGCTTCATCTGGGCCCGCCCCAGCATGCTGATGGCGTGGCGCACGGTCTGGATCTTCTGCAGGCCGGCAAAGGAGACGGAGTTGACCAGCAGCAACAGTTTGTAGGTGAGGCCGGGACTGCTGCGGAAGGTCCTCTCGATGTCCGCCATCTCGGCATCGTCCGCCAGTTGGCGCATCAGGCGCAGCAGGGCCGCGCCCCCCTCGTCGATCTTCTTCTTTTCGATCACCAAGGGCTTGGCGAAGTAGTACCCCTGGAAGTAGTCGAACCCCAGGTCGAGACACTGCAGGAACTCCTGCCGGGTTTCCACCTTTTCGGCCAGCAGCTTGAAGGGGTAGGGACGGTACTGTTCGATCACCGGTTCCAGGGTTTCCACCGGCGTGGCCAGCAGGTCCACCTTGACGATGTCCACCAGGTGGTACAGCTCTTCGTACACCGGCGAGAACTGGTGATCGTCCAGGGCCAGCACGAAGCCGGCCTCCTTCAGTTCCCGGCAGCGCTCCACCAGCTCCGGGGTCACCGCCAGAGTTTCCAGCAGTTCCAGCACCATCAGCTCTTTGGGCAGCAGCTCCAGGGAGTCGCTCATCAGCAGGTCCAGTTCCAGGTTGAGGAACCCCTGGTGCCCTCCCAGAATCTGCTGGATGCCGAATCCGGAAAGGGCGTTGAGGATAACGCTGGCACTGGCCTGGGTGGCGTCGCTGACGTTGGCTTCGTTCCGGGAAGCCGCGGAGCGGAAGAGCAGTTCAAAGGCGCAGATCTGCTGGTCGCGGTTCAGAATCGGCTGGCGGCCGATCAGGTATTTCTCGTCGGAAGGGTGCATAGATGGGTAGCGTACTGTCAGGGAGATACAACAAGCAATGGAAATCTTATACGCCATATCCGGCAGGACTGCAAACAGAGTCGTTACCGGCAGAGGAGTTGCCGAAGCGGAGCAGGGCATGGTATAGCAGTGGTTCACGCTGCTGATGAAGTCAGGACCATCGTCGCTGCAAAGGAGAACAGAGTGAACGTTTCACTGCTGCGCAGGCTGTGGGTGACCTTCTCCGCCCATCTGATCGGCATGTATGCCTCAGTCCTGAACCGGCTGATCATCAAGGGAGGAGAGCATATTCCCTCCTCGGGCGGAGTGCTGCTGGCCTCCAACCATATTTCCGCCTATGAAACCATCTTTCTTCCCTGGGCCGTGCTCCGCTCCCATCCCCTGCAGATGGTCTGGGCCCCGGCCAAGGAGGAGTTGTTCCGCAATCCGGTCTCCCGGCTGCTTTACTCCTCCTGGGGGGCCTTTCCGGTGAAGCGGGGCAGGGACGTGAAGGCCGGGCGGGTGTTGAACGACCTGCTGATGGACCAGAAGGTAATGCTCTTTCCCGAAGGGACCCGGCATCGGGACGGCCGCCTGGGTCAGGGGAACCGGGGGGTGGGCAAGGTGATCTACGATACCCGTCCGGTGGTGATCCCCACCGCGCTGGTGGGGTTGAACCGCTGGAAATTCCCCAGCCTGGGGGCGAAGGGGGCCATCGTCTTCGGTGAGCCCCTGGTCTTTGACGACCTGTTTGCCCGTGAGGACAGCAAGGAGACCCACCAGTTGATCGCGGAGCGGGTGATGGAGGGAATTGCGGCCTTGCTGCACAGGGAGGGGGCCTACGTTGGCAGAGTCGAGAAGTAGTGCCCTGACCGAGGTGGAGCTGTTCTGCGACGGTGCCTGCAGCGGCAATCCCGGTCCCGGCGGCTACGGCACCATCCTGCGCTGCCGTGGCGTGGAAAAGGAATTGTCCGGTAATGCGCCGGAGACTACCAACAACCGGATGGAGCTGACCGCGGCCCTGGAGGGGCTGCTGCACCTGACCCGCCCTTGCCGGGTGACGGTGACGACCGATTCCCAGTACCTGGTGAAGGGGATGACCGAGTGGTTGGCCGGGTGGCAACGCAATAACTGGAAGAACAGCAAGAAAGAGCCGGTGCTGAACCGGGATCTCTGGGAGCGGCTGGTGCAGGCCGCCGCCCCGCATCAGGTGACCTGGCAGTGGGTGCGGGGGCATGCCGGCCACGCCGAGAACGAGCGCTGCGACGCCCTGGCCCGGGAAGCAATCGCGCAGCTGCGGCCCTGACGGAGGAGCGATGCGGGATACCGAAGCCGACGTCGGCATCAAGGATATCATCGAGTTCTACATACGGATCGACGACAGCGCCCGGGCCAAGAGCGACATCGCCAAGCTTTCCTCCAGTGACAAGGCCCGGGCCTTTGCCCTGATCGCCCACTCGGGGGCCTCGCGGGAGTTCAAGATCGAGATCGCCCGCTATTTCGTCAACGACCTGGATGCCCATATCCGGCGCAAGGCGGAACTGCTGCTGGAGGACCTGGTGCCGGGCTGGGTGGCCGACCCGGCCTCCAGCATCCTGCAGGTGATCCGCTCCGCCGAGCACAAGGGAGCGGCCCGGCGCAACGCAGCGGTCCGGTTCCTGTTCGGCATCGTGGACGTCGACTCCCTGCGCATCACCCTCACCAGCCTGCTCTCCAGCAGCAACCGCGCCCACCTGGCCGAGATCATCGAAATCGTCGAGCAGTATATCGTCGAATCGGACGATGAGCAGGAACAGGTCAAGATCTTCAACGCCTGCCTCGATATCGTCATTTCCGACGAGATCGACATGGCGGTGAAGCACCACGCCAGCAATCTGCTCTCCGCCTTTTTCAGAAAGGTGGAAAGTACCAGCCTGGGGGAACACCTCAAGGCCAAGTACATCGAGCGTCAGACCGAAAAGGCGGAGAGTGTCTACAGCTTTCTCTGCAGCGGTTCCTGTCTGCTTACTGCCGAATACCTGGAAGATCTGCTGCGCCCCCTGCAGGAGGGATGCAGACCGTACCAGCTCAAGGTGCTGGCCTACTTCGCCTACCTGCTGGGTCAGCTGCACGATGGGGCCGGTGCCGCCGCCTGCATCGACACCATGGCCGGCACCTGGGCTGCGGAAGTGGTGGGTACCACGGAACGGCTCAGCTTCTTTCGCCGCACGATCATCAAGGCGGTGGAGGAACTGTGGAACAGTACGCGGGACGACGAGGTACGGGACGCCATCATCGGGGTGGTCTACGCCGGTCATGCCGACAAGGGGGGGCTGCTGCGGATCGTCGGTGAAAAGCTTGCCACGCTTCCGCCGGAAACCGAGGCGGCGGATAAAATGCAGCGGCTGCTGCGCTGCTTCCTGAAGGCCGGCGAGGAGGAAACGTTGAAGGTGCGGGCCGCCCGGCTGCTGATAGGCTGTGACGGTGTACGGGAGCGGCTGGCAGGACTGCAGTTCCTGCGTCGCTGTCTGGATGGGGCGTTACGGGATGTTCCCGTCGACGAGCTGCGTGCCGACCTGACCGGCTGCGCCGCCGCCGTGGACGAGCAGGAGCGGGTACTGGCCGGACTGCTGCTTTTCCTGCTGGAACCGCGGCAGGTGCCGTCGGATGAGGCGGTGTTGCGGCAGCTGCTGCAACTGCTCCGCACCATTGTTGAGCAGGAGGCGGTGAGCGACGGGATGCGGGCTGTGATGGTTGCCGCCCTGCAGACCTTGAAGGAGACCGCCGCCCTTGAGGAAAAACTGCGCACGGCGGTTGCCTATCTGGTGTTCAAGCTGGAACACCCCGATGCCAAACCCACCTGGGACCAGCTGCAATAATTCCGGTTCCGACGCCCGGCGGGACCGTACCGGCGGCTCATCTCCGGCTCCCCCGGGGGCGGCTCTCCGCAGGCCTCAGGGGACGTCCGTTTCGCGGCTCTTCATGAAGCCGATCAGGTCGTGTTCCGACAGGGGCCGGCTCAAGTAGTACCCCTGCATCTCGTCACATCCCCGATCCTCCAGGAACAACAGCTGCTCCCTGGTTTCAACCCCTTCAGCGATCACCTTCAGCTTCAGCGCGTGGGCCATGCCGATGATCGCCTCGGTGATGGCGGCATCGTCCGGATCGCTCAGGATGTCGTTGACAAAGGATTTGTCGATCTTCAGACGGTCAAGCGGGAAATGCTTCAGGTAGGAGAGGGAGGAGTAGCCGGTGCCGAAGTCGTCGATGGCCAGGTGAATCCCCATGGCTTTCAGCCCCTGCAGTTTGCGGGCAACCTGCTGTTCGTTGCTGACCAGCAGGCTTTCGGTCAGTTCCAGCTCCAGCAGATCGGCATTCAGACCGCAGCCGGTCAGGGTGGTGGATACCAGGTCAACGAAATCAGGTTCGCTGAACTGGCGGCTGGAGATGTTGACCGCTACCCGCAGCGGCGGCAGGCCGTGTCGCTGCCACGAGGCGGCCTGCATGCAGGCGGTCTTGAGTACCCAGGCCCCCAGTCGGGTAATGAAGCCGTTTTCCTCGGCCAGGGGGATAAAGCGGTCCGGGGGGATCATGCCCAGCTCGGGGTGCCGCCAGCGCAGGAGCGCCTCAACGCCGATGACCGTGCCGCTCTTCAGATCGAGCTGCGGCTGGTAGTGCAGGTAGAAGTCACCCCGGTCAAGACTGATCGGCATGCTGTTGTCCAGTTTCAGCAACTGCACCGCCTGGAAGTTCATCTCCCGCGCATAGAACCGGAAGCAGTTCTTGCCGCTGCGCTTGGCTTCGTACATGGCGGTTTCGGCGCCCTTCAGCAGGGTGTCGGAGTCGGTGCCGTCTTCCGGGCTGACCGCGATGCCGATGCTGCCGGTAAGGGTGACCTGCTGACCGGACAGGCGGAACGGTTCGGTCAGGCAGGCCAGAATGCGGTAGGACATGGTGATCGCTTCGTGCCGGCTCTCCCGCTCGGGCAGGATCATGGCGAAGACGTCGCCGCCGAAGCGGCAGAGAGTGTCGCCGGTATGCAGCATCTTGCGCAGCCGCTCGGCGGTCATGATCAGGATGCGATCGCCGGTGTCGTGTCCCAGGGTGTCGTTGATCAGTTTGAAACGGTCGATACCGAAAAACAGGACTGCGGTGATGGTGGAGGCATTGCTGCGGCTCTGCTGGGTGGTGAGCGCAAGGGAAAGGCGGTCGGTGAACAGTGAACGGTTGGGCAGGCCGGTGAGCAGATCGTGCAGCACCAGGTGGGAAACCTGTTCCGCCAACTGTTTCCGTTCAGTGATGTCGGTGCTGCTTCCCCGCCGTCCCAGGCAGTTGCCCTGTTCATCGTAGATCGGCTGGAAGGCGTGACGTACCCAGCGGACGGTTCCGTCCCTGGTGATGATCCGGTATTCAATTTCGTCGGAGATACAGCAGGCGTCGCTATCCGCCGTAATATGCAGCGGTGCGGTGATGCCGCGGTCGGCGGGGTGGATCATCTCCAGCAGCAATTCGGGGCGGGAGGCGAGTTCCTCGCGACTGTAGCCGGTGACGTCCTTGCAGGCGGGGGAGGCGAACTCGAAGCTGCCGTCAGGACGCTGCCAGTAGGTAAAGTCGGCGGCCGACTCGGTAACGATGCGGTACCGTTGCTCGTTTTCCTGTACGGCCCGGCAGTGCCGCTCCAGCTCCTCGATCATGGTGTTGAAAGCGGCGGCCAACTGGCCGATGTCGTCGCGTTCCGTCAGGTGCAGGTAGCGATCATCCCCGCTTTTCTGCGGCAGCTGCTGCATGTGCCTGGTCAGTACGGTCAGGGGGCGGGTGAGCAGGCGAACCAGCAGGGTGACCAGCAGGGCCACCAGGGCGGTGCCGATGGCGGTGGCGGCCAGGAAACGATGGCGGGCGGTCTGCAGGATGACGGTGAAGTGTTCCGGCGTGACGCTCTCGGCGGCAACCGGGGTGTCTTTCAGAATGCGGCTGTATTCCCGGAAGACCTGCTCCACAGTGAGCAGGGCCGTGCCCAGCATCAGCAGCAGGACCAGGCCGGTGACTGCCAGGGTAATCCGTGCGCGCAGCGAGAAGTGAAAGCGGTTCATGAGGTGTCAGATGCCGCCCATGCAGAGATATTTGACTTCCACGAACTCGTCGATGCCGTAGTGGGAACCTTCCCGACCGAGACCCGATTCCTTGACCCCACCGAAGGGGGCCACCTCGGTGGAGAGCAGACCGGTATTGATTCCCACCATGCCGTACTCAAGCGCCTCGGCCACTCGCCAGACCCGACCGATGTCACGGGTGTAGAAGTAGGAGGCCAGGCCGAACTCGGTGTCGTTGGCCATCCGCATCGCCTCCTCCTCGCTGGTGAAGCGGAAGATCGGCGCCAGCGGGCCGAAGGTTTCTTCCCGGGCCACCAGCATTTCGGGGGTGACGTTGCAGAGGATGGTGGGCTCGAAGAAGGTCCCCCCCAGGGGGTGGCGCTTGCCCCCCAGCCGGATGGTGGCACCCTTGGCAACGGCATCGGCGATATGCTCCTCAACCTTCTGCACCGAGGCTTCGTCGATCAGCGGCCCCTGCTGGACCTCGTCGGTCAGGCCGTTGCCGACCCGCATGCGGGCCACGGCCGCGGCCAGTTTTTCGACAAAGGCGTCGTAGACACCAGCCTGCACCAGCAGGCGGTTGGTGCAGACGCAGGTCTGGCCGGTGTTGCGGTACTTGGAGGCCACGGCCCCCTCCACGGCGGCGTCCAGGTCGGCGTCGTCAAAGACGATGAAGGGGGCGTTCCCCCCCAGTTCCATGGAAACCTTCTTCATGGTGCCGGCGCACTGGGCGGTTAGTTGCTTGCCGATCTCGGTGGAGCCGGTGAAGGTCAGCTTGCGCACCAGGGGGTTGCCGGTCATCTCGTCGCCGATCTGCTTGGAGGAACCGGTGATCACGCTGAAGACGCCGGCCGGGATGCCGGCCCGCTCCCCCAGCTCCGCCAGGGCAAGGGCGGAGAACGGTGTGGCGGTGGCCGGCTTGACCACCATGGTGCAGCCGGCAGCCAGGGCCGGACCGGCCTTGCGGGTGATCATGGCGGCGGGGAAGTTCCACGGGGTGATGGCGGCGCAGACCCCGATCGGCTCCTTGGTGACTACAATCCGCTTGTCACGGGCATAGCCGGGGATGGTGTCGCCGTACACCCGCTTCCCCTCCTCGGCGAACCATTCGATGAAGGAGGCGGCATAGGCGATCTCGCCGCGGGATTCGGCCAGGGGCTTCCCCTGTTCGGCGGTCATGATGACGGCCAGGTCTTCCTGGTTGGCCATGATCAGCTCGAACCAGCGGCGCAGGATGGCTGCACGTTCCTTGGCGGTGCGGGCCCGCCACTCCGGAAAGGCGACATGGGCGGCCTCGATGGCGCGACGGGTTTCAGAGGTGCCCATGCGGGGGACGGTGCCGATAATCCGGCCATCAGCCGGGTTGACGACGTCGATGGTGCCATCCGTGTCGGCATGCAGCCACTGGCCGTTCAGGTAGCACTGCTGCCGCAGAAGCGCGGGATCGGAAAGTGTGAGCACGGGAGACCTCCGGAAAAATACGAATTCTATGACATAGGTCATGTACACGCAGTTTTCTGCGCACGATACCATGTTTTACACGGTGCGTACAGCCCCTGTATACGCGAACGGGCCGATGAATTTTACATCGGCCCGTCAGGAATACGGTGCGTCACGCGTCTAGTTGTTCTTTCCCCTGCCTTTTCCCTTCCCCTTGCCATGTCCGCCACCGGCACCCCCTTCCGGATCGCCGGTTAGTTTGAAGTCACCGCGCTTGAGGGCATGGAACTCGGCGGAACCGGGTTTAATGCCCAGCTCCTTGGCGATGGCGCCCCATCCCTTGCTTTTGGAGCGCTGGTAGGTGCGTAGCACCGTTTCCGGCTCTTTTCGGGACATCTGGCCCAGTTGCAGACACATGAAGGCATCGGCGGAGTTGTCCACTGTTTTGAGGAGCGCTTGTACCCGAACTTCCGGAATGCCGAACTGGGCGCTCAGTTTGGCGCTGAAGCCGTTCATGTCGGCACGAGCCTGGACGTTCAGGCTGGAGAGGAAGCTGTCCAGGTCGGCGTGGGCCGGCACCGTCACCCCGATGGTCAGCAGAAACAGGGCGGCTGCCGTGATGATCGTACGCATGGTTTCACCTCCGTGGTACAGAGCGTTGCTACTGCGGCCTCACTGTAGACCGCCGTGCCGTCTCTGTCAACCGACGTCGCCGCACGGACGCGCCATTGACAGGGCCGGGCGTCCTGCGGCATAAACAAGAAAATGAGTGTTTCGTGTGCAAAGGAGGAGGTTCATGGCGCGTCCCATCCGTATCGGCCGCTTGGTGCAGATGCCCTCCGCCGGAGGCCGTTGGACGGTTGCCGGCTGGGTCCGTTCCCTCCGGGTTTCCGGTGATGTTGCCTTTATCGTGCTGAATGACGGCAGTACGCTGGCGGGGTTGCAACTGGTGCTGGACCGTTCCCGGCTGCCGCTCTTTGAAGAGGTGTGCCGGATCGGCACCGGTGCGGCCCTGCGTGCCACGGGCGAGCTGGTCGATTCGCCGGCGGCGGGACAGCGCTTTGAGTTGCGAGTGACGGAGCTGGTACAGGTGGGGGACGCGCCCGCCGACTACCCGCTGCAGAAGAAACGGCACAGCTTCGAATATCTGCGCGGCATCGCCCACCTGCGTCCCCGTACCACTACCTACGGCGCCGTTTTCCGGTTGCGCTCCCGGCTGGCTCAGGCGATCCACCGTTTTTTCGAGGAGCGGGATTTTCTCTGGCTCCATGCGCCGATCATCACCGCCAGCGACTGCGAGGGGGCGGGAGAGCTGTTCCGGGTCACCACCCTGCCACCCAACGGGGCACCACGCAACGATGGTGGGGAGATCGATTTCAGTCGCGATTTTTTCGGCAGAAAGACCGGCCTGACGGTCAGCGGTCAGTTGGAGGCGGAGCTGTTTGCCCAGGCATTCGGCAACGTCTATACCTTTGGCCCCACCTTTCGGGCGGAGAATTCCAACACCCCCCGCCATGCCGCCGAATTCTGGATGATCGAGCCGGAGATGGCCTTTGCCGACCTGGCCGATGTGGCCAGCCTGGCCGAGGAGTTCGTCCGTTTCCTGTGCCGGTTTGCGCTTGATTCGTGCCCGGAGGAGATGACCTTTTTCGATCGCCAGATCGAGCCGGGCCTGCTTGCACGGGTGCGGGCCGTGGCCGAGGCCGACTTTGCCCGGATGGAGTACGACGAGGCGATCCGTCACCTGGAACGGGCACCGGTGTCGTTCCAATTCCCCGTACAGTGGGGGTTGGACCTGCAGACCGAGCACGAACGCTACCTGACGGAAACCGTGGTGGGTGGTCCGCTCTTCGTGCTGAACTATCCCCGGGAGATCAAAGCGTTCTACATGCGCCGGAACGACGACGGCCGCACCGTGGCGGCCATGGACCTGCTGGTGCCCAAGGTGGGGGAAATCATCGGCGGCAGTCAGCGGGAGGAACGGCTGGATCGACTCACTGAGCGGATGGCCGAACTGGAGATGGACCAGGCGGCGCTCTGGTGGTACCTGGACTCCCGCCGCTGGGGCAGTACTCCCCATGCCGGTTTCGGCCTGGGGTTCGAGCGTCTGCTCATGTATCTGTCCGGCATGGAGAATATCCGGGATGTCATCCCGTTTCCGCGAACACCCCGCCATGCTGAGTTCTGACGGTTTCGTGCGGAGGTCGTTGCGCTAGATGGGGGCGGAAACGACAACGGGCCGGAGGCGTTCCCCTCCGGCCCGTTGATTGTCCGGTGCTGCTGAAGAATCAGGCAGACTTCGTGCTTTCGCCTGGTGCAGTATTTTTTTCGGCAGTGGCGGCGGGCGCCGGTTGGGCCGCTGCGGGTTGCTCGGCTTTCCGCTCGTCCTGCGCTTCGATGTTCCGGGCCTCTTCCTGGATGTTGCGCTGGAAATCCTCCGAAGCCTTCTTGAACTCCGCCAGTCCCTTGCCCAGTGATTTGGCCATGTCGGGAAGCTTGTGCGGGCCGATCACGATCAGCGCGATGACCAGTATGACGATCAGTTCCGGCATGCCGATTCCAAACATACGCTAACTCCTGTCCAACGTGATGAGGTGGTGCGCTTCAGGGGGTATTAAACCGTGCCGTGACTGAATAGGCAACAAAAAAATGCCGCGACGCACCGCAGGGGGCCCCTGCCGTTTGCGCTGCCCGCCATTCGTGCTACTATGCATAAAAATTATACACAAGTGCACAAAAAATTAACAGGAGTACCTCGTGTCATTGTTACGCCCCCTGGTCATCGGGCAGCTTGTGCTGCCCCACAACGTGCTGCTTGCTCCCCTTGCGGGCATTACCAATCACGCTTTCCGGCTGATCTGCCGCCGGGAGGGGGCCTGTCTGGCTTTTACGGAGATGGTCAGCGTCAACGGCATGGTTCGTGAAGGGGAAAAGACCTGGGAACTCCTGCAGAGCAGCGATGAAGACCGTCCCCTGGGGGTCCAGTTGTTCGGTGACGATCCGGAGCTGCTGGCCCGGGCGGCAGAGCTGGTGGGGGATCGGGCCGATCTGATCGATATCAATATGGGGTGTCCGGTGCGCAAGGTGGTGGGTACCGGCGCCGGCAGCGCCCTGCTGAAAGATACGGCACGCATTGCCGCAATCGTCAAGGCTGTCCGTCGCGCTACCCGGCTGCCGCTGACCATCAAGATACGTACCGGCTGGGACCGTCAGGACGAAACCTGGCGGGAAGCGGGCAGGATTGCCGAGGCGGAAGGGTGCGATGCCATTACCCTGCATCCCCGCAGCCGCTCCCAGATGTTCGAGGGGAGCGCCGACTGGAGCAGGATCGCGGCCCTGAAAGCGTTGGTGGGAATTCCGGTGATCGGCAGCGGTGACCTCTTTACCGCCGAGGATTGCCGCCGGATGCTGGCTGAGACCGGCTGCGACGGCATCATGGCGGCACGGGGGGCCATGGGGAACCCTTGGATTTTTCGCCAGGCCCGGGAACTGCTGGAAGGGCGACCGGTACGCCTGATCGGTCCGGCGGAACGTGCGACAACGGCCCGCAGTCATCTGGAGCTGTTCGTGGAACAGGCAGGCGCCGCGGTGGCATTGCGGGAGATGAAGAAACACCTGGGATGGTACATTCACGGTATCAGCGGTGCCGCGTCACTGCGTCGGGCGGCGCACGGCGCCCGTAGTCTGGAGGAGTTGCGGGAGCTGCTCGACAGGATCGGCGGGATGGGAGCATGACGGAACGGTGGAAACGGATCTGAGCCAATACGCCGCCACGGTGCTGGACAGCGTGGGGGACGGGGTGATCGTGGTGAGCCGGGAAGGAACGGTGACCTTGATGAACCCGGCTGCCGAGGAGATGACCGGCCGCTCGCGCCGTCAGGTGCAGGGTACTCCCTTCAGCAGCGCATTCGGCGCCGAGCCGCTGCTGGTGGAGATGGTGGAGCGGACGGCGGCCAGCGGTGTTTCCCTTTCCGACCAGGACAATATCGTGCTGCGCGCTCCCGGTCGCCTGATTCCGGCCAACGCCACCACTTTTCCGCTGCTCAAGGCCGATGGTGAAGCGATCGGCGTGATTCTGACCCTGCGGGACCTGACCTCCATCCGGGAACTGGAGGCGGCGGTGCGGCAGGCGGATCGGCTCTCCACCCTGGGGACCCTGGCGGCGGGACTGGCCCACGAAGTGAAGAATCCCCTGGGCGGTATCAAGGGGGCGGCCCAGCTGCTGGAGCGGGAGCTGGACCCGGAGAGCGACCTGCTGGAGTATCCGCGGGTGATGATCCGGGAGGCGGAGCGGATCGACCGGATCATCCGCCAGCTGCTGGAGCTGGCCTCACCCCGGGGGCCCCGCTACTTGCCGGTGAACCTGCACCGGGTGCTGGGGGATATCATCCTGCTGCAGCGGGAAGCGGCGGACAGCCGTGATGTCTCCATCTGCACCGGTTTCGACCCCAGCATTCCGCCTTTGATGGCCGATGAGGCCCAGCTGATCCAGGTCTTTCTGAATCTGATCCGCAACGCCCTGGAGTCCATGACCGAGGGGGGACGGCTGACCGTCACCAGTCGGGTGCTGGGGGAGTACAGCCTGACCAGTCCCCTGGGACGTTCCCGCATGGTGGCGGTTGATATTTCCGATACCGGCCCCGGCATTGCCGAGGAGAACCTGGCCAAGGTGGGGACTCCCTTCTACAGCACCAAAGATGGCGGCACCGGGTTGGGACTGGCCATCTGCCAGAAGATCGTGGCGGAACACCGGGGAATGCTCAAGATCGACTCCCGGCTGGGGGAGGGAACCCGCGTCAGTGTGTTGCTTCCCTTGATCCAGCCGCCGGCGAAAGGATGACAACCATGGCACTGCATCGGATACTGGTGGCGGACGACGAAGAGAGCATGCGCTGGGTTCTGTCCAAGGCGCTGCGCAAGAAGGGATACACCGTCGAGCTGGCGGCCGACGGCAACCAGGCGTTGCGCATGGTCCGGGAGCAGTCCTACGATCTGGCGATCGTCGATATCAAGATGCCGGGTATGACCGGCCTTGAATTCCTCGACAAGGCTCGGGAGTTGCGCCCCGACCTGCTGGTGGTGGTGATGACCGCCGAGGCCAGCATGAAGAACGCCGTGGAGGCGATGAAGCGGGGGGCCTACGATTACATTACCAAACCGTTCGACCTGGAGGTGGTGGATGCCATCATCGAGAAGGTGGGACGGGCGCGGGACGTCAGCAACCAGGTGTCCCTGCTCAAGCAGGAGCTCAAAGACCGCTACCAGGTGGAGAAGAACATCATCGGCAACTCCCCGGCCATGCAAGAGGTCTACAAGACCATCGGCAAGGTGGCCGCCAGCGACGTGACCGTGCTGATCCAGGGGGAGTCCGGCACCGGCAAGGAGCTGATCGCCCGGGCGATCCATTTCAACTCCACCCGGCTGGGCAAGCCGTTCGTGGCGATCAACTGCGCCGCCATTCCGCGCGACCTGCTGGAAAGCGAACTGTTCGGCAGCGAGCGGGGGGCCTTTACCGGCTCCACCGAGCGCAAGACCGGCAAGTTCGAGCAGGCCAACCACGGCACCATCTTCCTGGACGAGATCGGCGACATGCCGCTGGACCTGCAGGCCAAGATCCTGCGGGTGCTGCAGGAGCAGGAGATCACCCGTATCGGCGGTTCCCAGAACATTGCGGTTGACGTACGGGTGGTGGCGGCCACCAACCAGGAGCTGCTGGAAAAGGTGCGTAACCGTGAATTCCGTGAAGACCTCTTCTACCGGCTCAATGTGGTGCCGCTGCACCTGGTGCCGTTGCGGGAGCGGCGAGAGGATATTCCGGCCCTGGTCGAGTATTTTCTGGAGCGGGCCTGCGCTGAGATGGAAGTGCCTGCAAAGCAGTGCAGCGGGGAAGCACTGGAGCTGCTGTGCAGCCACTCCTGGCCCGGTAACGTCCGGGAGCTGGAAAACACCATCAAGCGGGCGGTGATCCTCTCCGGCGACCCGCTGCTCACCCCCCAGGATTTCAACGGGCTCAGCGAACGACAGGCCACCATCCATGCCGCTCCCCAGGAGCAGTCCCTGGAAGCGCTGGTGGAGGCGAAGCTGCGTACCGCCTTCTTCGGCATCGAAAAGCTGGAAAAGGGGGATATCTACGATCGCGTGCTGGAGCAGGTGGAGCGGCCGCTGATCCGCTACACCCTGGAAAAGACCCGGGGCAACCAGGTGCGCACCGCCGATATCCTGGGGATCAACCGCAACACCCTGCGCAAGAAGATCACCGAACTGGGGATACAGATCAAAAAGGACTGACCGCTTTCAGATCAATGAGTCTTTCTCGCGGGGGCATTACCGTTCGACGTAGTGACGCATCGTGCATGAAACGCCAACGGGCGCCGGTAACGGCGCCCGTTTTTTTTGTTTTAAGCTCAGTAATTTGGAGGATTAAAGCGATTCGTCCCCCGCAGTGATGGTATGCACGATGGCGGGCAGCTCATCGGCAGGGACCGGCCGGGAGTAAATGAACCCCTGCACGAAAGCACAGCCCAACTCGCGCAGGATGGCCAGTTGCTCCTGCTGTTCCACCCCTTCGGCCACGGTCTGCATGTCCAGGTTGTTGGCCAGGGCCACCACTGACTGGGCAATGGCCCGGTCGCCGGAGTCGTGGGCGAGGTCACGCACGAAGGTGCGGTCGATTTTCAGCACCGTTACCGGGAAGTTTTTGAGGTAGGCCAGGGAGGAGTAGCCGGTGCCGAAGTCGTCGATGGCGATACCGCAGCCCAGGGAACGGAGTTGCTCCAGAATCCAGGTGGCTTCGTTCGGCTTTTCCACCAGGGCGCTTTCGGTCAGTTCCAGCTCCAGCTGCTCGGCCAACATGCCGGTTTTATCCAGAATGGCGGTGATCCGCTCGATCAGGGTGGGGGACTTGAACTGAACCGAGGAAAGGTTGACCGCCATGGTCAGCGACAACCCCTGCTCCTGCCAGAGTACCTGCTGGCGGCAAGCGGTTTCCAACACCCATTCGCCGATCGGGATGATCATGCGGGTTTCCTCGGCCAAGGGAATGAAGCGCAGTGGCGAGACCATGCCGAACTCCGGGCTGTTCCAGCGTACCAGGGCCTCGACCCCCGTCACTTTGCCGGTGGCGAGTGATATCTTGGGCTGGTACAGCACCAGCAGTTCGTTCTTCTCAAGCACCTGGCGCAGGCGCTGCTCAAGGGCGATCCGGTTGCGGCTGGCGCTGTTCAGTTCCTCGTCGAAGAAGGAGAAGGTGTTCTTTCCCTCCCCCTTGGCGTGGTAGAGGGCGATATCGGCGTTTTTCTCGAGGGTGCGGGTGTCGTCACCGTTTTTGGGGAAGAGGGCGATACCGATGCTGGCGGTGACCACCACTTCGGAATCGTCCAACTGCACCGGCTGGGCGGTCTGTTCCAGCAGGCGATGGGCCACTACGACCGCATCTTCGTCATGGTGGACGTCATGGAGGATCACGGCGAACTCGTCGCCCCCCATGCGGCAGACCAGGTCGTCGTCACGCAACAGCGAGGTATAGCGGGTGGCCATTTCCTTGAGCAGCCGGTCCCCGGCCGGATGCCCCAGGTTGTCGTTGACATGCTTGAAGCCGTCCAGGTCGAGGTACAGCAGCGCCATGCCGCTTCCCTGGCGGCGGCTGCGCTTGAGGGCGATCTCCAGGCGGTCCTGCAGCATGCGACGGTTGGGCAGGTCGGTGAGGGGGTCGTAGTAGGCCAAGTGTTCGATGGTGGCTTCAGCGTTCTTGCGGTCGTTGATGTCTTCGACATTGGCGATGAAATGGGTGATTTCCCCCTGGTCGTCCCGCAGTGGGCTGATGGAGGCGATGGACCAGTACAGTTCGCCGTTCTTGCGGCGGTTGAGCAACTCGCCGCGCCACTCCGAACCGCTCAGAATGGTACGCCAGAGGTTGTCGAACACTTCGCGGGGGGTAGCCTCGGACTTGAGGATGCGGGGATTCTGGCCCACGGCCTCGTCGATGCCGTAGCCGGTCAACTGACAGAACTTGCGGTTGACGTATTCGATGGTGCCGTTCTTGTCGGTAATCATCACGGCACTGGCACTGTTTTCGATGCCGTGGGTCAGTTTGCGCAGCTTGGCGTTGGCTGCCGCGGTCTGCTGCAACTGGACCCGTTTCGACTGCTGGTAGCGGGCCAGCAGGTATGACGATACCAGGATGATACTGAACAGCACCAGGGTCTGGTTACGCAGGTGCGCCCGCCAGCCGCTGAATATGCTGGCATCGCTCCGGGAAGCGGCCACGATGATCGGCTTGTCGGTTTTCGGTTCGTCCACAACGGCCGTGCGCAGGGCAACCATCCGCTCGTCACCGGTGGCGCGGAACAGGCCGTGGTAAAGGTTTTCCACGGCACCGCTGGCGCGATGTCGTGAAAACAGGGTGCCGGGCAGGGCAAGGTTCTTGCCGGCCAGTTCTTTCCATTCCGGCGCCATGGTAAAGAGCAGGCCGTCGCCGTGGATGATCGCGGACACCATATCCCCGCTGTAGTTGATCGAGCCGAGCAGGGCGGTGAAGTGATCCGGGTCCAGGGTGGCGGCCACAATCCCGCCGAATGCGCCGTCCTGCCCCGGGATGATCCGTACCAGGTTCATGCCCCAGCTGCCCAGGACGGTCTGGAAGGGAGGGGCTACGAAAAGGATATCGTCGCCGGAGGCTTCCCGGGGAATTCTGAAGTAGTCGCGATAGACCACTGACGTTCCCACCAGTTCCGGACGATTGGAAAATCTGATGCGTCCGGCACTGTCCACCCCCAGGAAGGTGCGAACGCCCGGAATCAGCGACTCCAACTGCTTCAGGCTGCTGGTGGTGGCAATAGCGCTCCAGCGTTGCGGCGGCACGCCGCGCAGACCGCTGCGCAACGTGAGCAGCACCCGGTCTGTTGCCCCGATGGAGTTGGAAATATTTTCGGCAACCACCCGCGCCTGGGTTTTCAAACGCTGCTGCTCAATGGCCTCCGTATCCCGGTAGCCTTTGTAGAGGTTGTGCACGACCGCTCCCCCCAGGAGAAAGAACGCTATCCCCAGGACGCCCCACTGTTTGAGAAACGTGTTGTTGGGTGGTGCGGACATGCCTGTAACCTTTCAGCTCAAGACAGAATCTGTCTGTTATAGACGAACTGTGTGCGTTGTCAACGAAACTTGACACGAAAATGGCCCCGGAACAGTTGTTCCGGGGCCATTGCTCTTCAGTACAACCGAAGCTTACTTCTTGGGTTCTTCTTTCTTCGGTTCTTCCTTCTTGCTCTGCTTTACCGCCATGATGGCGTCGTTGAGCAGCTTGACGCCGGCCTTGGAGGCAGAGATGGAGCCGGTCAGGCTCTGACGTGCCTGCTCGGGGTTATGGAAACCGTCGGAGTTCTCAGCGGTCCAGTACTCCCAGAGGGCATGGGCCTCTTCATGCTTGAGGCGTGCCTGATCCAGGATGGTGGGGGAAACGCCCTCACGCTGGGCAACGGCGAAGGTGTCGATCAACTGGGCCAGCCAGTACTCGGACTTGCGCATCTTACCCTTGGTGTAGTTGCGGATGGTCTCGATCATGAACTTGGCCTTGTTGGGCGTGTAGTCCTTGTGGCAGCTGATGCAGGACTCCTGCACCATCTGGATCGGCTTGACCACGCCGTGGGTGGAGTACTTCTTGCCGTCCTTGCCCTTTACCTGCGGCATGTGGCACTGGTGGCACTGGACACCGGCCTTGTCGTGGGCGGAACCGGCATAGGTCTCGGCCTCGGGGTGCTGGAACTTGATCAGCTTGGCGCCGGTGACGGCGTGCTTGAAGTCGAAGAAGTCGATGCTGCGATAGTGCTCAAGCAGTTGCAGGGAATTCTTGAGCGGGAAGTGGTTGGTGCGGGCGTCGGCAAAGGTCACCGGCTTGCCGTCGGTGCGCTGGGTGCCGGGGTTGCAGTTGTACTCGACGTGGCACTGGGCGCACATCATGCGGGAGTCGGTCTTCTCCATGACGCCGATCTTACGGAAGCCGCGGAAGTCGATCACCTTCAGGTCGGTCTTGCCGTTCTTGGCGAAGATGTTCTTGGCCGGATCCTTCTCGATGGCGGCGATCAGGCCGTCACGCACGATCCGGGGCTGGGCGCCGTGGGGGTCGTGACAGTGGATACAGCCCACCGGGTTGTTGATGGCCTTGACCACGTCGTTGACGTTGGAGGTGCGGTCGAACTTGCCGCCCTTCTCACCCAGGTGTTTCCACTGGAGGATCAGGTCGGAGGACTTGCACTGGATGCAGGTGGGGTTGCCGGCCATGGCGGTCTCGGGAAGCTTGGCGTTGGGGCCGCGATCTTCCAGGATATCCCAAGTTTTGCCCACCTTGTCATAGTTCTTCCAGCCGCCCTTGAACTGGTAACGGCCGCCCTGGAAGCGGTCCACGGCGAACTGGTCAACTACCATGTAGGCGTGGCCACGGGGCTCGGCATGCTCAAACGTGAAACCGTGGCCTGCCAGCAGCTTGTCCTGCAGCGGAGAACGGCCGGCGGGTATCCCCTTTTCCTTGCGGGCACCGGTGGGGTCATGGTGGACGGCGTAGAAGCTTTCATACTGGTTCTTGTGGCAGGAGCCGCAGACCGCTTGGTCAATCTTGGTGACCGGCTTGACATCCGGCCCCTTCTCCAGGTGCTCCTTGGTCTTGTCGTGGCACACCGTACAGGCGATGGCCGCGTGCTTGGAGTTCTCCTTGAGGCTCTTCACCTCGGTGTGACAGGCGTAACAGGTCTCACGTCCGTCCTTGGCCGGCTTGGCGGCCGGTTTTGCCTTGGCTGCCACCGACGGAATCGCCAGCAAGGCGCCGATTCCGACGATAGTTACCGCTGTTGCCAGTTTCTGCTTCAGCATACTTCGTTCTCCTTTCCTTCCTGTGGTGATTGTATTGCATGGCATTCATGCAATCAAAATAAGGGTACTACGTCCTTGTTGCACAAAAAATAAACATGTCAAGCTGCTGCCGGCTGATTGTGCTCCGCCCGTCGTACCAGCCGGATCGCCTTCGGCGTCACCGGGCAGACCTCGCGGCAGGCACCGCAACCGGTACACAGCGCAGTATCGATCAGGACGCCGGTACCGACCGCCAGGGTAATGGCCTGGACTTCGCAGCGTTCGATACAGCTGAAACAGCCGCAACTGCGGGCCAGACAGCGACTGTTGTCGGCTTCCGCACATCGCGGCTCGGCAGTATTCCCGACGTCGTCAGTGGTCGGAAACTCCTGCTCGGGAGGCGCTTCCGGCGAGGCGATGCCGGCAGTTTTCAGCAGGGTGTCCCCCAGGGAGAAGAACCCCTGCCGAAAGAAGTCCTTGCGGGAGAGCGTCACTTCTTTTTCTTGGCCTTGGCCGGTTTCTTGACTTCACCCTGCACGTGGCACTGGGTACAGTTCAGCCGCTCGGGATGAGAGGTGGGCGGTGTCTTGCCAACGCCGCTACGGTGACAGGCGTTGCAGGCCTCACCGTCTTCGCCCGGCTTCATTACGTGGGGAACGGCCATGGGAGTCCCCGGCGCCTCCGACGCATCCTTTGCCAGGTTCAATTCGGGCTGTTCATTGGCGAATGCGGGCGCCAGAAGCGCCAGGGAGGCTACCATGCCTAAGGTGGTGACAAGCTGTACCATGCGTTTCATCAGGAATCTCCTTGCCTTGTAGGGATAATCCATCATTTGTAGCCAAGTGTAACGGTTAGTGCCTTGGTGGGACAGGCATCCAGGCAGGCCATGCAGCGGGTGCAGGCACCGGCGACCACCTGGGGACTGTTCTGTTCCAGGGATGGTGCCAACACCTCCTCAACGGGACAGACAGCCGTGCATTCGTTGCAGTGGGTGCAACGCTCGGCGACAAAGCCGACCCGCAGCGGACTCAATCGTCCCAGCAGGCTGTAAAAACCGCCGAGGGGACACAGGGAGCGGCACCAGACCCGCCGGGCCACCAGCAGCTCCACCAGCAGAATGGCCCCCACCAGCAGCAGGGGCAGCAGTGAGCCGAAGACAATGGCGCGGCTCACGATACCGATGGGCGACAGCAGCTCGAACAGCGGGACCCCGGTGAGTGCCACCATGGCCAGTACCAGCGCCAGGGTCCAGTAGTTCGCGGACAGGGGCAGGGTCGCACGGTCGATTTTTTCCGATCCGCGCAGACGGTCGGCCAGCTCCGTCAGCAGGTTGACCGGGCAGACCCAGCCGCAGAAGCTGCGCCCCCCCAGCAGGAAGTAGGTGCCGACCACGATCAGGGTGCTGACCAGATACGAGAGTACAAAGACCCGTCCGCCGATCTGGGCCTGCAGAAAGGCCAGCGGATCGGAAAGGGGAAGACCCAAGAGCTCCGCCGCCGCCAGGTTGCCCCGGAACAGGGTCAGGCCCGCCAGGGGGGAGGCGAGCAGGGCAATCATCAGCAATTGTACGCCCCTGCGGGCCATGCTCCATTTAGAATTCATAATGATCTTTCTGCGCCGGCGGCGTCCGCTGGATGACGATGGCCGGTTTCTCCAGAACACAGACTTTCTCGCAGATACCGCAGCCGACGCATTTATCCTTGTGCACCACCGGTTCCATGATGGTGTGCGCGTCGGTACGGGTGTTGTGCCGGTTCTGCAGCGTGATCGCCTTGTCGATCAGCGGGCACTGGCGGTAGCAGACCTCACAACGCAGGCCGCGGATGGAGAGGCATGCCGACCGGTCAACGATCACCGCCGTGCCCATGCGGATCTTTTCAACCTCGTTGAGCTTGGCATCCAGTGCTCCGGAAGGACATGCCTTGGCGCAGGGGATGTCAGGACAAAGGTAACAGGGCATCTCCCTCGGTACGATATGGGGGGTGCCGATACCGATACCCGCCTCACCGCCGGCCATGCTGATTGACTGGTAGGGACAGGCCTGGGCACATTTGCCGCATTTGACGCAGGCAGCCAGAAAGCGCTTCTCTGCCAGGGCGCCCGGCGGCCGCAGGTAGAACTCCCGCGCCTGGGCCGGCCGAAGATAGACTGCCGATATGGCTCCCCCGCCCAGGGCAAGGGCCAGTGGCGCAAGCACGCTTCCCTTTAGAAAGAGACGTCGGCTGATGGCGGTATGGTGTTCGGTTTCAGGATTCATACATACCTTGCGTCGCCCCCTCACCTCCCCGGGGAAGGAAGGTGAGGGGGCACGGGGTTACGCCTTCTCGATCTTCACCGCGCACTTCTTGAAATCCGGCTCTTTGGAGAGCGGGTCGAAGGCGTCGATGCAGAGGTCGTTGATCAGCTTGGTTTCGTCGAAGAAGGTGGTGAAGACGTTCCCTTTTTCCGGCTTGCCGCGGCCGTTGATCTCGGCCCGCAGAATGACCGATCCGCGCCGGGAGCTGACCTTGACCTTGTCACGGTTCCTGATCCCCAGTTTTTTGGCATCGTCCGGATGCATTTCAAGGGTGGCCTCCGGCATGGCCCGCTTCAACTCGGGCACCCGGCCGGTCATGGTGGCGGTGTGCCAGTGCTCCAGCAGACGACCGGTGCAGTACCAGAACGGGTAGTCCTTGTCCGGCGACTCCGCCGGGGCCTCGTAGGGGCGGAACCAGATGCTGGCCTTGTTGCCCGGTGCCTTGTAGAACTTGAGCCCTTCGCCCGGCTTGACATAGGGATCGTCGAAGTCGACGTAGCGCCAGCGGGTCTCCTGGCCGTTGGCCTTGACCGGCCAGCGCAGACCGCGCACCTTCTGATAGGCCTCGTAGGGGGCCAGGTCCTTGCCGGTGCCGATGGTGAACTTGCGGTACTCTTCCCACATCTCCTTGTAGAAGCCCTTTTCACTGTAGGGGAAGAGGTGGCCCATTCCCAGCCGTTTGGCAAGCTGGATCAACTGCCAGGTGTCTTCCTTGGCCTGCCCCGGCGGCTCCACCAGCTTGAACCACTGCTGGTTGCGGCGTTCGGTGTTGCCGTACATTCCCTCCTTCTCCACCCAGGAGGCGGAGGGAAGAATCACGTCGGCCACTTCAGTGGACTTGGTGGGATAGATGTCCGACACCACGATGAACGCCTTGCGGGCCTCGGCGGCCTTGCGGTAGCGCGAAAGGTTGGGAATGGACTGGAACGGGTTCGTGCACTGAATCCAGAGACACTTCAGTTCGCCCCGGTCAATGGCACGATACATCTCGATGGTGTGCAGTCCCATCTTGGGAGATATCTTCTTGGGGTCGATTCCCCAGATTTCAGCAGTCTTCTTGCGGTGCGCCTCGTTCATCACCACCATGTCGGCCGGCAGCCGGTGGGCAAAGGTACCCACCTCGCGGGCGGTGCCGCAGGCGGAGGGCTGGCCGGTGAGGGAGAGCGGGTTCTCACCCTTCTTGCCGATTTTGCCGGTCAGCAGGTGGAGGTTGTAGATCAGGTTGTTAACCCAGACGCCGCGAACATGCTGGTTGACCCCCATGGTCCAGAGGGAGTTGACCTTGCGGCTCTTGTCGCTGTACAGCCGAGCCAGCTCCTCGATTTTTCTGGCCGGGATACCGGAGAGCTTTTCCGCCCATTCCGGGGTGAAGGGCTTCATCAGTTCCTTGTACTGCTCGAAGGTCAGCGGCTTCGGCTCTTCCTTGGGAGCCTCCTTGTCCTTCAGGCCGTACGGCTGGTTTTCGGTGCCCCGCTTGAAGGAAACATGCTTGTTGACGAACGCCTCGTCGTAGAGCTTGTCCCGCAAAATGACGTGGGCAATGGCGTTCAGGGCCGCCAGATCACCCTGGGGCTGCATGGCGATGTACTCATCGGCCATCTGGGTGGTGCGGGTCCTGCGGGTGGCGATGTCGATGATCTTCACCTTGGGATTCTTCAGTTTATTGTCGATCAGGCGGGAGAAGAGGATCGGGTGAGCTTCCGCCATGTTGGCGCCCCAGAGAATGAAGGTGTCGCCAATATCCAGGTCGTCGTAGCAGCCCATCGGCTCGTCGGACCCGAAGGTGTTCATGAAGGCCACCACGGCGGAGGCCATGCAGAGTCGGGCGTTGGGCTCCACGTTGTTGGTACCGATGCCCCCCTTGAACAGTTTGACCGCGGTGTACCCCTCGAACACGGTCCACTGGCCGGAGCCGTAGATGGCAACGGAATCGGGACCGTGGTTGGTGATGGCTTCCTTGTACTTGGAGGCGATCAGGTCAAGGGCCTCGTCCCAGGTGGCAGGAACCATCTTGTTCCCTTTGCGGATGAGCGGCGTGGTCAGGCGATCTTTGCCATAGAGAGCCTTGGCGAGGAAGTAGCCCTTGATACAGTTGAGGCCCTTGTTGACCGGACCGGCCGGGTCGCCTTTGGTGGCCACAATCTTGCCGTCCTTCACCCCCACCAGGACACAGCAGCCGACGCCGCAGTACCGACAGGGGGCTTTGCCCCATTTGATACCCTTGTCATCGGCCGCTTCGGCCAGCCGGGGAGCCAGCCCCGGTGCACCGGCAGCGGCAAACGCCGCGGCAGCCGCACTTGCTTTCAGGAAATCACGCCTCGTCAATTCCATACCCGCCTCCTTGTTCTGTGGTTGCGTCTTCAAAATTATGGTAGGCCACCTGGACCGATATGACGCCTTCGATCTCCTGGAGGCGCATGGCCCGCTCGGCCCCCTGCTTGACGGTATCACCCTCGATGACTGCTACCACCTGCCCGTCGGGCAGGGCCGCATGGACCTCGACGCCGGCACAGTGCCGCGCGTGTTCGGCTACCGAGGCTTCGGTTCCGGGAGTGCACTTCACGACAACGCCGGAAATCGGCATGGGCATCACCTCGCTACAGGGAGATAAGAGAAAGATAAAATCCTGTTACACAGAGCAGAAGACGTGCCAATACTGAAACGGCTTTTTAATGTGTTGAAAACAGAAGAGAAAGCTGGGGAAGGGAGAAATCGGACCACAGAAATCTTGTTACCAAAGGGTAACATAATGGGCGGGACGTTACGTTTACTGCAACTGTTTTAATTTTTCCCAAAGCGTTTTGCGGGAGATGTTGAGCAGCTTCGCGGCTTCCGCCTTGCGGCCGCCGGTCCGCTCCAGTGCCTCGAGGATAACCTGGCGTTCGTACTGCTCCCGGGTGCGAAACAGAGAGGTTGTCCCCCCTTCGGCAAGGGGGTGGGGGAAGTCCTGATGCAGGCCATCGCTGCGGGCGGCAATGAAGGCGTCGGGAAGATCCTGGGGCGCGATGCAGTTCCCCTGACAGAGGGCAACGGCATGCTCCATGGCGTTTTCCAGTTCCCGGACGTTGCCGGGGTAGTCATGGGCCAGCAGCAGGGAGCGGGTCCCTTCGCAGAGCCCCTGGATTGATTTTTCCATATGCTGGGTAAACCAGCCGACGAAATACTCCGCCAGGGGGAGGATATCCTCGCGCCGTTCCCGCAGGGGGGGGATACGTACTGAAATAACGTTCAGCCGGTAGAAAAGGTCTTCGCGGAAGCTGCCCGCCGCCACCATGGCGGTCAAATCCCGGTTGGTAGCCGCAATGATCCGGACATCCACCTTGATCTGCTTTTCGCTGCCCAGCCGGACGACGGCCTTGTCCTGCAGCACTCGCAATAGTTTCGCCTGGGCGGGCAGGGGGAGATCGGCAACTTCGTCGAGAAAAATGGTACTGCCGTCGGCCTGCTCGAATTTGCCGCGATGGCTGGAGACGGCACCGGTAAAGGCGCCGCGGGCATAGCCGAACAGCTCCGACTCCACCAGATTGTCGGGCAGGGCCGCGCAGTTGACCGCCACCATCTGTCGGCTGCAGCGCTTGCTGTTGCGGTGGATGGCAGAGGCTACCAGTTCCTTGCCGGTGCCGGACTCGCCGGTAATCAGCACGGTAGAGTCGATGGGCGAGGCAGCTCCCACCAGCTGGAAGACCGGCAACATGGCCGGGCTGATGCTGACGAACCCCTCCAGGCCGCAGCAACGGCTGCCGGTGGATTGTTTGAGGGACTGGTTTTCCGCGAGGAGCTGGGTCTTTTCTGTCACGTCCCGGCTGACCAACAGGGTGCCGCGATAGCTGCCATCCTGACGTCGCACCGGGTAATAGGTGTTTTCGAAATATTTCCCCCTGACTTCGATGACCCGGCGGGATTGGGTGATGGTGCCGGCCCGCAACTCCAGCAGCAATTGCTTGATCCGCTCCGACGATTTGGGAGAGTGAACGGCGAGGATGGAGCGGCCGATGAAGTTTTCCGCCTTGATGCCGCGAATGGTGGCGGCCATCTGGTTTATGTAGGTCAGGCGATCATCCTGGTCGGCAAAAATGATCCCCTCGCCGATACTTTCCAGAATGGACCGATAGGTGTCTGACATGGTGTACTGAGACATGGTTACTCCTTGTGCGTTACCAAAAGGTAACATGGTTGCTTTGGTTTGCCTAATCTTTTTACAGTTGCAGTTGAAAAAAATATGAAACCGTTGCATTTTCAGTGTGTTTACCGTATTAAGGTGCACAGTTCGTGCGGCGGGTGCGCACAGACGGTCTGCAGCACTATACAGGTAAAAGGGGAATGTGCGGATGATCAGAAACCTGACGGATCAACCAGCTCCTGATTTCGATCTTGAGGGAAGCGACGGCAGACGCCACCGTCTGGCTGACTATGCCGGCAAACGGCTGATCGTGTTTTTCTATCCCCGGGACAACACCCCGGGATGTACCAGGGAAGCCAGTAGTTTTCGTGACCTGATGCCGGAGTTCGATCGACTCGACATAACGCTGTTGGGAATCAGCAGGGATTCGCTGGCCTCCCATGGGAAATTCATCGAAGCCCATGATCTGAACATGGTGCTGCTCTCCGATCCGGATACCCTGGTCATGAAGGCCTATGGTGCGTTCGGTGAAAAGAGCATGTACGGTAAGACCGTGTCCGGGGTGATCCGTTCGACGGTGTTTATCTGCCCCGACGGCATCGTCAGGAAACACTGGACCACGGTTTCAAAAGCCGAACAGCATCCAGCTCAAGTTCTTGAGTATATTAAAGAATATCATTGTGATAGGAGGGGTTGATGAGCTTCATAACACTGAAGCAGGTTGTTGATTTTGCTGTTGAGCGAGAGGAAATTGCCTACCAGCTGTACAAACGGGCCGCAGAGCTGACCGAGAGTCCCGCTGCCCGCAAGCTGTTTGCGGAGCTGGCAACCGAAGAGGCGACCCATAAGGAGGTGTTTTCACGCATCGATCCGGACAAGATTGCCGAGCACAACAGTTGTGCCCTGCCGGAGGCGACCATTGGCCGCTACCTGCGGGAGGTGCCGTTTCATCCGCAGATGAACTACCAGGAAATCCTCACCTTTGCGCTGAAAGCCGAGGAAGAGGCCTACCAGTTGTACAAGGCCGCCGCCGGCATGACCGAGGATCCGGTGCTGCAAAAGACCCTGCTCACCTTTGCCGAGGTTGAGCTGGGACATCGTCGCAAGATCGAGGGACTGTACAATGAGAAGGTGATGACCGAAGGCTAGGCGGAAAAATTGCTTGGGCGAGGTGGTGACGCAGGGGACACATGAAGTCATGGAATGTGTCCCCTGTTTTGTGGGGGGAAAGAAGACGGATGGTTTTTTGACTTTGATCAAAAAAACAGATTTTTAATGCCGGTTGCTGCAATCTGTTTTTCCGAAAGCGCAGCATTACGATATAAATAGTCCCATTTCCTGCGGAGGTCGTGTTCACATGCTGAAAAATCTGACGATCCGAACCAAACTGCTCCTGCTGCTCCTGCTGCCCATCCTGGGGCTGGTCTTTTTTTCCGGCCGGGAGGTGCTGGATAAGTACCGGACCCTGACGAACCTGCGGCAGACCGAGCGGTTGGTGGCCCTTTCCGTGAAGGTGGGGGCGCTGGTCCACGAACTGCAGAAGGAGCGAGGCCTTTCCTCCGGTTACATCAACGCGAAAGGAGCGCGGTTCAGGGAGGATTTGCAACGCCAGCGCAAGCTGTCTGATGACCAGTTCCGGCAACTGGCCGAGGTTCTGCTGGCCCATCCCGATACTGCCCGGGTTGTGAAGGCATCACTTGATGCCGCCGCGAAGCACCAGGAAAAGCTGGCCGACATTCGCAGCAGGGTGGACGCACTGAATATTGACGGCAAGGATTCCTTCGCCTTTTACACTGCCATTAACTATTCCTACCTGGATGTGGTTGCCGCGGTGGGACGTAACAGCAGGGAGCCCGAACTGATGCGGGCCGCCATCTCTTACTTTGCCCTGTCCAAGGTGAAGGAGGAGATGGGCAAGGAGCGGGCAACACTGAATGCCGTGATTGCGGCGGACCGTTTCAGCGATGAAACCTACCAGCGCACCTTCGCCATTCTTTCTGCGCAGAAGAGTTTTCTGGAAGGGTTCAAAAAGTTCGGTTCCGATGCTGCGGTGACAGCCTACGATGCCAAGGCCGGCTCTCCGCAATTCAAGAAGGTCGAGGAGTTGAGCGCGGCCGTCATCGGCCGGGGGATGGCCGGAGGCTTTGGCATGGCTCCCGAGACCTGGTTCACCGCCATCACCGCCAAGATTGACCAAGTGAAGGAGATTGAGGATGCCCTGGCCAGGGAGATCATGGCCCGGGCCGGAGAGCTTGCCGCCCAGGCCCGGCTCGCCCTGATTCTGAGTGCGTGCTTTTCCCTGGCAATGGGTGCCCTGACGCTGGTCTTCACGTTTGTGATCGTGCGCAGCATCACCACGCCGCTGAACCGCCTGGTGGAGATGCTGCAGGATATTGCTCAGGGGGAAGGGGACCTGACCTGTCGTCTGGAGGCGGACCGCACCGATGAGTTTGGCGAGGTGAGCCGCTGGTTCAACCGGTTTGTGGACAACATCCACTCCATCATTTCCCGGGCCTCCAGCACCACGGTCCAGGTGGCCACCGCCTCCAACCAGTTGCAGGGTACTGCCGTCCAGATTGCCACCGCCGCCGAGGAAGTGGCCTCCCAGTCAGCCACGGTGGCTACCGCCAGCGAAGAGATGTCCGCCACCTCCAATGACATTTCCCGCAACTGCTCCATGGCCTCCGACGTTGCCAACCAAGCGTCCCACAACGCCCATAACGGTGCCGTCGTGGTACAGGAAACCATTGCCGGTATGCAACTGATTGCGGACCGGGTGCGGGAGTCGGCCCATACGGTTGAGGCGCTGGGTGCCCGTTCCGACCAGATTGGCGCCATTGTCGGCACCATCGAGGAGATTGCCGACCAGACCAACCTGCTGGCTTTGAACGCCGCCATTGAAGCGGCCCGGGCCGGTGAGCAGGGACGGGGCTTTGCGGTGGTGGCCGATGAAGTGCGGGCCCTGGCGGAGCGGACCACGCGGGCTACCCGGGAGATCGGCGAGATGATCAAGGCGATCCAGCAGGAGACCGCCGGCGCTGTTTCCTCCATGGAACAGGGGGTGCGGGAGGTGGAAAAGGGGATGGACAGCTCCCGCCGTTCCGGTGAAGCACTGCAGCAGATTCTGGAAGGGATCAACGAGGTGACCATGCAGGTGCACCAGATCGCCACCGCCGCCGAGGAGCAGACCGCGGTCACCGGCGAAATTTCCACCAACATTCACCAGATCACCGACGTTGTCCACGAAACCGCCAACGGTGCCCATGAAACCGCCGAAGCGGCCGCCTCCCTGGCCAGGCTTGCCAAGGATCTGGAGGCGCTGGTGGGCAGGTTCAAGTTGTAACGTACCCATTCTGAACACAGTACTCTATGTCCATGCAGACGGGGTTGCGGCTGATGCCGTCACCCCGTCCGTGTTTCCGGATGTGGCGCTGGGCGGGTATCAGCCGTGCGGAAACACTACGAAGAACAGGGGCGGGAACAGTGCCAGTACCACTTGTCGGGGACATGTTAACGGCGATGGGGGCCGTCAGGGGGCAGATCAGGCTGGCCAGGACTTCCCGGCAAGAGCGGGTGGTGTGACGCTCCAGCTCGAAAAGCAGTTCATGGGGCACCGCCGGACAGGAATACGCCCTATAGCCCCTTGACCGCGTAGATACCCGGCGCATTCCGCCAGATCCCATCGTAATCCAGGCCGTAACCGAAGACAAAGCGATCCGGTATCGCCAGGCCGGCGAAATCAGCCCGGTAGCCCGGTACGATCTTGCGGTCGTGCTGCTTTTCGACCAGCACCGCGGTCAGCACCTCGCGGGCGCCGCGGTTCAGACATTCGTCAGTCAGTGCTTTCAGGGTTACCCCTTCGTCGAGGATATCGTCAACCAGCAGCACGGTCCGGCCAACGAGGTCGAGACGGGGCGGCACCAGCCACTCCAAGTCGCCGCCGGTCAGCTCCCGGCCGTAGCGGGTGGCGTGCAGGTAGCCGGTCTCCAGGGGAAAAGGGAGCAGGGGGAGCAGTTGACCGGTTACGATCAGACCGCCGTTCATGACGCAGAAGATGACCGGGTTGAGCTTGCCGATCCGTGCCGTGATCCCTTCCGCCATCCGGCCGATGGCTTCCCCGACCGCTTGCCGGTCGGCCAGGCAGTCGGCCTCTTCAAAGACCCGCAACGCCTCAGTCCGATCCATGACGTCCTCCCACGACCCGCTCGATCCCTGCCGGGTCCGTTGCGACAATAGTAGCAGCAAAACCGGATTCCGCCAGCAGCACGGTAACATCCGTCGCCTGACCGGCCCCCACCTCCAGCAGTAGCCAGCCGCCGCGGGTAAGGTGCTGCGGCGCGTCGGCGACGATCTGTCGGTAGGCGTCAAGGCCGTCCGGTCCGCCGTCCAGGGCCAGGCGGGGCTCGAAATTCCGTACCTCGGGCTGAAGCCCTTCCAGGTCGGTGCTGGGGATGTAGGGGGGGTTACTCACGATCAGGTCGAAGCTGCGGCCCGCAACCGGCTGGAAAAGGGAGCCCTGCAGGAACTCCACGGCAGTGCCGTGCTGTGCGGCGTTATGCCGGGCCACGGCCAGGGCGTCCGGGGAGATGTCCACCGCCGTTACGGCAGCTTCCGGCAACCGCTTGGCCAGGGAGACGGCGATGCAGCCGGAGCCGGTGCCGATATCCAGGATGGACCGGGCGCCGGGGACGCGAAGGAGTACCTGCTCAACCAGGGTTTCGGTGTCGTGGCGGGGGATCAGGACGTCGGGGGTGACGGCAAAGGAGAGACCGTCGAACTCCTGGGTGCCCAGGATATGCTGAAGCGGCTCCCGCCGTCCCCGGCGGGAAACCAGGGCACGGGCCGTAGCCAGTTCGTCACCGCTCAGCGGCTTGTCGAAGTTGAGGTAGAGCCCCACCCGGTCCAGACCGGTGGCGGCGCAGAGCAGCCACTCCGCCTCCCGCCGGGCATTTTCAACACCCTTTTCCGTGAGGTAGCCGGTGGTCCAGGTGAGGACCTTCAGGGTGGTCCAGATGTCGGGTGTGTCGGGCATGGGGATGATGGGTACCACGTCGTTGGTTGGGCGGTCACTTCACCCCGGGCTACACCGTGCCTTCTGCCTGGGCCTTCAGCGCTTCCATCTGGTAGTGGGTGCGCAGTGCATCGGTGATCTCCTCGATATCCCCGGCCATGATTGAATCAAGGCGGTAGAGGGTCAGGCCGATGCGGTGGTCGGTCATGCGTCCCTGGGGGAAGTTGTAGGTGCGAATCCGCTCGGAGCGGTCGCCGCTGCCCACCTGCTGCTTGCGGTCGGCTGCCATCTTGCTGTTCTGTTCCTGCAGAATGGTGTCAAGGATGCGGGTTTTCAGCACCTTCATCGCCTTGGCCCGGTTCTTGATCTGGCTGCGTTCTTCCTGGCAGGCCACCACGGTGCCGGTGGGGAGGTGGGTGATCCGTACCGCCGAGTCGGTGGTGTTGACATGCTGGCCGCCGGCGCCGGAAGAACGGTAGACATCGATTTTCAGGTCGGCCGGATTGATCTCGATGTCGATATCTTCGGCTTCCGCCATGATGGCCACGGTGCAGGCGGAGGTGTGAATCCGTCCCTGGGCCTCGGTTTCCGGGACCCGCTGCACCCGGTGGGTGCCGGATTCGTACTTCAGCTTGGCGTAGACATCCTGCCCCTCGATGGCGGCGATGACCTCCTTGAAACCGCCCCGCTCCGACTCGGAACAGGAGAGCATATCCACCTTCCAGCGGTTCTTCTCGGCAAAGCGTGAGTACATCCGGAACAGGTCGCCGGCAAACAGGGCCGACTCGTCGCCGCCGGTGCCGGCGCGGATCTCCAGCACCACGTTTTTGCTGTCGTTGGGATCTCTGGGCAAAAGCAGCAGCTTGATGTCGGCCTCAAGCTGGTCCCGCTCGGCGGCGAGCCGCTCCAGCTCTTCCTCCGCCATCTCCCTCATGTCCGGATCGGCCAGCAGCTCACGGTTTTCTTCCTGCTCCGCCAGTACCTTCTTGTAACGCCGGTAGGCCTCGATCAGGGGGGCCAGGTCGGCATGCTCCCGGGAGAGCTTGCGGAACTCCGGCTGATTGGCGATCACCGCCGGGTCGGACAGCAACGATTCCAGTTCCTGGAACCTGACTTCAAACTCCTCGATCTTGTCAAACATGGGTAGATATCCTTCTCAGACCACGATCCGGTCGTCGCTGTAACCATTGTTCTCGTCCAGGGCTTCCTTGACGGAGCGGATCGCCACCTCGATCTGGTCGTCGTCCGGTTCCCGGGTGGTCATCCGCTGCAGGGCCAGCCCCGGCGCGATGACCATCCGTACCAGGGGGTGCCGATCGTTTCTGGCGCTCCATTTGAGAAATTCGTAGGAGATGCCGGCGATCAGTGGCAGCAGCACGATGCGCGACAACGCCTTGGCGACAAAGGGCCAAGCCTTGGGAATCAGGGAAAAGACCGCGATACTGACCAGCATGACGATCAGCAGGAAGCTGGTGCCACAGCGGGGGTGCAGTCGGCTGAAGCGTTTGACGCTCTCCAGGGTCAGGTCGGCGCCGTTTTCAAAGGCGAAGATGGTCTTGTGCTCGGCACCGTGGTACTGAAACACCCGCCGGATATCCTTCATCCGGGAGATTGACCAGATGTAGAGTAGAAAAACCACCACCCGGATGACGCCGTCCACCAGATTGAAAACGATGTTGTTGTCCCCGATCACCGGTACCAGCAGTTTGGTCAGGTAGAGGGGAAGAAAGAAGAAGAGCCCGATGCCGAACCCGAAGGCGGTTGCCATGGTGCCGGCCAAGGCCCAGGAAGAAAGTTCTTCCTTCTTCTCTTCACCGTTCTCTTCCTCGACGATCGCTTCGTTGGCCGAGAAGTTCAGGGCCTTGATTCCCAGCACCAGGGAGGTGAACAACGCCACGGCGCCGCGCAAAATCGGCAGTTTAACGATCGGATAGCGCTCGGACAGCGGGGGCATCGCTTCCCGCTTGATCACGATCTCGCCGCTGGGGCGACGGACGGCAATGGCCATGGCCCGGGGAGCGCGCATCATGACCCCTTCCAGGACCGCCTGGCCGCCGATGTTGATTTTTTCCATTTAAATGAGACTCCTGAACTGTTTGCGTACGTCCGAAGTCCGGCCGCAGCAGAAATCACCTTCGGGGCAGGGACCGGCCAGGCAGCCCGGCCCGGCGTCCCGGAAAATGACCGGCGCCACCTGTTTGACCAGCTTCAGCATGCCGACCGCCATGGCGCGGATTTCCCATTGCGCCCGCTCACAGCAGCGCAAGGCAAAGAAGTGCAGCAGTTCCCGGGCGTTCATGGTTACAATGATCTTGGTCTCCGTCGCATTGGGCAGCAGATACCGCGCATCCTCCGCGGCGATCCCCATTTCGGTGAGCTGTTTATAGGCTTGGTGCACCACTCCTACGGTGAAGTCGAAGATTCGTTTCGCCTCCCCGTCGGCCGCAATGGAGGGAGGCATGACAGTGTCGAACCGTTCCGCGTGAGACACGTAACGCTGCGACTGCTGCGAGTAGGAAGCGAGCCGGTGACGCACCAGCTGGTGGCTGGTGACCCGCGAAATGCCTTCGATTCCGAAGGTGAAGGCCGCATGTTCCAGCACGGAATGGTGCCCCATCGTCATGATCTTGTTGATGAAAGCGGTAATGTCGTCGGAGCTGACCCGCTCCAGCAGCTCGTTCATCCCCGACGGCGAATAGCAGAGCCGTGCGGCCAGAGCAACGGTCCGCTCCGGCTCAGGGGTGAATTGCAGCAGTTCGATGTTCATCGGAACCCCCCAGGATGCAAAAAGGGGGCTGCACCTGCAAAGGATGCATCCCCCCGGACATGCCGTACAACCGTGCTAAGCCTTGCCGTAACGCTTCTTGAACCGCTCGACGCGGCCGGCGGTGTCCACCAGTTTCTGCTTGCCGGTGAAGAAGGGATGGCAGGCGGAGCAGATTTCGGTGAAAATCTCCTTGCGGGTGGAACGGGTTTCAAAGCTGTTGCCACAGGCGCACTTGACGGTGATTTCATTGTAAGCCGGGTGGATTCCTTCTTTCATCGGGTACTACCTCCTCGTTCAGACAGCTCGTTTATAAAGCCGTGTTGTATTCAGTCCGTTACTGTATCGGATTACGCCGTCGCCTGACAAGCGCTTTTTTACCCCTTGCTCATGGCGTCCAGGAACTCCTGGTTGGTTTTGGTCTCGGAGAGCTTGTCCAGCAGGAACTCCATGCTGTCCACCACGTTCATCGGGTGCAACACCTTGCGCAGGATCCAGATCCGGTTCAGGGCGCTGCGCTCGATCAGCAGTTCTTCCTTGCGGGTACCGGACTTGTTGATGTCGATGGCCGGGAAGGTCCGCTTTTCCACCAGGCGGCGGTCAAGATGGACTTCCATGTTGCCGGTTCCCTTGAACTCTTCGAAGATCACCTCGTCCATCTTGCTGCCGGTGTCCACCAGGGCAGTGGCGATGATGGTCAGCGACCCCCCTTCCTCGATGTTGCGGGCGGCGCCGAAGAACCGCTTCGGTTTCTGCAGGGCGTTGGCGTCCACCCCGCCGGTGAGGATCTTGCCGGAGGGGGGGAGCACGGTGTTGTAGGCCCGGGCCAGGCGGGTGATGGAATCCAGCAGGATGACCACATCCTTTTTATGCTCAACCAGGCGCTTGGCCTTCTCGATAACCATTTCCGCCACTTGGACGTGACGGGTGGCTGGCTCGTCAAAGGTGGAGGAGACTACTTCGCCCTTGACCGAGCGCTGCATGTCGGTCACCTCTTCCGGGCGCTCGTCGATCAGCAGTACGATCAGGTAGACTTCCGGATGGTTTTCGGCGATGGAGTTGGCGATGCTCTGGATCAGCATGGTCTTGCCGGTGCGGGGAGGGGCCACGATCAGGCCCCGTTGTCCCTTGCCGATGGGGGAAACCAGCTCCATGACCCGCATGCCGTAGTTGTCCGGTGCTGTTTCCAGCTTCAGTTTTTCTTCGGGATAGAGCGGGGTCAGGTTGTCGAACAGGGTCTTGTCGCGGGCCGCCTCGGGGGGTTCGTAGTTGAGGCTTTCCACCTTCAGCAGGGCAAAGTAGCGTTCTCCCTCCTTGGGAGGACGGATCTGGCCGGCCACGGTGTCGCCGGTGCGCAGGTTGAAGCGGCGAATCTGGCTGGGAGAAACGTAGATGTCGTCGGGACCGGGCAGGTAGTTGTAGTCGGTGGCCCGCAGGAAGCCGAAGCCGTCCTGCAGGATTTCCAGGACACCCTCGCCGTAGATGGAGCCGTTCTGTTCCGTCTGGGCATTGAGAATGGCAAAGATCAGATCCTGCTTGCGCAGACCCGATGCACCCTCGATGTTCAGATCACGAGCAATGGTGTTCAGTTCACTGATCTTCTTGCCTTTCAATTCCTGTAAATTCACGACGACATTCTCCTGCTGGTGGGATTAGGTTGCGGGGATGGTTTCAAGCCGGTCCGGTGCGGACGGGGACGGCTGCGACGGCACTGATATCAGGAAAGGATACCTCTGGTTGCGCGGGATATGTGAAACAGCACATCTACAGCCTATAAATTTGGATTAAGCAGTTTTTTCTAATGGGAGTCAGACACAGGTATGAAGGCCAACGAGGGCAATAGCTGCGTAGGCAGCGTTTCAGCATAATCACAAACCGCGGATCAATGTCAACGGAAAAGTACGAACAATCGGAGCCCGTGCCTTCAAAAAGAACCGGGGCAGTCCTCTTGCCCCTTGACCCCTGTGGCTGCGGCCTGCTATCGTATGCCCCTTTGATCTTCTTTTTCACTCCATCCTGCCGGAGGTCGTGCCGTGACGTTTCAGGATCTGATTCTTTCCCTGCAGGGGTACTGGGCCAAGCAGGGCTGCGTGATCCAGCAGCCCTACGATACCGAAAAGGGCGCCGGTACCTTCAATCCCGCCACCTTCTTGCGGGTTCTCGGGCCCGAGCCCTGGAACGTCGCCTACGTGGAGCCCTCCCGGCGTCCGACGGACGGCCGCTACGGTGAGAATCCCAACCGGCTGCAGCACTACTATCAGTTCCAGGTGATCATGAAGCCGTCCCCCACCAATATCCTGGATCTCTACCTGGACAGCCTGCGGGCCTTTGGCATCAATCCGAGCCAGCATGATATCCGCTTCGTGGAGGATGACTGGGAATCCCCCACCCTGGGGGCCTGGGGGCTGGGCTGGGAGGTCTGGCTGGACGGCATGGAGATCACGCAGTTCACCTATTTTCAGCAGGCCGGCGGCATCGACCTCAAGCCGGTTGCCGGGGAGATCACCTACGGCTGCGAGCGGATCGCCATGTACCTGCAGGGGGTGGACAACGTCTACGACCTGGAGTGGGTGAAGGGGGTCAAGTACGGCGATATCCATCACCAGACCGAGGTGGAGTTTTCCACCTACAACTTCGAAGAGGCCAATGTGGCGCTGCTCCTGGAGTCGTTTACCAACTATGAACAGGAATGTATCCGCCTGGCTGAAAAAGGCTTGGTATTCCCGGCCTATGATTTTGTCATGAAATGTTCCCATACCTTCAACTTGCTGGATGCCCGCGGCGCCATCTCGGTGACCGAGCGCGCCTCGTACATCGGCCGGGTCCGCAACGTGGCGAAGCTCTGTGCCGAAGCCTACGTTCAGCAACGGGAACGGCTGGGCTATCCGCTGCTGAAAGGGGGGAACTAAGGCATGTCCAGGGAACTGCTGCTTGAGATCGGCGCGGAGGAGATTCCGGCCGGTTTTGTCCCCAAGGCGCTCTCGGCCATGGAAGAGATGATCCGCAAAGAACTGGCTGCGGCCCGTCTGGAGTTCAGCGGGATCAGGACGCTGGGCACCCCGCGCCGGCTGACCCTGGTGGTACAGGGGCTGCCGGCCCTGCAGCCCGATGCCGAGATTACCGCCATGGGCCCCTCGAAAAAGGCCGCCTTCGACGCCGAGGGGAAACCGACCAAGGCTGCGGAAGGGTTTGCCCGGGGCCAGGGGGTCACGGTTGCCGAACTGCAGGTGGTCGACACCGACAAAGGCGAGTACCTGGCCGTCACCAAAAAGGAGAGCGGCCGCCCCACCCATGAGCTGCTGGCCGAACTGCTGCCCCGGCTGATCGCCACCATTCCGTTCAAAAAGTCCATGCGCTGGGCCGACCTGGATGTCCGCTTCGCCCGGCCGGTGCACTGGATCGTGGCCCTGTTCGACGGCAGTGTGATCCCCTTTGCCTTCGGGCCGATCCAGAGCGGCAACATCTCCCGCGGCCACCGCTTCATGGCCAATCAGACGTTTCCGGTACGGGACTTCGCCCATTATCAGGAGGAGTGCGAGCGACACTTCGTGATCGTGGACCAGGAACGGCGCAAGGAAACCATCCGCCGGGAGACCCACCGGGCGGCCAAGGGTACCGGCGGCCAGCTGCTGCCGGACGAGGCGCTGCTGGACGAAGTAACCTATCTGGTGGAGTACCCCAGCGCCATTGTGGGGACCATTCCGGCCGAGTTTCTGGTGGTTCCCAAGGAGGTGCTGATCACCTCCATGCGTTCCCATCAACGCTACTTCTCGGTGGTTGACGAGCAGGGGAAGCTGCTTCCCTATTTCATCACCATCCCCAACACCGTGGCCGAAGACCCGTCGGTGGTGGTCAAGGGGAACGAGCGGGTGCTGCGGGCCCGCCTCTCCGACGCGCGCTTCTTCTTTGAAGAGGATCAGAAGGTGAAGCTGGCCACCCGGGTCGAGTCGCTGAAGTCGGTCATCTACCAGCAGAAACTGGGGACCTCCTACGAGAAGATGGAGCGGTTCCGCCGTCTTGCCGGGAGCCTGGCCCGTCAGCTCAACCCGGCCGTCGTCGGCAAGGTTCATGAAGCCGCCTACCTCTGTAAGGCCGACCTGGTCTCCGGCATGGTGGGCGAGTTCCCCGAAGTGCAGGGGATCATGGGGCGTGAGTACGCCCTGCTGGAAGGGATCGATCCGGAGGTGGCCAACGCCATTGCCGAGCATTATCTGCCGACCCAGGCCGGCGGCGACCTGCCGGCTTCCGATGTGGGGGCGTTTGTCTCCATTGCCGACAAGCTGGACAGCATCTGCGGCTGTTTCAGCGTGGGGCTGATCCCCACCGGCTCGGCAGACCCCTATGCCCTGCGCCGTGCCGCCATCGGCATCATCAATATTGTTCTCGACAGGGGGTATCGTTTCTCCCTGTCGGCCTTTGTCACCGAGGCGCTCCAGTCCCTTGCCACCCGGATGACCCGGAAGTACGAAGAAGTACATGGCGACATCATCGAGTTCTTCCGGGGCCGTTTCATCAACCTGCTGGCCGAGCAGTATCCGGCCGATGTGGTGGATGCGGCGGTGGCGGCCGGCTTCGACGACTTGGCGGACGTGGCGGCCCGTATCACGGCTCTTTCGACGTTCCGGCTGCGGGACGACTACCAGAGCCTGACCGCTGCCTTCAAACGGGTCTGCAATATCGTCAAGGACGGGGTTGATGCCCCGGTGTTGCCGGACAAGTTCCAGGACGAAGCCGAGCATACCCTGTACAAGGCGTTCCAGGAGGCCAAGGTCAAGGTGGACGCCGAAACCGGCAAAGGGGCTTATCTGGAGGCGCTGACCGAGATCGCCGCCATCAAGTGGGCCATTGACGGTTTCTTTGATGCCGTCATGGTCATGGCCGACGACCAGGATGTCCGCGGCAACCGGCTGGCGCTTCTGACCGCCATCAATCGGCTTTTCGGTAAGATCGCCGACTTCTCCAGGCTTTCTGCATAGATTCCTCCAACCTAACCTTTTGGGAGGTGGCAGCGTATGAATTTTACGGCACGGGTTGTTCTGGGAAATGCTGTTGTTGTCGTGCTGACGGTTATCCTGATGACCATCCTGGCACCGATGGGCGCCCTTGTTGCCCTGGCGGTCGGCATCGCACTGCTGGCGGGGTCCTCCATGGTGCTCTGGCTGCTCTGTCAGAGCGCCTTCAAGCCGCTTGAGAAGCTGGTTGCCGCCATGGAAAAGGCAGCAAGCGGCGATCTGTCGGCCAAGGTGACGCCCGACGGTATCGGTGAAATCGCCCGCCTGGGCACCGCCTTCAACGCCATGATGGGCGACATCAACAGGGCCATGCGCCAGTTTTTCTCCGTTGCCGACCTGGTTCGGGACTCGGTTGCCCTGGTGGGCAATACCACCGCCTCCATGACTGCCGCTGCCGAGGATGTGGCCATGCAGGCCGGCACCATCGCCACTGCCAGCGAGGAGATGTCCGCCACCTCCAGCGATATTGCCCGCAACTGCCTCTATGCCGCCGAAAATGCTCATGTTGCTTCTGAGCAGACCACGGCCGGCGCCCGCATTGTCAGCGACAGTGTGAAGGTCATGGAGAATATCGCCCAACTGGTGGTCTCTTCTTCAGCCACAGTGGAAGCCCTGGGCTCCCGTTCCGACCAGATCGGCGCCATTGTGGGCACCATCGAGGATATTGCCGACCAGACCAACCTGCTGGCCCTGAACGCCGCCATCGAAGCGGCCCGGGCCGGGGAGATGGGACGCGGTTTTGCCGTGGTTGCCGACGAGGTGCGCGCCCTGGCGGAGCGGACCACCAAGGCCACCAAGGAAATCAGCGGCATGATCAAGACCATTCAGGCCGAAACCCAGACAGCGGTCAGCTCCATGAGCGCCGGTGTGGAGCAGGTCAAGCGGGGCACGGAATCCACCACCAGCTCCGGTGAGGCGTTGGAGGATATCCTCAACAAGATCAGTGAGCTGTCGCTGCAGATCAGCCAGGTGGCCACCGCCGCCGAGGAGCAGACCGCCACCACCAGCGAGATCACCCAGAATATCCAGATGATCACCGACGTGGTGCAGAGCAACGTGGACAATGCCCGCAGCACCACCGTGGCCACCCAGAAACTGGCCGAGCAGGTTGACGAGCTGCACAAGCTGGTGGGACGGTTCCGCCTTTCCAACGCCCTGGAATGGGACAGCAGCTTCGAGACCGGTATTCGCAGCATCGACGAGCAGCACAAGGTCCTGTTCAACATGGTCAACGAGCTGCACGACGCCATGCAGCAGAAGCGGAGCAAGGAGGCCATCGGCCAGATTCTGAACCGCCTGATCGACTACACCGGCTCCCACTTCGCCCACGAGGAGAACGCCTTCCGCACCACCGGTTATCCCCAGGAGGCAGGCCATAAACAGTTGCACGCCAAGCTGGTGAACCAGGTGCTGGAGCTGAAGGGGCAGTTCGAGGGAGGACAGGCGGTACTGACCCAGAGCGTTATCGATTTTCTGCAGGACTGGCTGACCAACCATATCAAGGGTGAGGACAAGCGCTATGCGCCCCACCTGATCAAGCACGGTATTAAATGATTGCAATTATCGATTATGGCATGGGTAACCTGCGCTCGGTCCAGAAGGGATTCGAGAAAGTTGGCTACGAGGCGCTGGTTACTGCGGACCCGGCCCGGATTCTGGCTGCGGAGCGGGTGGTATTGCCCGGTGTGGGGGCTTTCCGTGATTGTATCCGCAACCTGGAGCAGGGGGGCTTCGTTGAGCCGATCCTGCAGGTGATCGCCGAGGGGCGTCCTTTTCTGGGAATCTGTCTGGGGTTGCAGCTCCTGTTCTCGGAGAGTGAGGAGTTCGGTCTGCACAAGGGGTTGGAGGTGATTCCCGGCAGGGTGGTCCGCTTTCCCGACGGTATGACCGAGGGGGGCGAAAAACTGCCGGTACCGCACATGGGGTGGAACCAGCTCAGCTTCAGGCAGCCATCGCCGCTTTTTGACGGTATTGCCGATGGCAGCGACGTCTACTTTGTCCACTCCTACTATGTCCAACCGGATGATCCGGCCGTGGTGGCCGCCACCTGTACCTATGGCCGGGAGTTCTGCGCCGCCATCCGCCGGGATAACCTGGTGGCCACACAGTTCCACCCGGAGAAATCCCAGGCCGTGGGCCTTGCGATGCTGAAAAACTTTGCCGAGATGAAAGGTTGAGATGATCGTCATACCCGCCATTGATCTGAAGGAAGGAAAGTGTGTCCGTCTGGAGCAGGGAGAGATGGACCGCGACACCGTGTTTTCCGATAACCCGGCCGAGCAGGCGCTGAAATGGCAGCAGGCCGGGGCCGAACTGCTGCACCTGGTGGACCTGGACGGTGCCTTTGCCGGTGAGCCGAAGAACAAGGGGGCCATCGAGGCGATCCTGGCGGCGATCAGTATCCCGGCCCAGCTGGGTGGCGGCATCCGTGACATCGCCACCATCGAGGCGTACCTCTCCCTGGGGCTGTCCCGGGTGATCATCGGCACGGCTGCCCAACGCAATCCCGAGCTGGTGGTGGAGGCCTGCCGGAAATTCCCCGGTCGGATCGTGGTGGGGATCGATGCCAAGAACGGTATGGTGGCGGTGCAGGGGTGGGCGGAGGTGACCGGCATCACCGCCGTGGATCTGGCCCGGAAGTTTGAGGACTGCGGCGTGTCGGCCATCATCTACACCGACATCAGCCGGGACGGCATGATGGCCGGCCCCAACATCGAGGCCACCAGGGCTCTGGCCGAAGCGATCGCCATTCCGGTGATCGCCTCCGGCGGTGTCTCCTCCCTCGCCGATATCGAAAACCTGATGGCCATCGAGGCGAGCGGCGTCAGCGGCACCATTACCGGCAAGGCGATCTACACGGGCGCCATCGACCTTGCCGAAGCCATTGCCCTGACCAGGCGGGGCAGAGCGTGCTGACCCGCCGCATCATTCCCTGTCTGGACGTTACCGGTGGCCGGGTGGTCAAGGGGGTGCAGTTCCTGGACCTGCGGGACGCCGGGGATCCGGTGGAGATCGCGGAGGCCTATGATCGTCAGGGGGCCGATGAGTTGACTTTCCTGGATATCACCGCCTCCAGCGATGGGCGCGATACCATGGTGGATGTGGTGCGCCGCACCGCCGAGCGGGTCTTTATGCCGCTCACCGTAGGGGGGGGGATTCGGGTGGTGGAGGATATCCGCCGGATGCTGAATGCCGGCGCCGACAAGGTATCCATCAACACCGCCGCGGTTCACCGTCCCGAGTTCGTACGGCAGGCGGCGGAGCGGTTCGGCTCCCAATGTACCGTGGTGGCCATTGATGCCCGCCAGGTGCCGGGGGAGCAGCGCTGGGAGGTCTACACCCACGGCGGCCGCAAGCCAACCGGCATTGACGTGGTGGAGTGGGCGGCGCGGATGGAGTCCTACGGAGCCGGCGAGATTCTGCTGACCAGCATGGATCGGGACGGCACCAAGGATGGGTACGACCTGGCCGTGACCCGGGCCGTGGTGGATGCGGTCCGGATTCCGGTGATCGCCTCCGGCGGGGTGGGCACCCTGGAGCACCTCTACGACGGCTTTGTCACCGCCGGGGCGTCGGCCTGTCTGGCAGCCTCCATTTTTCACTTCCGTCAGCATACCGTGGAAGAGGCGAAAACCTATCTGCAGGGACGGGGCGTCCCGGTCAGGGTGGTCTGAGATGAGCGACAACCGGCATATGCTCGATGAACTGTATCAGGTGATCCTCTCCCGGAAAAATGCTTCGCCGGACAGCTCCTACACCGCCTCCCTGCTGCAGGGGGGGCTGGACCGGATTCTGAAGAAGGTGGGGGAGGAGGCTACCGAGGTGGTCATCGCCGGCAAGGGGGGGGAGCAGGCCCAGTTGACCTGCGAGGCTGCGGACCTCTGCTATCACCTGTTGGTGCTGCTGGCGGCCCGTGACGTGCCGGTAGAAGCGGTATGGGATGAGTTGCGCCGCCGTTTCGGTACCTCGGGCATTGCGGAAAAGGCTTCACGGAAGCTGCCTCCCGCCTGAACGTTGCCATCCGCGTTTATTACCTGTTGACATATTTATTTCTGCTGTTACTATGCAAGACTCGCAAAAAACAGTACCTGGACATTGACGGCGGCACAGCCGCTTCATGGCGTATCTGACGACGAAGGGGGGGATCATGGATGCCAGGTGTAAAGATTCGGGAAAACGAACCATTTGACCTCGCCCTGAAGAAATTCAAGAAGCAGTGCGAAAAAGCGGGAATCCTCTCTGAAGTCCGCAAGCGGGAGCATTACGAGAAACCCAGCATCAAGCGGAAGAAGAAGGCCATTGCCGCACGCAAGCGTGCACTGAAGAAACAGCGTAAAATGATGGACTAGGCGGTTCGAGTGTGCCGATGATGGAGTTATGTCTATCACCACCTGGCGGTTACTTCGCCGGGAATCCAGCAAGTACGGGGCTTTCGAAAGAAAGCCCCGTCGGCGTCTCTGCCCCTGCAGCTCCGAGTCGGGCATGAATTTCCTGACCATCGCCATGCTTGCGGTACTGACCCTGGGGGGGCTGCGGGGATTGCTGCGGGGGCTGATCACCGAGGTGGCCTCGCTGACTGCCCTGCTGCTGGGGGGCTGGCTGGCCTACCGCTTCCACGAGCCCCTTGCCGTTCCCCTGACAACGCTGATGCCGTATCACGCGGCGCGGATCGTCTCCTTCACCGGTCTGCTGCTGGCGGTGGGGCTCGGCGCCCACTTGGTGGGCAGCCTGTTGACCGGATTGGTGAAGCTGGCACTGCTGGGCTGGGTAAACCGGCTCGGCGGCTTGGCCCTGGGCGTCCTGGAAGGGGCGCTGTTGTTGGGCATGATGCTCTATGCCGTGGTTGCCGTTCCCCTTTCCTTCCCGTTGAAGGAGCAGATCCGGCAGGACCGCCACGCGGCACTGCTGGTTCGGTTCGGCGGCATGGCGCTGGACCATGCCAAGACGCTGAGGTCGGCTGTACCATGATTCCGGAAGAGAAAGTCAGGGAGGTCGCGGAGCGGCTTTCCATCGTTGACGTGGTGGGAGAGTACCTTCCCCTGCGACGTAGTGGCGCCAATTACGTGGGGCTATGTCCTTTCCACGGAGAGAAGACGCCATCGTTCAATGTCAACCCGGCGCGGGAGATATTTCACTGTTTCGGGTGCGGCGCCGGCGGCGATATCTTTACCTTCGTGATGAAAATTGAAGGGCTGAATTTTCCGGAGGCTATCAAAAAGCTTGCCGCCCGGGCCGGGGTCACCATCGAAGAGCGTCCCCTGAGCGAGGCCGAGCAGCGGGCCGGCCAGCTGCGGGAGGAACAGCGCACCATCATGAAGCTGGCGGCGCAGCGCTACCGCGATATTCTGAACCGCCATCCCGACGGCGCAGCTGCCCGGCGGTATCTGCAGCAGCGGGAGGTGGACCCGGACACGGCGGCAGCCTACGGTATCGGTTGTGCAGCCGGTCGGCGCGATACCCTGGTGCAGATGCTGCGGGAACAAGGCTGCTCCCTGGAGGTGGCCGCCGAGCTGGGGATCATTCGCAAAGGGGAGCGGGGCTGGTATGACCTGCTGCACAACCGGCTGATCTTTCCGATCCGGGACAACCAGGGACAGACGATCGCCTTTGCCGGGCGAGTGCTGGACGAGGGGCTGCCTAAATATCTCAATACGCCGGAATCGCCGCTGTACCGGAAAAGTACGGTACTGTTCGGCATCGACCTGGCCCTGCGCGAGATCCGTCAGGAACGCTCCGCCATCGTGGTTGAGGGGTATTTTGATCATCTGGCGCTCTACCGGGCCGGGGTACGTAACGTGCTGGCAACCTGCGGCACCGCCCTGACCGACGGCCATATCGCCCTGCTGCGCAAGCATGCCGAGCAGGTATACCTGCTGTTTGACGGCGACAAGGCGGGGCGGAGTGCCGCCGTGCGTGCCATGGAACTTTGTCTGGAGCAGAAGTTGCCGGTCTACGTGATCAGCCTGCCCCAGGGGGAGGATCCGGACAGTTTCCTGCAGCGACAGGGTGCCGATGCCTTCCGGGAGCAGGTGCGGGCGGCGCGGCCGGCTTTTGAGCAGTTCCTACACTGGCTGCTGGCCAAAACGCCGCCGGACAGTATCGACCGCCGCGTGCGGCTGATGGACGAGATCGTGCCCCGTTTCCGACGGATCAGCGATCCGGTGGAGCGCAACCTGTACGAAAAAGAGATCTGCCGGCTGCTGGGGGTCGATCTGCCGGCCTTTCGCAAGCGGCTGACCGGTGACCGGCCGGAGCCTTCACGGCATTCCCGTCTCCCGGCGACCGGGCAGCAGCGGGGCGCCTCGGGCGGGGAGGCGCGGCCGATCCCCCGTGATGCGCTGCAGGAGACCCTGCTGGGTATTCTGGCCAGCTATCCCGACTCCCGCTCCGAGATGGCCGCCATCGGGCTCGACCAGGTGTTCGATCGCCATCATCTGCCGCTGGCCCGGGCAATTATCGCAGAGGGGGAGACGGCGGACGGCACGGGGAGCAGCAACCTGCTGGCCCGGCTTGAAACCGACGAACAGAAGACGCTGGCGGCCCGGCTGCTGATGGCCGGTGCCCACCTGGCCGACATTGACTGGCGAACCGCCCTGCAGCAATGCCTCCAGCGGGCGCAGCAGGCGGCGGTGCGGGAGCTCAAGCAGCTTTCGGTGCAGCTCGGCAGTCTGCGGCCGGACAGCCCGGAATACGTTGAACTGCTGAAAAAAGCCGAAGAGTTGCGAAACCGGAAATCTGCGTTACAGTAATGCCTGCTGCCGTCCGATGGGTGGATGGAACGACGTTCGGAACAACCACTTACTACGATCCAAGTTGAAGGGATACCAATGGCAAAGAAAAACATGGAAGATGTCAAGCAGTTGATCGACATCGGCAAGGAAAAGGGCTTCCTGACCTTTGACGAAGTGAACGACATTCTGCCGCCGGACATTGCCACCGAACAGATTGACGATGTCATGGGGATGTTCGGGGAGCTGGATATTGAGATCGTTGATGCCGCCCAGAAGGTCAAGATTCCCAAGATGAAGATCGATCTTGAGGAAGACGAGGAGGGCGAGGGAGAGGCGGAGGAGATCGAGTTCGAGCCCGGTTCCATCGGCCGTACCAGCGATCCGGTGCGGATGTACCTGCGGGAGATGGGGTCCGTCTCCCTGCTGACCCGTGAAGGGGAGGTGGAGATCGCCAAGCGGATCGAGGACGGTGAGCGGGAGGTTGCCGATATCATCCTGAGCACGCCGATCACGGTCAAGGAGGTGTTGGTACTGGGTGACAAACTGCGCAAACACCAGATCGCTCCTTCGGAGATCAGCAAGGATATCGAGGAAGACCCGGAGGCCGAGCCGACGGAAGAGGAAGAGGTTGTTGATCATCACAAGATCAGGCTGCTGGAGACCATCGACCTGATCAGCGAGCATGACCGGCGCCTTACCGAACTGCAGACCGCCCTGGATGCCGCCAAGGCAGCAGCCAAGAAAAAGGAGCTGGAAAAGCAGATTCGCGAAACCAAGGAGCAGCAGGCTACCCTGCTGCTGTCCCTGCGACTCAAGGACCGCCACATCACCCGGGTGGCCGACCGTCTCAAGGAACTCTCCACCAAGGTGCTGAAGGTCAAGCGGGAGCTGGCCGAGGTCCATGCCATCGTGCCGGCGGACAAGCTGCAGGAACTGCTGGATAAGTTCCGGGCTGACGAAACCAAGGGAATGGCCGCCCTCAAACCGCTTAAACTGGCCGAAGAGGAGTTCCAGAACGTGGAGCGGCGGCTCAAGAACGCTGCCCGCAAGCTGACCAAGGTGGAGCAGGAATCCGGCTTCAAGGCGATGGAGCTCTCCAAGGCGATCCGCGCCATTCGGGAGGGGGAGCACAAGGCCCGCATCGCCAAATCCGAGCTGATCGAGGCCAACCTGCGCCTGGTGGTCTCCATTGCCAAGAAATACACCAACCGCGGCCTGCAGTTCCTGGACCTGATCCAGGAGGGGAACATCGGTCTGATGAAGGCGGTGGACAAGTTCGAGTACCAGCGCGGCTACAAGTTTTCAACCTATGCCACCTGGTGGATCCGCCAGGCCATAACCCGGGCCATTGCCGACCAGGCCCGCACCATCCGGATTCCGGTGCACATGATCGAGACCATCAACAAGCTGATCCGCACCAGCCGGCAGCTGGTGCAGGAAAACGGACGCGAACCGTCGCCGGAGGAGATCGCCGAGCGGATGCAGCTGCCGCTGGATAAAGTGCGCAAGGTGCTGAAGATCGCCAAGGAGCCGATTTCCCTGGAGACCCCCATCGGTGAGGAGGAGGATTCCCATCTCGGCGATTTCATCGAGGACAAGGGGGTGGTCTCTCCCCTGGAGGCGGTCATCAAGGCCAACCTGTCCGAGCAGACGTCGCGGGTACTGGCCAGCCTGACCCCCCGGGAAGAGAAGGTGCTGCGGATGCGTTTCGGCATCGGCGAAAAAAGCGACCATACGCTTGAAGAGGTGGGGCAGGATTTCGAGGTGACCCGCGAGCGGATTCGCCAGATCGAGGCCAAGGCGCTGCGCAAGCTGCGCCATCCCAGCCGCAGCAAGAAACTGAGGAGTTTCGTGGAATGATACGCCTACCGCTGCTGTTGCTCCTACTCTGCCTGGCGCTACCGGCATCTTCGCGGGCGGATGTTGACGACTCCTCGCTGTTCATGGCCGCCTTTACGGCGTTTCAGCACAAGGACTACCTCTACAGCGCCGAGAAACTCAACCAGTTGGATCAGCTGTTCCCCGATTCCCCCCTGCGGGACGTGTCGCTGGTGATGCTGGCGCGTGCGCACCAGCGGTCCGGCGACAACGAAGCGGCGGGTCGCACCATCAACCGTTTCTTTGCCGAGTTTTCCGGCAACTCGTTGGCCGCCTCCGTCGAGGATGAACTGGTTGCCTTGGGCAGGCGTCAGAAAAACGGCGAGAAGCTGTTGCCCAATCGCAACCTGCACCTTGCCGCCCAGAAGGTGCGGAACGAGCAACTGGCCCGGGAACGTGCCCTGGCGGAAAAGCTGGAGCGGGAACGCCAGGCCCGGGAGCGGGCCGAGCGTGAACGGATCGCCCGAGAGCGTGCCGAGGCGGAACGGCGGGAGCAGGAACGGCTGGCGGCCCTCAAGGCTGAACGGGATGCGATCAAGTTTGACTTCGAACCACAGCTTACCCGTCCGGTGGTGGTGGCCGGCGGTACGGCGGCCATCCCCTTTACCCTGGCAAACCGCAGCATGCGGGGCGAGGAGTTCGCGGTGGCGGCACAGGTGCCCAGCGGCGCCGATACGGTCGTCGCGGCCGCCCAGGACCCGTCCCGGCCGGTGCGCACGGTGGCGCTGAAGCCCAAGGAGATGTTCCGGGGGATAGTCTCCTTTGCGGTGCCGGCGGACCAGGTGGACGGTGCACGATTCAACCTGACCGTGAAGGCTGCCTCCACGAAGTTCAGCGATGTCGAGCAGCAGCAGCTGATTCAGACCGTGGTGGCGGCGCCATTGTTGCGGGTGGTCTCACGGCTGGAAAAACCCCAGGCGCGGCCGGGGGACCAGCTTGCCTACAAAGTGTCGGTGCTGAATGTCGGCTCCCAGCCGGCCAAAGAGGTTGACCTGCGCATTACCCTGCCGCAGCGGCTCAAACTGGTCAACGCCGGTGAGAACGGCTGCTGGATCGAAAACGAGCAGACCGCCGCCTGCCGGATCAGCGATATCGAGAGGGGAACGCTGGCGGAACGGACGTTGACCGTGGTGGTACGGGATGGCGGTGAGGAGCAGAAGCTCAGGACGTCGGTCGACCTGGTGCAGACGGTGCTGCAACAGAAGCAGACTTTTCAGGGAGCTCCCTTTACCATTGTGAAACCGTAGCGCCGATTGCAGCAATCATGATGAAAAACGCCCGCCCCGGCTGTGCCGGGGCGGGCGTTTTTCGTGGCCCTGCCCGGAGAGTATTCCGGAATTATTTCAGTGCCAAGTTGTCGCGGTGCACCACGGCATCACCGTAGTGGTAGCCCAGCACCTCTTCAATTTCAGCACTCTTGCGTCCCGCGATCAGTGCGATTTCCGCACTACCGTAATCGCTGACCCCGCGGGCGAACTCCTCGCCGTCCGGCCCGCAGATCCGCACGCAGCTTCCCCGCTCGAAGCGTCCTTCAACAGCCTGGATACCGGACGGAAGCAGGCTGGTCCCCTTCTCCAGTAACGCGGTGCGGGCGCCCGCATCCACCAGGACTTTGCCGGCCGGCCGCAACGTGTAGGCGATCCAGTGCTTGCGACGGTTCAACCCCTTGTCGGCCGGCAGGAACAGGGTGCCGATCTCCGTGCCCGCCAGCGCCGCGCCGATCACGCCGGGCCGTTTCCCCGGTGCCATCAGGGTCGGCACTCCATAACGGGCCGCCTTCTTGGCCGCCGCCACCTTGGTGGCCATACCGCCGGTTCCGACGCTGGAGCCGCTGCCACCGGCGGCACGCTCGATCTCTCTGGTGACGCTGCGCACCAGCGGTATCAGCCGGGCCGTCGGATCTATCGCGGGATTGGCGGTGTAGAGCCCTTCGATATCGGTCAGGATCAGCAACAGATTGGCTTCCACCAGGTTGGTCACCAGGGCCGAGAGGTTGTCGTTGTCGCCGAATTTGATCTCAGCCACGGTGACGGTGTCGTTCTCGTTGATCACCGGCACCGCCCCCGCCGCCAGCAGCGCCTCCAGGGTGCCGCGGGCATTGAGAAACCGCTGGCGACTGGCCAGGTCGTCGGCGGTCAGCAATACCTGGCCGGTGACCAGGCCGTGCTGTTCGAAACATTCCTGATACAGTCGCATCAGGCGGGGCTGTCCCACCGCCGCCGCCGCCTGCTTCTGGGGAATGGTGCCGGAGCGCTCCGGCATTCCCAAGGCGTTGCGACCGGCGGCCACAGCACCGGAGGAGACCAGAACCACCTGGATTCCCCGCATGCGCAGCTCAGCTACGTCGGAGCAAAGCTGTCGGATCACGGTGCCGTCCAGCGAGCCGCTATCATCGGTCAACACCCGGCTGCCCAGTTTGATTACTACCCGGCGGATGTTTTTCAGGAACTCCCGGCGCATCACCACTCCTCCCTGGGGGCACTCCAGAGCCGTTCGGCAATGGCGTCCAGCAGCCGCTCGATCCCGGCGCCGGTGGCTGAGGATATGGGGTGAACGGCAACTCCCCGCTCGGCAAACCAGCGGGTCGCTTCCTCAAGATGCTCGCGGGCCGTGGGCAGGTCCATCTTGCTCAGGGCCACGATCTGGGCCTTGTGGGCCAATTCGTCGCTGAACAGGGCAAGCTCGCGGTTCACCGCCTCGTAGGCGGCAAAGGGGTCGCTGTCCGGCATGCCGGAGATATCCACCAGGTGCACCAGGATGCCGGAACGCTCCAGGTGCTTGAGGAAGCGGTGTCCCAGGCCGGCGCCGTCATGGGCACCCTCGATGATCCCCGGTATGTCGGCCATGACAAAGGAACGGTAGTCTTTGTACGCCACTACCCCCAGGCTGGGGGCCAGAGTGGTGAAGGGGTAGTCGGCCACTTTGGGGCGAGCTGCCGAGACCTTCGAGATCAACGATGACTTGCCGGCGTTGGGCAGGCCCAAAAGCCCCACGTCGGCCATCAGCTTCAACTCCAGTCGGAGAATCCGTTCTTCCCCTTCCTCGCCCGGCTGGGCGAACTTGGGGGCCTTGTTGGTGGAGGTGGCGAAGCGGGCGTTTCCCTGCCCCCCCCGTCCTCCCTTGAGCAGGACAATCCGTTGGCCGTCTTCGGTCAGATCGGCCAGCTCCTCGCCGGTTTCGGCATCCCTGATCACGGTTCCCACCGGCACCTTCACGGTCAGGTCGGCTCCGGCGGCGCCGTGGCGGTCCTTGCCCATGCCGTGACGCCCCCGTTCCGCCCGTTGGTGCGGCTTGTGGCGAAGTTCCAGCAGGGTGGAGAGGGCGGAGGTGGCCTCGAAGAGTACGTCGCCGCCACGGCCGCCGTCGCCGCCGTCCGGTCCGCCGAAGGGGATGAACTTCTCCCGCCGGAAGGAGACACAGCCGGCGCCGCCGTGGCCGGAGCTGCAGTGCAGTTTGACTTCATCAATAAACTTCATGGTCGCTTCTTTCTTCTCACCGGTGTACCAATATCGGCAATAACGTGTATAACGTTCCTGTATAGCACGATTGGAGCCGTAGTTAGCTAAAAAATGTGCTCCTGCCATGTTCTCGAACTATACCGCCCCCCATTCCGCAACCGGCACCCTTCATTTCGCATCCGGGCAAAGGCTTTCCTGATCTGATCGCTGATGGTGTCACGGCGGCTCCCATCGGGGGAAACCCCTATTGAGCGGACTGTCGCAAACTGCTACGTTGCTCCGGCGTGCTCCAGGTGAGTGCGAGGAGGCTGTCGTGGATATCAAAACCGTCATTCTGACGCTGGCAATCGGCTCGTTCGTTTTCGGCACCATACTGATCCTGTTTCAGTACGGTAAGGAGCCGTCCCAGCGGATTCCCTTCTGGGTGACCGCCAAGTTCATGCAGGGTGGGGGATCGCTGCTGCTGTATGCTCGTGACGCAACCCCTGAATTCATCGGCGTTCTGGTGGCCAACTGCCTGCTGCTCAGCGGCTGTGCCTACGAAGGATGGGCCATCGTTCACATAACCGGCCGCCGGGTCAGCCGCTTCCTGCATGTTAGTACCGCGGCTGCCACCATGGCAGCCTGCGTCGTCATGCTGTTCCTTGAACCATCCAAGAGTATCGCGGTCAGTTTTTCCCTGCATACGCTCTTTTATGCGCTGCCGGGGTGGGCTTTGCTGAAGCACGGGGGGGAAGCGTCGCTGTTGCGGCGCGGCCTGGGCTGGAGCTTCTGTCTCCTGGCCCTGATTTTCGGGGTCAGGGCGGTCTGGGCGCTGGTGGAGCCGGCACAGTCCCATCTTTTCTTCGGCGTCATGATCCACCAGGTCATGCTGCCGGCCGTTTACTGCATGATGCTGATCAGCGGTTTCAGCATGCTGCTCCTGGCCAAGGAGACCAGCGACCGTGCCCTGCGCACGACGCTGCGGGAGCAGAAGGCCATTCTGGAGACCCTGCCCACCGGACTTGCCATCCTGCGGGAGCGGATCATCGAGCGCTGCAACCCGGCCCTGGAGGCGATCTTCGGATTTGCACCGGGAACCATGGCCGGCACGTCGACGGCATGTCTCTATGAAAACGCGAAAGCCAGCGAACAGTACGGCCGGATCATGTACGAGGCGATCGTCAACAGGGGGTCCTTCGCAGGTGAGGTGGCGGTGATGCGTCAGAACGGCGAGCGGTTCTGGGCCTGGGTGCAGGGAACCTCAATCTTTCCTGAGCGAGCCCAGTCCTACGCCGTCTTTTCCGTCACCGACATCAGTCAGCAGAAGGCGCAGCAGCAGCTCCTGCAGCAGCAGAATCAGGAACTGGAAAAGGCCGGCCAGGCACGGAGCCGGTTCCTGAAAACGGTTGCCCATGAATTCCGCACACCGCTGGGACTGCTGGCTTCCAGCACCGACATCCTGGACCGCTACTGGGAGCGCCTGAACACTGCGGAGCGGGGCGAACAGAACAGCCGCATCCGCAGCGCGGCCCGGCAGCTGTCGGAGTTGACCACCGCTATTATTTCCCACAACCAGGCGGAAGGCGGCAGCTACGAGCCGGTTCTTCAGCAGGTGGACCTGACGGCGTTCTGTCGTACCGTTGCCGGTGAGGCGGAAACGGTCTGGAGCAACGGCCACACCCTGCATCTCGCCATCGGCGACGACTGCGGCAGTGCCGTGCTTGATGAAACCCTCCTGCGCCGGGTACTGCAGAATCTGCTCAGCAACGCCTTTCGCTATACCCCGCCGGAGGGGTTCATCGCGCTGCGGGCCAGGCGCATCGAGGGACAGCTCGTACTGGAAGTGGTTGATTCCGGCATCGGGATCAGCGAAGATGATCAGCAGCATATCTTTGAAGCCTATTACCGGGGAAGCAATACCGGTCTGCGCCGGGGGCTGGGCCTTGGCCTGGCCATTGTGCGGGAGGCGCTGGAGCTGTTGCGGGGAACCATCACGATCACCAGCGCACCGGGAGCGGGAACCACCATGCTGGTCACGCTGCCGCTTGCCGAGATGGAGACATGAGCGAATCAGGGCGAACGCAGAGCATACTGGTCATCGAGGATGACCCCTCCTACCGGGGCAACATCGAGATGATCCTGAAAATGGAGGGGTTCCGGGTCCGCACCGCCGCGGACGGGCGCTCCGGCCTGGCGGCCGTGCAGGAGGAGGTGCCCGACCTGATCCTCTGTGACATCATGATGCCGGAAATGGACGGCCATACCATGTTCGACATCCTGAAAAGCGATGTCCTGTTCGCCGATGTTGCCTTCATTTTCGTGACCGCCCTGGCCGACCGCAGCGAACTGCGCAGGGCCATGGCCGCGGGGGCCGACGACTACCTGACCAAACCGTTTACCGCCGAGGAGCTGCTGGCCGCCGTGACCGGCCGCCTGAACCGGCTGCGCATCCTGCGGCAAAGCGCCGGCAGCACATCGTTCCATAAAGACCTGGCCTGGCTGCGGGAACAGCTCACCCCGCGGGAGCACGAGGTGCTGCTGCGGGTGGGACGGGGCGATACCTCCCGGCAGATCGCGGACCGCCTGGGGATCAGCGTCAAAACCGTCGAGATCCACCGCAGCAACCTGATGCACAAGCTCAATGCCAGCAACGCCGCCACGCTGGCCCGCTGGGCGTTTATCGCCGAGCAGCGCTGAGCGCCTTCCCCACATTCCCCTTTTTCAATCTCGCATCATCCTGCCATCCGGGCGGCAGCCTACGGGTTTTCCCTGATAGACACCAACCGGTGGAGTACGGTACCCTTACCACCCAAAAACCGGTGTGCGATATTCCGGCACCCTGAACAGGAGGCGACAATGGCTCGATTCGTATGGGGGATGGTGGCCGCGCTGCTGATGGCGCTCCCGGCTGCTCCGGTGTCTGCTGCGGGCGGTGCTGCGGTGACGCTGGCAAACGGCGTGAGCTATCAGTTGCTCGGCAGCTATGACGTGGCCCGGCTGAACAGGATCGGCACCACGGAATTGCAGGAGTTCAAGACAATCAAAAGCGACCTTGTCCTGGCACCGGCCCGAAATGGGGTGAAACTGTACCGGGTCAGCTATCGCACCGTGATCCCCGAGCAGGAGAACCGTCCGGTGGAGGTGGCCGGCCTCATTGCCGTGCCGGACAGGGCAGCCGCCAGCTACCCGCTGGTCTCCTACCAGCACGGTACCGTCTTCACCCGGAACGAGGTCCCGTCCTTTCCCGAGCAGTCCATGGAAACCCGGGTGATGATCGCCCAGTTCGCCGGCCAGGGCTATATCGTGATCGCTGCCGACTACATCGGCAAGGGCAGCTCGCCGGCGCCGGACAGCTATATGGTCAGGGAGAGTACGGTGCAGGCCTGTTACGATATGCTGGTGGCGGCCCGGGCGGTGCTTGCCGATCTGAAGCTCACCACCGGCGACCTGTTTCTGAGCGGCTGGTCTCAGGGGGCCTGGAACACCATGCAGTTCCGTAACCGGCTCGAAAGCCTGGGGATAGCGGTGAAGGCCGCCGCCACCGCCAGCACGCCCACTGACCTGTATCTTCTCTTGAATCGCTGGATCAATCGGCGCACCAGCCTGGACGCCGACTGGCTGGTGGGCAGCGCGGTGCTGCTGGTCAATTCCTACGAGCACTACTATGGCCTGCCGGGGTTGAGTAAAGCGGCGCTCAAGCCCCAGTACTGGCAGACCGCCCGTGACTTCTACGAAAATCGTATCGGTTGGAGTGAGGCGTCACCGAAGTTGCCGAAGTCGATCAGCGAACTGTTCCAGGACGACTTTGCCGCTGCCAGCTCGCTGATGGCAAACCGTTTCTATCGGCAACTACATCAAAACCAGGCCTACCAGTGGCGCTACACGACTCCCAGCCGTTACTATTACGGCACGGCGGACGAAGTAGTCGCCCCCTACATAGCCACCCTGCCGGTAACTTACCAGGAGGCCGTGGGCGGCGCCGCGGCAACGGCGGTGTTTGCCGGTGATCGGGCCGACCACCGGGGGACCTTCATTTTCGGCGTCGTGGACCAGAAGCGGTGGTTTGACAGCCTGGTGGACAGGCAGCAGCAGTAGGAAGGACGGGGATGATCATGGCCTGTTTTCGTAGCCTCATGCTGATTGGAGCCATTATGCTTGCACTGACGACACAGGCGTCCGCCGGCCGGATCTGGTACGTCAACCATGCCGGCAGCGGCAGCCAGGATGGCCGCAGTTGGGCCTCCGCCTTCCGCTCCCTGCAGAGCGCCCTTGCCGCAGTGGGGGAGGGGGATGAAGTCTGGGTCGCCCGGGGCAGCTATTATCCGGATGCCGCCGACCCGGCGGTCTCCTTTGTCCTGCGGGAAAACACCGCGCTCTACGGCGGCTTCGGCGGCACGGAAACAACGCGGGAGCAGCGGGATGTCCGCAAGCATCCCACCATCTTGAGCGGCAATATCGGCAGGGGGGACAAAACCCGCAACACCCGTACCATCGTCATCGGGGCGAACAACGCCCTTCTCGACGGCTTCACCATCTCCGACGCCTATGCCGTCGATGAGGCGCGGATGCACCTGGTGCCGGCCGACATCCTGAAAAACGATATGGTTGTCGGTGGCGGCATGCGCAACTTCATGGTCAGCCCGATCGTGCGCAACTGCATTTTCAGGAACAATTACTCTCCCAAGGGCGGGGCGGTCTACAACGTCCGCAAGCCGGGCGGCATACAGGCGAAGTTCATCAATGTCGATTTCATCGACAACACCGCCCAGGTGCGTGGCGGTGCGGTCAGTAACGACCTGGGGGCCATGCCGCTCTTCATTAACTGCCGTTTTCTCAATAACCGCAGTCAGGACAAGGGAGGCGCCCTGTACAATGATTTTGCCGCCTCCCCGCTGCTGCTCAATTGCCTGTTCGAGAACAACAGTGCCGTCAGTGCCGGCGCCATCGGCAACGATGGCGGCTCGTCACCGCTGCTGGTCAACGTCACCATCAGAAACAACCGGGCCGACAGCGGGCTGGGAAGGGGACTGTACCAGGGGACCGGCGCCAACAACAACCCGGTGCTGATCAGGTCCACGGTCGACGACATCTACAACTGGCACGAGGATCTGGTTGCCGTGCTCGACTCGACGGCACCGCAGGGGCAGACCGTGCCGCTGAACCGCTTCATCGCCATCAGCAAGCTGAAGGGGCAGCTCACGGAGCATGACCTGCGCGATACGCCGGATACTGCTGCCGGGTTTCAGCCCGCACTGGACGGCGAAGGGCTCCTCCTGAATCCCCTGGTCGCCAAACTGCTGAACTTCCTGAACCAGAACAACGCCACCATCACCTATCGGGAGGAATACGCCCGTCCCGCCGTAAACCGCGCGGCAGCGGCAGGGGCGGTGATCCACGTGGCGCCGGCCGCCAAAGGCGCGGCCGGCGGCGACGGCAGCTCCTGGAGCAGCCCCCTTACCGACCTGCAACAGGCGATCGAGCTGGCCTCGCTGAGCAAGGCGTCGGTCTGGATCAAGGCCGGTACCTACCGGCCGCTACGGCAGGTGGAGGGGAGGATCGCCGCCTTCATCCTCTATGACGACGTCAAGCTCTACGGCGGGTTTGCCGGTACTGAGACCGCGCTGACACAACGCGGAGCCGGCCATGCCACCATCCTCAGCGCCCGGACGACCGAGGGGGAGTACCGCTATCCGCACGTGCTCTACGGTGCGAACAATGCGGTGCTGGACCGGCTGACCATCCGTGACGGCAAGGCGGACGGCATGACCTACAACGGCAAGGGAGGCGGTCTGCTGGCCTATCATGCCGGCAAAACCTTCCTGCCCCACGATCCGGCCGTCGGTTTCACCATGGCCATCACCAACTGCCGCTTCGAGCATAACGAGGCGCTGGAGGGGGGAGCCATTTACGCCTTCGGCAAGGCCACGCTGACGGTTACGGAAACGGTCTTCGAGAACAACCGGGCGGTTTACGGCGGCGCCGTCATGGATCGCGAGGGGAATCGTTCCGGGTATGCGAACTGTTCTTTCACCGGCAACAGCGCCGCAGCGGATGGCGGCGCCTATTATGCCGACTACGGCTCCCATGTCGCCTTCAGCAACAGCACCTTCAGCGGCAACAGTGCGAAGGAAAGCGGCGGCGCCATATACGAGCTCAGCCGTGCCTCGCAACTGGAGGCGACCGTGGTCAGCGTGGAGGGGGGCGGTTTCAGCGGCAATACCGCCGGTCGGGGCGCCAGCATCTTCAATCTCGATGCCAGCGAGCTGACGGTGAAAAACGCTGCCTATCCCGCTGGTTCGATCAGCGGCATCTTCAAATAGGAAGGGGGCGCCGGGAGCCGACCGCTCCGCGACACCCCCGTGATCGTGGCTCCGGCGCGAGGCCGGTGACTGTCCGGCCTCGCGCCGTGTTGCCGGGCTACGCCGCCTCCAGCCAATCCCGGATCGTCAGCAGGCGTTCCTCCCAGGCATCCCCCAGGCGCTCCTGCAGGTAAGCGGCAAGAAGGCTGTCGAACAGCTGCAGGCCGGCCTCCAGCAGGTACATCCGCTCAAAGAAGGCCGACTCCCGTTCGGAGAGTTCCTCAGCCCCCTCCCGTTCGATCCTGACCGGCGGGCATTTGAAGGAGCCGAAGGTGAACAGCTCGGCGTTCAGCACGAAACGCCACTCAAGCTCGCCCATTTCCAGGTGGATGGCGGCGTTGCTGATGCTTTTGCCGCTTTTCAGGGCCGAGCGGGCTTCCAGGTAGCTGTCCTGGGAGCCGCTTACCGCCACCTTCTGCGGTCCGGCTTCGCTGGCCCCCTGCAACTGAATCCGGTCGTCGATCCAGGCGGCAAAGGCAGTCCCCTGCTCGTACCGCCCCGGCACCATCACCCGGAAGCTTCCTCCCTCCAGTCCACCCTGCAGCAGCCAGAGCAGAAACTCCGCCCCCAGCCAGCCGTTGCTCCGGATTTCGTCCAGCGCAGCCTCGGAAGCGGCCTGGTTCAGGGCTGCCAGCCGTTCCCGGCCGGCCTCGTCCAGCAGGGAAAGGGCGCGGGCGTAGGGGTAGATCAACTGGGGGCGCAGGTTTTCAAAGCTCTTGGGAAACAGCTCCTCAAAACGCTCCATGGCCTTGGCGGAGGAGGAAAACAGGGTGAGCAGCCCCTCGTCCTGCTGCCAGACCAGGTCCACCGTGGCCGGTGTGGGCAGTGTCCTGGACAGGAGTCCCAGCTTCACCCGTTCGGCGAGCTCTTCCCGTTTCTGTTTGGGAAGGCGCTTCAGTTCGGGGCGCTTGGCCAGTTCTTCCCCTTCGGCCCGGCCGAGATGGGATTTGAGCAAGGCGGACGGTATGCGACGCTGATCACGGCGGTAGGTAAAGAAGAGGTAACGGTCGCGCCAGAAGTCAGCCGCGGCCGCGAAGGCGGGGTCGTCCGGCCGGTCGGTGCAGGTCCAGCCTTCGGCCTGTTCCTCCGCCGACTGTTCGATGCTCCTGAAAATGCGTCCCGACAGCGCCGCAGCAAGCCAGTCGAAGCGTTCCTCCCCGGGGAGTTCTCCCTGGATGCGGTATTGGGCAAAGCTGACGGTATTTGAATAAACTCCCATAGGTTCGATCGCTTCCTTTCTGGTATCTGCCGGCAACGGTGCGGCGCGGCGAGCGGTTTCCGGCAGGTCTGGCGCGGGGGCCGCGGCAGCTACGCCAGCTTGTCCCGCACGCTGTTGATCTTATCTTCCATGGTCTGCTGACGGTCGGTGCGGGTGCCCAGCTTGATGGTGGTGGTGATGCGAGGGGCTCCCAGGGCATGTACCGCCTCGTGGCAGCGCTTGACGGCGGCGAAGACCGTATCCCACTCTCCCTCGATATTCGTACCATAGGCATGCAGTGCTGTCTTCAGCCCGGCATCGGCCAGTATCCGCTCACAGGCGGCAATGTACGGGGACAGGGACACCCCCACCCCCAAGGGAACAATGCAGAGGTCGACGAGGACCTTCATGGAGCGTCTCCTTTCGTGACACGGGGAATACGGTTCGTGTTTCGCCGCCACTGCACCAGCAGGATCAGGACGCAGAACAGCAGACAGCCGCGGGCGAACAGGTCGCCGATCAGCAGGTAGGGTGCACCGGCGCTGCCGCTGCGGACCTCGCCCACCATCACCGCCTCCTTGAACAGCGGCGTCATCCCCTTGATATGGCCATTCTGATCCACCAGGGCGGTAATGCCGGTATTGGCGGCCCGCACCAGGGGGGTGCGGGTCTCCACGGCCCGGAAGGCCGCCATGGCCAGATGCTGGTAGGGTGCCGACGAGCGGCCGAACCAAGCGTCGTTGGTGATGTTGACCAGTACCCGACTGCCGCTGGCGACATGCTGCCGTGCCAGCTCCGGGAAAATCGCCTCGTAGCAGACCAGTATCCCCAGCGGCAGGCCGCTTGCGTTGAGCGGCCTGATTTCGCGGCCCGGCACGAAGTCGCCGATGCCGTGCACCAGCTTCTTGACAAAGGGGAGCAGCCGGGCAAGGGGGACGTATTCGCCGAAGGGGACCAGGTGCATCTTGTCGCTGCGTCCCAGCAGGTTGCCCCGCCGGTCCAGCAGGAAAGCACTGTTCAGGTAGGCCGTCCTGCCGTTGCGCTGTTCCAGGGCCGGGCTGCCGAAGAGGATGGCGGTATCCAGCTCGCGGGCCAGTCCGCGGATGCGCTGGGAGGGGGGACCATCATCCTGGAAGAAAAACGGTGCTGCGCTTTCCGGCCAGACCACCAGATCGGGGCGGGTCTGGGTCGCGGCCTGGCGAGTGAGGGTGCTGTAGATGTCCAGCGTGGCGTCCAGGAAGGCGGGCGACCATTTGACCGACTGGTCGATGTTCCCCTGGATCAGGGCCACCTTGAGCGTTGTGCCGGCCGGCGGGATCTGATTGAGGTTGAGGCGGTGGAAGCCGTACCAGAGGGTGCCGGCCAGGGCCAGCACCAGGACGGCGGCGCTTTTGGCCGGGTAGGGGACCCGGGCACCGGCAACGGCCCGCAGGATGCGGTAGAGCACCACGTTGGCCAGCACGATCAGGGCGGTGACGCCGTAAACGCCGGTCAGGTCGGACACCTGAATCAAGGGCAGCAGGCGGTACTGGGAGTGTCCGAGCATGGTCCAGGGGAACCCGGTCAGAAGAAAACTGCGCAGGTAGTCGGCTCCCACCCAGGCCAGGGGAAAGATCAGTGCGGCCTTTATCCCCCAGCGCTCCCCCAGCACCGCCGCCCAGGAAGCGGCACCGCTGAACAGGGCCAGCCAGCAGGAGAGCAGCAGCCAGAGGGGAATGCCGGCAAACAGCGGCAGATGGCCGTATTCGGTCATGACGATGATGACCCAGTAGAGCAGGCCGGCGTAGGCCGTAAGGCCGGCTATGAAGCCGAGCCGGAACGCCGCGCGGGGCGTCTGCCCCTCCAGCGCGGTCAGGAGCGGAATCAGCGCGATCCAGGCCAGGAAGGAAAGTTCCACCTTGGGGAAGGAAAGGGCCGTCAGCAGTCCCGAGCAAAGGGCCAGGGCCACCGGCACGCCGGGCAGGGCGGTCATGGAAACAACGGAGAGTTTCTTCACGATTCGTGGTGATCCGTAAGTGGTGGTATGCGACGTATCCTGACTTTCTTGACCCTCCGGGGGTCGGCGTCAAGCACTTCGATGGTCAATCCCGCACCGGCAATGACAGTGCCGGTGGCGGGAATGCCGCCGGCCAGATGGGTGGCCAGTCCCCCGACGGTATCGAACTGATCCCGCTCAATGGCCATGCCGAACCGTTCCTCCAGCTCTTCCACCGGCAGTCGGGCATCGGCCGTCAGTGCCCCGTCCGGTTCGACGCTGTACAGCTCCTGTTCAACATCGTATTCGTCCTGGATGTCGCCCACGATCTGCTCCAGCAGATCCTCGATGGTGACCAGGCCGGAGGTGCCGCCGTACTCGTCGATAACGATGGCCAGGTGTACCCGCTTTTTACGGAACTCCTGCAGCAGCTCTTCCAGGTTCTTGGTTTCCGGGGTAAAGAACGGCTGGCGCAGCAAGTTGCGGATACTGATCCGCTCCGGCTCCATTCCCCAGCATTTGAGCAGGTCCTTGGCGTAGAGCAGGCCGATGATATTGTCCAGGGTCCCCTCAAAGACCGGCAGGCGGGAATGGCCGCAGGCGATGATGGCGTCCAGGGTTTCCCGGATGGAAGCATCCACCGAGATGGCGGCCATGGCGGTACGGGGGACCATGATCTCCCGCACCACGGTGGAATCCAGGTCAAAGATGGCCCGGATCATCTCCCGTTCCTCTTCTCCCACGACGCCGTCTTCCTCGCCCACCACGATCAGATCCCGGATATCCTCTTCGGTCACCTTGCGGCGTCCGGATACCAGGCGGCTCATCATTTCCAGCAACCCGCCGCTTCTTCGTCGACTGTTCCCGTCCTCCACGATGCTCCTCTCCCCTTGATTACCGTTCCGGAAGGGCAGTCAGCCCTTCCTGCTGCAGCAGCTTCCAGAGCTGCTGCTCCTTGCGCGCCATGCGCCGTGCTTCCTCCTCGCCGCTGCGTTCGTGATCGTAACCGCAGAGGTGCAACGTGCCGTGCAGCAAAAGGAACAACAGGCGTTCGTAGCCGCTCATGCCGCTTGCCGCGGCTTCCCGCGCCGCGGTATCGGCCGAAATTACCACGTCCCCCAGCAGGCCGCCGGCCAGGTCGCCGAACTCCCCTTCACGCAGGGAAAAGGAAATGACGTTGGTGGCGCGGTCCTTGCCGAGGTACTCCCGGTTCAGGCGGCGGATGGTATGGTCGCCGACAATGGAGACCGACAGCCCGGTCCCCTCAGGACATCCCAAGGCGCTTAAGATTCTCACTGCCGTCGCCCTGATGGCCCTGGCTGGAGCCGGATGGCGGCGCTGGTTGTTCCGTACCATGATCTGCATGGGGTTTCTTGCCTCCGATCCCGCCCTTGTGTACCGGTTCGGGATAATCGATGCGGTGGTGGAAAATGGCTCCAAGGATACGGTTGAAGCTCTTGGCGATCTCGTGCAGATTCTTCAGGGTCAGTTCGCACTCGTCCAGCTGGCCGTCGGTGAAGATCCGGTTGATCAGCTTCTGCACCATCCCCTGAATACGGTCCGGCGTGGGGTTGACCAGGGTGCGCGAAGCGGCCTCCACCGCGTCGGCCAGCATGACCAGCCCGGCTTCGCGGGTCTGGGGCTTGGGGCCGGGATAGTGGAAGTCCTGTTCCTCCACCGCCAGGCCGGTGGCTTCGGACTGACTCTTGGCCTTTTCGTAGAAGAATTTGATCAGGGTGGTGCCGTGGTGCTGGCGGATCACGTCGATGATCGGGCGTCCCAGCCGTTGCGCCCGGGCGAGGGCCTCCCCTTCCTTGACGTGGGAGATCAGGATCAGGGCCGACATGTGCGGGGAGAGCTTATCGTGGCGGTTTTCCCCCCCCTGCATGTTCTCGATGAAGTAGAGCGGCTTGGCCACCTTGCCGATGTCGTGATAGTAGGCGGCAACCCGCGCCAGCAACGGGTTGGCGCCGATGGCCTCGGCAGCCGCCTCCACCAGGTTGCCCACCACCACGCTGTGATGGTAGGTGCCCGGCGCCTTCACCATCAGGTCCCGCAGGAGCGGCGAGTTGAGGTTGGCCAGCTCCAGCAGCTTGATGTTGGTGGTGTAGTGGAAGAGCGACTCGAACAGCGGAATAAAGGCCGACACCAGCATGGCGGAGAGCAGCGCGCCGATCAGGGCGAACGCGGCCACATACAGGGTCTGAACGGTGAACAGCGCACCGGTCATGGTCTGGAAGCAGAGTCCCATGGCCAGGTTGACCACCGCCAGCTTGCTACCGGCGGTGTAGATGGTGCTGCGGTCCTGGCACTGGCGCACGCCGTGGGCTCCCACCACACTGCCCAGCAGGGCGTAAATCACCACGAACATGTTGCTGTTGAACAGGATGCCCAGAAGCGGCGCCATCATCACGCAGTAGACCAGCGCCACCTCCGAATTGAGCAGAATCCGCACCACCATGGCACCGGCAGCAAAGGGGAACAGGTAATAATAGGAGGCGGCGGAGACTGCCGGGAAGGCGGCACCGATGTTGGCGGTGATCAGCAGGGCCAGCTTGAAGATGAAGAAGCTGCCCAGAATCATGATGGCGATGGCCAAAATGTCCCGGTTGGTGGGGTTGAACTTGCGGATGTTCCTACAGGCGAAGCGGTAGGGGAAGTAGAACAGCACCAGCACCAGGCCGAATATCCCCAGCGCCGTGTACAGGGTACCCTCGCCACGGCTGGCCTGGTAGATCATCGTCAGTTTCTGGGCCTGTTCGGGGCCGACCCGTTCGCCGACACGGACGATCATTTCTCCCTTCTGGATGCGGTACAGCACCGGTTTTACGGCGTTAATCGCCGCATTCTTGCGGGCCTCGCTGGCATCCTGGTTGAAGAAGAGATTGGGCTTCATCATCCGGGCCACCACGCCCAGGATGTGGTAGCCGCCCCCGTTGCCGCCGGTTCCGGCCAGGCGGCCAGCCTGTACCATGCGACGGGCTTCGGCGATTTCGGTCGCCGCATCGCCGGTGCCGACGGTCCCCAGGAACCGGCCGGCCAGGTCGCGCAGCTCGATTCCCCGTTGCCGGTCGGAGCCGAATACCTTGGCATCGAGGATGATCCGACGCTGGTAGAGGGCGGTCAGACGCTTGCGCAGATCGGCCAGTAGCGCCTCGTCATTGCGCACCCGCAGAAGCGCCTGCAGTTCGACTTCCGACAGCCGTACTTCCAACATCGGCTCCAGCATGGCACGCAGTTCGGCCTGGCTGGCTCCCGGCTGTTCGCTGCGCAGCCGGCGCAGCGCGGTCAACGCCTTGGCAACGGCGTCGGTCACGGTCGAGGCGGTGGTATCGCTGACGGTATACACCAGAGGCGCGCTGTTGGCCGCCTCCTGGCGCAGCTGGCCGGTCAGCTGACGGTCTTCCAGCAGATAATCCTGGCTGGCGCGGATATCGGAGGTGGCGATCTCCCCCGGCAGGTAGCGTGCCGTGGTCAGGTGCTGGCTGGGCATCAGGATCAGGGTCAGCAGGGCGGCGGTGACCAGCAGCAGCAGTATGCGATTGCGTCGGGCCGTTTCCGGATTCGAAAACCGGCGATCCACCGCTTCCAGCAGCTTGGAGCCCAGCTTGTGCAGATAATTCCGGGGAGAGTGGTCCGGGATATGATGGTGGGGGTCGGGCATGGGCCGTCAGGGTGTGCGGAAATTTCCGTATGTGATGGGTGCTGTGATTTTCATGACATGAGCGGCGAGTATACCGGTGATCGCCGCGAACTGTCAATTGTCCATAGTCGTCGCCAGAACCGGCTACAATTCCGTGATCTGCGAAGCGGTGATCTCCACGTCGGGCCAGCCGTCGTAAACCCAGTCTTCAAGACGTTCCAGGGTGCCGCGGGCAACGGTCCTGTCCGGGCTCACCGTCACGAACCCCAGCACGGCGACGGAACAGGCATCCTGCCGGTCCACCTCGGCGCAGGACACATTGAAGCGGTTGCGACAACGTCCCAGGATGCTCTTGACGATACCGCGTTTCTCCTTCAGGGAGTCAGCGGCAAGGGACAGGTGCAGTTCGAGGCAGTAGATGAACATGGCTGGTTCCGTTTGCGTGGTATGCACCCATTTCATACGCCGGAGGAGGGCGCTGTCAAGCCGCTTTTTCCTTTGCTGTTGAAGCGGGGCGATGCTGTGGGCTACTATGCGGCAGAGAACAGGATTAAGTCCACGGAAGGAATTCATTCATGCTGCGCCATCTTCTCATGCTTTTCATCATGCTGACATTTTGCACCGTATCGGCCGCCGCCGCTCTACCGCCATCGTCCATCAATCTGAGTGTCGAGACCTCGGCCGCCGATCTTGCCGCCATCATGAACCAATCCCTGCCCACTGAGCTGTACAAGGGGCAAGGGGGGCTTGGTACCTCGGTCACGGTGCTGCGCACCGGTCCGGTGGCGGTGGCGGCCGCCGACAACTTTATCCACGTGACCCTGCCGGTGCAGGTAACCTTCAGGTACGGTTTCTACGAAAGCTACCCGTTGCGGGCCGGGCTGCGCTTCAAGGCCAGGGTACAGGTTGCGCCGGACTGGCGTCTGAAGACCGAGCTGTACTACACCGGTCTTTCGGACAATCTGGCCGATACGCTCAAGCTCGGGCCGCTCTCCGTAAATCCCAAAGCCCTGATGGAAGGGATCACCCAGCCGGTGCAGCGGCTGCTGGCCCCGATCATCGACGGCAAAGTCAACGATGCGGTGCAGCTGCGGGCCAAGGTCGCCCCCCTCTGGCAGAACGCCTTTGCCCCCACCCTGGTCAGCAAGGAGTTCAGCACCTGGCTGAGACTGACCCCGGAACGGGTGGTGATGAGTCCGCTCCTGGCCACGGACAACCGGATCAGGCTGGCCGTCGGCGTCATCACCGGGGCCGAGATCACGGTGGGACCGAAACCGGCGGCCGTTCCGCCGCGCCCCTTGCCGCCGGTGCAGCAGCAGGCCGCCTTTGACAAAACCTTCCATATCCAACTCGGCGCCGACATCTTCTTTAATGATCTGGTCACGGCGCTGAACCCGGTGCTGCTGGACAAGACCTTTGGCGAGGACAAGAAAATCACGGTAAAGAAGTTCAACCTGCAGGGGGATGGCGGCCGTCTGGTGGTGAACCTGACCGCCACCGGCGATTTCGACGGTGAGCTGACGGTGCTGGCCAAACCGGTCTACAACCGCCAGACCAACACCCTGACCTTTGAAGAAGTGGATTTTGACACCAGAAACGCCGGCTGGCTGATCAGCGCCGGCAGCTGGCTGTTCAGCAGCGCCATCCGCAGCACCATCAAGGAAAAGCTGGACAGCGCCGTGGCCGAGCAGGTGGAGAAAACCCGTCTGAAAGCCTCCACGGCGCTGTCGTCCATCCAGCTTGCCGAGCGGGTCAGGCTCTCCGGCACCGTCACGTCCCTCTCCCTCGGCGAGGCAACGGTACAACAGGACCGCCTGTCGGTGCAGGTGGTTGCCCAGGGGGAGGCCGGTGTTATTCTGAAGTGACCGCATAAGCTTTCCTAAACGGAAGACCTGTTAAAAGTAGGGCTTTCTGGCATTATTAACCTCCAGGAGGGCATGCGGAAAACCGGGAGGCTGTTGCGAGCTGCAACCGGCGCGTTGCGGCGGACGGGGTTTTCTGTGACGGTGTGCGGAGGTTCTGATGGCGCAGTTTGATCTTTACCGCACCCCCAATCCCGAGACCAGCGAGGCGATACCCTACCTGCTTGATGTTCAGGCCGATCTTCTGCACAATCTTTGTACCGAGGGTGGTTGTCCCGCTCTACACGGCAACGGCGTCGGGCAAAGCGGCAGTGCTTGAACCCGGTGTTCTCCTTTGGACAAGAAGCCTTGGTGCTGTCAACGGCAGAGCTGGCCGGTTTCGCGGTCGGCAGCCTGGGAGAGCGTGTCGGCACTCTCAAGGAGCACCGGCAAGAGATCATTGCCGTCCTTGATTTTCTGTTTACCGGCTTCTGATCTGCACACACAACCACTACAACGGACACGGACACCCCATGAACACCACCCTCTACCTGATCGACGGTTCTTCCTATCTCTACCGGGCCTATTTCGCCATCAAGCGGCTGTCGTCCCCCAGCGGTTTTCCCACCAACGCCATCTACGGTTTTACGCAGATGTTGTTGAAGTTGCTGAAGGATTACAAGCCGGAGCATCTGGCCATGGTGTTCGACGTGGGGCGGGTCACGTTCCGCACCGAGCTGTACCCGGCCTACAAGGCCAACCGCGAGGAGATGCCTGCCGACCTGCGCCAGCAACTGGAGCCGATCCGCGATCTGGTGCGGGCCTTTAATATCCCGGTGGTGGAACTGGCCGGGTACGAGGCCGACGACCTGATCGGCACCCTGGCGGCCCGCTGGGAGGCTTCCGGCGGCACGGTGGTGGTGGTGACCGGCGACAAGGATCTGATGCAGATCGTCACCGGCCGGACCACACTGCTGGACACCATGAAGAACACGGCCTCGGATATCCCCCAGGTGCAGGAGCGTTTCGGGGTGGGGCCGGAAAAGGTGATCGATATCCTGGGGCTTGCCGGGGACAGTTCGGACAACATCCCCGGCGTGCCGGGGATCGGCGAGAAGACCGCCATCAAGCTGATCCAGCAGTTCGGATCGCTGGATGCCCTGCTGGAGCGGGCCGCTGAGGTGCCGGGCAAGACCGGCGAAAAACTGCGGGAGTTTGCCGAGCAGGCCCGGTTGTCGCGACGGCTCGCCACCATCGTGCGGGATGTGCCCTATGACCTGAACCCCGAAGAACTGGCGGCCCGGGAGCCGGACACGGCCCGGCTGCACGAGCTCTTTTCGGAGTACGGTTTTTTCAGCCTGATCAAGGAGCTGACCGCCCGGGCCACGCTGCAGAGCGACCGCTACCACTGCGTGCAGACACCGGAGCAACTGGAGCGTCTGGTCACGAGACTGGAGGAGGCGCCCGCCTTTGCCTTTGATACCGAGACCACCGGCCTGGACCCCCGCACCGCCTCCCTGGTGGGGATATCCATCGCCCTTGAACCCCACGAAGCCTTCTACATCCCGGTGGGACACCGCTCACCCCTCCCCGCCTCTCCCCCTCCTGGGGAGGGAGATCTGTTCGCATTTTCCGAACAACGGAATGATGACGCAGACTCCTCCCCCCAGCGGGGGGAGGTTGGGAGGGGGGGAGGCCTGAGTCCCGGCCAGCTTTCCCGTGACCTGGTGCTGGACCGCCTGCGTCCGGTTTTTGGCAACCCGTCCGTCCGCAAGGTGGGACAGAACCTGAAGTTCGACCTGCAGGTGCTGGACACCGCCGGTATCGAGGTGCAGGGGAGCTGGTGCGACACCATGCTCTGCTCCTATCTCCTCAACCCGTCGCGGGGCGGGCACGGTCTGGATGCCCTGGCCCAGGAGCACCTGAATCACCGGATGATCTCCTACGACGAGGTGACCGGCACCGGCAGGAACCGGATCAACTTCAGCGAGGTGGGGCTTGAGGAGGCAACCCGTTACGCCTGCGAGGATGCCGACGTTACTTGGCTTATACACGAAAAGCTGTTGCCCATGGTGCGGGAGGCGGGACAGGAGGAGCTGCTCTTCGGGCTGGAAATGCCGCTGATGGCGATTCTTACCCGGATGGAACGCTACGGGGTGCTGCTGGACCGGGAATTCCTGGGGCGGCTCTCCGAAGATTTCGGCAGCCAGATGGCCCGGCTGGAAACGCAAATCCACGAACTGGCGGGTGGCCCGTTTAACCTCAATTCCCCCAAGCAGTTGGGGGAGGTACTGTTCGAGAAGCTGGGGCTGGCTACGGCCAAGAAGACCAAGGGGAAAACCGGCTGGTCCACGGACAACGAGGTGCTGACCAGCCTGGCGGAAGAGCATGAGATTCCCCGGCTGCTGCTGGAATACCGGGGGCTGGCCAAGCTGAAATCCACCTACGCCGATGCCCTGGTCCGTTTGGCCGACGACAGCGGCCGGGTACATACCTCCTACAACCAGGCGGTCACGTCCACCGGCCGCCTCTCCTCCTCGGACCCCAATCTGCAGAACATCCCGATCCGCACCGAAGAGGGCCGCCGCATCCGGGAGGCGTTCATTGCGCCTGCGGGCAGCGTCATCCTGGCGGCCGACTACTCCCAGGTGGAACTGCGGGTGCTGGCCCACTTGTCCTCGGACCCGGTCTTCTGTCAGGCATTCGGCAATGACGAGGACATCCATACCCGCACCGCCAGCGAGATTTTCGGCCTGTTCCCGGAGATGGTCACCAGCGAGATGCGGCGCCAGGCCAAGACCATCAACTTCGGGGTGATCTACGGTCAGGGGGCCTTTTCCCTGGCCAAGCAGCTGGGGGTGGCCCGGAACGTGGCGGAGAAGTTCATTGCCGCCTACAAGGAGCGCCACAGCGGTGCCATGGGGTTCCTGGACCGCTGCGTGCAGCAGGCCCGGGAACAGGGGTACGTCACCACCATCCTGGGGCGCAAACTGCCCATTGCCGACATCGCCAGCGCGAACCACAACCTGCGTTCCTTTGCGGAACGCAACGCCATCAACTACCCGATCCAGGGGTCGGCGGCGGATATCATCAAGCAGGCCATGCTGGGGGTGGAGCGGGCCATTGCTGCGGAGGGTCTGCAGAGCCGCCTGATCATGCAGGTGCATGACGAGCTGGTCTTCGAGGTGCCGGAAGGGGAGCTCGCGGCAATGAAGGTACTGGTTGAGCGGGAGATGTCGCAGGCGGTGCCGCTGCAGGTGCCGCTGAAAGTGGATATGAACTTTGGAAAAAACTGGAGTGAAGCTCATTAACAAGGAGATGATTTGTGACATTTCTTGACGCATTCGTGCTGGGGGTGGTGGAGGGATTGAGCGAGTTCCTGCCGATTTCGTCCACCGGCCATCTGATCCTGGCGTCGGCGCTGATGAAACTGCAGCAGACCGACGGACACAAGGTGTTCGAAGTGACCATTCAGCTGGGGGCCATGCTGGCGGTGCTGTTCATCTACTGCAAACGGCTGGTGGCCAACCCCGAACTGCTGAAGAAGCTGGCCGTGGCCTTTCTGCCCACCGGCACCATCGGCTTTCTGCTGTACAAACTGGTCAAGTCACTGTTCGTGCCGTCACTGGTCAGCTACATGCTGATTCTGGGCGGGGTTGCCTTCATCCTGATCGAATGGTTCCTGAAACGGCATCCGGCATCGGTGGAGGAGGTACAGAATATCTCCTACGGTCAGGCCTTTCTGATCGGCCTGGTGCAATGTCTTTCCATGGTTCCCGGCGTCTCCCGCTCCGGGGCCACCATCATGGGGGGCCTGCTGTGCGGCCTGAGCCGCACCGCCGCCGCCGAGTTTTCCTTTCTGCTGGCCCTGCCCACCATGCTGGCGGCCACGGCCTACGACATCTACAAGAACCACGCCGTCTTCCAGGCGTCCGACCTGCAGAACATCGCTGTCGGCTTCGTCACCTCCTTCATTTTCGCCGTAATAAGCATCAAGTGGCTGCTGCGCTTCGTCACCAGCCACACCTTTGTTTCCTTCGGCATCTACCGGATCGCGGTGGGAGTGCTGTTTTTGCTCTTTCTGTTCTGACCGCGAGGCTGGCGATACCGGCACGGGGAATTATCCGGTGCCAGTTCAAGGATGATAGCAAGGCGGCGAGGAGGTCGGCGACGCAGGTGTACACGCAGTACATCGAGGAGCCCAAGACGAGCCAACGAAGATAGTGCCTTGAAATGGAATCAGAATTACAGCAGCTCCCGCTCTTTCAACTGATGGGCCGAAGTGAAGTACTGGCGGTGCCCCTGGAGCAGGATCATGAACGAAGTAACCGCCACGGCGGCGGTGATGGCGCACATGATGGCGATCTGGTAGCGTACCGCCAGGATCGGGGCGGTGCCGGAGAGGATCTGGCCGGTCATCATGCCGGGCAGTGAAACGATGCCGGTGGCGGCCATGGTGTTGACGGTGGGCATCAGCGCGGCCCGGAAGGCGGACCGCACGGCGTTTTCCGCCGCCTGGCGGGACGAGGCTCCCAGGCAGAGGGCGGTTTCGATCTCGTCCCGCCGCTCATGCAGCTCCGATGAAAGCCGCTCGGCGGCCAGACTGGCGCCGTTCATGGAGTTGCCCACGATCATGCCGGCAAGAGGGATCAGGTAGCGGGGATCGTACCATGGGGTGTACCCCACCACCAGGGCACAGAAGACGAAGGTGACCCCGCCGCAACCCGCCAGCAGTGAGCTGCCGACGATCCGGTAAAAGCGGGGCATCCGGTGCTGCACCCGCGAACCCAGCACCTGCAGCGAGAAGAGCGCCATCACCAGCAGCATCAGCAGCACCAGCCCGGGGTTGCGGACGGCAAAGACGACGTGCAGCAGGTAGCCCACGGCGATCAGTTGCACCACCATGCGCAACGAGGCCCGGATCATCTGCCATTCCTGGCCGATCCGCTCCAGCCGGACCAAGCCTGCGGCCAGCAGGATCAGACCGTAGGCCAGCAGCAGTTCCGTCAGTCCCAGGCTCACCAGGTGTGTTGTTTCCATCACTCCTCCTCATCCGCCGGATCGTCGAGAAACCGCCGCAGCTCACCGGTGCGCGGGTGGGTCAGCAGTGCCGCCGCCGGACCATCCTCAAGAATGCACCCTTTTTCCAGATAGAGCAGATGATCGGCGTTCCGCCGGGCCAGGCGCAGGTCATGGGTGACCATGATCACGGTCAGCTGACGGGTGTGACAGATATCGTGCAGGGTGCTGCCGAGGCGGTCGGCGGTGGGGCGGTCCAGCGCGCTGGTCGGTTCGTCAAGCAACAGTGCTTCGGGACCGGTAATCAGGGCACGGGCCACGTTGACCCGTTGTTGTTCGCCGATGGAGAGGGAACGGGCGTCGCGCTGCAGCAGGTCGGGGGAGAGGCGAACCAGGGCCATCAGCTCTGTCAGCGTATCACTATCGCCGTCCGGCGGCACCTCCCGCCGGTAGCGAAAGGGACGCTGCAGATTCTCCAGCACTGTCCCGTCGAACATGAACGGCTTCTGCAGCACCATGGACACCCGGCGGCGCAGTTCCAGGGGATCGATGGCGGCAATGGAGCGGTCCCGCAGGAAGATGGTGCCGGCGGTGGGGTCACTCATCCGGTTCAGCAGGCGAATCAACGTGCTCTTGCCGCTGCCGGAGGGGCCAACGATGGCGGTGATTTCTCCGGGGCGGGCGGTAAAAGAGATGCCGTGCAGGATGCGGACAGTGGTCCCCTCCCGGTTTGTGCGTACCACTTCAAGCTGCTCAGCACGTAGCATGACGTTATCCCGCCCGATCACGTTTTCTCGATGTATACCACAGAAACGACCAAAAGGCCGCTCCTGGAGAAGCGGCCTTTTAGCGGCGGTTCATCTGCCGGGTGTTACATTTCCCAGGGCTTGGCGCCCACTTTGACGGTCATCCCCTTCTTCTCGCAGGTTGCCTTTTCCCAGGGCCAGATGGCGGACCAGTCGGCCTCTTTCTTGGCGTCGCCATCCTTCTTCAGGGCCCAGTGGTACTGGGACGGCTTGAGGCCATAGGAACGGCCCTGCTCATCAAAGTTGAAGATGTGCTGATTGTTGGCGTTGCGGCCGTACTCGGTGCCCCAGTTGGGGTACCCCGCCTTTTCCCAGCCCTTGCGGCCATCCAGAACCTTCAGCACGGCCTCGGCCTGACCCTTGTGGCAGGCGGCGCAGGTTTCGACCTTGGATTTCTTCAGGCGCGGGTTCTGCGTGTTGTTACCGATGCTATGCGAGTCGTGGCAGTCGAAACAGGCCATTTGTGCATGAACGCTGTGGGCGCCCTTGATGGTGACGGAAAGCTGAATATCCATATCCATCTGATGGTCGCGGCGCCCCTTGCCGTCGATGGATACCTGACGGTTGCCCTTGCCCCATGCCGGACGGGTATAGGAGGCGAAGTCCTGGTAGCGGTCGCCCAGACGGTAACCGCGCAGATCCTGGGCCAGCGGACTGTGGTTGTTCTTGTCGGGGCGTGTGTGACACTGACCGCAGACCATTTGACGTGCGGCAACATCGGTGATTTTTGCCGGTTGAATGATGTTTTCCTTGCTTGGACTCTTTACATGCACGCCACCGGGGCCGTGACACATTTCACAGCTTACGCGCAGGTCGGCAACAAAGGTGTCCTTCAGGTCGGCGCGTTTGCCGGCTTTGAATTCCGCCTTGGCCGTGTCCCAGGCTTTGGCATCGAATCCGGTGGTGTGGCAGCCGATGCAGCGCTCTTGCCATGAACGGTACTCGCCGTAGTTGTTCTTGTTCAGCTCACCGGCTTTCGGCTTCATTTCCAGTACCAGGAATTTCCAGCCGGCACGGTCCTTGTTGCCGGGGAACTGAACGGTTGTGCTCTTGTCGATGCTCCAGGAGATACCGCCGTCCTTGGTGGTCTGGAGCCACGCCTCGGTGGGGGAGCCGTCATAGTAGGCCAGGTAGCGCTGTTTGCGAATCTGGCCAACCACATAGCCGACCTCTTCCGGCTTGATCTTCCTGGTCATGACGTAGTTGGTGTTCTTGTCCTTCTGGTCCAGGATCAGGTAGGTGTCCAGCTTGTCCCAGTCCTTGCGAACCCACTCGTAGATGTTCTTCTCGTTCTGCTTGCCCAGTGCCGGCCCCTGGGTTGCCTTCAGGGTATGCCAGGTGGTTTTCCATGTGGCGTGGATGTCGCCGTGGCACTCCTTGCAGGCGTCGCCACCAACGTAGGTGGCGCGGTGCGCGATCTCCGCCTGTTGTGCCGTGGGATACTGAGCCGCCAGTGCGGGCAGGGCGGTCAGGATCAGGGCTGCTGCCATTACGGTCCGGTACATGCTGTTCCTCCTCTGGTGTTCGAGCTTCGGAGCTGCCGAAAATTGAATTGAATTCGTGCATCCCTTTGTAACAAAGGCGGTGAGGGGGGACAACTGACGCTTTCCTGACATTCCCGTCAGGATCGGGAGCCGGGAAAACTGATCCGGAAGCATGCGCCACCTGATGGGGCATCCAGCAGGGTGATGGTGCCGCCGTGGACTTCGACGGCGGTTTTGGCGATGGCGAGTCCCAGGCCGGTACCGCCGTTCGTGCGGGCCCGCCCGGCGTCGAGACGATAGAAGCGGTTGAAGATCCGCTCCTTCTCCTCATCCGGAATGCCGGGACCGCAATCGACGAAGTCCAGCAGCGTCTCGCCCTGTTCGTTACGGAACAGGGCGATGGTGATATCACCCCGCTGCGGTGAATACTTGATGGCATTGTCCAGCAGGTTGAGAAAGGCGCGCCGGAGCACGCCGGGATCGGCGGCAATGGTCAGGTCGGTATTGCGGAGATAGTGCAGCCTCTGGCTTTTTTCCTCAGCCAGCACGCCGAGGAAGTCGACAACGTCAGCCACCAGCTCGCCGACATCCACCGGTTGCCGCTCAAGGGCCTGACTGTCGGCGCGGCTGAGTATCAGCAGCGCTTCCACGGTTTGTACCAGCCGATCGGTTTCCTCAAGGATACTGCCGATGGTTTCGTGGCAGTCCAGCGCGCCGGGTTGCTGTTGCAGGGCGGTTTCGCCGATGCTGCGGATGGCGGTCAGCGGGGTGCGCAGCTCGTGGGAAGCGTCGGCGGTGAAACGCCGCAGCCGTTCGAAAGACTCCTCCAGGCGTGTGAAGGTCTGGTTGAAGACCACGGCCAGCCGGCTCAGTTCGTTGTCACTGCCGTCCACCGGCAACCGGGCCGACAGGTTTTCCGCCGAAATATCTGCTGCCCGTTGGGTGATGGCCGTGATGGGAGCCAGTACCCGGCCGGCGATCAGGTAGCCCACCGCCAGAGAGCCTGCGATGGAGACCGGCAGGATCAGCAGGATGATCAGGCCCAGGGTCCGCAGGGTGCGGCGGTAGGTTCCCTCTTCATGGGCAACCGTGATCAGGTACTGGAGCTGGTCTTCCTGTTCCTGGCGGCTGATGATGCGGAAGGGTTTGTTGTCGGCGTTGATGACGGAAACCGGCTCCGGAGACGAAGCCATAGCGGGCCGTTGATACTGCAGACCGCTTTCGAGCCACTCGTTGGACGAGACCAGCGTCCGGCCGTTTTTTTGTACCCGGAAATAATGGACGGAGCCGAAACGGGCCAGCTTTTCCAGCCCGGCGGGGTCGCGGCGCAGGTATTCGACAACCGTGGCCAGATCCTTGCGCAGGTGGTTGTCGATCTGGCTGAAGAGCAGTTTCTGCACAAAGTAGTAGACACCGGCCGAAAAGAGCACCACCGTCGCCACCAGGGCGGCGCCGTAGAGCAGCGTGAAGCGCAGGCGGATGTTAGTGGGCCGGTTCATGGGCCTCCCGCACCGTTGCCATGAAGCCGACGCCACGGATGGTGCGGATCAGTTTGCGGGCAAAGGGGCCGTCCACCTTGCGGCGCAGGCGGGCGATATTGACGTCGATCACGTTGTCCAGCGGGGTGGAACGCTCCTTGACCTTCCAGATGTCGTGGGCCAGCATCTCGCGGGAGACCACGTGTTCCTGGTGCCGCAGCAGATATTCCAGCAGCTCGAACTCCCGTTGGGTCAGGTCCAGGAGCTGTCCGTCCCGGAGCGCCTGGTGGGTGGAGAGGTTCAGCTCGAGGTCGGCCAGGGATACCTGTCCCATCGGCTCAGGTCTGCCCCGACGCAACAGCAGCCGGATGCGGGCCAAAAGCTCCGGAAAGGCGAAGGGCTTGACCAGGTAGTCGTCGGCGCCGCTGTCCAACCCCAGTACCCGGTCTTCAACCGTGTCGCGACCGGTCAGCACCAGCACCGGCAGGGTGTACCCCTTGTCGCGGATGGTGGTGAGAATCTCCAGCCCGTCCCGTCCCGGCAGCATCAGGTCCAGGAGCAGGAGGTTGAAGAACTCGGTGCTCAGGCAGTAGAATCCCTCCTCGCCGGTGACAGCCGTCACCGCTTCGTACCCTTCCGCTTCCAGCCCCCGCTTCAGGGCCTCGGCTATTTTCTGCTCGTCTTCAATAATCAGAATACGCATCGCTGGCTCTCCGGCATCGATCGGGCGTGGGGCGTTTGTAACAGGATCGGATGGCGGACGCAACTGACCTCTTTCTGACGGATGTGTCAGAAATGCAGCGGGCCTGTCCGTTGGACAGGCCCGCTGATGGAGTGGGGGTATGGCTTGTGGCTGCTACTTGTAGAGCAGGTTGGGCAGCCAGAGGGAGATGGCGGGGATGTAGGTAATGATGGTGAGGTAAACCAGCATCACCAGAATCCAAGGCAAACAGGCTTTGGTGGTCTCGGTCAGTCCCAGCCGTGATATGCCGCTGGCAACGTAGAGGTTCAGGCCCACCGGCGGGGTGATCATGCCGATCTCCATGTTGACGGTCATCAGCACCCCCAGGTGGATCGGATCGATGCCCAGCTCCATGGCCACCGGGAAGAGCAGCGGCGCGGTAATCAGCAGGATGGAGGAGGGCTCCATGAAGTTGCCGGCCGCCAGCAGCAGGATATTGACGAAGATCAGGAACGTGACGGATGAGAGTCCCAGTCCCACCATCCAGGCGGTGAGGTTCTGGGGCACCTGTTCGGAGGTGAGCAGGAAGGAGAAGAGCACGGCGTTGGTGATGATGTAGAGCAGCATTGCGGACATGCTGGCCGAGGAAAGCAGCACCTTGGGGATGTCCTTCAGCCCCAGGTCGCGGTAGACGAAGACCGAGACGAAGAAGGCGTAGACTGCGCTCATGGCGGCCGCCTCGGTGGGGGTGAACAGGCCGGAGTAGATACCGCCGATGACCACCACGATCAGGAACAGCCCCCAGAAACTCTCCCGGAAGGATCGGATAACCTCGCCAACCGAAGCACGGGGCTGGCAGGGGTAGTTGCGCTTTTTGGCCACTACCCAGGTGACGCCCATTAAGGTCGCTGCCAGGAGCAGGCCGGGGATGATGCCGGCGATGAACAGCTTGCCGATGGATTCGTTCACCGACACCGCATAAATGACCATGACGATGGAGGGGGGGATCAGGATCCCCAGGCCGCCGGCGGTGCCGATGACGCCGACGCCGAACTTCATCGGGTAGCCTTGCTTGACCATGGCCGGCAACAGGATGGAGCCGATGGCCACCACGGTGGCGGGGCTGGAGCCGGATACCGCGGCAAACAGGGCGCAGGCCACCACACCACCCAGGGCCAGTCCGCCGCGGAAATGTCCCACCAGTGCGGTGGCGAAGTTGATCATCCGCTTGGCCACGCCGCCGTGGGTCAGGAAGTTGCCGGCCAGGATGAAGAAGGGGATGGCCATGATCTCGAACTTCTCGATGCCGGTGAAGAGCTTTAACGCTACTGCCTCGGTGGGGACGTTGGAGAAGAAGAAGAGAAAGACCAAGACGGTCAGGCCCAGGGAGATGGAGATCGGCATGCCGGTCAGCATCAGGCCGGCCAGCAGCGCAAAGACGATACCGGCATGCCCCAGGGAGCCCAGACCGAACAATACGACGGCTATGCCGGCAAGTATAATAGCGGCTTTTTTCTTGGTCAGTTGCTGAAGTCCGATTACGGCGGTACTCATTTCACACCTCCCCTGGTCGCCTCGTCTGCAAATTTATGCTCCTCGTACTCTTCCAGGGCGTCGGTGGAGTCCACGGTCTCCTCTTCGATGCCTTCCACGTGGCCGTGGTCGTGATGGGGCAGCTCACCGGTGCGGAAGAACGCCCAGCCCACTTGCAGGAAACGGAAGCACATCAGGAACGACCCCAGGGGGACGGCGGAATAGATGATCCAAGTGGGCCACTCAAGATCCGGCGTGATGGGCCCTTCAATGATTTCCGAAACATCCATCCCCAGCTTGCTGTAGACGGCGTAATGCATGCCGTTCTCCCAGACAAAGGCGGCTCCCAGGGCGCCGATGATGCCGGTGAAGAGCGCACCGCCGGTAATCCCCAGCAGCACGCACTTTATCCGCCATGGCTCCGGCAGGCGGGTGACCAGTACGTCCACGCCGACATGGATGCCGGTGCGGACGCCGTAGGCAGCGCCGAACTTGGCCATCCAGACGAACATGTAGATACAGAGCTCCTGGGCCCAGCTCAGGTTGATGCCCAGCAGCCAGTCCTGCAGGCCGGGGATCGGCAGGCCGGCGGTGTAGCGATGGAGAACGGCAGCAAAGATGATCAGTGTTGCCGTACCGATGAGGAAGGCGATGACGATCTCCTCCAAACGGTCAAGGTATTTCATCATTGGATATCTCCCGGGGATAGTCGCAAAAAAGGCCGCTGCGGAGGCCGCAGCGGCCGGTGTCGATCAGGCAGGAATCAGTTGGGGTTGTAGCCGGTTGCCTTGTAGACTTCCTGGACAATATCGTTGCCGATGCGGGCAGCGTTGTCCTTGTGGGCCTTGTCCATGGTCTTCTTCCAGGCCTGGCGCTCGGCCGGAGTCAGGGTGATGATCTGGGACTTGCCGGACTTCTTCACTGCCGCCAGGGCGTCGTCGTTGTCCTTCTTGGCGATGTCGTTGGCGTACTTGGTGGCATCCTTCATGGCCCCTTCCAGGGTGGCGCGGATGTCGGCCGGCAGGCCCATCCAGAACTTCTTGTTCACCAGCACGGCGTAGCCCAGGTAGCCGTGGTTGGAGACGGTGACGTACTTCTGCACTTCATGCATCTTCTGGGTGTAAAGGTTTGACGGCGGGTTCTCGGTGCCGTCCACCACGCCGGTCTGCAGTGCCTGGTAGACTTCCGAGAAGGCCATGACCTGGGGAATGGCACCCACGGAGCGCATCTGGGAGTCCAGCACCTTGGAGGACTGGATGCGCATCTTGAGCCCCCTGAAATCGGCAACATTCTTGAGCGGCTTGTTGGCGGACATGACCTTGAAGCCGTTGTCCCAGTAAGCCAGGCCCATCAGCCCCTTGCTTTCCAGCTTCTTGAGCAGCTTGGCCCCCACCGGTCCTTGCGTTACGGCATGGAGGTCCTTGTAGTCGTCAAAGATGAAGGGCAGGTCGAATACCTCGAACTCTTTCAGGCCCAAGGGGGCGAACTTGGCCAGGGAAGGGGCCAGCATCTGCACGGCGCCCAGCTGCAGGGCCTCCATCTCTTCCTTGTCCTTGTAGAGCTGGCTGTTGGGGTAGACCTCCACCTTGACCTTGCCTTTGGTGCGCTCCTCTGCCAGCTTCTTGAAGTACTCGGCAGCGGCTCCCTTGGGGGTGTTGGTGGCGACCACGTGGCTGAACTTGATGACAATGGGGGATGCCTGTGCGCCCAGCGGCAGGGCCAGGGCCAGGGTCAGAACGGCAACGCTGATCTTCTTGAACATTTGGATACTCCTCCTTATGTTTTCTTTACTACTTCTGTTTGCCTGGAAACTGAGATGTCGTTTTAGAGCAAAGGGTGTGCCGGAAGCGCATGATGTGAGTATAATAAACTTTTAGTCAATAATTATAAAAGTGTATATGATTTTGTCGTGTCGGCTTCAGTGGCGTATTAAGGCCTCGTGGCGAATTTTAGCCATGATGGTGTGGCGGATTTTGGCCATAAAGAAATGATAAGTAATGGCGTTTCGGCCCCAGGATGATCACCCGTAACACTGGCGGGCAGAGAAAACTATCAGCGGGATAAAAAGCGGGCCTGTCCGTTGGACAGGCCCGCTGATGGTGCGGGGGTATGGCTTGTGGCTGCTACTTGTAGAGCAGGTTGGGCAGCCAGAGGGAGATGGCGGGGATGTAGGTAATGATGGTGAGGTAAACCAGCATCACCAGAATCCAGGGGGCGCAGGCCTTGGTGGTCTCAGTCAGTCCCAGCCGTGATATACCGCTGGCAACGTAGAGGTTCAGGCCCACCGGCGGGGTGATCATGCCGATCTCCATGTTGACGGTCATCAGCACCCCCAGGTGGATCGGATCGATGCCCAGCTCCATGGCCATGGGGAAGAGCAGCGGCGCGGTAATCAGCAGGATGGAGGAGGGCTCCATGAAGTTGCCGGCCGCCAGCAGCAGGATATTGACGAAGATCAGGAACGTGACGGATGAGAGGCCCAGTCCCACCATCCAGGCGGTGAGGTTCTGGGGCACCTGTTCGGAGGTGAGCAGGAAGGAGAAGAGCACGGCGTTGGTGATGATGTAGAGCAGCATTGCGGACATGCTGGCCGAGGAAAGCAGCACCTTGGGGATGTCCTTCAGCCCCAGGTCGCGGTAGACGAAGACCGAGACGAAGAAGGCGTAGACTGCGCTCATGGCGGCCGCCTCGGTGGGAGTGAACAGGCCGGAGTAGATACCGCCGATGACCACCACGATCAGGAACAGTCCCCAGACACTCTCGCGGAAGGTGCGAACGATTTCACTGAAGGAGGCCCGTGGCTGCCGGGGGTAGTTGCGCTTTTTGGCCACTACCCAGGTGACGGCCATCAGGGTCAGGGCCAGCAGAATGCCGGGGATGATGCCGGCGATGAACAACTGGCCGATGGAGGCGTTGGTGGAAACGGCGTAGATGACCATGACGATGGAGGGGGGGATCAGGATTCCCAGGCCGCCGGCGGTGCCGATGACGCCGACGCCGAACTTCATCGGGTAGCCTTGCTTGACCATGGCCGGCAACAGGATGGAGCCGATGGCCACCACGGTGGCGGGGCTGGAGCCGGATACCGCGGCAAACAGGGCGCAGGCCACGATACCGCCCAGGGCCAGGCCACCGTTTAGGTGTCCCACCAGTGCGGTGGCGAAGTTGATCATCCGCTTGGCCACGCCGCCGTGGGTCAGGAAGTTGCCGGCCAGGATGAAGAAGGGGATGGCCATGATCTCGAACTTCTCGATGCCGGTGAAGAGCTTTAACGCCACCGCTTCGGTGGGGACGTTGGAGAAGAAGAAGAGAAAGACCAAGACGGTCAGGCCCAGGGAGATGGAGATCGGCATGCCGGTCAGCATCAGGCCGGCCAGCAGCGCAAAGACGATACCGGCATGTCCCAGGGAGCTCAGACCGAACAATACGACGGCAATACCGAGCAACCAGAGAGCGGCCTTCTTTTTACTGAAAACCTCAAATGTGATGGCAGTTGAACTCATTTTACGCCTCCTCCGCTGGTCTCGTGGTCAAATTTATGCTCCTCGTACTCTTCGAGAGCGTCAGTGGAGTCCACAGCTTCCTCTTCGATGCCGTCCACGTGGCCGTGGTCGTGATGGGGCAGCTCACCGGTGCGGAAGAACGCCCAGCCCACCTGCAGGAAACGGAAGCACATCAGGAACGACCCCAGGGGAACGGCGGAATAGATGATCCAGGTGGGCCACTCAAGATCCGGCGTGATGGGCCCTTCAATGATTTCCGAAACATCCATCCCCAGCTTGCTGTAGACGGCGTAATGCATGCCGTTCTCCCAGACAAAGGCGGCTCCCAGGGCGCCGATGATGCCGGTGAAGAGCGCACCGCCGGTAATCCCCAGCAGCACGCACTTTATCCGCCATGGCTCCGGCAGGCGGGTGACCAGTACGTCCACGCCGACATGGATGCCGGTGCGGACGCCGTAGGCAGCGCCGAACTTGGCCATCCAGACGAACATGTAGATACAGAGCTCCTGGGCCCAGCCCAGGTTGATGCCCAGCAGCCAGTCCTGCAGGCCGGGGATCGGCAGGCCGGCGGCGTAGCGGTGCAGCACGGCGGCAAAGATGATCAGCGTTGCCGCGCCGATGAGGAAGGTGATGATAATTTCCTCTAAGTGATCCAGATATTTCATCATGGGTTCTCTCCCGGAGTTGTTCGCAAAAAAGGCCGCTGCGGAGGCCGCAGCGGCCGATGTTGATCAGGTTGGACTCAGTTGGGGTTGTAGCCGGTTGCCTTGTAGACTTCCTGGACGATGTCGTTGCCGATGCGGGCAGCGTTGTCCTTGTGGGCCTTGTCCATGGCCTTCTTCCATGCCTGGCGCTCGGCCGGGGTCAGGGTGATGATCTGGGACTTGCCGGACTTCTTCACTGCCGCCAGGGCGTCGTCGTTGTCCTTCTTGGCGATGTCGTTGGCGTACTTGGTGGCATCCTTCATGGCCCCTTCCAGGGTGGCGCGGATGTCGGCCGGCAGGCCCATCCAGAACTTCTTGTTCACCAGCACGGCGTAGCCCAGGTAGCCGTGGTTGGAGACGGTGACGTACTTCTGCACTTCATGCATCTTCTGGGTGTAAAGGTTTGACGGCGGGTTCTCGGTGCCGTCCACCACGCCGGTCTGCAGTGCCTGGTAGACTTCCGAGAAGGCCATGACCTGGGGAATGGCACCCACGGAGCGCATCTGGGAGTCCAGCACCTTGGAGGACTGGATGCGCATCTTGAGCCCCCTGAAATCGGCAACATTCTTGAGCGGCTTGTTGGCGGACATGACCTTGAAGCCGTTGTCCCAGTAAGCCAGGCCCATCAGCCCCTTGCTTTCCAGCTTCTTGAGCAGCTTGGCCCCCACCGGTCCTTGCGTTACGGCATGGAGGTCCTTGTAGTCGTCAAAGATGAAGGGCAGGTCGAATACCTCGAACTCTTTCAGGCCCAAGGGGGCGAACTTGGCCAGGGAAGGGGCCAGCATCTGCACGGCGCCCAGCTGCAGGGCCTCCATCTCTTCCTTGTCCTTGTAGAGCTGGCTGTTGGGGTAGACCTCCACCTTGACCTTGCCTTTGGTGCGCTCCTCTGCCAGCTTCTTGAAGTACTCGGCAGCGGCTCCCTTGGGGGTGTTGGTGGCGACCACGTGGCTGAACTTGATGACAATGGGGGATGCCTGTGCGCCCAGCGGCAGGGCCAGGGCCAGGGTCAGAACGGCAACGCTGATCTTCTTGAACATTTGGATACTCCTCCTTTGAGTTGTGATGCAAGCGAGTGCATGCGTGTTACTGTCATAGCGGAATGCGGTTCTATGGCAAATGGTGTGCCGAAGGGTGTGGGGGAGGTGCTGTTCAGTTTTTTTATAGGGATTACAGTATGATATGCTGCTGGTTCGAACGGAGGGGACGGTGTGGGAGCGCGGGGGGCGGGACGTAGTGGCGGTTTTTGGCCATAAAAAATGTGTAAAGATCTTGTAATGCTTTAAAATCTTTGAGTTTTTCTGTTTCGGCTCATAAAGCGTACTTTTCCATCTTGTAGCGCAGGGTGCCGCGGGGGATCTTCAGGGCAAGGGCAGCCTTGACCACGTTGCCGTCGGTCTCGGCCAGGGCGCGGGCGATCATCTGGCGTTCGAACTCGGCAACCGCCTGTTCCAGGCCGCCGGCGGGCTGGACGGAGGTAGGAGGAAGGATCACGGCATGCAACTCCGCCGGCAGGTGTTCCGGCTCAAGCCAGGTGGCGTTGCGCATGATGCAGATCCGCTCGATGACGTTGCGCAGTTCACGGACGTTGCCGGGCCAGGCGTAGGTGCTGAGCAGCTCCAGGGCGGCGGCGGAGATTCCCTGGAACGATTTTCCGAAGGAGCGGCTGAAGCTGTCCAGGAAGTACTTGGCCAGCAGGCCGATATCCTCCCGCCGTTCCCTGAGCGGCGGGAGATGGAGCGGCACCACGTTCAGGCGGTAGTAGAGGTCCTCCCGAAAGGTTCCCTGTTTGATCCGTTCCTGCAGGTTGCGGTTGGTGGCGGCGATGACCCGCAGATCCACCGGCAGGTCGCGGCCACCTCCCACCCGGCGGATGGTGCGTTCCTGCAGTACCCGCAGCAGTTTGGCCTGCAGGGAGGCGTACATGTCGCCGATTTCGTCCAGGAAGATGGTGCCGCCGTTGGCCTCCTCAAACAGGCCGGTCTTGCGGATGACCGCGCCGGTGAAGGCGCCCCGCTCGTGGCCGAACAGCTCGCTTTCCATCAGTTCCGTTGGAATGGAGGCGCAGTTGACCGCCACAAAGGGCGCGTCGCAGCGGTCGGACAGGGTGTGAATCGCCCGGGCGGCCAACTCTTTGCCGGTGCCGGATTCGCCGGTGATCAGCACGGTGGCGGTGGGGATACGGGCCACGTCGCGCAACTGGTTCACCACTTGGGTAAAGGCGGGACTGTCGCCCAGCAACGGTGTGCTGCCCGGCATGCCGCCTTCCCGCTTCAGTGCCCGCACCTCCCGCTTCAGTTCCTGGGTCTGCAGCGCCAGCTTGACGATGACCCGCAGGGCATCGGCCTTGAACGGCTTTTTGACGTAGTCGTAGGCTCCCAGGCGCAACGCCTCCACCGCCGATTCCACCGAGCCGTAGCCGGTGATGATGATCACCAGCAGGTGGGGATCCAGCTCCCGCAGGGACTTGAGCAGCTCCAGGCCGTCTTCCTGTCCCAGGTTCAGGTCCAGCAGCGCCAGGTCCACTTCGTCGGACAGCACCAGCTCCCGTGCCTGGGCGCCGTCGGCAGCCTCCAGCACCCGGTAGCCGTCTTCCGACAGCACCCGCTGGACGTTTTCGCGGATAAACGGTTCGTCGTCGATGATCAGGATCGATTCCATTGTCCTCTGCCCGTTGGTCAGGTTGTTGGGCGATTTTTTATGCAAACCTTGTTCCGATTTCATTGCTGCCTGCCCGGCGTCATTGGCAGCCGCACCGTGAAACAGGCGCCCCCGGCGGAACGATTCTCGGCAACGATGCTGCCGCCATGCTCCTCGATGATACGGCGGGTGATGGAGAGCCCCAGGCCGGTGCTGGCCCCCTTGCGGGTGAAGAATGGTTCGAACAGCAGCGGCAGGTCCGCCTCGGCGATCCCCGATCCGGTGTCGGCCACCCGCAGGACCGCCTGCTGTTCCTCCTCCTGCAGGCTCAGGGTCAGCCGTCCGCCGTCGGGCATCGCCTCCAGGGCATTCTTGAGCAGATTCAGCACCGCCTGGCGGATCTTGTCCGGATCAAAGGGGAACGGTTCCAGCCGGCGGCAGTCGGTGATCAGCTCGATCTGCTGGCGCCGGCAGGAGCGTTTGAGCAGCAGCGCCACCTCCTGTACGGTTTCGTCCAGGCGTCCCATCCTGAATTCGGCCTGCGGCGGGGAAGCGAAGCTGAGCAGTGAGGCTACCAGCCGTTCCACCCGTTCGATCTCCGCCATGGCCCGTCCCAGCATCTCCCGGTCTTCCCGTGCCAGGGCGGCCCGGTCATGGAGATCGTCCAAAAGCAGGGTGACGCCGGTAAGCGGGTTGCGAATCTCGTGGGAAATACCGGCCGCCAACCGGCCCAGCGAGGCCAGCCGGTCCAGGCGGATGGTCTCCTCCCGCAGCTTTTCCCGGATGGTTTCGTCCCGCAGGGTGACGGTCAGTCCCTGGCTCCCCTCCGGACCGATGGGGAAAATTCCCAGGTCGAAATGGCGGATGCCGGAATCCCGGCGCAGCTTGAGCGGCTCCCGCCCGTAGCCGCTTCCTTCGCTCAGCGCCCGGGCGACGCGGGCCGGTACCCCCTCCCAGGCGCTGAAGACCGTTGCGTAGTGGCTGCCCAGGGGCCAGGTCCGGCCGAGAAAACTGTGGGCCGTGCTGTTGGTGGAGGTAAGCCGGCCACCGGTGTCGAAGGTGAGGATGGCGCTGGAGATACTTTCCAGGATGCTCTCCTTGAAGTTCCGCTCATCAAGGATGTCGCGCCGCGACTGCTGGAGCTGTTCCAGGGTGGAGAGCAGGTTCAGGCGCCGTTCTTCCAGTTCCCGGGCCATGTGGTTGAAGGTTTCGGTCAACTGGGCCAGTTCGTCGCTGCCGGAAACGGCGATGGGGGAGGCGGCGTCGCCGGCGGCCAGGCGGTGGGCCTCCTGGTTCAGCTTCTGGATCGGCTTGATGATTCCCCGGGCCAGCCGCCAGGCGGCCAGAGCGGCCAGCAGGGCCGTCAGGGTCATGATCCAGGCGCTGCGGTAGCGGAACTGGCGCAGCTGCCGGTTGATCAGCCGGCTGCCGGAACTGGACTGCTCGTAATACTGGTCCATCTGCAGGCCGATGGTGACACCGCCGAAAATGCCGTGCCGGCGGTAGGTGCCGGTGTCGTAGATGATCGGTGCGTAGGCCATGATCTTGCGTGAACGTCCCACGTTGGTGGTTTCAACGGAGCCGACCCGGTGCTGGCGGACCGCCTCCGCGACCCGCGGGTAGTTGGGATGGATGAAGCCGGCATGGTCGAGGTTGAACGGAATGCGGCCGGTTTCGATGTCCTCCCGGCTGGAGCGGGCCGAATAGGGGGGGACCAGCCGGCCGTTGGCATCCAGTCCCCGCAGATCCCAGTACTTGGGGTGGGTGATGATCCAGCCCTCGTCGTCGAACAGAAAGGCGTAGTTGGCGCTCTCATAGCTCGGCTCCACGAAACTGTAGCCGGGACCGGGGTCGATATGCTGGCTGAATTCCATCAGGTGGCGATGATCAAGGGAAAGAATCAGGGCACCGTCGAAGCGTCCGTCGGCACGGAACAGCGGCATGCCGAAGCGGATCACCCCTTCGAACTGACGGCCTGCCTGCTGTTCCGGGGTGGTGACATGAAAGCCGGTAACCCGCGAGACGTAGATCTCTCCCGGCTTCAGCCGCCGAATATCGCGAAAGTAGGTTTCAGTTTTGAATTCGGTCTGCTCCGGACGGGAGACGTCACGCAGGGCAGTCGCGGGAACAGGTTCGCCATCCCGGACTACCAGTCGCTCCCGGCCATCGGGACCGATCAGGGCAATGGAGCGGTAAAGGGGAATCTGGCGGCGTTCTTCCCGTCCGTTGCGAATCTGCCAGATTTCACGACGGCTGACGGCGTAAAAACCGAGGAGCATCTGCCGGTCGTGGGAAAAACGGGAGAGAAAACGCAGGTCGTTTTCCCGTTCCCTGAGAAAATGGGTAATCGACTCCGCCACCTGGCGGGCACGGTTCTGGAGGGTTTCCGAGACCTGCCGATCGGCGGTCCGGGCCACTTCCTGGGCCAGGTGGTCGCGTACCTGCTCCAGGCCGGTGTAAAGCAGGACCGACACCGCCAGGAGCGGCCCCAGGGCAATGAGCAGGGACGGGAAGAGAAACTTTTTGAACAGGGTCGGTTTGAGCATGAATCGTCGTCGGCCGGATCATTGAGATGGTCACGCTTGAAGTGACATGCGCCGGATGATAGCCTATGTTGTTTCAAACGCCATCAAGAAAAGAGAATCGCTGCATGGGATACGCAGATCTTCAGTCCTGCATCGCCGATCTGGAACGCCACGGCCGGCTTCGCCGCATCGGGATTCCGGTGGATCCATACCTTGAAGCGGGCATGATTCAGCGCCGGGTCTACCGGGCCGGTGGACCGGCCCTGCTCTTTACCAACGTCACCGGCTCGTCCTTCCCGCTGCTGGGGAACCTGTTCGGCACCCTGGAACGGACCCGTTTCCTGTTCCGGGACAGCCTGAAGACCATCGAAACCCTGGTGCGGCTGAAGATCAATCCGTTCACCGCCCTGCGCGATCCGCTGGACAGCCTGGGAGCCGGGCTCAAGGCCCGCCACCTGCTGCCGAAGACCGTGGCGCCCTCCTCCGCACCGGTGCTGAGGTGCCGTACCACCCTGGCGCAGCTGCCCCGGCTGGTCTCCTGGCCCCTGGACGGCGGCCCCTTCATCACCCTGCCCCAGGTGTACAGCGAATCGCCGCTGAAGCCGGGGGTCGGGAAATCCAACCTGGGGATGTACCGGGTACAGCTGGCCGGCAACCGGTATGAACCGGACCGGCAGGCAGGGCTGCACTACCAGATCCACCGCGGTATCGGGGTGCACCATGCCGAGGCAAAGGCCCGGGGGGAGCGGCTGAAGGTGAACATCTTCGTCGGTGGAGCCCCGGCCATGACCGTGGCCGCGGTGATGCCGCTGCCGGAGGGGATGCCGGAACTTTCCTTTGCCGGGCTGCTGGCAGGGCAGCGAATAGCGATGGCAACGTTGCCGGGGCACTTGCCGGTGCCGGCCGAGGCGGACTTTTGCATCGTCGGCTCCATCGAGCCCACGGCAACCCTGCCGGAAGGCCCCTTCGGCGACCACCTGGGCTACTACAGTCTGGAACATCCCTTCCCCTTTGTGGAGGTGGAGGCGGTCTACCACCGCCCCGACGCCGTCTGGCCCTTCACCACCGTGGGACGTCCCCCCCAGGAGGATACCTCCTTCGGCGCCTTCATCCACGAGCTGACCGGCGATCTGATCCCCACGGTGCTGCCCGGCGTGAAGGCGGTCCATGCCGTGGACGCCGCCGGGGTCCATCCGCTGCTTCTGGCCATCGGTTCCGAACGGTACACTCCGTACGACGGCGTGACCCGCCCCATGGAGCTTTTGACCCAGGCCAACGCCATCCTGGGGCAGGGGCAGCTTTCCCTGGCCAAGTACCTGCTGATCGTGGCGGAAGACGACAACCCTGCCCTGGATATCCATCAGGTCGACGAGTTCCTGCAGCATCTGCTGGCGCGGGTGGACTGGCGGCGGGACCTTCACTTCCAGACCGCCACCACCATCGATACCCTGGACTACTCGGGCCAGGGACTGAACAGCGGCTCCAAGGTGGTCATGGCCGCTGCCGGGCCGGTGCGGCGCAGCCTGGCCACCGCACTGCCCGCCCACCTGCCGTTGCCGGAAGGGTGCGGCGCACCGCGCCTGGCCCTGCCGGGGGTGCTGGTAGTGCAGACCGGTGCGGCGCAGCAGGGGAGGGGGGAGCAGGACCCGCACATCGAGCGCTTCTGCGCCTTCTGGCAGGAATGTCCCCTGCCGGAGGGACTGCCGCTGGTGGTGCTGGTCGACGACAGCGAGTTCACGGCCCGCACCTTGGACAATCTGCTCTGGGTTACCTTTACCCGCTCCAATCCTGCCGTGGATATCTACGGTGTCGGTGCCGCGACCACGGGACGGCACTGGGGATGCAGCGGAGCGCTGGTGATCGATGCCCGGCGCAAGCCGTTCCACGCGCCACCGCTGGAGGAGGAAGCGCAGCTGGCACGCAGGATCGACGACCTGGCCGCCGCCTCCGGACCGCTGGCGGGGCTGTGGTGAAAACAGTGTTGCATCAATCGGATTTAATGGTATTGTTCTGAGCCTGATCTGCACCACTTGAAACGTCTCAAGGAGGTTGTTCATGTCTACCACAGCGCTGGTCAAGAAGGGCGACGTTGCGGCCGGAACCAGGGATCAGCTGATCCAGCTGGTCAGCTTCATGCTCAGCAATGAAGAGTACGGCGTCGAAGTGCTGAAGGTGCGCGAGATCATCCGGATGCCGGCCATTACCAAGATGCCCAATACCCCTCACTACGTGGAGGGAATCATCAACCTGCGGGGGAAGGTGATCCCGATCATTTCCATGCGCAAGCGGTTCGGCCTCATGGATGCCGATCACGACAGCCATACCCGGATCATGGTCATGGACGTGGCTGGCGGACTCACCGGCTTCATCGTGGACGGGGTTTCCGAGGTGATCCGGATTCATTCCAGCGAGATCCAGCCGCCGCCGGCCATGGTGTCCGGCAATATCGACCAGGAGTTCATCACCGGTGTGTTCAACCATGCCGAACGTCTGCTGATCATCATGGACGTCGACCGGATGTTCTCCGAGGCTGAGCGGGAGTCCTTCGCGGCCTTCGGCGACGAATAGCATGTTGTACCGAGATTTCGGCAGGAAGCCGGGTGTTTTCCCCGGCTTTTTGCATTGAAGCACCAAAGAAGGATGCCGGACATGGGAATACTGTTCAGACTGCTTCTGCTGGTCGTGGCGCTGCCGCTGCTGAGTGGCTGCCCTGCCGACGGGAAGCGGGCCGACAGCCGGAAGCGGCCGGTGGTGGTGACCACCATCTTCCCGCTGTACGATTTCGCCCGTACCCTGGCGGGGGAGCGAATGGAGGTGACGCTGCTGCTGCCTCCCGGCGTGGAACCGCACCACTTCGAGCCGAGGCCGGAGGAGATGGCCCGTATCCGGCAGGCGGCGCTGTTCGTCTATACCGGACCGTTCATGGAGCCCTGGGCCGGACGGCTGCTGGCCGGAACGGATCGCGGCGCCACGCGGGTCCTGGCGGCTGCCGAAGGGGTGTCGCTGCTGGAGCTCGATGATGAGGCGGCACACGCTGATCACGACAAGCATCCTGCCGGCGAACAGCATGGTGTCGATCCCCACGTCTGGCTGGATTTCGCCAACAGTCGGCTGATGGTGGAACGGATTGCCGCGGCCCTTGCCCAGGCCGACCCCGCCGGTGCCCCGCAGTACCGGCAGCGGGCAGCGCAGCTTGCGACACGGCTGGAGGACCTGGACCGGCGCTACCGCGACGGTCTGGCCTCCTGCGCCAGCCGGGTGGTGATCCATGGCGGGCACAACGCCTTCGGCTACCTGGGACGTCGTTACAACCTGACCTACCGTGCCGCTGCCGGTGTCTCCGCCGAGGTGGAGCCGACTCCGCGACGGCTGGCCGAACTGGTGCGGCTGGTGCGGAGCACCGGCAGCCGTGCGGTTTTTACCGAAGAACTGCTGTCGCCCCGGATTGCCGAAACCATCGGCCGCGAAACCGGCGTCACCGTGCTAAAGCTCCACGGAGCCCATAATCTGGGCAAGGGTGAGTTGTCCCGGGGAATCACCTTTTTCGACCTGATGGACGAGAACCTGAAAAACCTGCGGACCGGACTGGCATGCCGGCAGTGATCGAGGCCAGGGATATCGTTTGCCGCCGCGGAGCGGAGAATGTTCTGGAAGAGGTCTCCTTTTCGGTGCCGGCAGGAGCGTACGTGGGGATCGTCGGTCCCAACGGTTCCGGCAAGAGCACGCTGGTAAAGGCCCTGTTGGGACTGGTTCCGCGTGCGGCCGGCTCCATCAGCCTCTTCGACACCCCCCTGGAGCAGTTCCGGCAGTGGCAGTTGGTGGGCTACCTGCCCCAGAACCTGGGACCGCTCACCCCCTCCTTCCCGGCAACGGTCACGGAAGTGGTCCGGCTGGGACTGTTGGCCGGCAAGGGATTTCCCCGGCGGATGCAGCAGCAGGATCATCGTCGGGTCGAGGAGGTCCTTGGCCTGCTGGGAATCGCCCACTTGGGAAAACGGCTGATCGGCGAACTGTCCGGCGGTCAGCAGCAGCGTGCGTTACTGGCCCGGGCCCTGGTTGCTTCCCCCCGCCTGCTGATCCTGGACGAGCCGACGGCGGCCCTTGATCCGGAGATACGGGAGCAGTTCTATGCACTGGTGGGCGACATGAACCGGACTACCAACACGACGGTACTGCTGGTAACCCACGATATCGGCGTCATCGGCACCCATGCCTCGCGGATGCTCTACCTGGACAAGACGGTACTCTTCTGGGGCGGATTCGACGAGTTCTGCTACTCGCCGGAAATGACCGCCTTCTTTGGGGAGCATGCCCAGCACCTGATCTGCCATAGGCATTGAACCTGCTTACGTGGAGCCGAGGAGAACACGGAGTGAAAATCCTTGCACGCGGAAAAGGCCGGATTTGAGCGGATCCGTGCGGATACATCACACCAGGAAAAAGATTTTGAAATCTGCGTACATCCGCCACATCCGCGTAATCCGCGTGCCATTGCCTTTGATGTTCGGTTTTCTCCGCGCACTTCGCGGCTCTGCGTGAGAACGCACTAATAACGGGACCATGATGATTCTTGAACTGTTCACCTACGGCTTCATGCAGCGGGCGCTTGTGGCGGGCGTGCTGATCGGCGTGCTCTGCGCCGTGCTGGGGGTGTTCCTGGTGCTGCGCCGTTTTTCCCTGATCGGCGACGGTCTGGCCCACGTCAGTTTCGGCAGTGTGGCCCTGGCCCTGTTCGCCGGGCTGGAGGGGGCGGCCATGTTGCTGGTTTCCGTGCCGGTGGTGCTGCTTTCCTCCCTGGGGATCCTGCGGCTTGCCGGCAACGCCCGCCTGGGCGGCGACGCAGCCATCGGCATCGTCTCCTCCCTGGGGGTCTCCCTGGGGGTGGTGCTGGCGGTGTTGGGGCGCGGGTACGGAGTGGACCTGATGAGCTACCTCTTCGGCAGCATTCTGGCCATCAGCCGAGCCGAACTGCTGGTGGCAGCGGGCCTGTTCGTTGTGGTGACCGGCTTACTGTGGCTCTATTTCCACGATCTGGCCGCGCTCACGTTCAACGAGGAACTGGCGGCGGTCTCCGGCATCAATGTCCGTTTTCTGAATAGTCTGCTGGCGGTGCTCACCGCCCTGACCGTGGTGCTGGCGATGAAGCTGGTGGGAGTGATGCTCATCTCGGCCCTGCTGATCCTGCCGGCGGCCACGGCCCTGCAGGTGGCGCGGGGGTTCCGGATGACGGTGCTGGCAGCGGTGGGAGTGTCGCTGCTCTCGGTGACGGGGGGAATCATGCTTTCCTTTGCGCTGAATCTCCCCACCGGTGCCACTATCATCCTGCTGGCCTTTGCCCTGTTCTGCTGCTCGCTGCTGCTGCGCCGGTATTTTCTCTGCCGGAGCTGAGCTCATCTGTGTGAACCGCTACCGCCTGCCCTGGGCCATCCGCACGCTTTCCGGGTGGCGGTGCAACCGCCACATGAAGAGCGGTCCCAGGAGCGCCCCCAGGGCCAGGGTGGAAAAGGCCAGTCCCCAGGAACCGTCGATGCCGGGCAGCGGCTGCCACCCCTGGAAACGGTCCAGGGCCCAGCCGAACACCGCCGGCGAGATCATCCCCATGGTGTAGCCCACCAGTGACTGCATCCCCATGGCGGCCCCCAGGTAACCGGGAGCCACCACCTCGGTGAGGGCGGTGGAAAAGACCGGGGATTCCGCCACAATCAGCCAGCCGTACAGGATGCCCACCCCCAGCGCCAGCCAGATCGTGGTATGGATCAGCCAGCCGAAGATGAGGGAGCAGCAGGCGCTGCCGACCATCACCGCGGCCACGGTACGGGTACGTCCGAAACGGTCGGACAGAAGGCCGGTGAGGGCGGTGGAGAAGGTGCCCAGCCCCACCAGAGCCGCGGCAATGGCCGCTGCGGTCACCGTGGCTTTGCCCGTCGTCATCCCCCAGCCGGTAAGGGCAGCGGTGAAGAAAGGGGCCAGCCAGCTACGCATGCCGTACATTTCCCACATGTGGCCGGCGTAGCCGAGAATCACCAGCAGTGCGGGGCGGTTTTGCAGTATTTCGCCGGAAAATCCCCGGGGACTTGTGGCGGCGGGCTGGGGACGGTAACCGCGAAAGACCGGTACCGCCAGGCAGATGCCGATGAAGACGCCGATCGAGCAGGCGATCATGGCGATCCGCCAGCCCCAGATGCCGGCAATCACTCCCGGTACCACCAGGGAGAGGGATGCACCCAGTACCAGGGCTCCGACATACATGCCGATGGCCCGTCCCCGCCGGGCGCTGTCGAACCGTTCCGCCACCAGCTTGAGCCCCGGCATGTAGGTTCCTCCCATGCCGATGCCGGTCAGCCCCCGCAGTAGCAGGCCGGAGAGGTAGTCGTGGGCGCAGAGGGCGAAGAGCAGGTTGGCGATGCAGGACCAGGCGGCGGAGGCAAGAAATATCCAGCGGATATTGAGGCGGTCGGAGAGGGTACTGAGCAGGACGCCGGAGGCGATGTAGCCCAGTTGGTAGACGGAGAAGATGATGCCGGCCCGGGTGTTGTTCATGCCCCACTCGGCCTTCAGAAGCGGCAGGATGGCCGAGTAGTTGATGAACACCAGCATGATGAATATCTGGCTGCTGCACAGCAGCAGCAGCCAGGCGGTATCGTTGCGCTGCTCAGTCAAACAGGTCGGCCTGCTCAAGCGGGGTCCCCGTCATATCCTTGGCGGAGAGCAGCGGCTCGCCGGCCAGGGGCCAGTCAATAGCGATGGACGGATCGTTCCAGGCGATGCAGCGCTCGTGCTCCGGCGCCCAGTAGTCGGTGGTCAGGTAGAGGAACTCGGCATGGTCGGAAGTGACGCAGAAACCGTGGGCAAACCCTGCCGGTATCCACACTTGGCGCTTGTTCTCTGCGGAGAGCAGGGTGCCGAACCACTGACCGAAGGTGGGGGAGGAACGGCGGATATCCACGGCCACGTCGAACACCTCGCCGGCAATGACCCGCACCAGCTTCCCCTGGGGGCGGCGGATCTGGTAATGCAGGCCGCGCAGGACGTTTCTGGCCGAGCGGGAGTGGTTGTGCTGGACAAAGGCAACCTTGAGGCCGGTCACCTGCTGCCAGACCCGCTGATTGAAGCTTTCGAAGAAGAAGCCGCGGTCGTCGCCAAAGACCTTCGGTTCCAGCAGCAGTACGCCGGGCAGCGCTGTGGTGAGACAGTTCATGGGGGGGCCTTTTCAACGGTAGAATGTGAACAGGGCTGTTCATAGCAGAAAACCGGCATGCAGGGCAACAATCTGATGGGAGGAGTTGCAATCATGGAAAAGCGGGGTAGACTGTCCCCCATGGTACAGGAAACAACGTTCGATAATGGTGTCCGGGTGGTGTCCCAGCAGGTGCCGGGGATGCACACGGTTTCGCTGGGAATCTGGGTGGCCAACGGCGCCCGTAATGAGCGGCCCGCCGAAGAGGGAGTGGCCCATTTCATCGAGCATCTGTTGTTCAAGGGGACCGAGCGGCGCACGGCCCGCCAGATCACCCGGGAGATCGACTCCCTGGGGGGGATGCTCAACGCCTTCACCGGCTACGAGTACGTCTGCTACTACGCCAAGGCGCTGGCCAGCGTGCTGCCGCAGGTGTCCGACATCCTCGGCGACATGTTTCTGCACTCTGCCTTCCCACCCGATGAGATCGAGAAAGAGCGCAAGGTGGTGCTGCAGGAGATCAAGATGCGGGACGATGCGCCGGAGGAGAGCATCCACGACCGGCTGCACCGCAGTTTCTGGAAGGGACACCCCCTGGGGCATCCGATCCTGGGCACTGCCGAGACCATAGAGTCCCTTGCCCGTGACGAGATCGTCGGCTTCCGGGACCACTGGTACCGTCCCAGCGAAATCATGATTGCGGCGGCCGGCGGCGTGGAGCATCAGGCGTTGATCGACCTCTTGCAGGAACCGTTTTCCCGTATGCTCCCCGGTGAGCCGCGCCGCGAGGGGGGGACGGCGGGTCGCAGCAGTTCCGGCCAGGTGCTGGAGTTGTGCGAACGCGATCTGGAGCAGACCCTGCTCTGCCTGGGAACCGAGGGACTGCCGGTCACCTCGCCGGACCGCTATGCCCTGATGACCCTGAACGCCATCCTGGGCGGGGGGATGAGCTCACGGCTGTTCGAGGAGATACGGGAAAAACGGGGACTGGCCTATTCGGTCTATTCGTACGTCTCCTCCTTTGCCGATGCCGGTTCCCTGGCGGTCTACGCCGGCACCGAGCGGGAGCGCAGTTGCGAATCGCTGAAAATCATCCTGGCCGAAATGGCCCGCCTGAAGCGGGAGCCGGTACCCCGCGACGAACTGGACAGCACCAGGGAGCAGATCAAGGGGAAGATATTGATGTCCCTGGAGTCCAGCGACAGCTACATGTCGCGGCTGGCCCGCAGCTATCTCAATTTCGGCCGCTACCAGCCGATCGAGGAGATAATGGCCGGGCTCGACGCCGTCACCGCCGACGATCTGCTCCGTCTGGCAAACGAGCTGTTCCGGGAGGAAAGCCTGAACATCCAGATTATGGGCAGAATGGACGGGCACTGCTTCGACGACTGCCGGGGGATTTTGGCGTAGGCAGATCAAAGGCAATGGCACGCAGATTATGCTGATTGAGCGGATGTACGCGGATTTTTAAAATCTTATCTATCTAATGTTTATCCGCATACATCCGCCAAAATCAGATATGATCCGCGTGCGATGCATTAAGGTTTTTAATGTTTCCCCGTCGACCCCAGCCCACCGCTGCCCCGCACGCTTTCCTCGCTGAACGCCTCGACGACCCGCAGGTCGGCTTGTACCACCGGCATGAACAGCATCTGGCAGATCCGCTCTCCCGGTGTCACGGTGTACGGCACCTCACCCTGATTACGTAGCCCCACCATGATTTCCCCCTGGTAGTCGCTGTCGATGACGCCGATAGCGTTGGCCAGCACAATGCCGTGCCTGATCCCCAGGCCGGAGCGGGGGGCCAGGATCGCCACCAGTGCCGGGTCGTGGATGCTGATGGCGATGCCGCTGGGGATGATTGCGGTGTCGCCGGGTTGGATGGTCGTGGGAACGTCGATGCAGGCACGCAGATCCAGAGCAGCGGAACCGTCGGTGGCGCGGCTCGGCAGCGGGATGGTGCTGCCCAGCAGCGGACTCATAATTTTGGTTTCAATCTCGCGGGGTTTCATGTAAAAACTCCCTCCTGACGGTAGGTGACACGCTGTTGTAACGCAAAGCGCCCCCGATACAAAGTGAAAACTGGGCCCGGATATGCCATGGGGCAGCATAAGCCCGTAGGGAGCCTCCGGAGCGGAAAAGGAGCTTTCAGATGTACGATCCCCGCGTAGCCGAAATGGCCAGGGTTCTGGTCGATTATTCCACCCGTATCAAAAAAGGTGACCGGGTACTGATCTCGGCCGCCGGTTTCGAGGCGGCGCCGTTGGTGAAAGAGTTGTACGCCCTCTGCCTGAAGCGGGGAGCCGACTATGTCGAATATAGTTTTTCCGACCCGGAGATCGACCGGCAGTTCTACAACCTTGCCTCCAAACGCCAGCTGGAAGTCTTTCCGCAACACAAGCTGGACTTCTACAAGACCCTCACCGCCTACATCGGTATTTCCGCCGGCGAGAACTCCATGGTCAACGCCACCAGCAACCAGAAGGCGATGGGGGCCTACCAGAAACTGACCCGTCCCCTGGTGGACCAGCGGGTGAAGCATACCAAGTGGGTGGTGACCCGCTTCCCCACCCACGGTGGCGCCCAGGAGGCCCGCATGTCCCTGGAGGAGTACGAGTCCTATCTCTTTGGCGCCTGCAATGTCGACTGGGCGGTCGAATCCCGCAAGATGGAAAAGCTGAAGAAGCTGATGGACAAAACCGCGTCGGTCCGCCTGAAGGGGCCGGACACCGATCTTTCCTTCAGTATCAAGGGACTGAACAGCGTCAAGTGCGACGGCCGCTTCAATATTCCCGATGGCGAAGTATTCACGGCGCCGGTGCGGGACTCGGTGCAGGGGCATATTACCTACAACTGTCCCACCCTGTACCAGGGACGGGAGTTCAACAACATCCGGCTGGAATTCAGGGATGGCAAGATCGTGAAGGCAACTGCCGGGGAGATGACCGGCCCCCTCAACAAGATTCTCGATACCGACGAAGGGGCCCGCTATATCGGTGAATTTTCCCTGGGGGTCAACCCCGGTATCAGAACGCCGATGCGTAATATCCTGTTCGACGAGAAAATCTTCGGCTCCATTCACTTCACCCCCGGTCAGGCTTACGACGAGGCGGACAACGGCAACCGTTCCGCCGTACACTGGGACATGGTACGCCTGATGCGTGACGGAGAGATATGGTTCGACGACCGCCTGATTCAGAAGCATGGCCGCTTCGTCATCCGTGAGCTGGAAGACCTGAACCCGGAGGACTGAGTTTCATGCTGCTGGCCATCAATCCACACCATCCGCAGCCACGGCTGATCGCCCAGGTGGTGTCCGTTCTGAAGGCAGGGGGCGTTATCGCCTACCCCACCGACACCACCTACGGCATCGGCTGTTCCATTTTCAGCAAGAAGGGACTGGAGCTGATCTACCAGATCAAGCAGCGGGACCGCCGCAAACCCTTTTCCTTCATCTGTGCCGACCTGTCCGAAGTGGCCCGGTTCGCCCGCCTGACCAACCATGCCTTCAAGATCATGAAGCGCTGCCTGCCCGGTCCCTATACCTTTGTGCTGCAGGCCAGCCGTGAGGTTCCCGATCTTCTGACAACGCGCCAGAAAACGGTAGGGGTGCGGATGCCCGATCATCCGATCTGCTCGGCACTGGTGCGGGAGCTGGGCAATCCGATCGTCACCACCAGCGCCAATTTGAGCGGCGAGGAGCCCGTGGGGGACCCGCTGGAGATCAACCGTCAGTTCGGCAGCCAGCTGAACCTGGTGATCGACGGTGGACTGCTCACCACCGATGTCAGTTCCGTGGTCAGCTTGGTGGGGGATCGCATTGAAATTCTTCGTGAAGGCTCGGGCGATCTTGCCCGAATACTCGGATAAAGCGGCTGCCGAGGTACGTCCATGATGACCATTGATCAAGCGCACGATCCGGAGCGGATGCTGGAACTGCTGGCCCGGCGGAATGCCGAGCTTGCCTCGCTGCTGGAAATCGGCAAGACCATCATCTCTTCCCTGGAGCTGCGGGACGTGCTGCAGGAGATCATGTCCCAGGTTGAGCGGCTGCTGCAGCCCAAAACCTGGTCGCTCCTGCTGGTGAACGATTCCACCGGCGAGTTGCACTTCGAAATCGCCGTGTCGCCGGTGGCCAACGAACTGAAGGGGATCAACCTGAAGATGGGGGAGGGGATTGCCGGCTGGGTGGCGCAGCACGGCGAGCCGCTCCTGATCCCGGATGTGATGCGGGACGAACGGTTTGCCCGCCATGTGGCCGATGCCGTGGAGTATCCGGTCAGTTCCATCCTCTGCGTGCCGCTCAAAATCCGTGATCGGGTGCTGGGGGTGATCGAGCTGATCAACTCTGCCAGTGAGCGCAGTTTCGAGGAGGCGGATTTGCCCCTTCTGGGAGCCGTGGCCGACTTTGCCGCCATTGCCATCGACAACGCCCGCAACTACAAACGGGTCAGCGAGCTGGTCATCACCGACGACCTGACCGGTCTCTACAACGCCCGCTATTTTCAGGAACTGCTGGAATATGAAATAGATCGGGCGCGGCGCTACAACAGCCAAGTATCGCTGCTGTTCTTCGATCTCGACCGGTTCAAGTCCGTAAACGATACCTACGGCCACCTGGTGGGGAGCCGGATGATCGCGGAGGTGGGACACCTGGTCAGGAACCATATCAGGTCGTCAGACCGCGGTGCCCGTTACGGCGGAGACGAGTATATCATCGTGCTGCCCAACACCGGCAAGCAGGGGGCCATGACCGTGGCCCACAACATGTTGGAGCGGTTCCATGCCCACCGTTTCCTCACCGACAACGGCACCAGGATCCCGATTACCGCCAGCTTCGGCGTCGGCACCTTTCCCGATGACGCCACTGACCGGGAAAGCCTGATCCGGGTGACCGACTCGGCCATGTACGAGGCGAAGGAGGCGGGACGCGACCGGGTCTGTTCTTTTTCCGGTAACCTGACCAAGCTGCTGTTGTGATTGCGGGTGGTGTATTTTGACTGAAACTATGGTAAAAGCGGATCGGGATTTACACTGAAAAGGAGAACAAACCGATGAGTGAAACACCGACGCTTGACACCCGTGCCCTCCATGCCGGACAAACCCCCGACGAAACAACCCTTTCCCGTGCCGTACCGATCTATCAGACCAGCTCCTATGCTTTCCGGAACAGTGAACATGCCGCCAACCTGTTTGCTCTCAAGGAATTCGGCAATATTTACACCCGACTGATGAACCCCACTACCGACGTGCTGGAAAAGCGGGTGGCGGCCCTGGACGGCGGCGCCGCGGCCCTGGCCTTTGCCTCCGGCCAGGCGGCCATTACGGCCACGGTGCTGACTCTGGCCAAGGCCGGTCAGAATATCGTGTCCGCCTCGGCGTTGTACGGCGGTACCTACAACCTGTTCAATCATACGTTGCCCCGCTGCGGCATCACCACCCGGTTCGTTGACAGCTCAAACCCCGAGAACTTCCGTGCCGCCATTGATGAGAATACCCGCCTGATCTACTGCGAGTCCATCGGCAATCCCCGCAACAACATCGACGACTTCGAGGCCATTGCGAAAATCGCCCACGAGGCGGGCATCCCGCTGGTGGTGGACAACACCGCCACCACGCCGGTCCTGTTCCGGCCGCTGGAGCACGGGGCCGACATCGTGATCTACTCCCTGACCAAGTTCATGGGGGGGCATGGCACCAGCATCGGCGGCTGCGTGGTGGACGGCGGAAAATTTCCGTGGGACAACGGCAAGTTTCCGGAGTTCACCGAGCCTGACCCGGCGTACCACGGCGCGGTGTTCTGGGATGCGGTGGGGCCGATCGCCTTTATCATCAAGATGCGGGTGCAGATCCTGCGTGACATGGGGGCCTGCATCTCCCCCTTTAACTCGTTCCAGATACTTCAAGGTCTGGAAACCCTGCATGTGCGTATGCCGCGCCATGTTGAAAATGCCCTGAAAGTGGCCCAGTGGCTGGAAAAACATCCCCAGGTGGCCTGGGTCAACTATCCGGGGCTGGCCAGCCATCCGGACAGCACCCGCGCTCAAAAGTATTTTCCCCAGGGCGCCGGGGCCATCATCGGGTTCGGCATCAGGGGGGGAAAGGAGGCGGCGGTCCGCTTTATCGACAACGTCAAGCTGGCCTCCCATCTGGCCAACATCGGCGACGCCAAGACCCTGGTGATCCATCCTGCCACCACCACGCACCAGCAACTCTCCGCTGAAGAGCAAGTGGCCACGGGCGTTACCCCCGACTTTATCCGGCTTTCCATCGGTATCGAGGGGGTGGCGGATATCATCGCCGACCTGGAGCAGGCCCTGAAAGCGGAATAAGCAAGCCCGCGCCACGCACAGTTCTGATAGTCCCGGGGCAACCTTGCGGTTGCCCCTTCTTTTGTGTAGTATGATGAACCACTTGTCGCAAGGAGTCGTTAACCATGTACCGTCTGACCATCAAAACCGGCTTTGCCGCCGCCCACAATCTGATCAACTACCAGGGGGACTGCGAAAACCTCCACGGCCACAACTGGAAAGTGGAAGTGACCATCGTGGCCCGGGAACTCGATCAGGCAGGCCTTGCCATCGACTTCAAGGTGTTGAAGCGTGAAACCAATCTGCTGCTTGAGGAGCTGGATCACAAGTACGTCAATCAACACGAGTTTTTCAAAAACATTTCCCCGTCGTCGGAGAATATCGCCCGTTACCTGTACCAGCAGCTTTCGGTTCGCCTGAACAACGGCAACGTGGCGGTGGAGCGGATCGGGGTCTGGGAGTCGGAGAACGCCTGCGCTGAATATTATGAAGACTGACAGCGCCACCGACCTGATCGAGCTGTTCTCTTCCCTGCAGGGAGAGGGAGCGTATCTTGGGTATCGCCAGATTTTCCTGCGCTTGCCGGGATGCAACCTCCAGTGCAGCTACTGCGATACCGCCCTGCTGGCGCCGGAGAGGTGCCGGATTGAGACGGAGCCCGGCAGCGGCCTGTTTCGCGAGATTCCCCAGCCGGTGACACTGTCCAGGGTGTGCGATCTGGCCGAGGCTTGGTGCAGCGAGCTGCCCGGCGCCCATCACTCCTTCAGCATCACCGGCGGCGAGCCGCTGCTGCATGGCGAGCTTCTGGCGGTCTGGCTTCCCCGGTTGCGAGAAATCCTGCCGGTACATCTGGAGACCAACGGCACCCTTTCCGATGCCCTGCCCCTGCTGCTTCCCCTGGTTGATCATATCAGCATGGATATCAAGCTTCCCTCCTCAACCGGCCTGCCACCTCTCTGGGAACAGCACCGTCGCTTTCTGGAGCTGGCCGGTGAGGCGAACCTGGCGGTGAAAGTGATCGTGGGGGAGGCGACCACGGATCAGGAGCTGCTGATAGCCTGCGACCTGGTGTCGGAGGCCGATGCCGGCATCCCGCTGATCATTCAGCCGGTAACCGGCCATGGGGGGCGCGTGACGGTTGCGCCGTCACGGCTCTTGCATTGGCAGGCCCTGGCTGCGTCGCTTGTGCGCGAGGTGCGGGTGATTCCCCAGACCCACCGGATGCTGGGGGTGGCATGATCTTGGCCGAGATGACCATGACCCAGGTCGAAGAAGCGCTCAAGACCTGTCAATCCGTTGTTATTCCCTTTGGTGCGCTGGAAGAACACGGGCCGCATCTGCCGTTGTCCACCGACACCATCCAGGCGATGGAGGTGGCCCGTCGCGCAGCGGAGCGGACACCGCTTTTCGTGGCGCCGCCGGTCCATTACGGCAACTGCCGCTCCACCGCCGCTCACCCCGGAACCGTCTCCATTTCCACCGCCACGCTCAAAGCACTGCTGAAGGATATCGTCCGCTCCCTCTACCGGCAGGGATTCCGTACCGTGCTGGCGTTAACCGGTCATGCGGGCGGCGCCCACCGGATGGCGTTGCAGGATGCCGGTGAGGAGCTGCTGGATGAACTGCCGGAGCTGGCCATGGCCGTTGCCACCGAATACGAGCTGGCCCGGGAGGCGGGCAGGGGACTGGTGGAGACTGCCGGTGACGCCCATGCCGGTGAAATCGAGACCTCCCGTATCCTGCACAGCCATCCCCAGCTGGTGCGGGGGAGTGCGCCGGAGGAGTATCCGACCTTTCCGGTGGGGCTGCTGGTGCGGGACAAGCGGCGCTACTGGCCCGGCGGCGTCTGGGGGAACCCCGCGAAGGCGTCGGCGGAGAAAGGGCGCCTGCTTGAAGAGCTGGTGGTGGAAAAAGTAGTGGGGCTGGTGCGCCGGATGGAGGAGGAGCGCCATGGTTGAGCCGTTGCTGCTCTTTGCGCGGGAACTATCCAACGGACTGCGGGTGGAACTGTGGGATGTCTCCCGTCACTATTTCGGCGGCTACTGGCAGGTGGCCCTGGAAGCCCGCTGTCCGGTGGCGCTGCGTCCCGAACTGTTCGACGGCCCCGCAGCCTGCGACGAGGCTCGGCATCTGTTGGGGGAATGCGTCATGTATGTGCAGCGGCTGGAACGGATGGCGGTGCGCCAGGATCTGCTGGAGCCGGTGCGCCGGGAGCTTGTCCAGCGTTTTGAGCACCACGTGGTACCCTTTCTTTCCCATCCCCGATTTGCCGCCGGTTTCATTGCCGGTAAATCCGCCAAGTGCCGCCGGAAAGTGGTGCGTGGCATCCCCGTGCCGGCATGAGTGAGCCCGAAATCATCATTGAACGGCTGGCTGTCGGCGGTAACGGTGTCGGACGACTGGACGGCGTGGCCTGTTTTGTGCCGTTCACGGCGCCGGGAGACCGGCTGACCCTGCGGGTTACCAGCCGGAAGCGTTCGTACCTGGAAGGAGAGCTGTCGGCGTTGCGGGAACCATCATCCTGGCGGACGGAGCCTTCCTGTCCGGTTTTCGGCCAGTGTGGCGGCTGCAGCTGGCAGCATATCGATTATGCCCTGCAATGCCGGGCAAAGCGTGCCCTTCTGGTGGAGAGCCTTGAGCGGATCGCCCGGCTTGTCGCGCCGCCGGTGGAGGAGACCGTTGCAGCCCCGCACCCGTACGGCTACCGTGCCCGCGCCCAATTCAAGCTGTTCTCCGCGGCGGAAAGGCTGGCGGTCGGCTTTTATCGGCGCGGCTCCCGTTATGTGATCGATCTCCCGGACGGCTGCCCGGTGGTGACGCCGGCCATCAACACCGCCATGCAACGGCTACGGCTGGTGCTCACCCTGCTGCCGGACCGTAACCGCATCCCCCAGCTCAGTATCGAGGAAGGGGAGGAGGGGGTCGTTGCGGTGGTTCACTACATCGGCCGGGAGCCGGAGCGTCTCCGTGCCCTGCTGCTGGAGCGGCAGGCTGAACTGGGACTTGCCGGCCTGTGGGTGCAGCCGGGGCGCAAAGAGAGTCTGCTGGCCGTGTTCGGCGGGGGACGTCTGACCTATCTGGTGCCGGGGGGCGCTGCCGGGGAAACCCCCATGCCTCTTGGCTACGATATCGGCGGGTTTTCCCAGGTGAACCGGGGACAGAACCGGGTGCTGGTGAATCTGGTGCGGGAGCTGCTGGCAGTGCGTCCTGACGAGCGGCTGCTGGATATCTACTGCGGCAACGGCAACCTCTCGCTGCCGCTGGCCGGCTTGGTCACGGAGCTGGTCGGCGTCGAGGAATACCCCCCCTCCATCGCATCGGCGATTGACAATGCACGTCAACTTCGTGTAAACAATAGCACTTTCAGATGCCGTTCCGCTGTGGACGAGGTGGAGCGGTTGGTGGCTGCCGGTGAGCGTTTCGCAGCGGTGCTGCTGGACCCACCCCGTAGCGGTGCCGCCGAGGTGGTCTGTCGGCTGAGACCGCTGCAGGCAGAGCGACTGGTCTACGTTTCCTGCGATCCGGCTACCTTCGCCCGCGACGCTGCAGTGCTCGCCGGCCATGGGTACCGGCTGGAGCGCGCGATACCGGTGGACATGTTTCCCCAGACCGCCCACTTGGAAACCGTGGCACTCTTTTCCCTGTCATAAACGTTACGAGTCATTACTCGATATCAAAAGGAGCATGCTGTCATGAACAAGTCCGAACTGATCGAAACCTTTGCCGCCCAGCGGGACATCTCCCATAAACGGGCGGAGGAAGTAGTCAACATGATTTTCAACTCCATGAGTGAAGCGATGATCAGCGGCGACCGGATCGAGATCCGGGGACTGGGCAGCTTCGTGGTCAAGGAGTACGGTGCCTATACCGGCCGCAATCCCAAGACCGGCGAGCCGATTGAGGTGAAACCCAAAAAGCTTCCTTTTTTCAAGGTGGGCAAGGAGTTGAAGGAACGGATTCTGGACGGTAAGTAGGCATGGCATGCAGAGTCGCGGCCATTGACCTGGGAACGAATACCGCACGGCTGCTGATTGCCGACTGTTATCCCGGCGGCCGTTTCGAGCAACTGGTCCTGTCCCGGGTCATCATCCGCCTGGGTGGCGGCTTCAGCCGCCAGACCGGTCTGGCCGATGAAGCCATTGAGCGGGCCATGCGTTGTCTGTACGAGTTTCGTCGCCAGATCGATCACCGCGGAGTGACGGACGTGCGGGCCGTCGCCACCAGTGCGGTGCGGGATGCCGCCAATGGTGCCCTGTTTGTTGAGCGGGTCCGCCGGGAAACCGGCATTCCGCTGGCGGTGATCGGCGGGGAGGTTGAGGCCCGTCTGACGCTGCGGGGAATCACCGCCGGGCTGGAGGGAAATCCGGAAGAGCTGTTCATGTTCGATGTAGGGGGCGGCAGCACCGAGTACAGCCTAGCTCGGAGTGGTCGCCCTCTTTTCGTGGAAAGCCTTCCCTTGGGGGTGGTGCGTCTGACCGAGGGCAAGGGAGACGAAGCGGCCATGGGCGAGAAGATCGGCCGCGAGCTGGCGCAGATGCAGCAGCGAATGGAAGTCGCCCGGCTCATCCCCGACCCGTCGGGAACCGTGCTGGTGGGCACTGCCGGCACCGCCACCACTCTGGCGGCCATTAACCTGGAAATGCGCGACTACGATTACCGTCGCGTCAACAACCATGTGCTGACCCGGAACGACATCCGGAGAATTTATGAGCGCCTTGCCCCGCTTGGCCCTGCGGAACGTCTGACCGTACCGGGGCTGGAGCCGGGGCGCGAAGATTTGATCATCGCCGGCATACTGATCACGCTGCACACCATGGAGTGTTTCGGATTCGAGCAGATGACGGTCAGCGATTTCGGACTGCTGGAAGGGTTGCTCGCTGCCGGAGCCGTTACCTGAGTCGGGGCGTCGTCGGGCGCACGGTCGGTGCCGTGCGCCCTGCCTCAGCAGGAGTGTTGCGCAGCAGCAGAGTTTTCGGGCGGCTAACGGTGCCGCTGCTGTCGCAGGGACGCCGATGGTTTCGGGGCGCGTACTGACTTCCCGTCGGCTGGTTCAAGGAGCTCCACGGTGGACCATTCCAAGCATCTGATGGGCAGGCAGCCGATCCTGAACGGGCTTGAGGAGATCGTGGGCTTTGAGTTGCTCTTTCGCTGTCCCGCCTCGCTGGGGGCGGCGGAGATCCCGTCGCCCGTCAGGGCCACCTCACAGGTTATTTTTGATATTCTCTCCAGTTTCGGGGTGCGGGACGTTCTGGGGGAGCACCGCGGATTCATCAACGTCGATGCGGACATGCTGATGAGCGATGCCATCGAACTGCTGCCCACGGAGAGCATCGGGCTGGAACTGCTGGAAGATCTGATCATCACGCCGGAGATCGTCGAACGCTGTCGAGAGTTGAAAAAGATGGGCTGTCTGCTGGTGCTGGACGATCACTGCTATGCCCCCGAGTATGAACCGCTCTACCAGGGGATTGTCGATATCGTCAAGCTGGACCTGATCGCCACACCGCTGGAAGAAGTGTACCGTGAGGTCGGACTGTTCAGGCGCTATCCGGTCAAGCTGCTGGCGGAGAAAGTGGACAGCCGGCACGTGTACCTGCGCAGCCGCAAGATGGGATTTGAGCTGTTCCAGGGATATTTTTTCGCCCGTCCGACCCTGGTGCAGAAAACCCGCATGGCCAACGCTTCCGCCTCGTTCTTTCGTCTGATGCAGCAACTTTCCGGCGAGGCGGATATCGACGAGATCGAGGAAACCTTCAAGCAGAGTCCGGCGCTTACGTACAAGCTGCTCCTCCTGGTCAATTCGCTCGCCTTCGCCACCCGCGAGAAGATTCGCACGGTTCGCCATGCCATCACCCAGGTGGGGCTGGAGCATCTCAAACGCTGGGTACAGCTTGCCATATTTGCCGACGACAGCGGTTCGAGTCTGAACAATCCCCTCTTGGACATGGCGGCGGTCCGGGCCGCCTTCATGGAAGAAATGGCCCGCCTCGACCTGGGCAACACCCGGCTGGTGCGTCAGGTTCTTCCCGAGGAGGCGTTCATGGTGGGGATTCTGTCAATCCTGAAGGATATTTACGAGATCGACATGGCCGAGATCGTCGCCAACCTCAACCTGTCCGAGGAACTGCGGGATGCGCTGGTGCACCGGGGCGGCGACCTGGGTACCCTGCTCTGCGTCAGTGAAATGATGGAACGACTGGAACTGGACGAGGCTGCCCAGTGTCTCGAACGGCTGGGCGTTTCCCCTGCTGCGGTGTTGGCGTGTCAGAAACGGGCCTATCAGTGGCGCAGCAGATTCGCGTAGCGGTGTGACGAGCCATGTACGTGTACCGTAGAAACGTCCTTTTATGATATTCTCCAACCTTCGTCGACAGGTACTGGTTCCGCTGACCCTCACCTTTTTGGTGCTCTTGGGCAGTTTCCTGTACAGTGCCTATGCCATCAGACGCAACACCATCTCCGATGCCCTTGACCGGCACTATCACGAAGCGCAGTCCCTCTTCAACGAACTTCTCTCCATCAGGTCGGAATGGATGATCGCCACGGCGGAGCCGATCGTTATCGACCCTTTCCTGAAAAACGCCATGCGCCACGGCGACCGGACCGCGCTCTACCGGCAGGCATTGCCCTACTACCGCCGCATGGCCGGGCCCGAGGGAATCAGCCATCTCACGGTGTATGGTCCCGATGCCGCAACGGTGCTCAGTATTCACGCACCGCGTGAACATGTCGGCGGCACGGCCGGGAACACCGTGCGTCGGGCCCTGGAAAGCGGTCGCCCCGCCCACGGCCTCGAATTGGCCCCCTCCGGTATGCTGGCCCTGCGGCTGGTGATCCCCTGGTATGACGCGACCGGCCTGCTGGGGTTCATTGAGCTGGGGTCGGAAATCGGCGGAACCATGCGCAAGCTGGCCGCCATCAGCCATGTTGACTATCTGGTGGGCCTCGACAAATCACTGCTGGACCGAAAAATATGGGAGGCGTCGGTAAAGGGGGCGGGGCAGCGCTCCTCCTGGGATCTGCTACCGGCCAAGGTGGTGTCCGGTCACTCCCTGCCGCGTATTCCCGATGGCCTGGTTGCCATGCTGTCGCAGCCGGCTGCCCGTTCGTTCGATGGCCAGGGATGGAAGAACATCCGTCTCGATGACCGCCGGTTTGCGGCCAAGCGTTTTCCTCTGGTGGAAACCGGCGGACGGGTGGTGGGGGAATTCGTCCTGCTGCACGACACCACCCGGATTGCCAAGGACTTCTCTAACTTCGTGCTGAAGGTCGTGCTGCTGGGGCTGGGTATCTGCTCCGTCCTGTTTGCCTTTGCCTGGCGGATTCTCGGCCAGGTGGAAGCCAGATTGCAGACTGCCCAGCAGAAGCTTGCCGATGAGGTTGCCAACGTCAACCGGACCAATACCCTGCTGGAGCAGGAAGTCGCCGAGCGTCAACGGGTTGAAGCCGAACTGATCCACCTGAACGATCACCTGGAAGAGCGGGTGGCGGAGCGGACCCGGACCCTTGAAGCTATGAGCCGGGAGCTGGAGCAGGGGCGTAACGAGTTGGAGCAGGCCTATACGGAATTGAAATCCCGGCAGGCGGTGATCCTGCATCAGGACAAGATGGCCAGCATCGGTCTGTTGGCCGCCGGCGTGGCCCACGATATCAACAATCCGATCGGCTTTGTCACCAACAACCTTGAAGAGCTGCGGGTGTACATGACCCGCCTGCAACGTTTTCTCGAGCTGCAGCAGGCGGTTGCCGGGCGCTGCTCCGACGCGCAGGAATTGGAAGACCTTGCGCGGGAGCGGCATGAGCTGGGGGTCGACCTCATCTTCGAGGATTTCGATACCCTGATCGCCGAGTCACTGGAAGGGGCGGGGCGTGTCAGCAGCATTGTCAGGAACCTGCGCAATTTTTCCCGGGTCGACGACGTGGAGTATAAACGTGCCGACATCAACGAATGCCTGGAGAGCACCATCGCCATTACCCACCATGAACTGCGACACAAAGCGTTGGTGCATCGGCGCTTCGGCACGATCCCGAAAATCCGCTGCTACCCGCAACAGCTCAACCAGGTGTTCATGAACCTGCTGATCAACGCCGCCCATGCCATTGAGAAGCGCGGCGAGGTGACGGTCAGTACCTGGGCTGCAGACGATGCGGTCTTTATCTCCATCGCCGATACCGGCAGCGGCATTGCGCCGGAAAATCTGTCCAGGATATTCGAGCCATTCTTCACGACCAAGGATGTGGGGCAGGGGACCGGGCTGGGGCTTTCCATCGTGTACGACATCGTCAGCCAGCATCACGGTGAAATCCGTGTGGAGAGCGTTCCCGGCGCCGGTACGACCTTCATCATCCGGCTGCCGCTGGACACCGGCGACGAAGTTGTGTCCGGTGGTCGTGCAGGGGCAAATGTCGGATCCGTTGTCTCGTTTTCAGCAGTTGCCGGAGGCGGCAATGTCCGATAGACTGCGTCTGCTCTGCGTTGATGACGAAGTGCATATCCTGCGTACGCTGGAGCGTTTCTGCCGAAACGAAGGCATCAGCATGCACAGCGCCACCTCGGCAGCCCAAGCGCTTGAGCTGCTGGAGAACCAGCCGGTGGATGTGGTTGTTTCCGATTATCAGATGCCGGGGATGAACGGCCTTGATTTTCTTCACGAAGTGCATGCCCGGTGGCCGTGGATTTCGGGAATCGTCATCTCCGGATTTGTGGAGGTACCTGCCGTTGCCGGCGCTCTGCAGCAGGGTGATATCATGGGATTCCTTCACAAACCCTGGAAGCGGGATGAACTGAAGGCCCTGATCCGGGCGGCAGGGAAGCGCTGCAGGAGCGGAATGGGAGAGGGAGCAACTACGACGTGAGCGAGAAGATTCGTATCCTGTTTGTCGATGATGAACCAGCTTATTGTCGCATTTTTCGCAGCCGGATCGGTCGGGATCCCCGCTTTCTGGTGGAAACGGCCCAGAGTGGCGAGGAAGCGCTCCTGCGTCTGCAGCAGTTTCCTGCCGACATGGTCTTCACCGATCTGCAGATGCCGTTCATGGACGGCATTGAATTGATGACGGAGATTAAAAACCGGTATCCGTATCTGTTCGTCCTGATTCTGACCGGCCTTGACTCCACCTCCCAGGCAGTGAAGGCGATGAAGGCCGGCGCCTACGACTATCTCCTGAAACCGCTGGATTTCGACATGGTGGAGCGAGCCATAGAAACCGTTTGTGCCCACCGCAGCGCCTTCCGGTCCCACGCTACCCCCGATGATGCGCAGCGGCGCGGCTTCAGCTTCGAGAACATCATCGGCCAGGACCGCAAGATGTTCGAAATCTACGAAAAAATCAATCAGGTGGCCCAGACTTCCGCAACGGTACTGATTACCGGTGAGAGCGGAACCGGCAAAGAGTTGATCGCTGCCGCCATCCACGCCAAAAGCTCCCGCAAGGATGGCCCCTTTCTGCAGGTCAACTGTGCCGCACTGTCGGACGGTCTGGTGAGCAGTGAGCTGTTCGGTCATGAAAAGGGCGCCTTCACCGGTGCCGTTGGTCAGAAAAAGGGATTGTTCGAACAGGCGTCGGGGGGAACACTTTTCCTCGATGAAATCGGCGATATTTCGATGACCACGCAGGTGGCGCTGCTGCGCATCCTGGAGCTGGGCGTTTTTCAGCGGGTCGGCGGCACGGAGACGCTCCGGGCCGACGTCCGGCTGATTTGCGCCACGAACCGCGACCTGGCCAGGGCGGTGACGGAAAAGCAATTCCGCGAAGATCTTTACTACCGTATCAACGTTGTTTCCCTGCAAGCCCCTCCGCTACGTGAACGCACCTCCGACATCCCGTTGCTGGCCAACTACTTCCTTGACCGGTTCCGTGCGCTCTCCGGCAAACAGATCGAGGGGTTCACTGCCGACGCCATGGAGCTGCTCTGTCGCTATCAGTGGCCCGGCAACTGCCGGGAACTGGCTAACATCGTTGAACATGCCGTGGTCTTCAGTCGCAACCGGATGCTCTCCCCGGGCGACTTCCCCGAACTGCTTCGTCAGCCGGCACAGCCGAAAAGCAGTGTGACGCTGACCAGCCCATCGACAACCCTTGCAGATGTGGAAGCGTCACTGATCAGGCGGGTTCTGGAAGAAAAACAGTGGAACCTCAAACAGGCCGCCGACGCACTGGATATCGCCCGCGGTACGCTCTACGGCAAGATGGAAAAATACAGTATTAGAAAACCCTGATCTCCCCCGCTGAGCTGGCGGTACTCTCCTGGTATTCTTCTGATATCTCACCTTTCCTGATGGGCCGTTTGTCAGTCTGTTTTTTCCCTGCAGGCCTCTCCGGCTCCGACACAGACAGACCATGGTTTATAAATAGGATGTCGGCTGATGTATTGAGTTCGGTACAGTGCAGCACGGCGCCCATAGTTGGCGGTGTCGAAAATTGAACATCTATTTTTATTAAATATTATTAATAAAATTAATTATATAAACGTTTTTGGCTAAATTGGTGGCTGTTTGGTGTGCCGAATTATGAACAACGGTTCTGTGGGGTGTGGCAGGGGTGGTTTGCTTTAATATGTTGAAATTAATGTATTTTTATATAATTTTTTTGTTTGGCGCGTTTTTTGCTTTCGGTGTTTCGGATGGCGTGGGTGTGTGGGGGGGTGGCTGTGTAAGTGTCTTAAAATATTTTATTTTTGTCTGGGAATGGCGCCGTTCTTCACTGTCCAGAATCGCATTGCAGCCAGGAGGGGCTTGATGTATCTATACTGTACCGTATTTGTAGGAGTTTAGCCGGTGCTGTGACTGTTTCGATATTGAATGGGAAAGCAGCACCAATCGAGTTCAGGGTGTTGTTGTACGAGCCCAACGAAAAAAGGAGGTGAACGGGTCGGATTATTGGAAGCACGCGTGGCGTAAGGAGTAATGTGAGCAGTGTGGCGAAGTATCCAATCAAAAGTTTACCCGGAGGCTTGTGTATGAACATGTTTACTCGTTTGGCGCTCTGTATTGCAGCGGGTTCCCTGCTGCTTGCAGGCTGCGGCAAAGACGGCAAGGATGGCCGTGATGGCAGGGACGCTACGGCAGCACCGGTCAGCGTGGCCAGCCTGACAACGGACCAGTGGTCTGATCTCGCTCCCAAGGGTGAGGTTCTGAGTGTTTCCATCAACAGTCCGCCGGTGGTCAAGTTCAAGGTGACCGATGCCAACGGCAACCCCTTGGTCGGCCTTGGCAATAGCTCCAAGAGCTCAACCGCCACGGTGGCCAGCTATTCCAACGTGTCCTTTGCGCTGGCCAAGCTGGTTCCCGGCACCAACGGTTCCCCCAGCAAGTGGGTCAGCTACATTGTGACCACGGTGCCGACCACCACCACCGCCGCCACCGCTACCCGTCCCACCACGGACAACACCGGTACGCTGGTTGACCACGGCGACGGTACCTACACCTACACCTCTTCTACCGCGACATCACCAAGGTGAAGGATCAGGTTGCCGCCATGACCCTGACGGCTCCCAACGTTGCTGCTGACCTTGGCGACCTGACCTATGATCCGACCCTGACTCACCGTCTGGTGATCCAGATTTCTGGCGCCGCCCGCGGTACCGGCAGCAACACCGCCGACGGTTCAAACAGTGGTGTTGCCTCCGCCAACATCGCTGATCCGGCCAACATCATCTACGACTTTGTTCCCGCTACCGGTAAGGCAGTCACCAGCGCCAACGCCCAGCGCAACGTTGTGTCCACCGAGAGCTGCAACTCTTGCCACAGCAAGCTGAATGGCCTTGGTTTCCACGGCGGTTCCCGGAACGACGCCCGTATCTGCGTGGTCTGCCATACCGACCAGCGCAAGTTCGGCCGGACCAACTCCGCCTCTACTGGTGGTGCTTTCACTGGTAGCCCCTACATCGCCGATGGTGAAGTACAGGGCGATTTCCCGGTCTTCATCCACAAGCTGCATGCAGGTGAGGCGCTGACCAAGACCGGCTATAACTATGCCGGCGTGCAGTACAATCACATTACGTATCCCCAGCCGGTCAACAACTGCGTGAAGTGCCACAGTGGCGCAGAAGCCACCCAGGCTGCTAACTGGGGCTCCGTCCCCAGCCGTCTGGCTTGCGGTAGCTGCCACGACGGTATCAACTGGTCCACTGGCGCCGGCCATATTGGTGGCTCTGCTAGCAATGACGCCAACTGCGCCCTCTGCCACAAGACCGCCGACATCACTCGCTACCACGTAACCGTTGATCCCACCGGTGCAAACGGTCGCGCCGGTTACCCGCTGAATACCGCAGTAAACGTTCCAACCAATGGCTATCCTTCTGGTCAGGGTCCCTCCATTCCGCTGGCTTCCCAGCTGAATCTGCCCTCCGGTGTCTACAAGATCGCCTATGAAATCAAGTCTGTTAAGGTGGTAGGTGCAGCTGGCGCCAAGAAGGCTCAGATTACCTATCGCATTCTGAAGGACGGCCAGCCGGTGACCCTGCGCAGCAGCGGCTACCTGATCGATAACGTTGACGGCAGCCCCGGTCTCTATATTGCCTATGCTGCAGCCAACACCTTTGGTGTTGCTGCACCGGCGGATTGGACCACCTCTTTCAACGTCTCGGTCAAGAATGTCCGTGATGGCGTAGGCGGCAACAGCCAGACCGGTCCGGATGCCGATGGTTATTACACAGCTACGCTTGCAACTATTATTCCTGACACTGCAACCATGGTAACCGGCTTGGTTGGTATCGACTACAGCGGTTTTGTGCAACTGAACCACCCGGCATATCCGCAGGGCATCAGGCTGAACGATGCCGTCTTCCCGATGAAGGTTGCAGATGGTTACAATCCCCGCCGTTCCATCGTGAGCGCTGCCAAGTGTAACGCTTGCCACGGACAGCTGGGCACTGGTCCGTCCTTCCATGGTGGTACCCGTAACAACGGTGAAGGCTGCGCAGTCTGCCACTACAATGGCCGCGCTACCGGCCATGTCGGCGCTAGCTATAACTACGGCGGCGGCTGGTCCGTCAGTGCCAAGGATCTGGTGCACGGTATCCATGGCTCGGGTAAGCGTACGGTAGATTACAGCTATGAGGCAACAGCTTCCAATCCGGCCGGTTTTGGCCATGTAACCTATCCGGGCGTACTGAAAAACTGCGAGCAGTGCCACGTTGCCGGCAGCTATGACTTCTCGAACACTGCCAGCAAAAACGCACTGACTGGCCTGCTGTGGTCTGCCGCTCTGAGTGGTAACTTCCCTGACCCGGGCGCCAATACCGTTATCGGTCTGTCTCCGTGGGTGAAGTCCTTTGGCAACGGCTACGAAGATTATAGCGTTGGCGCAGGTGCTAACCACTTGGTTATTTCGCCGATCACCGCTTCTTGCTTCGGCTGCCATGACACAAGCAGTGCAGTTGCCCATATGCAGCAAAATGGCGGTAAGCTGTACGTGAAGCGTTCTACGACCTTGGTCGGTGGTGTGGCTGTCAATACCGAGGCTTGCATGGCTTGCCACGGCTCGGGTAAGATTGGCGACATCAAGAAGGTTCACAGCAAGTAAGCAGTTCTGGAAGTATGCTGTATGTCGGGAGACGGCCTGTCCGTATCCCGAAGCGTGAGATGTACACAAAACGACCCGGAGACTTTGCGTCTCCGGGTCGTTTTGTGATTGCGGTTAATGGTTTGAATATGCTAGGTACAGACGCCGGTTTCGGTTGATGTCCATACATTGGGTCAGGAGGTTGCCTGTTGATGAAACGTAAACTCGTTGGGATTATCTGCTGTGTCGCTATTCTCGGGCTTTCGGCAACGGTGGTTCGAGCCGTTGAGGAGGACGAGGCACCGCGTAAGCCGAGGAAAGTGGTAAAGCCAGTCAAGAAGACTGATGTGAAGAAGAAATCGAAAGTACCTCTTTCCAAGCTGGTGGATATTAATGCCGCCTCCAAGGCAGAGTTGAAAAAGCTGCCGACCATTACCGATGAGCTTGCGGACAAAATTATTGCCGGTCGGCCGTATGCAAGCAAGGCATGGCTTGTAACCAACAAGGTCGTACCCGAGGCCAATTATGAAGCCATCAGGGGCCTGATTGCCGTCAAGAATCCGCAGGCTGCTCTGCAGCAGCTGCAGCAACAGAAGGGCGGGCAGAAAAAGTAATCGGGACTTCAGGATTCCGGATAAAACTTACAGGCGTTCCGGTTCTTCGGAACGCCTTTTTTGTGACAACCGTGGTGGTTCGACAGGTTGTTGCCGGATGCAGCTGTAGCATGCCTTTGCGCAACGCTCGGCGTTGACAACGTATACGGAAACAGGTAACGTGGCCGACGCAGTTTTATGCCGTTTCAGGGCTCTACTCTCTCTTCAACTATCAGGTAAGGAGGTTTTACTTTGGACACCCACCAGATGAGCATGAAGCGTGTCGTGTCGCGCCGCTACCTGCGGATGGCGTTGGGGCTTTCGCTGGCCGGTCTGCTCGGCTCTGCCGCGGTTGCGCAGGCGGAGTCGGTTGTGATTTCGGGAGAAGCCTCCACTATCCTCAGAATGGGGCAGGGGTCGGATAAAAAAGATTATTATCCCGTATATGAATACCTGCAACTCTCCGCCACCAACCTGTCCAAGGATGACGGACTTTCTTTTCACTTCGGTGGATGGGGGAGGACCGACCTGGCAAGCAAGACCCGCGACCGGTATCAGGACGGCGACCTGCGCTACGGCTACCTGACCTACCAGCACAGCAAGAATAATCTGGTGGTCAGCGTCGGCCGTCAGTTTACTGCCGAAGGGGTGATGACCGAAAAGTTTGACGGTCTGTACCTGCGCAGCGATCTGGCGCGTGGCTTCGGTGCCGCCGGCTTTGTCGGCTCTCCGGTGGTGACCGAGCCTTCCGCGAAGGGGGGCAGCCTCATCTATGGCGGCAGGGTGACCCATTCGCTGGGTACCAAGTACACCATCGGCGTCAGTGCCCTGCAGACCCGGGAAGGGGATCGCCGTTTCCGCGAGGAGGAGGGAATAGACCTTGTTGCTCAGCCGATCAGTCAGATCGCCGTGGCTGGCCGCTCCTCCTACAACTCAATGACCGACGGCTGGATGGAGCATACCTACTCGCTTTCCTATCTGCCGTCCGACAGGTTTCGCCTGTCAGCCGATCTTTCCAATGTCAACTACCGTGACTTTTTCTACGGCTCCACCAGCAGCGTCTTCCGCCTTATGGGTAAAAACCTCGATCCTAACGAGAAGCTGCTTTCCCTCGGCGGTACGGCTGCCTATCAGCCCACCGGCAACGTGGCAGTGGTGGCTCGGTATACCAACAACTCCTATGATATTGCCAGAACAGCCCACTACTACGGGGCCGGGTTGAGCTACAGCAGTGACCGGGGATACTCGGCAGGAGCTTCGGTGTATCGTATGGATGGCCGGGTCAAGGAACTGCAGTATACCGAGTGTCGTCTCTATGCCGGCAAGAAGTTCGAAAAATTTGAACTGGCTGCAGACCTGATCAACCTTTTTTACGATCGCGCGGTTAACGGAGAAAAAAATGCCTTCACCGTCATTGCCGCCGCATCCTACAAGCTGACCAGCGCCCTGAAGCTGACGGGCGACGTGGACTATTCGCGGAACCCCGAGTTCAAAAACGAGCTGCGGGGACTGGTCAAGCTGTCCTATGCTTTTGATTTCAAACCGTAGCAGAAGGGAGTGACGCGTGAAAACCAGCAAGCTCGCAGCAACTATCCTGATTCCCGTTGCGCTCTGCGTCCTGTATGCCTGTGCAAATACCACGAGCGTGTCCAGGAAGCATTTTATGGAATTTACCGGGCCGCCCAATTGTGCCGAATGCCACTCTGATGATGGCTGGGCTGCCTGGAACCATAAAGCGCCGGACTTCTATGCCAAGCACAAGTATTTTGCCGCCACCAAGGGCTATGCCTGTAACTCATGCCATGCAGCGTCCTTCTGCACCGACTGCCATGCCGGCAAGGAAGAGCTCAAGCCCGGCACCAAGTATCCGACATCGCCGGAACGCTCAATGCCCCATCGCGGTAATTATCTGAGCCAGCATAAGATAGACGGGAAGATCAACCCGACCTCCTGCTTCAGGTGCCATGGCCGACAAAATAATGAGGGGTGCAAACGATGCCACAAGTGAGAACTGCCCTGACTATGATCCTGCTGTGCCTCTGTGTTACGGCGCTGTTCATTGCCGGCTGCGGTGAATCGACAAAACAATCCACGCTTTCCTCGGACAGTGGCAAGCATCCGTCCGGCTGGTTGCCCAGCGGGCATAAGGCCGCCGCGACGGCAAATATCGTCAATTGTACCGAGTGCCATGGTGCCGACTACGCCGGTGGCAAGGTTAATGTGGCCTGCACGTCGTGCCATATGGGCAACGAACGCACGATCCATCCGGTTGCCTGGGGCAGCTTTGTCTACTCCGAGCATGGCGCCTACGTAAAAAGCAACGGTACCACGTCCTGTGCGACGTCGGCCTGCCACGGCAGTACTCTGAGCGGTGCCGCAGGTCCTTCCTGCACCAAGTGCCACCTGGGGGGGACGCATGCTATCCACCCTGCAAGCTGGACTGCCGCCAACAGCCATGGTCTTTATGTTCAGGCAAATGGCCCGGCTTCCTGTACCAATATCGTTTGTCACGGTCCCCAGGGGCAAGGGGTGGAGCGGAGCGGTCCGGCCTGCACGCTCTGCCATCGGTAGTCTGATTTTCGGTCTGTCGTGCCATCTGCAACGCCGCTCTCCCTGGAGGGCGGCGTTGTGCGTTGTGGCGACTGCGTGGAGCGGTGACAGCAGGCCATTGTACCGCACTGCGTTTTAAGGTATAAACAGCTTCCATGTATTGCGCCTTCTACGGACTGAAAGAACGACCGTTCACCCTGACACCCAATCCCGATTTCATCTTTCTCGGCAGGGCGCATCAGGAAGCCTTTGCCCACCTGATCTACGGCATCGAACAGAAGGTCGGTTTCATTGCGCTCACCGGCGAGGTGGGGGCCGGCAAGACCACGGTCATGCGTACCCTGCTGACCCGCCTTGATCCGGAAGCCTACGCAACCGCGCTGGTGCTCAATCCGATGCTCTCCTCCCTGGGGCTGTTGAAAACCATCAATCGTGAATACGGCATCGACGATGGAGGAAACGAACCGGCGGAACTGGTGGAAACCCTCAACCGCTTCCTGCTGGAGCAGAAGGAAGCGGGGCGCACGGTGGTGCTGGTTATCGATGAGGCCCAGGATATGGAGCCTGAGGTGCTGGAACAGGTGCGGTTGCTTTCGAATCTTGAAACCGCCCGGGAGAAGCTGATCCAGATCATCCTGGTGGGGCAGCCGGAACTGGAAACGCTCCTCTCGCGACCTGAGTTGCGTCAATTGAACCAGCGGATCACGGTGCGCTACCATCTGACCCCCATGGACGCCGCCGATACCCGTGCCTATCTCGCCCATCGCCTGCGGGTTGCCGGCGGCACACCGGACATGGTGCGATTTTGCGACGACGCGGTGCAGGTCATCCACCGTTTTGCCGGGGGGTTGCCCCGGCTGGTGAATGCCGTGGCCGACCGGGCGCTGCTGATCGGGTACACCGCTGAAATCCGTAAAATCGAGGCGCCACAGGCCCGCAAGGCTCTTGGCGAGGTATCACCGGCCAAGCAGCGCCGCTCCCACCGGCGGTTGCGTATCGGTGCGGCCGTGGCTGCCGGCGTTTTACTGCTGCTTGCTGTCGTGGGCGTACTGATGTTCTCCCGGTCCGGCGCCAGAAGTGCCGCTCCCCTGCCGCAGCCCCCGCAGCCGGTCTCCCTGGCGTTGATGCTGCAGCGCCATCAGGAAACGGATATGGCGCGAGAGGCGGTGCAAACCATCCTGAAGGCTTGGCAGGTGGCTCCCCCGGCGGCTGCCCTGCCGGACTCCCTGGAGGCCGCCCTGAAACAGGCTGGTTTCGAACTGCATCGCTACACAGGAAGTCTGGGGGGGCTGGCACGCATGGACTATCCGGCAGTCTTGGAACTGCTGCGGGGACCGGGCAGGAAGAGCCATTTGGTATTCGCCGGATTGACCAGCAGTCACGCTCTGGTGGCAAACGAGGCAGGGCAGCTGATTGAGATTTCTCCCGCCGAACTGGAGCGGGCCTGGAGCGGACGGGCCATTGTTCCCTGGAAGAACATGCTGGGGCTGACCATACCGACCCCGTACATGATCAATGAGGATCAGCGTACGCTGCTGGTACGCCTGCTGGTCGCGGCCGGTGCGTTGCAGAAGGATCTGCCCTCCGTGCACGAAACGCTGGTCCGTGATGCTCTTCGTCTCTTTCAGCAGCAACAGGGACTGGAAACCGACGGTGCTGCCGGTGAACAGACCCTGATGATGCTGTACCGGCGCTCCGCCGATTTTCGGGCGCCCACTCTTGAGAAAGCCGAAAAGGTCAAACCATGAGTCACATACTTGATGCTTTGCGCAAGGCGCAGGATGAAACAACCGGAAAGCCCCGCAGCTCCGTAGCCGGTGGTGATGCCTTGATCGCTCGGCGCGGTACGACGCGGTACGGCGGCATGACCACCCGTGTCTGGGGTATGATCGGATCGGGCGTGGTGCTGCTGGCCGTTGTTGGCTGGCTGCTCTACGGCCCGTCCCGGAAAACGGTGCCGCAGCCGGTTGCGGAGCGTACGGCTCCTTCGGGGCCGACAGCGCCGGACTCCGTGCCGGCTCCTGCTGCCACTGTCCCGCCGCCGGTGGCTTCCGTACCACCTTCCGCTGCCTCGCCTGCCGCCTCTGCTCCGGCACCGCAATCCGCTCCGGCTGCCAAGGCTGCATCGCTGGCGACCCCCACGCCGGGTGATGACGAAGAGGAAAGAGAGACGCGCAGGCGTAGCGGTCGCCGGGGACGCGAGGCTGCCGCGCCTGTTCCCGCAGCCGTTACTGCGGCGCCTGCTGCCGCTGTGCGCCCGGAACCGGTGCCGGCAGCGACGCCTGCTGCCGCGCCCGTGGTTACGTCTGCCCCGGACGGGATCAAGCTGACCGGCATTGCCTGGCAGGAGAGCAAAAAGCTGCGGCGGGCCGTGATCAATGACATCTTGGTGGGTGAGGGGGTGCAGGTCGGAGGGGCCACCGTGGTGGAGATCAGGCCGACGGCGGTCAGGTTCGAGAAAAACGGCAGTGTCTTCGAAGTACCGCTGCTGCGCTAGCTCTCGGAAAACCTTGATCTTGATCCGGTGTCTAAATAGTTAAATCCTGCGGTAGGGGCGATCCTTGTGATCGCCCGGATTGGGCGAACATAACGTTCGCCCCTGCGATTTGTATGTTTCGCCACCAGTGCAGTAGTACGCGGAACAAGCCGGGTTTGTTGAACGGAGATACGCGGATACACCACAACGGAAGAAGACTCTGAAATCTGCGTACATCCGTCCCATCCGCGTAATCCGCGTGCCATTGCCTTTGATGTTCGATGTTCTCCGCACCCCCGCGTGAGCAGGTGATGCCGTTTATCGCCGGGCGTGGACGACCAGCCCCTTTCCGCTGCACTCCACGCGGCAGTTTGAGTAGCCCAGCCGTTTCAGCCGCATGAGGATGAAGAAGGCGGCAGCGCGGTGCACGCCGGGCAGCAGCAACGGGAAGTGGTCAACGGGAAGCGCGGTTAGAGCCCGCCAGGTGGCGCTGAAACTCCAGTGCTTCATTCAGCTGTGTTCGCTGGTGGCGCTGAAGGTAAGGTCCGGCCAGTTTTCCAGGGTGTTGTCCAGGCGCCACTGACTGGAGGCCATGTAGGTCAGCTTCCCCTCGCCGTCGCGGTACAGGTTCATCTTTTCCTTCTTCTCGAAGTCGTCCAGCAGTTTTTTCTCGCCACTGACCCAGCGGGCGGTGGCATAGCTGACCGGTTCATAGAGGATCTTCACGCCGTACTCGAATTCCAGACGGTGCAGCACCACCTCGAACTGCAGGACCCCCACGGCCCCCACCACCCATTCCGCCCCGAAGATCGGTTTGAACACCTGGGTGGTCCCTTCCTCCGCCAGCTGCACCAGTCCCTTCTCCAGCGCCTTTGACTTCATCGGGTTCAAGAGCCGCACCTTGCGGAAGTGCTCCGGCGCGAAGTTGGGGATGCCGGTGAACTTGAGATCTTCTCCTTGGGTGAAGGTATCGCCGATCTTGATGGTGCCGTGGTTGTGAATGCCGATGATGTCACCGGCAAAGGCCTCCTCCACGTTGGTGCGATCCTGGGCCATGAAGATGGTGGCGTTGCTGATCTGCACCTCCCGCCCCAGGCGCAGGTGGCGTACCTTCATCCCTCGCTCGAAGCGGCCGGAGCAGATCCGGAAAAAAGCGATCCGGTCCCGGTGGGCCGGATCCATGTTCGCCTGAATCTTGAAGACAAAACCGGTGAACGGCGCTTCATAGGGGGAGACGCTGCGGGTGAGGGTGCCCCGCTCGCGGGGGGGCGGGGCGAACTCCACAAAGGTGTCCAGCAACTGCTGCACGCCAAAGGTGTTGATGGCGCTGCCGAAAAAGACCGGGGTCTGGCGACCCGCCAGGTATTCGTGCAGGTCAAAGGGATGAGCCGCTCCCTCCAGTAGTTCCACATCGGTGCGCAACTCGTCGGCCTGGCTCCCCAGCAGCTCGTCCAGCAGCGGGTCGTCCAGCCCCTTGACCGTTACGGCCTGACCGGTGCCGTGTTCAGCTTCGGGATCGAACAGGTGCACCTCCTTGCTGTAGAGGTGATAGGTACCCCTGAACCGCTTGCCCATGCCGATGGGCCAGGTGATCGGCGCCGTCTGCATCCCCAGGTTCTTTTCCACGTCGTCCAGCAAGTCCAGCGGTTCCTGCCCTTCCCGGTCCAGTTTGTTCATGAAGGTCATGATCGGGGTGTCCCGCAGACGGCAGACTTCCAGCAGTTTCCTGGTCTGGCTCTCCACACCTTTGACGGAGTCGATCACCATCAGGGCCGAGTCAACGGCGGTCAGCACGCGGTAGGTGTCTTCGGAAAAGTCGTTGTGGCCCGGCGTGTCCAGCAGGTTGATCTCGTAGCCGTCGTAACAGAATTTCATCACCGAGGAGGTGACCGAAATTCCCCGCTGCTTCTCCAGCTCCATCCAGTCCGAGGTGGCGTGGCGTCCCGATTTGCGGGCGCGGACTTCTCCTGCCTGCTGGATGGCGCCGCCGAAGAGCAGCAGTTTTTCGGTGATGGTGGTCTTGCCGGCGTCGGGATGGCTGATGATGGCAAACGTGCGGCGCTTGTCGACTTCGTCCTGGTAGTGCAGGGTACTCACAAACCTACTCCTTGAACCGTCTGGCGTACGGTGGGTTTACTCCGAAGAACAGCGTCAGGTTTCAGGTGATGACCTCGTGACAAGGAAAGCGACGAAAGGCATGGATTGATGCTCTGTCGAGGAGCTTTTGACGAGCCAGCGAAGTCAGCGCTGAACGGTGACGCTGCGTTCAGCTTTTGAAGATCAGGCGGTCGATGCACCAGTTGCCGCCGCCGTTGATTACCAGGTACAGGGACATGCCGAACAGGGCCAGGGTGAACTCGATCCCCTGGCCGGCGGCGTTCAGGAAGAAGCCGTGAGCCCAGTGGACCTTGTAGATGGCCACCGCCATGACGGCGGCGATCCCGGCAGCGGAAACCCGGGTGAGGAAACCGGTCAGCACCCCCAGGCCGCCGCCGAACTCGGCGATGATCGCCAGCAGCGTGAAGATGGGGGGAATTCCCATCTTTTCCTCGAAGATACGGAACGTGGCGGTCAGGCCGTTGCCGCCGAACAGTCCCAGGAGCTTCTGGGAGCCGTGGGCCAGGAAGATCAGTCCCAGCGGAATGCGGATACAGAGCGGTGCAACGGCATCGGCCAGCGCGAGTCCACCTTTGGCCATATGAAACTCCCCCGCAACGGGAAATAGAAACGGGGACCCGCAAGTCCCCCAAACTGTTTATCTGTACCATATCTTATTCCGGACTACAATGACCATTTAAGTTAGCCGTATTCGCGGAAAAATCCCTGTTCTACGGTGCTTGAAACTGTGGTAGTGTGAATTTCTGATACGAAAGGAGTTTTGCCATGGCATCACTTATAACAGCAGACCCGGCAATTCTTGGTGGAAAACCGATAATTCGCGGCACCCGTATTTCCGTTGATTTTATCCTGGAACTCTATGCGGCAGGTGTTTCCAGAGAGGAGATTCTTGCCGATTACCCGCACCTGACTCCGGAAGCACTGAGTGCCTGTCTTACCTATGCGGCACACGCCATGAAAAACGAAATTTATCTCGATTTGAAGGCTGCTTGATGCGTTTTGCTCAGATAAAGCTATTGACAGATGAAAACATATCTTCAAAAGTTGTCTCGTTTTTTCGCGCACACGGCTTTGATGTCCATGATGTCAAGGAATCAGGTTTACAGGGAGCCACCGATCAGCAGCTGCTGGCTCTGGCGTACGAGCACCAACGCTTTGTGGTGACGCACGATTCTGATTTCGGTACATTGGTCATCAACAACGCTCACCCCTGCTACGGCATCATCTACCTGCGCCTTCATCAGCTCTCTGCTGCCAATGTCATTTCAGCACTGTCCGTACTCTGCACAATGAACCCCGATTTTCAGCCCGGATCTCTTGTGGTGCTTGATGAGCACAGGATACGGGTACGACAACTGTGATTACCTTCGACGATAGAGTAATGTACTAATGTATGGTTCTTCACTTTCAACCCTCGGGGAGTTCGGTCTGATCGACCTGATCCGTACCCGTTTTCCCCAGCCCTCTCCTCCCGAGCTGGGGATCGGTGACGATGCCGCTCTGCTCGTCCCCGCTCCCGGCAGACAGCTGGCTGTTTCTACCGACCTGCTGGCCGAAGGGGTCCACTTTGACCGCTCCTGCGGCCCCGACCGGCTGTTGGGGCGAAAATCCCTGGCCGTTAATCTGTCCGACCTGGCCGCCATGGGGGCCGTGCCGCGCTGGTTTTTTCTTTCCCTGGCCCTTCCCGCCGGATTTCCGCTCGCGGGGATCGAAGCGATCCTGGACGGCTTGGCCGAGCAGGCCACTGACCACGGCTGCCTTCTTGCCGGTGGCGATACCTGCGGCTCGAAAAGTGGGCTGGTAATCTCGGTCACCATCATGGGGGAGCAGGTTCCGGAACTGCTGGTCACCCGAAGCGGGGCGCGTCCGGGGGATGATATCTGGGTCAGCGGCACCCTGGGGGATGCCGCACTCGGCCTCACTATTCTGATGCAGAACCATACCGGGCTTGCTGATGGCAGTGCGGCGGAATTTGTTGTGAGCAGGCACCTCGATCCCACGCCGCGCTGCCGTCTTGGGCAGAGGCTTGCGGAGTCGGGACTGATCAGCGCCATGATCGATATCAGCGATGGCCTGCTGGCCGACCTGGGACACGTCTGCCGGCAGTCCGGCTGCGGCGCGGAGGTATGGCTGAAGGAACTGCCGCGCTCCCCCGCCTTTGAAGAGCTTGCCGGTGTCTTTCCCGACTATCCCTGGCATTTGGCGGCAGCCGGCGGCGAGGATTACGAGCTCTGTTTCACCGCAGCACCGGAGCAGCGTGCCGCAATCGCGGGTGTGGGAAAAAACACTGGCATTCCGCTGACAGTTGTTGGTAAGGTTACCCGTTCTTTCGGGCGGGTCCAGGCGATCATGCCCGACGGCTCGCTCTTCCAGCCGCCCGCATCCGGCTATACTCATTTTTGACGTCCATCTGAAAGGAACCAGTACCGATGTCCACCGTCTTCACCCCCCAGCAGGCCCTGCGCTGTGCCAATGCCGTCCGTCTCCTCTCCGCCGAAGCCGTTGAAAAAGCCAATTCCGGCCATCCCGGCCTGCCCATGGGGGCCGCCGACATGGCGGTCGCGCTCTGGAGCGGCTTCCTGCGCTTCAATCCCGCCGATACCGCCTGGGCCAACCGCGACCGCTTCATTCTCTCCGCCGGCCACGGCTCCATGCTGCTCTATTCCCTGCTCCACCTGTTCGGCTTCGACCTGTCCATGGAGGAGTTGAAGAACTTCCGCCAGTGGGGGAGCAAAACCCCGGGCCACCCCGAATTCGGCCACACCCCCGGCGTGGAGGTGACCACCGGCCCGCTGGGGCAGGGGGTGGCCAACGGCGTGGGGATGGCGCTCTCCGCAAAAATGGCGGCGGAGCGGTTTAACACTCCCGACTTTTCCCCCATCACCCACCGGGTGTTCGCCCTGGTGGGGGACGGCGACCTGCAGGAGGGGATCAGCTACGAGGCGGCTGCCCTGGCCGGACACCTGAAGCTGGGCAACCTGATTTACCTCTACGACAGCAACAGCATCACTATTGAAGGAAAAACCGATCTGGCTTGGTCCGAGGATGTGGCCGGGCGTTTCGAGGCGGCCGGCTGGCACGTGCAACGCGTGGACGGTCACGACCACCAGCAGGTGAGTGCCGCCCTCCGGGCCGGTATCGACGAGACCGACCGTCCGTCGCTGATTATCGCCACCAGCCATATCGCCTACGGCGCTCCCGGCAAGCAGGATTCCTCCGGTGCCCACGGCTCGCCGCTGGGCAAGGACGAGATCGAGGCCACCCGCGTCAACCTGGGCTGGAACGAGGCGCCGTTTACGGTGCCGGCCGATGTGGCAGAAGCCTGTGCAGCCCGCGTTGGCACATTGCAGAAGGAGTACGACGCTTGGCAGGCCGGTTTTGCCGCCTGGCGTACGGCCAACCCGGACAAGGCCGCCCTTTGGGATGCCCTGTGGCAGAAGCAGGTGCCTGAGCAGGTTGCCGAGGAGCTGATCGCGGCGGTTGCCGGCAAGGATGGCGCCACCCGCGCCCTGTCCGGCGCCGTGCTGCAGAAAGCCGCCGCCCTGGTGCCGGCACTGGTGGGTGGTTCCGCCGACCTGGCGCCGTCCAACAACAGCGATATCAAGGGGGCCGGTTCCGTGCAGGTCGGGACCTTCGCCGGCCGCAACCTGCATTTCGGTATCCGCGAGCATGCCATGGGGGCGGTCTGCAACGGCATGGCCCTCTACGGCTGCTTCATCCCCTTCGGTGCCACCTTCCTGGTCTTCTCCGACTACTGCCGCCCGGCGGTGCGCCTGTCGGCCCTGATGCAGCAGCAGGTAATCTACATCTTCACCCACGACTCCTACGCCGTGGGGGAGGACGGGCCTACCCACCAGCCGATCGAGCATACCGCATCGTTGCGCATGATCCCCGGCGTGCAGGTGATCCGTCCCGCCGATGGCCTGGAAACCGCCCTGGCCTGGTACGCGGCCCTGAAATATCACAACGGCCCCACCGTCCTGGTGTTGACCCGCCAGAAGCTGCCGCTCCTGCCCCGGACAGAGGGATTCGACCGGACCCTGCCGCTGAAAGGGGGCTATCTGCTGGCCGATGCCGAAAACCCGGCGGTAGCGCTCATGGCTTCGGGGTCTGAGGTCTCCCTGGCACTGGATGCCGCCGGGCTGCTGGCCGGCAGGGGTATTGCCTGCCGGGTGATTTCGGTGCCGGATATGGCCACCTTCCTGGCCCAGCCGGCTGCGTACCGTCGCGCACTGTTGCCAGCCGGTGTCAAGCGGGTGGCCATTGAGGCCGGCCGCGGCGAGTCCTGGGGACGCCTTCTGGGCGAGGAGGGGCTGTTCATCGGTGTTGAGCACTTCGGTGCCTCGGCCCCGGCTGAGGTGCTGGCGGAGCAGTTCGGCCTGACCCCGATGCAGGTGGCCGACAAGGTAGCTGATTTTCTGAATCAGGGATGATCAGGAAAGAGGGGGTATGGAGCTGATCGAGCATCTGAAAAAATCGTTGCTGTTTTCCGGTCTTGACGACACCGACCTGACGGCTTTGACCGCCATCGCGGTGCGTCGTACCTTCGGCAAGGGAGAGGCGCTGTTTGCCGAAGGGGATGAGGCTACCGGCTTCTACCTGCTGGTGGAGGGACATCTCAAGCTCTGTCGGGTGTCGGCGGAAGGACGGGAGAAGGTGCTCCATTTCGTGCGGCCCGGCGAGACATTTGCCGAAGCTGCCTTTTTCGGCGATGGGCGCTACCCGGCGGAGGCCCGGGCACTGGAGGCGGGAGAAGCGCTCTTTCTTCCCCGCCAGGGGTTCATGGAGCTGATGACCGGTAATCCCCGCTTCGCCATGAACCTGGTGGTCTCCCTCTCCCTCTCCCTGCGACGCTTTGCCCGCCAGATCGAAGAGCTGACCTTTGCCGACGTCACCTCCCGGCTGGCCTCCTTCCTGGTGAAGCGGGCCGCCGAAAAGTCCACCACCTACGGCGGCATCACCTATCTGGAGCTGGGGATCAAGAAGGGGGAGCTGGCCGCCCAGTTGGGCACCGCCGGCGAGACCATCTCCCGGACCTTCCGCAAGCTGAAGGAAGAGGGAATCCTGGAGATGGAAGCCCGCAAGGTAACCATCCTGCAGATGGAGCGGTTGCAGAAGCTGGCCGAGCGCCAACAGTAACGGCTGTTGCCCGTTCCCGGCGCCGGCAGAGGGAGAGAAGATCATGCTTATCGTCATGAGCCATACCGCCAGTCAGGCGGATATCGACCGGGTCATCGCGACCGTCGAGGCGATGGGGTACACCGCCGCTCCCATTCCGGGCAGCCAGCGTACCGCCATCGGCGTGCTGGGGAACAAGGGGTATGTGGACGATACCACCATCCGCGATCTTCCCGGCGTGCAGCAAGCCATTCATGTCTCCAAGCCGTACAAGCTGGTCTCCCGGGATTTCCACCCGGACCATACTATCGTTGATGTGGCCGGGGTGAAGATCGGCGAGGGGCAGCGGCCGGTGGTGGTGGCCGGTCCCTGTGCCGTGGAGAGCGAAGAGCAGATCATGAAAACCGCCCGGTTCGTGAAGCAGGCGGGTGCCGACCTGCTGCGGGGCGGGGCCTTCAAGCCGCGCACCGGCCCCCACACCTTCCAGGGGATGCGGGAGGAAGGGCTGAAGCTGTTGGCCAAGGCCCGCGAAGCCACCGGGCTGCCGATCGTGACCGAGGTGATGAGCCCCGACAACGTTGGCTTGGTGGCCGAGTATGCCGACCTGCTGCAGGTGGGGGCCCGCAACATGCAGAACTTCGACCTGCTGCGGGAACTGGGGAAAATCCGCACACCGGTGCTGCTGAAGCGGGGGATGAGCGCCACCATCGAGGAGTTCCTGGCGGCTGCCGAGTACATCCTGGCCGAGGGGAACGAGCAGGTAATCCTGTGTGAACGGGGGATCCGTACCTTCGAGACCGCCACCCGCAACACCCTGGACCTGGCCATGGTGCCGCTGGTGAAGGAAATGACCCACCTGCCGGTGATGGTGGACCCGTCCCACGCCACCGGCAAGCGCAGTCTGGTGCCGCCCATGTCCCGGGCCGCTCTGGTTGCCGGCGCCCACGGGGTGCTGGTGGAGGTGCACCCGGAACCGGAAAAGGCGTTGTCCGACGGTCCCCAGTCCCTCACCTTTGACGGGTTCGAACGGCTCATGGCCGATATGGTCCGCCTGCGCGCCTACTTGGCCGGGTAGTTTACAAACCGCTTGAAAAAAAACTGAGGTGGGACTAGGATACCACCGTAGTCACTTCGCTCTCTGCCCTGTTTGTTTTTGTTCCTGTAGCGCCCGGGCGGAATACTGAATAAACCGGGGACCTTTCTCTACCGTGGTGTGCTGCCCTCTGTACGCGGGAATTGCCTGAAGCGGTATATCGGTGCCCACCTTAAGGGAACTCGCCAGAGGCCCCTTGGAGCTGACGGCAGGGTGGAGAGACGACGTGCTGATGAAGAGGGGATGCCAGGGCATCCCCTCTTCGGTTTCAGGAGGGGTCCTCTGTCTCAGGGCGTTTTTTCCAACCGGTATGTCGAGCCGTCGTTCCTCTCCCTGCTGGCGGTCTCGCTACTCCTGCACCTTATCGGCTTTACGCTGCTCTACCTCTGGCGGCCCGCCGCTCCGGCCATGCCCGAACCGACCTTCATCGACTTGCAGGACCTGCAGCAGCTTCCCCTTCCCGAGGCTCGGGTGCAACCGGAGAAGATCCGTCCTTCCGACCGACGCCAACGGGTCGAGCGGGAAACAGCCCCCCGTCAGCCCCGGTTGACACCCGCACCGCCGGTCACTTCGACCCCCTCCCGTCCCTCGACCGAGCAGCCCCCGTCCCGGCAACCGGAACCGGGAGGCAGTTCCGCCGGTGAACTGCTGCGCCGTCGCTCCCCGCAGCCGCAGGCGTCCCGGCAACCCGACATGGCCCGGCTGATGCCCAGTGCCGGCCGGATGGCCCAGATCGAGGAAAATTACCGCCGCCGCTTTGCCGACGATGTTGCCGACGGGGACACCCGGTTCCTGAACAGCGACGACGTCATGTTCGGCTCCTTCCTGCGCCGCTTCGAGACCGCGGTGTACGGCGTCTGGCGCTATCCCCAGGAGGCGGCGCTCAAGGGGATCGAGGGGGTGACGCCGGTCAGGATCACCTTCAACAGAAACGGCGAGATCGTGAACATCCGGTTGCTGGAAAGCTCGGGCAGCAAGCTGCTGGATGACGAGGTCTTTCGTACCCTGCGCCTGCTGGGACCCATGGGCAGCCTGCCCCGGACCTACCCCAAGGACGAATTCCACCTGATCGCCTTCTTCCAGTATGGCAATGCCCGCGGCAGGCTGCGTTGATGATGAAGACCCTCGTTATAGCCGCTCCCCAGAGCGGTTCCGGCAAGACCACCGTCACCCTGGGGCTGCTTGCGCTGCTTACCCGTCGCGGACAACGGGTGGCCCCCTTCAAGGCCGGCCCCGACTTCATCGACCCCGGCTACCATCGCCTGATCACCGGGCGCCCCTCGGTCAATCTGGACAGTTGGATCTGTCCTTCCTCCTTTGTTCGGGAAACCTTCCGGCACCACACGGGTGGCTGCGACTGGGCGGTGATCGAGGGGGTGATGGGGCTGTTCGATGGTCTGGGTGCTACTGCCGACCAGGGAAGCACTGCGGCAATCGCCCGGCTGACCGGCGCGCCGGTGCTGCTGGTGGTGAACGCCCGCGGCATGGCGGCCAGCGCCGCCGCCCTGATGACCGGTTTTGCCCGGTTCGATCCCGCGGTCCGGCTGGCCGGCGTGGTCTTCAACAACGTGGGCAGCGAACGCCATGCGCAGCTCCTTGCCCGGGCCATGGCCGACCACTGTCCCGATGTTCCCTTCCTGGGGGCACTTCCCCGTGACGAGGAACTGGTCATCCCCTCCCGCCACCTGGGACTGGTCACCGCTGCGGACAATCCGCTGCCGGCAGCGTTCGTCGACAGGCTGGCCGATGCCGTGGAGCGCCACATCAACCTGGAGCTTCTGGAGCGTTGCTGTTGCAGCGGTACGCTGATGCCTGTCGGGGAACCTGTGGAGTGGGAGTCGGCGGAGAGGCAACCCGTGCCGATTGCGGTTGCCCGGGACCGGGCGTTCTGTTTTCTGTACGAGGATAACCTGCGCCTGATGCGGCGGGCGGGGCTGGAGCCCTGCTTCTTCTCTCCCCTCGCGGATAGGGTGGTGCCGCCGGGGTGCCGGGGAATCTACCTGCCCGGGGGGTATCCGGAGCTGCATCGCGAGGAGCTCGCTGAAAACCGGCCGATGCTGGCGGCACTTCGCGCCGCCGTGGCAACGGGGCTGCCGGTCTATGCCGAGTGCGGCGGCTTGGTCTACCTGACCAACGGTATTGCCGACAGTGAGGGGATGGATGCGGATGACCCGGCCCACCCCTTTGTCGGGGTGTTTCCGGTGACCGCTCGGATGGGAACGCGCCGCGCCGCGCTGGGCTATCGCGAGGTGACGCTGCTGCGTGACTGCCTGCTGGGAGGGGCGGGGGAGCTGGTGCGGGGGCATGAATTCCACTATTCACGCATCGGGGAGATGCCGGCGGGTATCCGACGGGACTACCGGGTGTCCCGCCCCGGCGAGGCGGGATGGGATGAGGGATACGGCAGCGCCCGCTGCCTGGCCTCCTATGTGCATCTTCATTTCGGCAGCAATCCCGCCACGGTGGCGGCCCTGGCCGCCGCCTGCCGTGCCTGACCGACCGGTCGGTCAGGGCTTGATGACCAGCCGCAGCAGGGTTTCCGGGTCGTTGTCCAGAGAGACCAGGTACTGTCGTTCCTCTGCACTCCCCTCCACGACGTAGGAAAACCCGAGACTGTCGAGTACCTGTTCCAGCACCCGTTCCGGTGCTTCGTTCCCTTCCAGATTCAGCAGGTTCAGATGGCGGGTTTCCAGCAGCCGCGCCGTGGTGTAGGCTTCGGCGGCCGGCAGGCCGCAGGTGATGACCACGGTCGCTCCCTCGTGGCGGGGCAGTGCCACCGGCGCCAGTTTGAAACCGCGCAGCAGGGGGGCGGCCGGTGCCGGCGCCGCCAGCACACCGGCGACCTGGCCGGCGAACCAGCAGGGCAGTCCCGGCGTCAGCAACACCTCTTCAACGGTCGACGTCACGTCAGCTGCGGGAACCGGTGCGGACGCCACCGCCGGTGTCGGCACGTCGGGAGCGGCCGCTGTCATCGCCTCGGCTTTCCCCGTACGGTGCCTGCGGGATTTCCTGCCGCTCCGTGCCCCCTCCGAACTCTTGGCAGCGGACTTCGTGCCGCTACCCACTGCCGTCTTCTTGGAGGATGGTGGCAACGACGGCTTTTTCAGCTCCTTCAGCGGCAGTTCGAAACTGGGGTCGGCGGCCCAGGCGATACAGGACACCAGCAGACCGCAGAGCAGACAGCAGGCACGGGTGAGGACAGAACACATGATCAGATAACTCCTTCCAGAAATTCGAGACTGCGCCGGCTGCGCGGACAGTGTCGCTCCAGCTCCCGGTCCAGAAGTCGTCCGGCAGCCTCCAGTTGGGGGGCGGAGAAAGGGACGGCGCTGAACCTGCCGGTAGCGAGACAGGCACGGAGCGGTGTCAGCAGCGGTTCTTCCAGTGGCGGACGGTACCCCAGAATGTTGAGCAGGTTGATCTCGAAAAAACGCCGGATCTCCTGTCCCGCCGCCGCTGTTGCCAGATATTCCAGCATCGTGGAGAGCAGGCGGTACAAACGGGGCAGCGGCTGTCCTTCGGGCGTGAGCTGTTCCACCAGTTCGCAACCGTACAGGGCCAGGGCCAGGGCGTCCAGGCGGCTGGCCAGTCCGGGAGGCGGGGCGAGCTGCTCGGCACGTTCCAGGGAGCAGAGCCCCTCCGGTTTGATCTTCATCATCAGGGCAAGATGGGTGGCCGGTTCAAGGGCACCGGCGAACCGTTTCCGGCTCGTGCGGGCACTGCGGGCAAAGGCCCGCAGTCGGCCATGCTCCAGGGTGAAGAGCGACACCACCACGTCGTTGTCCCCGTAGGCAAGGGTTGACAGCACGATACCGTGACACTGTTCGGCGATCATGGGGGAGCATAGTTGCACAGGCAACGGAAAAAGGCAATCTGAAGTAAAGTGCGGTCAGCCAGGGAGGTGTGCAGCTTTATTCGGAATTTCAGCTGCAGGCCGCAGCCGGAGCTGTGCACTGTGGATGGTTGACGGGATGGTCGGTGAAGCCACGTCGGCATGCGTCTCCAAGCTGATATGGAGAACGAAAAATCGAGGGTAGCATTCGCCCTCCGGCTGACAGACGAGCGTTCAGCCGGAGGGAGTTGATTCGGCGTACCGTCACAGCGGCTGCTCGGTTAGGCGTGTTGCGGCAGTCACGTGGCGTTTGCGAAGGAGCGTGATCAGCCAGCAGATGGCTGAAACGGAAAGAAATACCAGGCAGACACCGAACACGATCAGGAGTACTTGCGCCATGTTCAGGAAGTGGGTAGGAGGCCACAGGTACCAGCCATCTTTGTAGAAGTCCGTGAGTGCTTGCTGCATGGTGCTCAGTGTGGTGCCGTCGGGGATGATCGGGTTGTCGAAGCCACAGTCGCCGGTCGGCTTGAACCATTCGGGAAACCACCTGTCAAGCGGCAGATTGAAGGGAAACGTCGGTTCGGCAGAGCATCCCTGAACTCCGAACGGATCGTCGGAATGGGCGGCGTGGTGGATCTTGTTGAGTTTGAAGTTATAGCGGAGCCCCTGAATGATTCCCCAGAAACCAAAGACGTAGCCGACCAGTTTAAGGACGACGTTCTTGGGGCTGAGCGCGGCGACGACACCGCCGAAGACCATGCAGAAAAAGGCGAAGCGGACGTAGACGCACTGCTCGCACGGCCTCATGTAGAGCCAAACCTGAAATACCGAGTGGGCCACGATCACCATCAGGAGGCTGATGGCGGCCATCAGTATCCAGGGGAGCCGGTGGTCCTGCATTTCTGAGATGGTTGCCACCGGGTCTGATTTGAAGTGAGTGAAACTATCTAAGAGTCCCATTGTTGCTCTCCTTTGTTCTCGTTCGCATTCCGGGCCTGCCGGACGGTAAGGCGCACATTCCTCACCGGTCCGGCAGTTCTCAGCCTGAAAACAGCCCGTCCTATTTGGCCTTAAGTTCGTTGATGAGCTGCAGCATGCCATCAACCGAGGTGATGCTCTTGGTCATGATCAGGTACTTGCCGTTCACCACGAAGCCGGGAACCCCTTGCACCTTGGCGACATCGTAAGAAGCTTCCCACTCTTTAATCAGCGCTTTTACTTTGGGATCGTTCTTGGCTTTGTCAAAATCGGCTTTGGACATGCCAACTGCATCAAGTCCGGTTTTAAGGAAAGCGTCTGGACCTGCGTCCCACCGCTCTTTCTTGTCATGGTAAGCGGTGTAGTAGGCCATCTTGGCTTTTTTCAGGAGCGACTTCTCGCCGTACAGATCCCGGTCTGAAAGCCCGCTTGCCTGATCCTTGACCAGCAGGACGGCAAACAACTCACTCCCCTGTACGCCGTACTTGCCCTTGGTTTTGAGGTGAAATGGCCGGAATTTAATATCACTCGGGAGCTTGGGGACCAGTTTAGGAGTGACCTGCTTGTCATACTTGTAGCAGAAAGGACAGTCGTAGCTGAAAACCTTGATCAGGGTCCCCTGTGCATTGGGGATCGGTTTGGCCAGTTTGACGTAGTCGGTGCCTTCGCTGAACGCGAAGGCTGCGCCGGCCAGAAAGGCTATCAGTGCTGCCGAGCTTGCGAGCGTTTTGAAGATTGTGCGTAGCATGTTTATTCTCCTTGTGTTGTACGTGCCGTGGTATACGTCTGCAGATGTGAACGCTTTCTTCTGCTGTGGGGGAGCAGAATGCTGCTCCCCCACAGATTTGTCGTCTTAGTACCTGAACAGGTTTTCAGGTTTTACCAGGTGGCTGCGGTAATAAACGGCCGGCTTCTTGTCATTGGAAAGCACCAGTTCAACCTTCACTTCGCCGGTTTTCGGGTCGACTTCGTTGATAATGCCCTGGGTACGTTCTGGGCTCAGCAGATGGACGTTGCCGCTCAGCATCCAGTACGTTCCCTTTTCTGCATCCCACTTGACATTGGAAGTAACCGCGCTGTACCAGTCCCATCCGCGCTCCTTGCCGAACTGCCAGGTCTGCTGGACCGTCATGTTTTTTTCATCGATCTTGTATTCAACGGCCCGTGACCATTTGTCCTGGGAAACAGCCGGCTGCTCATGCTCGCGACCGTCGCCGTTGTCGAAGACACTGATAGTTGCAAAGCGTGCATTGTTTTCACCCCGCTCGCTGATCCAGGCGGTGTGCTGGGTGAAGCTCCAGTCGAAGTCGGTGTCCTTGCAGGTCGCATTTTCACAATTGAGTTTTTTGCCGTTACGGTCTACCGGGGTCAGCACTTTGGCCGCCATATCCTTGGTCCAGCCGACATTGGGTGCCAGAATCCATTTCACCTGCTTGTCGCGGCCAACCTTGACAATGCCTTGATGGCGCAGGGAAAGAATGATTGAATCATCCTTTTTGTCGTAGCTGATGCTGTTGATGTGCGCCCAGTTGCGGCCGGCGCCGGTGGAGGTGTTGTCGCCGTAGGGGATGCTTTCCTTGACTTCAACCGGGTGATCGGCACTCATGTCGATGTTCAGGCAGACGGCACGGGCATCAAGACCAACGATCAAATCTTTGCGGAACTGGTTTTTGCCCATGATTTCGACCATGTCCCATTCTTCGACCACGCGTCCGCCGTCATCGACCTCGATGATGTGGTCACGCACGGTATGAGCCACTTCTTTGGTGCCGGGAATGTTGTAGTTGGTCTTGGCAACGCGGAGGAGCATGTGGCCATTGTCCATGGGCAAAACCTCATGGCTCAGGTCAATGTAGCCGCGCGGCAGCTTGCGGGCAAAGGAAGGCTCGCCCATCAGGGTATAGCGGAAATATTTCTGGGCCATTCCGAACACCAGGTCGCCGTTGGGCATCTGGTGCATACTCATGATGCGCCCCTGGTCGTCGATGGAACGACCATATTTGTCGTAGAACTGCTCACTGTCGAAGAACCAGCGGATCTCGCCTTTGGTGTCGACCATGTAAATCTCGGCCGGTTCCAACCATTCGCCCGCCCCGTGCGCTTTGTGGTCCGGGCGTGCCCAGGCCCATTCCTTGTTGTCGGCGTTGCCCATCATGGTCAGCATGTAGAGGCGTCCTTCAAATCCCTTGACAGCTTTGGCCTTTTCAACTTTCGGCTTCAGCTCGTACCGTCCTTCAAAGGGGCGGGCGGTAAAGGGGTTGGTCCTGATTTTGTAGACCGTACTGATTTTTTTGCCGTCCAGCGTGTACTCGACCTTTACCTGGTTGACGTAATCATCGTACAGGCCGAAAATCGGGATGCCGTCGTGGTTCAGGAGCGCACCTTCCGATACCGGGTAGGAAATATCCACTCCGCCGCCCGGTTTGCCCAGCACAGTAACCCTGATGTTCTTTGGGTCCTTCCCCTCCCGCTCGATCACCGCCGTCAGCGGCGCAACCTTGTACGGGTTGACGATAACTTTGCCCAGCTCCCCCTGTGTTTCCTTTTTGCGCTCGAAAACCGCCGCATGGGCGTCAGGGGCAACCACCATCGTGGCGCCTGCTGCCAGCATGGTTGCCAGAGCGATCGAGGAAGCCATCCGCTTGAAATGAATCGCTGCCATGTGAACCCTCCTAAGTTTGGTTTGGCACTGTTGGTCTGGGCCGTATAACTATTGCCTTAGTGCCATCATGGTTTAATAAATAAAACTATTATGGTGTGCGGTCAAGAAAAAAATTAAACCATTGCATAATAAATTTAACTTAATGTCGCTGCTCGGTTTTGGTTCCTTGACTGTGAAGTTGTTTTTTGGTTTACTGGGCCGTACGCAGGGCGGGTGTTCAGCAGCCGAAACAGCAGATGCCGGCTGCAGTGACCAGCCTGTTTTGGTTGTGTGGGGGGGCGTGTGCCGGCCGGCGCAACGGAGCATGACAGAAGCACGACGCGAGGTGGGGGTATGTGGCACTTGGTGCTGACCAACAAGAACATCGTGATAGTTATCACCTTCATGCTCTCGTTCTGCCTTTTCACTGCAATTACGGTTGTCGACTACATCTACCGGCTGTCTGACTACAGGTTTTATTCGAAGTCCGTCTTTTCCATGATCGACCAGTCGTTCAAGAGCGAGGTTGAGCAGCTCAGCAAGCGAAAGACTAATTATATGAAGGCCATCTTCCGGGATAATGACATTGCCGGGATGGTGCGTGATAACAACGTCGAAGCGTTGAAAAAGGTATATGACCCGGTATATGCCAATTTCAGGCACCGTTTGGTGCCGGTCATTCTGCTCACCGTCGTCGATGCGCAAGGGCGCGTCCTGTACCGCAAATCGGACATGGCCGTTGACCAAGGGATGGAAGGCAGAATATCCGGCACTTTAAAACATGTTCTGGAGCACAAACGGCAGGTTTCCGGCTTTGAAAGTGATTTTTTACCGTTTTGGTATGACTCCGGATTCCCGATCATCGACACGAAGACCGGGCAGATGGTTGGTGCGCTTGAGGTGGGGCTGGATCCCGAATGGTTCCAGTTCAAGTTAGGCTGGGTCTTTGAAGGTCTCAGATCCGCCATGGTTGTTAAGGACACGACACTGCAAGGATGCACGCCTGAAAATACTACGCTGGCCTGCTACCGTTTCATCGAAAAGACAGTGTTGCCACTGAAAGATGTGCAGTTTTTTTCCGACGTCATGCCACAGGTCGCCATGAGTTCTGACTTTTCGGAAGTCACGGTAGGGCAGGAGCATTTTCTGGTCAGCCCCTCGTTGCGCTTCAATAGTCATGACGGTCAGGAGGCCGGCCGATTTCTCGTGGCCTACAACATGACCAGCTTCAAGAAGAAACAGTGGGTATACCTGTACACCCGTCTCATGTTCTTCCTGCCGGCCATCGTCATGTTGCTGACCGTGATCTACATCGGTTTCCGCAAACACGAAAAGATCATTAACGAAAAAAATCGTCAACTGGCGCAGAAGTCGAAGAACGCGGCCCTGGGCGAGATGATTGGGTATATCGGCCATCAATGGCGGCAGCCGCTGCATACCCTTTCTCTTGCGGTGCAGAACATCGAACTGCACAGCCGGCTGGGACAGCTGGACGAGGCGCTGCTCAGGCAGCAGGTCGATCTGGCCAACCAGAACATCAGCTACATGTCACATATCATTGATGACTGGCGCGCCCTGCTGATGTCCGGCAGCAGCCGGCAGGAGATTGACCTGCAGGCATCTGTCGAACGCGCCATCTCCGTGGTCCGCCCGATTATGGAACAAAACCGGATCACCATCGAAAACCGGATCAGTGCTCCGGTGCTGACCATGGGGTTTGTGAACGACCTGATGCAGCTGTCGGTAAACCTCCTGTTGAACGCCAAGGACCAGTTATGCATGATAGAGGGGGGGCGCGTGATCCTGATCACCTGTAGCGAGGAAAACGACAGAATGGTGACGGTCAGGTTTCAGGACAGCGCTGGCGGCATTCCACAGCACTTACTGAAACGGGTGTTCGAGCCGTATGTGACAACAAAAGACAAGGCTGATGGCACCGGGCTGGGACTGTACCTGTGCCAGCAGATTGCTGAAAATCTTGATAACGGAAAAGTCTGGGCGGAGAATAGTCCGTTCGAGCTGAACGGTACGCACTATTTCGGTGCCTGCATCTGCCTGCAGTTTTCCCGGCTCGCTGCCAAGGAGTAACTCCATGAACGTCAAAGCTCTCAAGGATATTGCGGTCATTTGTGTCGATGACGAACCGGATGCTCTGGGACAGATGCATCTTGCGCTGCACAGTTTCTGCAAAAGCACGATCTGCGTGGGGAGTGCGGAGAAGGCACTGGAGATGATTGAGGCCGAACCTCCCGACATTGTTGTGACCGATGTGCGGATGGCCCATATGTCGGGGATCGAGCTGCTTGAAGCAGTCAGATCCCGCTATCCTGAGATAGCGGTGGTGATTGTTTCGGCCCATTCCGAGGTGGAGTATCTGCTGGCGGCCATACGCCTGAAAGCCGACGGCTACCTGATGAAGCCGATCAACCTGTATGAACTGCTGGAACAGTTGTCAAAAATTGCTGAGCAGAAGATGGTCAAAACCGAACTCGACCAGAAGAACCTGCTGCTGAGGCTGCTCAACACCATCGGCGGCAAGCGGGTGCAAATCATCGAGTATATTTTTTCCAAGCTTGATAAGGATCTGGTCTTTTATGGGACCTACGATGAGATTGCTGCGGCACTCAACGCCAGCAAGCCCACCGTCGTCAGCGCGTTCCAGTCGTTGATTGAAAATGGTGTGCTGGTGCGGATCAAGAATGGCGCGTACAAATTGAATACTGAAATGAGCAGTCTTGCTGAAGGTCTGGATTATCTGGAGTAGGTAGAACCGCGTGATGCATGGCCACCCCGCGAATCACGTCACCACAGGTTAAACCCGTAGATCATTCCCATCCGCTTCAGCACCCGTAGCAGCCCCATCAGGCCGATGGCGGCGATAAGTACCCCCAGCAGCCGGAACATGACGCTCCTGAAAACAGCGGAGATCGCACCGGTGGCTGAGCCGAAGACCATCAGAATCGGTACGGTTCCCAATCCCAGGGCCAGCATCATCACCCCCCCGCGCAGGGGGCTGCCGTTTGACGCAGCCACGGCCAGGGGGCCGTAGATCATGCCGCAGGGAAGAAAACCGAGCAACAGCCCCACCGGCAGAAAGGCCAGGGAAGAATCACCGGAAACGGCCCGCCGCAGCGGTCCGGCAAAGAATCGGGCGGAACCGCTTTCAAGGGAGTTCAGTCCCCAGGAAAAGCCGAAGGCCGAGGCAAGCCCGATGGTGATAACCATGAGGTTGGCGGCCAGCCCCAGCCAGACACCGACAGCCCGCATGGCGGGCAGGCTGAGGGAGGCGCCGATGAGTCCGGCCGCCACGCCGAGGAGGGTGTAGGTGGTGATTCTGCCGATGTTGTACATGAGCAGCGACAGGGCGCGGGAACGACTGGAGCCGCTGCTGGCGGCCATGGACAGGGCGGCCACGATGCCGCCGCACATGCCGATGCAGTGAAAGCTGCCGGCCAGTCCGGCCAGAAAGGCGAGCCAGATTTCGGTCATTTTTTCTCTCCTTCGTCGTCGTCATCCAGCATGCGGTGCTTGGGGCGCTCCAGATCGTCGAACTCACCCTTTTTTACCCCCCAGACAAAAAACAACCAGCAGCCGCAGCCCAGGAACAGGGAGAGGATCATCAGCAGGATCAGGGATTCATCCATGGCGGTTCACCGTTAAACGTACTGAATTGCCCACCACGCACAGCGAACTTAAGGCCATGGCCGCTGCGGCGTAGATCGGGGTGAGGGTGCCGTTCATGGCCAGGGGGATCCCCACCAGGTTGTAGCAGAAGGCCCAGCCCAGGTTCTGGCGGATCACCGCCATGGTGCGCCGGGCGATGCGGTGCGCCGTGACCAGCCGCTGCAGGTCGGGGCGGGCCAGCACCAGATCGGAGGTTTCGATGGCGATGTCGGTGCCGCCGGCAATGGCGCAGCCCACATCGGCAGCGGCCAGGGCCGGAGCGTCGTTGATGCCGTCCCCCACCATCAGCACGGTGTGCCCCGCTCTGCGCCGCTGCTCGACAATGGCGGTCTTGTCGGCCGGGGAGAGTTCCCCCATGCCGTCCGCCAGGCCGAGGGCCGACGTCGTGAAGTCCACCGTTTCCTGCCGGTCACCGGACAGCAGCAGACCGCTGACCCGCTGCCGGCGGAAGTAGTGCACCACACCGGGAGCCTCCGGCCGCAAGCGGTCGCTGAGCAGGATGCAGCCGACATAGCGGCTGTCACGGCCCGCCAGGACCACGGTGCCGCCGGGGGAGGGAAGCGGCAGGTCCGGCAGACCCGTTACGCCGCACTCCTGAAGGAAGCGGGCGCTGCCCACCGTTACCGGCCGTCCGTCCACGTTGCCGGTGACGCCGCCCCCTGCCACGGTGCGCAGTTCCGTGGCCTGTAGGGACGGCAGGCCGGATTCCCGGGCCTGCAGGGTGATGGCGATGCCGGCCGGGTGGCGGGTGCCGCTTTCCACGGCAGCCGCCAGGGACAGCAGCTCCTGTGCGGTGAGCCCGTCAGCAGGGCGAATCTCCTCCACCCGGTGCGTGCCGCAGGTGACGGTGCCGGTCTTGTCGAAGAGTACCGTGTCGATCCGGCTCAAATGCTCGAGAATGTCGCCCCCCTTGAAAATCACGCCCCGGGCCGCGGCCGCACCGGTACCGGCCACGATGGCGGTGGGGGTGGCCAGCCCCAGGGCACAGGGACAGGCGATCAGTAGCACCGCCAGGGAGGTCATCAGAGCCGGGGCAAAGGGAGTACCCAGGTGCAGATAGTACCAGGCAAAGGTTGCAAGGCCCAGGATCAGCACCACCGGCACGAACAGCGCCGCAATCCGGTCCGCCAGTCCCTGGATCGGCGCCCGGCGGCTCTGGGCTTCCTCAACCAGCCGCGCCACCCGGGCCACGAAGCTTTCCGTTGCCGGCCGTTCGCAGATCATTCGCACCGTACCGGTAAGGTTGATGCTGCCGGCGATCAGGCCGTCCCCCGGCTGTTTCGGTACCGGCACCGCCTCGCCGGTGGCCGGCGATTCGTCCACATCGGCCGATCCCTCCAGGAGCCTGCCATCCACCGGGAACCGTTCCCCGGCCCCCACCAGCAGCAGATCGCCGACCCGTATGTCGGACAGCTCCACCGCTTCCTGGCGATGCCCGACCAAGCGCACCGCCCGTCCGGCGATGAGTTGCAGCAGTCGCTCCGTTCCGCTGCAGGCCCGCCGCTTGGCATGAGTTTCCATGAGGCGGCCGGCCAGGATCAGGGTGACGATCATGGCGGCGGTCTCGTAGTAGACCTCGCCGCCGCTCAGGGAGGCGTGGATGCTGTAGCAGAAGGAGGAAAGGGCGCCGATGACGATGAGCAGATCCATGGTGGGGGCGCCGTTTTTCAGGCCGCGCCAAGCACCGGCCAGAAAGGGCCAGCCGGCATAGAAGATCACCGGGGTCGTCACCAGCAGGGAGAACAGTTGCAGAACCTGCTTGATCTCCGGGCCGATCCCCTGGAGGTAGCCGGCGTAGAGGGCAAAGGAGTAAGCCATGAGCTGCATGGTCAGGAAGAAGGCGGTGCCGAACCGGATCAGCAGGTCGCGCTGCTCGCGGGCCGCGCTCTCTTCCGCAGCCGAGCGGGAATAGGGGCGGGGGTGGTAGCCGAGCCAGCTGATCCGGCGGCAGAGTTCCGCCGGCGTGATCCTGTCCGGGTCAAAGCTGACATGGGCGCGGCTGGTGGCGTAGTTCACCCGTACGCCGGTCACTCCCTCCTGCTGTGCGATGAATTTCTCATTGAGCCAGACGCAGGCTGCGCAGCGGATGCCGTCAATGATCAGGTCCAGCGAGGCGAGGGAGCCGGAGCGGCGCACACAGGGGGCAAGCCGGTCATCGTCGAAGGTGTCGTCAAAGGCGTCGGAGGATACCCCCGGTTCCCGCCAGTCGCGGCGGCGGTAAAAGGCGTCAAGCCCGGCCCCGCTGATCAGGAGGTAGGCCCCCCAGCACCCCTTGCAGCAGAAGCGCAGTCTCTCGGCGCCCCGCTGCTCCTCCACTACCACGCCCGGCGGTATCGCGGCGCCGCAGTGGTAGCACAGGTCCGGCGATACGGTCACGGCCGGTTCACCTGCTCCTGCCGCACGGTTTCGCCATAGTGCAGGCCCTTGCGGTAGTAGTCGGGGTCAACCACCGGGCTGACCTTGCGTGCGGCAATGATCAGCGTCACGATCTGGGCGCCGATGAACACCACCACCAGCGCGGCCAGGATGATTTTCCAGGGGGTGCCGCCCGATCTTTTCGTCATGGTCGGTTGCTCCTAGGGTTCGAGAATGGTGAGTGTCGCCACCGCCACCGTGGTGCCCTGTCGCTGCAGCAGCAGCCTGACGGTACTTCCCTGCGGCAGGGCGCCGTCGACGCGCAGTATCAGATCCACCCGGCGGTTGTCGTTGGCTGCAAGGCGGACATTGCTCGGCCCCAGCAGGTCAACCGCGCCCTCCGGCAGGGCGGCACTCAGGTCGTAGACCGCAGCATGGCGGGAGCGATTTTCGATGAAGACCGTCACAAAGTTGAGCAGCCTGCCGTCCGGCATCCGCTGCGCTTGGACCGTATCATTGCGACGGACTTTGAGGGTCGCCTCACGACGGGTGAGAACTCCCGCCGCCAGTGCGGCGCAGAGTGCCAGCACGAGACCGCCCAGCACCAGGGAGCGGAGGTTGAGGGGCCGTCCTCCTCCCTGGGCCATGGTGCCGAACGTATAGTGGATCAGGCTGGTGGTGCCCCGCTTCTCCATCACGGCCTGGCAGGCGTCGCGACAGCGGCCGCAGTTGATGCACTCAATCTGCAGGCCGTCCCTGATGTCGATGCCGGTGGGACAGGCCCGTACACAGGCGCCACAGCGGATGCACTCAGCCTTTCGGGCGGGGTTCATCTCCAGGGTGAGGGTGTTGCGGTCCATGGCCATCACCTGGATCCTGCCGTAGGGACAGACCGTGGTGCAGAAGGTCCGGCGCACCAGGGCCAGATCCAGATAGACCAGCAGCATGGTGCCGGCAAGGGAGATACCGGCTACCATGCCCAGGCGGCCGCTCAGCAGTCGTTCGAGGAACTCGGCCGGGGGGATGAAATACCAGACCAGGTTCGCCCCCACCAGGAAGGCGAGAATGAGAAAGAGCAGCTGACACGTCAGGCGGGGGAGCAGGGTGCCGGGCAGTAGCCGGCCACTCTGACGGGTCAGGAACTCCGCCAGGTCCGACAGCGTGGTCTGGGGACAGAGCCAGCCACACCAGACCCTGCCGAACATCATGGTGACAAAGAGAAAAAGAAAGACCAGCAGCAGGGTGACGAGCAGGAAGAGGTAGAACTCCTCGATCCGCAGCGCGGCACCGAAAACGTGGAGCGTGCGGCTGGCGGCGTCAAGCCGGAGCAGCGACTCTCCACCCACCTGCAGGAAGGGAACGAGCAGCAGTAGGAGGGTGGAGAGCCATTGGACCAGCTTCCGGTAGGGGGCGATACGAACGACCGATTCCATATCACCGTGTCTTCTTTGTGGGCTCGTTGTCGGCTCCCCGGCGTACTATCATGTACGCTGGCGGAGTCGTGCTTTTCGCCATTTTGACTCCATTGTTGCTCTGAAATCGGTATGCCGTCGTCATACAACCGTTACGTCACAGCGAAAGGAGGTATTTGACCACGCCTTCCAACTTTTCGTGGGAAAGGTCGTTCCTGAAGCCGGGCATGCCGCCGGGGCGGCCGTTTGCCACCGATTCGGTGACCGCCTGTTCCGAACGCCCATACTTATACTGCTTTGCGGTCAGGTCGGGACCGATCCCCCCCTTGGCGTCGGCGCCGTGGCAGGCGGCGCAGCGGGCTGCGTACTCCTTTTTGCCCGCGGCGATGTAGTCGGCCAGGGCTCCTTCCTTGTGGGCTCCGGCTCCGCCGGTCTGCGGTGCGGAAGCTGCGGCGTTGGCAGCAATCGCCTGTTCCTGGGCCGCCTTTTTCGCGGCGAATTCCGCTTCGGAGCTCCAGCCGCTGAACAGGTAGTAGCCCATGAAGCAGACCCCCCAGACCAACAGGCCGGCCAGGAGCAGTTTGAACACCGCCGGCATCCGGTCGTCGGCCTTGTAACTGATACCGTCATACTCTTTATGTTCATCGGACATCGCTAACCTCCTGGTGTGTGCTTCCGCTTCCAGATCAAAGCGTTCTCATCTGTGGTGTGAAGCCGGCATGTCATGCGTTGCGGTTGCTGCGGGTTCATCCTCATCCAGCATCCGGTACTTGGGGAGCTCCCCCCGTTCCCGGTTCCTGCTGCTGTAGGTTCTCGCCACGATCCAGGCGAAGATGGCGAATAACAGCAGGGTGACGCCCAGGTAGTAGATACTTGCCAGCATCATGGCTGCTTCCCTCCTACTGTGCCTGAATGAAGGTGACCAGTTTCCATACCTTGTCCGTGCCCAGGGTGTCGCCGTAGGCCGGCATGCCGTTCTCGTCGATGCCGCTGTAAATAGCTTTGAAGAGGTCGGCATCGGCCTTGCCGCTCTTGAGCAGACCGGGGCCCACCTCTCCCTTCAGGTCGGCTCCGTGGCACTGGGCGCATTCACGGGCGTAGATCGCCTTGCCCTCGTTCAGCACGACGGTATCCTTCTGGGCATGGGGATTCTTCAGGTCGCCGGTAAGGGCGGCCTGCTTCGCCTTACGCCAGGGGATGTCGTTGCCCAGCTTCTGCATATAGGCAACCAGGGCGTCCATTTCGGTTTTCCCTTTCAACGCCTCCAGGTCGGCCGGGGTGTAGGGAAATTTCAGTGCCTTCATCTTGCGCTCGCTCAGGCTGCTGTCCAAGGGGCGGTTCAGGAAGGCGTAGGCCGGCATGTTGGTCTTGGGCACCATGGACTTGGGATCGGCCATATGCTTGTAGTGCCAGGCATCCGGATACTTGCCGCCGATACGGGCCAGATCGGGACCGGTGCGGCGGGACCCCCAGAGATGGGGTTGGTCGTAGATGAATTCTCCGGTTTTTGAATAGTCGCCGTAACGTCCCACGTCCGACAGAAGCGGCCGCACCGTCTGGGTATGACAGTTGTTGCAGCCTTCACGGATGTAGATGTCCCGACCCTCAAGCTGCAGCGGAGTGTATGGCTTGACCGACGCGATCTTCAACTTCGGATCGTTGATCCACTTGAAGGGAGCTATCATGGTGATGATCGTGCCGACCAGGATGGTGGCGGTAGCGAGCAGCAGAAACAGGAGCGGCTTTTTCTCGATGGTCATGATATCTCCTTTCCTAGGCTTTGGTTTCGACCGCAACGCTGGAGCCGCCGCTGATGGTCTTGATGATGTTATAGAGGAAGATCAGCAGGCTGACCAAGTAGATGATGCCGCCCACCGCCCGTCCCTGCCAGTAGGGGTAGAGCTCCACCAGAGTCTCCATGAAGGTGTAGTGCAGGCTGCCGTCGGTATTGGTGGCGTTCAGCATGGCAGCTTGCTGCACGCCGGCGATCCACATGGTGACGGAGAAGATCAACTGGCCGATCACTGCCAGCCAGAAATGCAGGTTCACCAGCGCTACGCTGTAGATCTCGCGGCTGTACAGCTTGGGAACGGTATAGTAAATGGCGGCGAACAGCACCAGGGAGACCCAGCCCAGGGTACCCATGTGGACGTGGCCGGGTACCCAGTCGGTGTAGTGGATGAAGGCGGAGAAGGTGCGGATGGCCTGGGAGGGACCCTGCAGGGTCTGCAGACCGTAGAACGTGATGCCGAAAATCAGGAACTTGACCAGATAGTTTTCCCGCATCTGGTGCCACTGGCCGTTCATGGAGAAGTAGCCGTTGAATACCGCCGCCCAGGAGGGGGCGATCAGCATGATGGAGAAGGCCATGGCCAGGGTCTGGACCCAGTCGGGGATCGGAGTCCAGAGCAGGTGGTGGGCACCGGTCCAGAGGTACATGAAGATCAGGGACCAGAAGGCGATCACCCCCATGCGGTGGCTGTAGATCGGTACACCGGTGGATTTGGGCAGGTAGTAATAGAATATGGCCAGGGGCGGCAGGGTCAGCACCATGGCTACGGCGTTATGGCCGTACCACCATTGCACGTTGGCGTCGTTGGAGCCGGCAAAGGCCGAGTAGGATTTGAAGAGCGACACCGGAATGGCGGCGTTGTTCACCAGGTAGAGCACCGCCACACCGATCAGGCTGGCCAGAATATACCAGAGGGAGATGTACATCTGCTCCTCTTTACGCTTGATAACGGTCATGATGATGTTGATGGAGAAGATCACCCAGAGTACCACCACCAGCAGGGCCACCGGCCATTCCAGTTCGGCATATTCCTTGGAGCGGTTCATGCCCAACAACAGGGTCACCGCCGCCAGCGCGATCACCACGTTGAAGAGATAGAGCTGGAACTTGGCCAGTCCGGGACTCCAGAGCGGCGTCCTGGTGAGCCGTTGGGTGATGTAGAGGTAGAAGGCCATGAAGCTGCCGATTCCCCAGCCGAAGATACCGGCGTTGGTGTGGATCGGACGGAGCCGTCCGTAGGTGAGATAGGGGGGGATGTTCAGCTCGGGATACGCCAACTGCAGGGAGATGAACACTCCCAGAAGTATGGAAACCGTTCCCCAGATGATACTCCAGGTGACGAATCCCTTGACGACGTCATCCACATACCCTTCCTGCTGTTTCATGGTGACCTCCTGGCGGTAATGATGCGGTCTGCGTAATCGGAGTAAGTTTATCCTAAAAAATATTGATTTCAACCCCATATCCATAGAACAATGGTTTAATTGCATGGTTTTTCGGCAGTGTTTTCGGGGATGCCGGGACTATGTGCTTAAAAAACAATCAATGTGCTGGAGCGGACTGTGGGAAGCACTGTGGCCATCCCCATTCGGAGATGGCCACAGCAGGGGGGGAAGCAGGCCGTCAGACCAGTGCTTCAGTAGGCATGGGGGTCCTGAAGAACATCCTCGCGACGCAGCGGTGCCCTGAAGATGCGGTAGACCCAGATCTTGTAGCAGATCACGATCGGTACGAAGATCAGTGCCACCACGGTCATGATCTTCAGGGTGAGCAGGCTGGACGATGAGTTGAAGATGGTCAGGTTCGAAGCCGGATCAAGGTTTGACGGCAGCAGGTTCGGGAACAGACCGGTCACCCCGGTGAACACCACGAAGACGATGGTCAGGCAGGAGAAGATGAACGCCTTGCCGGTTTCCTGTTTGCCGGCAAACAGCTTCACCAGCAGCAGGGAGGCAACGGCCACCACCGGAATCACCAGCAGCAGCGGTACCTTGAGGAAGTTGTCGTACAGCCGGGTGGCGGGCCAGGTGTAGCCCAGGAAGACCACGGCGATGAACAACAGGGCCGGCCAGAGCTTGTTGGCCATGGCGGCGGCCCGGGCGCTCAGGTCCCCCGTGGTCTTGAGCGAAATATAGAGGGCGCCGTGCACGGCAAAGAGCAGCACGAAGAGGACACCGGTCACCAGACCATACGGGTTGAGCAGACCGAGCAGCGAGCCCTCGTAGCTGAACTGCAGGGTGGCAAAGTCGTTGCGCATCGGAATGCCCCGGAAAATATTGCCGAAGGCGACACCGAAGAGCAGTGCCGGCAAGAAACTGCAGACCACAATCGCCTTATCCCACAGCCCCTTCCAGGAGTCCCCCGGAAGTTTGCCGCGGAACTCGAAGGAGACGCCACGGACGATCAGGCTGAACAAAAGCAGGATCAAGGCCGAATAGAGGTTGCTGAACATCAGGGCGTAGGTTGTGGGGAAGGCGGCAAAGGTGGCGCCGCCGGCGGTGAGCAGCCAGACTTCGTTGCCGTCCCAGACCGGTCCCACGGCGTTGATCAGGATGCGTTTCTCGGTGTCATCCTTGGCAATGAAGGAGGAGAGGAAGCCGGTACCCAGCACGAAGCCGTCCAGCATGAAATAGACGGCCCAGAGCACACTCCACAGTACGAACCAGGTGATTTGAAAGACGGATATATCCATGGTTTATGCCCCCTCGCCGAGATTGAGAATTTTTGAGGTGTCCGTGTCGGGACCCTTTTTCGCGTATTTGGTCAGCAGGTAGATGTCGACGGCGCCCAACAGGCCGTACAGCACGGTGAAGCCGAGCAGCGACAGGGCCACCTGGGTGGCGGTGATCGATTTGGAGACCGCGTCGGCGGTTTTCATCACGCCATAGACGATCCAGGGCTGCCGTCCCAGCTCGGCGACCAGCCAGCCGAGCTGCTGGGCCAAGTAGGGGGCGGGAATCGCCAGCACCATGATCAACAGGAAACGGCGGTATTCGGTGAAGTTCTCCTTGCGGGAGAGAATAATGGCGACCAGGCTGGCCAGGATCATGAAGGTGCCGATGCCGACCATCAGCCGGAAACTGAGGAAGGTGGGCAGCACGGGGGGGCGCAACTCCTTGGGGAAGTCCTTGAGTCCCTTGATTTCGGCGTTGGGATCCTTGAATGCCAGGAAGCTGAGAGCATTCGGAATACAGACCTGCTCAACGGAGTTGCATTCATTGGTCACATCGGGGAAGAGCAGCAGGTTCATACCCACACCGCGCTGGGTTTCCCACTGGGCTTCCATGGCGGCGAACTTGGTGGGCTGGGTCTTGGCGATATCAACGGCGTGGAAGTCGCCGGAAACGGCAACGATGATCGAAGCCACAAAGCCCCAGACCGCGGCCATCCGGAAGGAGCGTTTGAAAAACTCCACCTCGTTGTTGCGCCGCAGGTGCCAGGCGGATACCCCCATGACCAGGAAAGCGGCCAGGGCATAGCCCGACAACAAGGTATGAAAAAACTTGATCCAGCCGTAGGGATTGGTGACCACGGCCAGGAAATCGGTCATTTCCGCCCTGCCGTTGCGGATGGCAAAGCCGACCGGGTGCTGCATCCAGGCGTTGGCCAGCAGAATCCAGAGGGCGGAGAGGTTGGTGGCGATGGCGGCCAGCCAGATGGCGGTTGCATGGACCTTTTTGGAGACCTTGTTCCAGCCGAAGATCCAGACGCCGATGAAGACAGACTCCAGGAAGAAGGCGAGGGTGGCTTCGATGGCCAGGGGGGCGCCGAAGATGTCACCCACGTACCGGGAGTACTCCGACCAGTTCAGACCGAACTGGAACTCCATGGTGATGCCGGTGACCACCCCTAGGGCGAAGTTGATCAGAAACAACTTTCCCCAGAACTTGGTCATGCGCAGCCAGGTTTCGTCGCCGGTGGTGACGTACTTGGTTTCCATCCAGGCGGTCATGATGGACAGGCCGAGCGTCAACGGTACGAATATCCAGTGAAACATACCGGTTGCCGCAAACTGCAACTGACTGAGCGTGACTACATTCATACTTCCTCCCCGAGCATAGATTGTACCGCAGGTGCATACCTCCGGTAACGTGTCGTGCGAATCCGGATTTCGATGTGGCCCCTCTCCAGTGTAGGGCGATAGCTTCGTTGGCTTTTCGACGTACGGTCGCAGGTGCGCGGCACCGCCTTGATCCCATCCGTGCGCGGAGCTGGGGGAACCAGCGTCAAACGGGATCCCCACCGAAACAGTCGGCAGGAACACGCGACAGCACGCCAAGTATCGGTACACGAAAAATCGGTAATGAACTGGAATTTGGGTCCGGTGTTTTTGAATAAAAACAAATAAGACCTTTTTTATCCTTAATCTGGAAAATCAAATTGTCAATAGAAAAATGTGGCAGGTGCTGTTTACGGGGGAGAGCTGGGCCGTCCCAGACGGACCACCGTGTCGCCCAATGCCAGGCAGGCGGGGCGGTGGCTGATCACCAGCAGGGTGGTTTCTGCGGAATGTCGGAATCGTCGCTGCAGGCACGTCACCACTTCCTGCTCGGTTGCCGCGTCCAGTCCTTCGGTCGGTTCGTCCAGCAGCACGATGGGAGCTTTCTTGAGCAGTGTCCGGGCCAGGGCGATACGGCGGGCTTCGCCGCCGGAGACCGCCGAGCCGTTGATGCCCACCGGCGTATCCAGTCCCTGAGGAAGGGACGCAATCCAGGAGTGCAGACCGCTGTCCACAAGCACCTGTTCAAGCGCTTCTTCCGGCAGTTCGCTTCCATCCAGCGTCAGGTTGTCCCGGATGGTGCCGTTCAGCAGGTGGGGGCGCTGGGGCAGCGCCGTGATCATGGTGCGCAGGGCATCCTTTGGCAGGTCGCGCAACTCCACCTCCCCCAGGAGGATGCTGCCGTCATAGTCACGAAAACGGAGCAGCAGGTCAAAGAGCAGGCTTTTACCGCTGCCGCTGGGACCGGTGAAGACGACGCTGCCTCCCGCCGGCACGGTCAGGCGAAGATCCTGCAGCACCGGCTGCTCCGGCAGGTAGGAGGCGGAGACCTGTCGGAAAACCACGCTGGCGTCCCGTGGGATGGGGGCCGGCCCGGCTGCATCGGCAACCGGCAGGGGGGCGTCGGCCAGCTCAAAAATGCGGTTTGCTGCCGCCAGGGCTCCGGGGAGCAGGTGCAGGGCGGCGGGAAGCTGGCTTACCGCTTCGAAGAGAGCGGCGGCACAGAGCAGCAGCATGGCCAGCCAGGGGCCGGGAATTTCGCCGGCAGCCACCTGCACGCCGGCTGCCAGCAGAACCGCCGCGCCGGCCGCGCCGGCACAGGCCTGCATGCCGCCGTTGGAGAAGCTGCCGATCCGGCCCAGCCGTTCCTGGCTGGCCACCAGTCGGGCGGAGAGTTCCTCGACGGTTGCGGCCTGCCGCTCCACCGCGCCCAGGAGGATCAACTCCTCGATCCCCTGCAGCCCCTCCGTTACCCGGCTGCGCAGTTCGGCGGCATGGTGGACCGCTTCCCGTCCCGGTCCCTCGGAGCGGCTGCGAAGTACCAGCGGCAGCAGGACGCCGGCACCGACCAGAAACGGCAGCAGTGCCAGGGCGGCGGGAGGGCTGAACCAGGCAAGGAAGAGGAGACCGCCGGCCAGGGTGAACCAGCCGGTGACCAGGGGGGCAAGGATGCGCAGATAAAGATTTTCCAGGGCATCGACGTCGGCACGCAGCCGTCCGGCCACGTCGCCGCCGGCATGACGTTCAAGCGCGGCCGGTGCCAGCGGTGCCAGCCGGTTGAAGAGCCATACCCGTAGGGAAGCGAGGATCCTGAACGTGGCCCCGTGGGTCACCAGGCGTTCGGCGTAGCGTCCCACCGTGCGGACAATGGCCAGGAAACGGATGCCGGCCGAGGGGAAGAAGAAGTTGAAGGCTGTCCCGCTGGCGCCGGCAACGGCCATGGAGGCGATGAACCAGCCGGACAGGGCCATCAGCAGTGCATTGGCGGACATGACCAGCATGCCCAGCAGGATGCCGCAGATCATCCAGAACCACTGGCCGCGGGAGAGCCGCAGGAAGCGCAGCAGGCTCTTCACCGTTCACCTCCCCGGTCGATCCGTCCGTCGACCAGCTCCACCACCCGGTCAGCGCAGGCCAGTGTCGCCTCGCGGTGGCTGATCAGCAGCACGGTCCGCTTGCCGGCCAACCGTTGCAGGGCCTGGCAGACCAGCCGTTCGTTGTCGGCATCAAGTCCCGCGGTCGGCTCGTCCAGGATCAGCAGGACGGCGCGGCGCAGGCAGGCCCGGGCCAGGGCCAGCCGTTTCAGTTCACCGCCGGAGAGACCGGCGCCCCGGTCCCCCAGGCGGGTGTCCAGCCCCTGGGGCAGCCGCGCGATGAACGAAGCGGCGGACGCTGCTTCCAGCGCGGCGGCAATCTCGGCCTCATCGGCGTCGGGGCTCCCCAGCAGCAGGTTTTCACGGATGGTGGCGGCGGTAAAATAGGGCGCCTGGGGAACCCAGGCGAGGCGGGCGTGCCAGGAGGCCGGAGCACACTCGTTCAGATCGCGGCCGTCGATCAGGATGCGGCCCGCTTCCGGACGCACCAGACCGGCCAGCAGCCGGGCCAGGGTGGTCTTGCCGGCGCCGCTTTCCCCGGCCAGGGCGGTGATGCCGCCGGCCGGCAGGATCAGGGTGATCTCCCGCACACCGCCCCGCGAGCCGCCGTACCGGAATGAGACGTTCTCGAAGGTCACCGCAGGGGGAGTGGTCGCGGCAGGGAGCGTGCCCTCGAAACCGGCGGGCAGCGGTCGGTACAGCAGGGGGGCGATCCGCTCCGCAGCGGCTGCGCCCTGCAGCCGGGCATGGTAGGAAAGCCCCAGGCTGCGCAACGGCAGGTAGAATTCAGGGGCCAGCAGCAGCACGAACAGCCCCTCCTGGAGGGAGAGAACACCCCAGAGCAGCCTGAATCCGATGATCACCGCCACCACGGCGGTACCCACCGTGGCGAAGAATTCCAGCGCCAGGGCGGAGAGAAAGGCGACCCGCAGCACCGCCATGGTGGCGATGCGGTAGTCGGCTGAAATGCGGGCCACCGCCGCTGCCTGATGCTTGACGGCACCGAAGATGAGTAGATCCGGCAGGCCCTGCACCAGGTCCAGCAGATGACCGGCCATGCGGGAGAGGCGTTCCCAGAGACGGCGGTGGAGGCGTTCCGACCCCCGACCGATCAAAACCATGAACAGGGGGATGAACGGGGCGGAAAAAAGCAGTACCAGCCCGGCTCGCCATTCGGCAGGCAGCACGACCAGCAGGAACAGGCAGGGGAGCAACGCCGCCAGCACGGCCTGGGGCAGGAAGCGGGTGATGTAGGGCTCCAGCTCGTCGACCCCCGTGGTGACCGTCTCGGCCAGGGGCGCGCTCTCATGCCCCACCAGTCCGGCCGGGCCCAGTGACTGGAGCTTCCGGTAGAGGCGGTTGCGGATCGACTGCTTGATACGGGCGGCAGCAGCGGCAGAGCGCTGTTCCAGAACGATGGCCACCATCCCGCGCCCCGCTGCCAGCACCAGCAGCAGAACCGCCAGGGGAATGATGGCCGCCGGCGCGCTCTTTTCCATGATCAGCCGTTGGCAGGCCGTTGCCAGCAGAAGGGCCTGGGCGATGGTCAGAAGCCCGGTGACGGCGGCACAGCCCACGATCCAGCGCAGGTGGCGGTGAACGGAACGGGCCTCGCCGCGCAGCCACTGTTCGGCATCCGCAGGGGCAGTGCCGCTTGTTGCGGGGCGTTCGTCAGGCATGGTGCGTCAGGGAAGTGAGATCTTTGCCGTGGCGTCGCCGGCAAGGGCGGGGAGCAGCACGGTGCCCAGGTATTCGCCGGCCACGTAGAGCGCCGCCTCGCCGGCGGCCAGGGGGGTGCCGCTGTTGTTTCTGATGAGGAACTGGCAGGAGGGGAGGGGGGCGTTGACTGTTCGCTCCTGCTCCACCGGCAGACGCCACTGCGCCAGGCGGACCGGGCCGGCGGCCGTTACCGGCAGTGCCTGTTCCTGCCGGCTGCCGCCCAGGGAAGCGTTGACCACCCGGACAGCGTACCCCTCCGGCAGAACGGGAAGCCGGGCCAGTAGGGTCAGCAGGGCGAAGCCGTCCCCCTGCAGACGGATATCGTAGGAGGGGGTCCAGGCGCCTTCCGCCAGCACGGCGGCGATCCTGATACGGGGGGCCGGCGCCGTGATCCTGACGGTGGGGCCGCCGGTCACCGCTTTCTGCACCGCGGCGAGGCGGGCTTCGACCCGTTTCAGTTCCTGGATGGTACGGCGCCGGGAGGTATTCACCGCCTCCAGTTGGGCGATGGCGAAATCGGTCCCTTGGCGCACCGCCGCCAGGGGATCGGGGTTGGTCTTGGTCTTGCGCGGAGTTTTGGAACTCTGGGATTTTGCCGCAGCGGCGAATATCTCCTCGCGAGTGTCCAGCGCCTTCAGGCGGTCCTCCAGGCGGCTTTTCTGCTCGGTCAGGCTGTCCAGCTCCTTCTGCTGTTTTTCCGGCAGCCTGAACGGAACCAGTTCCACCCGGCCGATGCTGCCGCCGTCCAACGGCTTCACCCGCAGGCTGTTCTCCCGGATCGGTGCCGGCAGGGAAAACTCCGTGCCTCCCTTGCGGACCGTTACCTCCTGCTCGATGAGAATGCCGTCGCTGTACACGGTGATTTCACGCGGAGCAGCCATGGCGGTCGACGTCATGACAAAATAGGTCAGGACTATGAGCAGGTGACGTACGTTCATCGGAGCCCTCCCAGGTGCAGAATCAGGTTGAACTGTTCTTCGGTTACCGGCTGCACCGAGAGACGGCTGCGGTTCACCAGCGGCATGGCGGCAAGAAGCGGATGCTCACGGATCACTGCCAGCGGTACTTCCCGGGGCAGCGGCCGGTCGGCCCGCACATCCACCATGTACCAGATCGGTTTTTCGGCGGTTGCTCTGGGATCGAAGTGGTCGGCGCGGGGATCCAGGGCGGTGTGGTCCGGGTAGCCGTCCCGCACCACGGTGCACAGCCCCACCACCGCCGGCTCCGGAATGGAACTGTGGTAGAACAGCACCCGGTCGCCGCTCTTGATCTCGTCGCGCAGGAAATTGCGGGCCTGAAAGTTGCGGACTCCGTCCCAGTGCTCGATACCGCCGGGACGGGCTTGCAGGTTGGTGAAGGAGAAACAGGCCGGTTCGGATTTGAAGAGCCAGTAGCGCATGGAACGCCTCCTGTGCCGGACGAGCTGGAAACCATTGAAAAAATCAGAAGCAATGGCACGCGGATCAAATCTGATTTCAGCGGATATGCGCGGATAAACCGGAGAATGAAAATAAATCAGCGTGAATCCGCCCGATCCGCGTTATCCGCATGCCATTGCTTGTTATACATTTACGACAGCAGATGCACGAACAGCCCGCTGCGTAACTTCGGCTCAAACCAGGTGGATTTGGGCGGCATGATCCGGTCCTCGTCGGACAGTTCGATCAGCTCGGTGATGGAGGTGGCATGCAGGGAAAAGGCCACGGCATAGTCACCGCCGTCCACCAGCCGTACCAGCTCGTCGAGCCCCCGGATCCCCCCCACGAAGTTGATCCGCTTGTCGGTGCGGGGGTTCTCGATCCCCAGTACCGGGTTGAGCAGTCGTTGCTGCAGGATGGAGACATCCAGCCGCTCCACGGTATTACTCTCGTCCACCAGTTCCGGTCGGGCCGTCAGCCGGTACCAGCGTCCCCCCAGGTACATGCCGAACTGGTGGCGGCAGGTGGGGGCAACCGCCGCGGCCGCCTCCTCCACCGTGAAGGCGCTGCCCACCTCCGCCAGGAACTGCGCGCTATCGCGGCCGTTTAAGTCCTTCACCACCCGGTTGTACGGCATGATGTTCAACTGGCTTTCCGGGAAGATGACGGTGAGGAAGTAGTTGTACTCCTCCTCACCGCTGTGGGCCGGATTGACAGCCTTGCGCAGATCCCGCACCCGTGAGGCGGCGGCGCTGCGGTGGTGGCCGTCGGCAACGTACAACCGGGGAATGGCGGCAAACAATCCGGTCAGCCGGTCGATGACCTCTTGGTCCGGCACCACCCAGAGGGTGTGGGAGACGCCGTCGGAGGTGGTGAAATGGTAATCGGGCTGTTCAAAGGTAGCAGCGGCCAGAATCTCCTCCACCTCCGGGTTGCTGCGGAAGATATAGAAGACCGGCTCGTCGTTGGCATCCAGCAGGTCGATATGCCGGACCCGGTCCTCTTCCTTGTCGGCCCTGGTCTGCTCGTGTTTCTTGATCACCCCGGACTGGTAGTCGTCCACGGCGGCGCAGGCCACCAGGCCGGTCTGAACCACAGACCCCATCCGCTGACGGTAGATGTAGTAGCAGGGGGCCGGGTCCTGGATCAGCACTCGCCGGTTCAGGAAATCGGCCAGGTTGGTTTTTCCCTGCCGGTACACCTGCTCATCGTAGGGATCGACACTGGCCGGCAGATCGATCTCGGGCCGGGAGACGTGCAGGAAGGAATCGGCGTTGCCCGCCGCCATGGCGCGGGCCTCCTCCACATCCATGACGTCGTAGGGGAGTGCCGCTACCCGGGCGGCCAGATGGACGGGGGGACGGAGCGCCATGAAAGGTCTGATGCGTGCCATGGTAACAATCTCTCCTGGTTATTGGAAATAACGGCGGGCGCCGACAAAACGGCGCTCGAAATAGGATTCGCCGATGGAGGCGGTACGGATTTCCTCACCCCGGCGGGGGGCGTGGACGAATTTGCCGTTGCCGACGTAGATGCCGACATGGTTGATGGAGCTTTCCGAAGTGCCGAAGAAGACCAGATCGCCGTCCCGCAGCTCCTCTTTGGGAATCGCATTGCCCGCCTTGAACTGCTCGCGGGAAGTACGGGGAATGTTGATGCCGCACAGGTTGTAGACGGCCCGGGTGAAGCCGCTGCAGTCCATGCCGTCCACCACCGTGTCTCCGCCCCACTGGTAGGGAATACCGACGAACCGCTCGGCGGTACGGGCGGCGATGAAGCCCATGTCCCGTTCTCCCGCTTTCGGAGGCGGGGCGGGGCGAGCGGTTTCCGGCGCTTCCACCGGCAGCCCCAGCTCGTTGGTGCGACCGGCGGGAGCAGGGGGACGGTAACCGGGCAGCCGGGTGTCGGTGGCCGGGCGATGTGTCGGGGCTGGCTTGGAGGCGCTGAACACCACCTCCCGGGGCGGAGCGATGTAGTAGCTCTCGATCAACCGGTCGGCCACCAGGCGGTTGGCCGCGGCCCGCGCCTTCTCCCTGCTGGGAAAATCACCGAAGCGGACGGCGTAGATGCCGTTGTCCTTGCGGTAGTAGAACGCCTCGATCCCCTTGGCCTGCAACTGCGTGGTGAATCGCTCCGCATTCTTGACGTCGGAAAAGGCTCCCATCTGGATGGCGAACCCCAGACTGCTGACCCCTTTGGCATATTTCACGCTGCTGCCGGACCTGATCTCGGCGTTGCCGCGCTTGAGGGACGGCGGCGTGGCGCAGCCCGGGGCGGCGGTCAGGGTCATGATGGCTGCAATCAGCACTCCTGTACGTACGGCATGGTTCATGGCACGTTAGTCCTCGTCCTTCACGTCGCGGCGCACTCCCATCAGGAAGGGGATCACGAACTGATCCAGATCGCCGTCCAGCACCACGTCCGGGGTGGGGGACTCCACACCGGTACGCAGGTCCTTCACCATCTTGTAGGGGTGCAGCACGTAGGAACGGATCTGGCTGCCCCAGCCGATCTCCTTCTTCTCGCCGGCCAGTTCCGACGCCTTGGAGCTGCGTTCCTCCAGTTCCCGCTCGTAGAGCTTGGCCAGCAGCACCTTCATGGCCGTGGCCCGGTTCATGATCTGGCTGCGCTCCGACTGGCAGGCCACCACGATGCCGGTGGGGATATGGGTGATCCGCACCGCCGAGTCGGTGGTGTTGACGTGCTGGCCGCCGGCGCCGCTGGAGCGGTAGGTGTCCACCCGCAGGTCCGAATCCGGCACCTTGATGTCGATCTCCTCCTCCTCGATCTCGGGAAACACGAACACCGAGGCAAAGGAGGTGTGACGGCGGTTGTTGCTGTCAAAGGGGGAGAGGCGCACCAGCCGGTGTACTCCGGCCTCGGCCTTCAAGTGGCCGTAGGCGTATTCGCCGCTGACGCTGAAGGTGGCGGATTTAAGTCCCGCTTCCTCGCCGTCCTGGTAGTCGGTGATGGTGGTTTTCCATCCCTTCTTCTCGCAGTAGCGCAAGAGCATCCTGAGCAGCATGCCGGCCCAGTCCTGGGACTCGGTGCCGCCGGCGCCGGAGTTCACCGAGACGAAGCAGCCGTTTCGGTCGTGGGAGCCGGAGAGCATGCGCTGGAATTCAGCCGCTTCAACTCCCTCCCGCAACTTGTCGTTCATCTGGTGAACTTCAGCCAGGGTCTCCTCGTCAGCCGCCTCTTCCCCCAGTTCGATCATCACCCGCACATCCTCGGCCTGACGGTTCAGGCTGTCCCAGGTGGTGATCAGTTTTTCCAGGGTGGTCCGTTTTCTCAGAATATCCTGGGACCCGGCAGGGTCGTCCCAGAAGCCGGGGGCGGCGATCCGGGCGTCCAGCTCCTGCAGTTCTTCCCGTTTGACATCAAGGTCAAAGGGACCTCCGGAGCGATGAAATACGACCGGTCAGGTCGTCGAGCAGTGTGTGTTCTTCACGAAACATGAAAACTCCCTGGGTATGAAAATCAGTGGCTACTATCGTCCGACAGGTGGCGACCCGTCAAGGGGTTTGTCCTGCGGTGTCGCCCGACACTCAGACGGTTCCCGCCATGATACCGGCACCGTTGGGCAGCTCCAGGGGCAGACGCCCGACGTCGCGCAGACCGGCCGCAGTCATCAGTTCCGTCAGTTCCGCCCCGGAGTAGGACTGTCCCCGCGAGGTTCCCAGCAGCATGTTCAGAGAGAACAGCGCCGGAAAGAGGGGGCCGTCCTTGGAGTCGTCAAGGATGAACTCCTGCACCAGCAGCAGGCCGCCCGGCTCAAGGGCGGCAACGGCCTTGGCCAGCATCCGGGCACAGTGCTCGGGACCGTCGGCATGGAGCACGTGGGAAAGCCAGGCAACATCGAAGCCGCCGGGGATGTCGCTCTGGTGGTAGTCGCCGTCATGGAAGGCAACCCGGTCGCTTAAGGCCGCGGCGCCGATGACCCGCTCGGCAAAGGGGCGGGTGGAGGGGAGGTCGTAGACCGTTGCCGTCAGGCCGGGATACTGCCGGCAGAAGGCCACGGCATAGGTGCCGGGGCCGCCTCCCAGGTCCAGCAGCCGCTTCCTGCCGGTCAGGTCGATGCCGGCGGCAATGCGGGGGGCCAGCAGGGAGGCCAGGTTGAACATCCCCATCAGGAAGCTCTCCCGCACCGAGTCGTCGCAGGCATTGATCACCGGGTCCCGCAGCGGGCCGCCGTTGCGCACCGCTTCATCCAGCCGGGACCAGCCGGCCATCAGGTGATGGTGATGCATGATGATATGTCCCAGGTACTCCGCAGAGGAGCGGGAGAGAAAGCGGGACGCTGCCGGCTGCGCCTCGTAGCGGTCAGCCTGTTTTGTCAGCAGCCCCAGGGCGGTCAGGGCGTCCAGCAGCATGGCAAGAGCCCGCGGTTCCAGGTGCTGACGCTCGGCCAGCTCTGCTGCCGTGCCGGGCTGCCCGGCCAGGGGAGTGAACAGGTCAAGGGCGACCCCGGCATGCAGTGCGCAGGTGGCCCAGTAGCTGCCGGAAAGCTGGAGCAGGTCGGCAGGGGTGTGCAGGTCCGGTGTCATGGGGTGTTCCTTTCCTGAACGTGAGACCGGAAGAGGCGGCCGTCGGGCCGCCTCTTCCAGGGCAGGTGATGCACAACGATTTCCCGGGCCGCGGACTACTCCACAAAGCGGGACATGGCCCGGAACTTCTGATAGCGGTCCTCAACCAGCTGTTCCGGCGTCATCTGCTGCAGTTCGGCCAGGTGCCGACGGATGGCTGAACCCAGGGCCTGGGCCGTGGCTTCGTGATCGCGGTGGGCGCCACCCACCGGCTCGTGGATGATTTCGTCGATGACACCGAGCTGAATGATGTCCTGGGCAGTGGGCTTCAGCGCCTCGGCTGCCTGCTGTCCCTTGGTGCCGTCGGACCAGAGGATGGCGGCGCATCCTTCCGGCGAGATAACGGCATAGACGGAGTGCTCCAGCATCAGCACCCGGTTGCCCACGGCAATGGCCAGGGCTCCGCCGGAGCCGCCTTCGCCGGTGACGCATACAATGACCGGCACGGTCAGACGGGCCATCTCCCGCAGGTTGCGGGCAATGGCTTCCGCCTGGCCCCGCTCTTCGGCGCCGATGCCGGGATAGGCGCCGGGGGTGTCCACAAAGGTGATGATCGGCAGCCCGAACTGCTCCGCCATCTGGAACAGGCGTAGCGCCTTGCGATACCCTTCCGGGTTGGGCATGCCGAAGTTGCGGAAGACCTTTTCCTTGGTGTCCCGTCCCTTCTGGTGTCCCACCACCATCACCGGCTGGCCGTCGAAGCGGGCCAGGCCACCGACAATGGCATGGTCGTCGCCGAAGTTACGGTCGCCGTGCAGTTCGGAGAAATCGGTGAACAGGTGCTTGAGATAGTCCAGGGTAAAGGGACGGTTGATATGGCGGGCCACCTGGGCCTTCTGCCAGCGGGTGAGGTTGTTGAAAATCTCGATCCGCTCGTTTTCCACCTTTTTTTCCAGAGCCTCCAGCTCGGTGGAAAAGTCCATGCCGTCGCCGGCCAGCTTGCGCAGCTCCTCGATCTTTTTCTCCAGTTCCGCAATCGGCTTTTCAAACTCCATGTAGACAGTGGCTGCCATATCAGCACCTCATGATCAGATATATTTAATTGATATACGCTACAATAGTGGCGCAGGAATGTGGATTTTTTCGTTCTGGTTGCGGCAGGCAAGGTGTTACGCGGAGGCGTACCCGTGTGGTACGCCGCACAAGTAACGCCGCCGCTTGACGCGGCCAGGGCGGAAAAAGACCATTCCCCTACTCGAAAATTGCGGCATTATAGCCGACACACCGCTCCACCGCCACCCTAAATTCATCGCTGGCCGCCACCTTCAGGTGATCGGGCAGCTTGATGGTGGTGCGGCTGCGGTTGGGGATTTCAAACTGCACCTGCACCGGCAGGTTCCCGGGGTACCGCTCCAGCAGTTCCCGGATCGGCTGCAGCCGGTCGCTGGAGAGCTCCGGCAGCCGCAGCGCCAGCCGGACCCGGGTGGTGGCCTGGGCCTGCACGTCGTGCAGCAGGCGGATGTCGCCGTTGCCCCCCTGCTGAAACTTGCGGCCGTTCCCCTCCTGGGGCTTCATCACCAGCAGTTTGCACCCCTTTTCCCCCTTTTCCAGCTTGCCGGTGATCACCAGCGGATCGTCGGACTTAAGCAGCCCCACGGCCGGGACGTACATGTCGGAGAAGACGGTGATCTCGATGGCGCCGGTCAGGTCCTCCAGGGTGACGAACCCCATCCGGTCCCCTTTTTTGGTGGTGATCTCCTTGCAGGCGGTGACGATGCCGCACAAGCGCACCTCGCTGCCGTCCGGCAGGTCGGAGAGGCCGGTGATGGTGCTGCTGGCAAGACGCTGGATGTCCGCGGCATAGCGGTCAAGGGGGTGGCCGGTGATCAGGAAGCCCAGGGCCTCCTTTTCGTAGCCCAGTTTTTCCTTGTCGTGCCACTCCTCGACGTTGGGCAGCTTGCGGCCGCTACGGGGCGCCGTTGCGGCGGGCATGTCGCCGAAGAGCGACACCTGGGCACTGTCCCGCTCTTCCTGGAACTTCTGGCCCGTGGCCATGGCGTCGTCCAGGGCCGCCATCAGCGGGGCCCGCCATCTGTGCAGGGAGTCGAAGGCGCCGCACTTGATCAGCGCTTCCAGCACCCGCTTGTTGACCCGCCGCAGGTCCACCCGCTCGCAGAAGTCGTACAGGTCGGTGAAGGGGCCTTCGGCCCGGGCTTCGATGATCGACTCCACGGCACCGGCTCCCACCCCCTTGATGGCCCCCAGGCCGAAACGCATGGAGTTCCCCACCACGGTGAAGGACTGGCCGGAGCTGTTTATGTCCGGCGGCAGCACCTCGATCCCCTGTTCGCGGCAGTCGCTGATGTTTTTCAGCACCTTGTCGGTGCTGTCCATGTCGCAGGTCAGCAGGGCCGCCATGAACTCCACCGGGTAGTGGGCCTTCAAATAGGCGGTCTGGTAGGCGATCAGCGCGTAGGCGGCGGAGTGGGACTTGTTGAAGCCGTACTCGGCGAACTTGGCCATCTGGTCGAAAATCGCCTCGGCCTTCTTGGGGTCGATCCCTTGGGCCTTGGCCCCGGCCAGGAACGGCTCCTTTTCCTTGGCCATGACCGCTGGGTCCTTCTTTCCCATGGCGCGGCGCAAGAGGTCGGCCCGTCCCAGGGAGTAGCCGGCCAGGGAGCGGGAAATCTGCATGACCTGCTCCTGGTAGACGATGACCCCGTAGGTGTCCTTCAGGATCGGCTCCAGCTGGGGCAGGTCGTAGACCACCTTCTGGCGGCCGTGTTTGCGTTCGATAAAGTCGTCCACCATGCCGCAGCCCAGGGGGCCGGGACGGTAGAGGGCGCAGGCGGCGATGACGTCTTCGAAGCAGGAGGGTTTCAGCTTGACCAGCATCTCCTTCATGCCGCTGGATTCAAGCTGGAAGATGCCGGTGGTGTTGCCGGAGGAGATCAGGTCGTAACTGGCCTTGTCGTCGTCCCGCAGAACCGCGATGTCGAAGTTCGGGTCCTTCCCCTCCCGCACCAGCCGTACCGCGTTCTGGATCACGGTGAGGTTCTTGAGACCCAGGAAGTCGAACTTCACCAGGCCCACCATCTCCACGTACTTCATGGAGTACTGGGTGTTGATGGAGCCGGTCTTCTGGTCCTTGTAGACCGGCAGAAACTCCTCCATCCGGTTGGGGGCCACCACGACGCCCGCGGCATGGGTGGAGGCGTGGCGGGTGAGTCCCTCCAGGCAGACCGCGGTTTCCAGCAGCTCCTTCACCTTGGGATCGCTTTCGGCCAGTTCCCGCAGCTGGGCTTCCTGCTTGATGGCCTTCTCAATGGTCATCTTCAGGTCGTCCGGGATCAGCTTGGCGATCCGGTCCACGTCGCCGTAGGTCATGTCCAGAGCCCGCCCCACATCCCGCACCACCGCCTTGGCCTTCATGGTCCCGAAGGTGATGATCTGGCAGACCCGGTCGCGGCCGTACTTGTTGACCACGTAGTCGATCACCTTTTCCCGCTGGTCCTGGCAGAAGTCCACGTCGATATCGGGCATGGATATCCGTTCCGGGTTCAAAAACCGCTCGAACAGCAGGTTGTAGGGCAGCGGGTCCAGGTCGGTGATCCGGATGGCGTAGGCCACCAGGGAGCCGGCGGCGGAGCCCCGTCCCGGTCCCACCGGGATGCCGTGCTCCTTGGCCCAGTTGATGAAGTCGGCCACGATCAGGAAGTAGGCCGGGAACTTCATGGCGCGGATACAGTCCAGCTCCACCTGCAGGCGGTCGTGGTAGGCCTGCTCCTGCTCGGGGGTCATGTCCGGGTACTTGGCCCGGATGGTCACCAACCGCTCTGCCAACCCTTTGCGGGCCTGCTCGGCCAGCAGGTCGTCGTGGCTTTTCCCTGCCGGCGGTTCGAAGTGGGGGAAGTAGTACTCCTGCTCCAGCGGCAGCTCCAGGTTGCAGCGCTCCGCGATCCGTACCGTGTTTGCCACCGCCTCCGGCACGTAGGAAAAGGCCGCTGCCATCTCCTGCGGGGTCTTGACGTAGAACTCGTCCGCCGAGAACTTCATGTGGGTCGGGTCGGACATGGTCTTGCCGGTCTGGATGCAGAGCAGCACCTCATGGGCCCGGGCATCCTCCCGGTTCAGGTAGTGGCAGTCGTTGGTGGCCACCAGGGGCAGGGCCAGTTCCCGGGCCACCTCCAGGAGCCGCTTGTTGACCGTATCCTGCTCCGGCAGGGTGTTTTCCTGCAGTTCGATGTAGTAGCGTCCGGGAAACAGGTCGGCGTACCAGCGGGCGGTCTCGATCGCCTCCTCCATCCGGCCCCGGCCGCACTGCATGGCAACTTCGCCTTTCAGGCAGGCGGAGAGCGCAATCAGGCCGTCGGCATGCTTTTCCAGCAGCTCCCGGTCGATGCGGGGGCGGTAGTAGAACCCCTCCTTGAACCCGGCGGAGGTGAGGTAGGAGAGGTTCTTGTACCCCTCTAGGTTCTCGCAGAGCAGAATCAGATGGTAGGCAGCCTCGGAGATTCCTTTTGAATCCTTGGAAAAACGCGAATCAGGGGCGATGTACAGCTCGCAGCCGATCAGCGGCTTGATGCCGGCTTTCTTGCACTTGAGGTAGAACTCCACGGCCCCGAACATGTTGCCGTGGTCGGTGATGGCCAGGGCCGGCATGTTGTAGGCCTTGGCCTTGGCCACCAGGTCTTCGATCCGGATGGCGCCGTCGAGCAGCGAATACTGTGAATGGAGGTGGAGATGGACAAAAGGGGTGACGGCGTCTGCCGATGCAGCAACTTCCATGGGACGGCCTCCGGGTGAGCAGTGAGGAAAAAGTATGCCCCAGGCCAATATCTGGTGTCAATGTCGGGGTTTTGACGCAAGATATTGCGAAAAGTAAGGCGAGGGCATGCGGAGCCGCGGAGCGCGCGGAGGAAAAACGTTCATGGCACGCGGAAAAGGCCGGATTTGAACGGATCTGCGCGGATACACCAGAACAGGAAAAATTTTTGAAATCTGCGTAAATCCGCCGCATCCGTGTAATCCGCGTGCCATTGCCTTTGATGCTCGGTTTCATTATCCCCGCGGATGGATGCTCTGGTGCAGTTTCTTCAGCCGCTCCTTGGTGACATGGGTGTAGATCTGGGTGCTGGAGAGGTCGGCGTGACCCAGCATCAGCTGGACGCTGCGCAGGTCGGCACCGTTTGCCAGCAGGTGGGTGGCAAAGGAATGGCGCAGGGTGTGGGGGGAGATGTTGCGGGCGATGCCGGCCTGGTAGGCCCGTTTCTTGATGATGTTCCAGAACGCCTGGCGGGTCATGGCCTCCCCCAGGCGGGAGAGGAAGAGATGGGTCTTGCTCCCCTCGGGGTCCTGCCTGGTGCGGACCCGCTCCAGGTAGTCGGCCACCCGCCGGCAGGCGGTCTCCCCCACCGGTACCAGACGTTCCTTGTTTCCCTTGCCCACGGTCATGAGATACCCAACCGCCAGGTTCAGCTCCCGCAGCTTCAGCCCCACCAGTTCCGACACCCGCAGGCCCGTGGCGTAGAGCAGCTCCAGCATGGCCCGGTCCCGGATATCCTCCGGCCGGTCCCCTGCCGGCGCCGCCAGGAGCGCTTCCACTTCGGAGTTGTTCAGAAACATCGGCAGGGTGCGGGCGGTGCGGGGAGCATCCACCAGGGTGGCCGGGTTGACGGTGGCGTACCGTTCGATCAGCAGAAACTTGTGAAACATCCGGATGGAGGACAAGAGCCGCGCCCGGCTGCGGGGGGCCAGTCCCCGTTCCCGCTCCCTGGCCAGGAACTCGGCGATGTCGGTGGGCAGCACCTGGTCCGGCTCCCGCCGGTCCCGGGCCTCCAGGCTGTCCAGGTAGCGGGCCAGGTCCGCGGCGTAGGCGTCGCGGGTGTTGCGGGACAGTCCCCGTTCCGCGGAAAGCCAGGCCAGGAACAGGTCGAGCAGCCGGTTCATGTCCAGTCGTCGATGGCGGCAGCCAGGGTGCTTTTGATGTCGTTCAGCTTGTCCTCGGCAATGATCTTGTGGCCGAAGATATCCTTGACGTAAAAGACGTCGGCCACCTGATCCACCTTGGTGGAGATCTTGGAGACGCCGATGTAAAGCCCCAGCCGGTTCAGGGTGCTGGTGATCAGGTAGAGCAGTCCCACCTTGTCGTGGGCGTAGATATCGATGACCGTGTACTCCTCGGAGACTTCGTTGTCGATCTCCACCCGGGTGGGAACCCGCGGCGCCGGCTTGCTGGTGAGCAGGGTGGGGCGGTGACGGTTTTCCACCATCTCCACTACGGAGAGGGTGCCGTGCAGCACCTTGCGCAGGTCGTCCTCGGCCTTCTGCCAGCGGTTTTCGTCGGTGATCAGGAACCCCTGGGGAGAGTTGACCTGCAGGATGTCCAGCACTTTCCCCTTCTTGCTGGTGTTGATCTGGGCGCCCAGGATGTTCATGCCGCCTGCCGCCATGACGCCGGTGATCATGGCGAAGAGGCCGTAGACGTCGAAGGTACAGATGGTGATGGTGGAGTAGCCGTGTTCCGGCTCGTGCCGCACCTGCAGCACCAGGTCGCTGCTTTCCAGGCGGACCAGCAGGCGCAGGTGGTCGGCGATGTCGGCAAGCGGCGTGGAGAGCAGGTAGCGCACCGGCAGGGCCCGCAGTTCCTCACGGGCCGTGACGGCGGGGATGTCGTACTCCACCATTTCGCGCACCGTGCGGCGGATGGTGCGGGCCCGCTCGCTGCCGGCCTCCAGCTTGAAGTCGCCCCGCTCCAGGATGTTGAACGCCTTCTCGTACAGCTCGTTCAGCAGCGACGCCTTCCAGGTGGTCCAGACGTCCGACCCCACGGCCCGCACGTCGGCCACGGTGAGCAGGTAGAGCATCTTCAGGTTTTCGCTGGTTCCCATCTGGCGGGCGAACTGCAGGATCATCTTTTCGTCGGACAGGTCGCGGCGCTGGGCGATATGGGCGAAGAGCAGGTGGTTTCGCACCAGGAACTCCAGCCGCTCCGAATCCTCCTTGGAGAGCCCCATCCGCCGGGCGATGGTGGGGATCATGGCGGCCCCCTTCTCGGCATGACCGCCCCCTTCTCCCTTGCCGATATCGTGGAACATCACCGAAAGGATCAGCAGTTCCCGCTTGCCGATCTGGCGGGCCACCCGGCAGGGCAGCGGCAGCTCTCTGGACAGGGTGTCGTTCAGAATTCCCTCGATCTGCTCCACGGCAAAGAGGGTGTGAATATCCACCGTGTAGATGTGGTAGAGGTCATGCTGCACCTTGCAGTAGATATGTTCGAACTCGGGAATGTACTCGTTCAGGAATTCCAGGTGGTGCATCAGGCGCAGGGTGTCGGCCACCCCCTTGTCGCTGCGCAGGATGTTCAGGAACGCCTGGTTGACGGCGCGGTTGCGCCGGAATTTGTCGTTGACCAGGTGCAGGGAACGGCGCACCAGCCACTTGACCCGGATGTTGAGGGTAACCCGGTGCTTCTGGGCCAGCTCGAAGATATGCATCAGCACTGCCGGGTTCTTCTCCACCACGGACTCGTCCGGGACGATCAGTTCCCCCTTCAGCACGAAGCAGCCTTCGCCAACCGGGCGGCGCACGAAGTAGCCCAGCACCTTCAGCGCCCCTTCGTCACGCCAGATGCAGCGGGAGACCAGGGTGGAGGCGAAATGTTCCACCCGGGCGGCATGGCGGTAGAAGTCCCGCATGAAATCCTCAACCGCCAGCACGCGGCCCCGGTCGGTATAGCCGAAGTAGCGGGCCATGTGCACCTGCAGGTCGAAGTTCAGCTGGTCGCTCTTGCGGCCGGTGTGGAAGTGCATCTCGTTGCGCATCCGCCAGAGGTGGTCAAGGGCGTTGTGGTAGACCTCCAGTTCCTCCTCGGAGAGTACTCCCTTGATGACCAGTTCGTTGATGGTGTCGAACTTGTATTTAACCCGGGCCACCCAGAGGGCGGTCTGCAGGTCGCGCAGCCCTCCCTCGCCCTCCTTGAGGTTCGGTTCCAGCAGGTAGATGGTGGCGCCGTACTTGCCCCGGCGTCGCCGCATCTCGGCGATCTTTTCCTTGATGAAGCTGTCGCTGGACTTGGGCAGGATCTGCCTGAACACGGTCTTGTGCAGGGTGTCGAAAAGGGGAGGGTGTCCCGCCAGGAAACGGCAGTCGATCAGGGCGGTCTTGATGGTGGCGTCGGCGGCGGCCAGCTCGACGCAGTCGGCGGCGGTGCGCACCGAGTAGCCCACATCCAGGCGCAGGTCCCAGAGGAAGTAGAGCAGTTTCTGGGCAAAGGCTTCCACCGTCTCCTGGGGAACGGTGCCGTCGTGCAGGAACATGATGTCCACATCGGAGAAGGGGTTCAACTCTCCCCGGCCATAGCCCCCCACCGCCACCAGGGTGAGGTGTCCCGCCAGGGCCGCTGCTGTGTTGTCTGCGGTCACGATATCGGCAAAGAGGTCGGTCACCAGGGTGTCCATCATCCGGGCAAGCCAGTGTACCACGTCGGTGCCGCTGGCGCCGGCATCGTGGCGGCTGTGCACCGCCTGCCTGCTGTCGGTGATAAACTGTTTGCAGGCCGCAAGCAGCAGGGGACGGCGTTCATCGAAGGACCGACCGTCCCGGGGAGGAAAGGAGTGTGCCGGCGAAACGGAGGAAAAATCCATGGAGGGGGTGTCCTTGTCGCGACGGAGGGTCAGAGCCATCCTTTTTTCTTGAAAATATAGAGCGGCAGCACGGCGGAAACCACGATCATGCAGAGGGCCAGCGGGTAGCCGTAGGAAAGCTCCAACTCCGGCAGGTGCCGGAAGTTCATGCCGTAAATGCTGGCGATCAGGGTGGGGGGCAGGAAGATCACCGACATCACGGTGAAAATCTTGATCACCTTGTTCTGTTCGATGCTGAGGAAGTTGAGAAACAGGTTCTGCAGATAATCAAGCCGCTCGAAGTTGAAGTTGGCGGTGGTGATCAGGGAGTTGACGTCCTTGATCATGATGCTGAAGTCGCTTTTGAGTGCACCGGGAATCTTGCCGGTCTTGAGCAGCGAAGAAAGCACCCGCTGCTTGTCGGTGAGGTTTTCCCGGATGGTGATGTTGGTGGCCTCGAAATTGGCGATGAAGGAGAGAAACTTTTTGGTGTCGTCGAAGTTGCCGGGATTCAGGCGGGCGATGGTGGCAATCTCGCGGGAGACCGCCTCCAGGGTATCGGCATCGTCCTCGATCCGCATCTCCAGGATACCCCCCATCACCCAGGCACCGCTGGTGAAATGGCTGGGGTTCAGGGTCAGCTTGCGGATAAAATCGCCGAACACCGGCAGTTCCACGAAGCGGATGGTGACCACGAAGTTGTCCTTCAGGGTGAAGGAGACGGTCTCGTTGGTGGTGGTGGTGTCCTGCTTGGCCAGGAAGTAGGTGTTGATGGTGATGCCGTACTCGTCTTCCCAGTAGCGGGCACTGAACTCGATCTCTTCCGTCTCCTGACGGCTGGGCAGGTCCAGGCCCAGTTTGCGGTCCATGTCCGAGATTTCGGCCATGCTGGGGGAGAGCATATCGACCCAGATCAGGTTGTTGGCCTCGATCAGGTCGATTTCGTCGCTGTTGATCAGATGGCTTGAGATGACGCCGTTGGTATTGTAGAAAACCCTGATCATGACCGACCTCCCCTTGCAGCAACGCGCACAGATGGTATCCCGACTTGTATAGACTCCGTGGAATGGCTTGTCAACCGCCGAGAGCGGGGCGCAGTGGGTGGTCCGGTCAGGCCCTGCAACGTTTCGGCCATTCCCTTTTTGGGGCCGCTCTGCTACAGTTCAACCATCATGTCCGAAAAACTGATCTGCGCAAACAAGCGGGCGTTCCACGAATACCATATCGAAGAGCGGCTTGAGGCCGGTATTGTCCTGGTGGGGACCGAGGTGAAGTCGCTGCGGGCCGGCAAGGCCAACCTGACCGACGCCTTCGTGCTGGTGAAAAACGGCGAGGCGTGGCTCCACAACCTGCATATCGCCCCCTACGACTTCGGCAACCGCCAGAATCACGATCCGGAGCGACCCCGCAAGCTGCTGCTCCATGCAAAGGAGATCGACAAGCTGCATGCCCGCATCAGGCAGGACGGCTGCACGGCGGTGCCGCTGCGGCTTTACTTCAAAAACGGCAAGGTTAAGGTGGAGGTGGGAACCGCCAAGGGGAAAAAGCTGCACGACAAGCGGGAGGACCTGAAAAAGAAGGACCTGAAGCGGGAGCATGCAAAAGACTTCAAAATAAAGGCCAGATAGGATATACTGATTTCGGTGGATCTTTGAAAATTTGGGGGCGTAAAGGTTTCGACGGGGGAATGAACTCCCGGGTTGCACCGGGTCGGGGCAGGTGGCCGACCTTAATAAACCTGCACGGCAATATCTGCCGACAATTATTACACCCAACCTGTTGCACTCGCTGCTTAACAGGCGTCCCCGACTGAGATGTCGGTGGTAGGAAGGGGACGTCATTCACTACCGAATAGGATCGCGTAAGCCCGCTACGCAGTCCGAAATTCAGGGATCGCCGGCTTGCTGCCTTGTCTTTTGAACAGCATACCGGCTAAATCGATCAAAAGACTAACGGTGTAGTAGCTCTGGACGTAGGTCTTTCGGACGTGGGTTCGACTCCCACCGCCTCCACCATTTAACAATCCGATACGGTCCGGTAAAATGTAAAAGCTCTTGAGAAATCAAGGGCTTTTCTTTTTGTGTTGTCCGAGGTTGTCCGGTGTTGTATGCTGAAATCCGTTGGTTTTGGAGGTATGTCTGGGGTGCAAATACCTCCATAGGTGTTTCGATGCCTCCATAGCTCTGTTGAAATACCTCCAAAAAGGAGACGGCAGCCATGCCTAAACGGATTACCCCTCTTTCCGATGTACAGATCAAGAACGCAAAACCGAAAGTGCAAGCCTACAAACTGATGGATGGCTTCGGCCTTTATCTGCTGGTGTCGCCGACAGGTGGGAAACTCTGGAGGTTTGATTACCGATTTGGGGACAAGCGGCTGGTAATGGCAATCGGTGCTTATCCGGCCGTCACCTTGGCCGATGCAAGAAAGCGCCGTGATAGCGCCAGGGAATTGCTGGCAAACGGTATTGATCCGGGCGCGGTAAAGAAGGCGCAGAAAGTCGCGGTGCTGGCCTCATCAGAGAATTGTTTTGAAACAGTCGCCCGTGAATGGCACGATAAGTTTTCAGGTCAATGGTCCCCCGGTCACGCCGTAACGATCATGGACAGGCTGACCCGCGATGTGTTCCCCTGGATCGGCAGTAAACCGGTATCAGAAGTACGACCCCTTGACCTTCTTGCAATCCTTCGCCGGGTAGAGGGGAGGGGGGCGCTTGAAACTGCCCACAGGATCAGGACAATCTGCGGGCAAGTGCTGCGGTATGCCACCGCCACCGGACGGGCTGAAAGAGATTTTGCCGCAGACCTTCGGGGCGCATTACCACCGGTGCGGGAAAAACATCATGCGGCCCTGACTGACCCGAAAGAAGTTGCGGAACTGTTGCGGGCTATTGAAGGGTTTAAGGGCACGTTCCATGTCAAATGTGCATTGAAGCTAGCCCCGATGCTGTTTGTCCGTCCTGGTGAGCTTCGGCAAATGGAATGGTCGGAACTTGACCTGGATGGCGCTCAATGGAACATCCCCGCCGAAAAGATGAAGATGAAAATTCCCCACATTGTGCCCCTCGCAAAACAAGCCGTTGAAGTCCTGCGGGAACTGCAACCGCTTACCGGATACGGTCGTTATGTCTTTCCCTGTCACCGTTCACCGCTTCGCCCCATGACCAACAATGCCGTCAATGCAGCACTCCGGCGCATGGGCTATACATCAGATGAAATGACTGGCCATGGTTTCAGGGCAATGGCTCGAACGATTCTTGATGAAGTGTTGCAGGTACGGCCTGATTATATTGAACATCAGCTTGCACATGCTGTGAAAGACCCGAACGGCAGAGCATACAACCGGACAGCCCACCTTGCAGAACGCCGGAAGATGATGCAGCAGTGGGCGGATTATCTGGATGGCTTGAAGGCAGGGGCGAAGGTGATTCCATTGAAGCGGACGGCATAGCTGAAAAGCAGAGTAAATGTGATTCGAAAATCATCAATGTTTTTGATGTGTTGTGAGAGTTTGTAGAAATCAAATAGTTGGCTCGTCTTTTCCTGGTAGTTAGTCCAAGCGAATCCAACTAAACTCAGCAACTTTTAATGCGGTCAGGGGCAATGAAGGGGCAGTTATCGGCCACTGTACTGTAAAGGAAGATGAAAACTGACAAAAGCAGGCTTCCCAACGGTGAAACTATTTATAAAGATTGAAGTGTCTTGAAAATTCTCTCTGCAGCGAGACTTACATTGGCTTTTATTTCGTGCTCCCAAATTCGTATTACGGTCCACCCAAGTTCATTTAACCGATCACAGACTATCTTGTCCCTACTGATGTTGCCTTGAATTTTACTTTCCCAGAAAACATTATTTTTTTGGGGTTTAATCCAGTGTTCCGGACACCCATGCCAAAAACAGCCGTCCACAAAAACAGCAACTTTCTTTTGAGGAAAGGTAAAGTCAGGGTTACCAGGCAGGCTGTTTTTAAGTCTGTACCGGCATCCTCTTGCCCAGACGGCTTTCCGAAGGAGTATTTCTGGTCTGGTGTTCTTGCCACGAATGCGAGACATACAATAGCTTCGCTGCGTGGGAGTGAGAACGTCAGAATCAGAAGCTTCCTCAGGTTTAAACGTCAACAGACTCCTCCCGAAAGTCAATCACAATTTCATTTTCTTCAAACGGAAGCTGACGTGGATCGACTGATATTCCATCAATTTTTACGCCAGGAGGAAGTGCTCCAAGAGAACTGATTACAATCGATGCAAATTCACGCAAATTTGAGGCAATTCTCATTCGGGCGAAATCTTCTAAGACTGCGTATAGTCGATAGATGTCATATGGTGTTTCTGATGTGGCAATTTCAATAAGCTCGGACATCGAAATATGTATTGGGTTTGTAAATTCTCCTGCTGTTGATTTTACATCAACTTTACGCGAGTCATTTTGAGTTATGGATACGACAAAGTCAAAAGGGGCTATCGCGTTTGCGTCCGACTCCCACTGATAATCAAAAAAGTGCCCATGAGCTTTCTCATTTTCTAGCCATTCATCTACCAGTTCTTCCCCCAGCCTTCCAGTCTGCGAGGCATTCTGACGAGCCTTGGCTAGCTCCTCTTGGGTAACTCCCCGGCTTTTTCTGCGTCGGAGTAGCGTTGATAATCCATCAACCCCTCCTAGAACAGCGTCCTCAAGCGCATCTACATCGGTAAAGTCAAGAATGGGATGATCTTCTGCGACCTCTGCCTTTGTTAAGACAGCAGAAAGCTCATCACCAGTAACCTCTATCATTCCACACCGCTCGGAGAATCTTGCTCCGTATACTTTGTCAAGTTCTGTGTGTAGTGAAATGTCCTTGGCTGAAGCACGGGCAATCAGGCAGATACGCACAGCCTTCGGCTCTACATCACCGGTGAACTCAAGTAATGCAAAATCATCTTTTTCAAGCGAATCATATCGATTGGGGGTGTTGTCGGGAGCTTTTATGTACTCGCCGTTCAAACGCCAGTTCTTCTGCTGTTTCAGAACTTTACGTGTTACAGTTTGTAGCCCTGCCCCGTCAGGCCCAAAAACTGACAGAATTAGCGCGTCACTTCGTAAATCTGCACGTGATTGAAGAGCTGGAAAGAATCTTCCGATGATTACCGCTTTATCAAGATTGATACCCTTCTGCTTCGCCCCAGTAGTTTGGCGAAAGTGATGCTCAAAGATTGTGAGGTCGGAAGAGGATAGTCGTTTAAGCGCTAATTTTCTCGGCATGTTTTATACTTCCTTGGAGTTCGTTTATGATTACCTCCGCAACGGCTTTCGCCATAAGCGGAGGGACGGCGTTTCCTATCTGTTTGAAGGCTGGATTCATCGGTCCCTGGAATACAAATCCGTCAGGGAATGACTGAAGTCTAGCTGCTTCCCTCACTGAGATTGTACGTGCTTGGCTACTATCGTAGTGGATATGAGAATAGCTGTCTTTACCTAAATGCGCCATCAGCGTTCGTGCAGGTTTATCAGCCTCCATTTTTCTCCATTTGTTGGGGAATTTACCTGGATCATATGGCGGGACATACTGCACCCATTCCAACTCATAGCGACTACTTCCTTTTTGGGGTTTCTCTCCTTCTATACACTCGATTTCTAGCAATCTCTCTGCAAACATTTTTTTGGCCAGTTCGTGCGCCTCTGGGTATTGATCGCCGGGGTTCATCCTGGCAAAAATCTTGTAGTCGCGGGGAAGGTAGCGGATAACGTGGTCAGAAACGCCTTTAGAGGATAAAAACCCTTCCCACTCCCTCATTAGTCGCTGATAAGCATTGCCCGGAGGTTTTCGGTATGGGGCAAGTTCCTTAAAATGACGAGGTCCCTTCATCAGCTTGAGAGGTGAGTCTTCCGAAATGACAGGCAGGTCTGATAACGCTTCCTCTGCGGTTATGGCGGGAAGACAGCAAGAGGGATCAGGCTCAGGGGGGTCGACAAAATACTTGTGTTCCTCAAGTTCGCTGAATTTAACAGTTTGCAGTGCGACTTGTCGTGACCCATGATAGCCCTGCGGTAAGTCAATCCAGTGGGACGGTTGAGGATGCCAAAGGCAAGGCTTCAGTTCCTTCCGATAGGCCACAAGAAACATACGTTCCCTCATTTCAGGAACACCATAAAAAACAGCATTTAGAATGGTATATTTAGGAAGATATCCTAAGTCCTCAAGAGCTTCACATACTTCCTCCGCTATGTTGTGTCCTCCATAATTCAGGACATCGGGAACATTTTCCATTACGAGCGCAATTGGTTGCAATGCCCGGACATAGTCAAGGTACCTAAGATAAAGATTACTACGAGGATCACGCAAGAATGCATCAGGGTGTTCTGCTATTTCTCGTAATTTTGCTCTGCCAACGCGGGCAAATGCTTGGCAAGGCGGCCCACCCACTATTACATCCACTTGGTCTTTGACTGGGCCAGTAAGTGTAAATTCGTTTAGAAGTTCAGGTGGATCAATTGCTGTTATGTCGCGTGATCGCGCATGCAGGTTAAAAGATTTTGGATGAAAATTCAGGGCATGAGACTTTGCAGCCGCAGCATCTATCTCAACTGCACCGACGATCTCAAAACCAGCAGAGTGAAATCCAAGAGAAATACCGCCACACCCTGCAAACAGGTCAAGGACCCGTGGTTTTTCTCCTGAAGTTAAGCGGGCTATTTTTTTAGAAATACTCATATTCTCTTCTGCGTTAGTAGTTCCAGGTTTGTTGGCACCTGCGGAGCGCAACTTTATCACAAAGATGGAGTCGCCATGTACAAAAAACTTCCCTGTTTAGATGTCCTTGCATCACTTGAAGCCCCTGAAGCAAGCATCCATGGATGATTAACCGCAATGTCTTAACTTCGGCCACTAGGAGTGTGTAATTTTTTTCTTGACTTTGTCTGAAAAAACAAGATATCTAAAATCCAAGACAACTTATTTTTAAGACGGGGCCGCTATGACCGCCAAAGACAACGAAATACAATTCACGGTCAACCTGGAAACCGAACTGCTCGAACGCTTGAAAGCAATGGCAGAGCATGCCGGGCTGTCCCGGCACAAACTCATGGTGAACCTTTTGACAACCGGTATTGAGGAAATAGAAGCGCTCGAATATGTCGGTATTTTTCAGGTTGCTCTGATTATCCGCAACGCTACCGAATCGAAGGATAAGGCCGATTCCCGCAAATCCGATGAAAACAAGGCCTCGGAAATGCCTATCCCTCTGCGGATCAGCAAAGCGATTGTTGACCGTCTTGACCGCTTGGCCGACCGGGGCGATATAAAACGCCAGCGCCTTGCCCGGAATATCCTGGAAGTGGGACTGGAGGAACTGGAGACGGCGAAGAAATACGGTCTCACCCATTTGGCTAAAAAGATAAGAGACATGCACGACCTGTTTACCGATGTCCTGAGCATGGGCAGGCAGGCATTTTTTGCAGGAAAGGAGGTGAAAGGCAAATGATCGTCATTGACAGTAGTAAACTGCCAATCAAGGTAAAGGTCACAGGAAAGGGAGGACAGTATGTCGAGTACATTCTCAAAGCAGCAACGCGCAAGCTTGGTGCGCAACTGGTTTCCCCTGATCATGCCACACTGTTACTGGCAGCACAGAACTAAGGCACCATGACCGGTGGTATCCCTGGGGGATGCCGCCGGTCTACATACTCATTCACTGCCCCGTAAGCCGGCCAACCGTCACTGAACGTAGTAAGCAAGCCATGGGCAACATCCAAGCGCACGCATGTGCAGAAAGGAAGTTGTCGTGGCTATTTTTGTATCTACCGGCGAACTAAACATAGAATTGAATACCGACAATGACCCCGGCCGACCGGACAGGGTTTCCGGCCTGGGGGCCGGTTCCCTGTTCGGATCGGCGGGACAGCCGCAGGCTGAGAAAACCCCGGAGCCCCCCATAGCTAACAGGGGGGCAGAAATTTCAATCCCCCCTAATAACCGTTTTCTTCTTGATTGGGCCTCATTCACCTTCAAACTTGATGATCCCCGAGCCGTTGCATCACTTATCAACCTTGATCCTGATTTATTCTCGCAATGCTCCTTTGGCTTCTCCGGGTATCGCTCCTCCCTCAAGCTCGGCAACATCAGTATCTATTTCAATGGCCGGGAAAACATGGGCTGTCATGTGGAAATGTCCGGCCAGGGGTGCCGACTCTATGAAGGATATTTCACCCGGAATCCCTGGCAGTCGCTCTTTCAGATTATTCTTGCCGCCAATGCCAAGTTTACCCGCCTTGATCTGGCAATAGACAATGTTGACGGCCTGCTTACCCTGGGAAGCGTTTGGTCCGCCATTCAGGACCATGAACAGCAGATACGCACCCAGTTCAGGGAATGGCGCAGAATCCAGAAAGGTAGCTTTGAAAAGGGGCAAAAGGTAACCGGGGATACCATCTATCTCGGCTCCACCAAATCAAGCATCCAGTTCCGCATTTATGACAAAGCACAGGAAAGTAACCTTGACGGTCACTGGATACGCTTTGAAATCCAGTTGCGGGACAAGCGGGCTCAGGAAGCCGCAAAGCTCCTCTCCAGCGGTGAGGCGATCGGCTCACTGGCAACCGGCATCATCAACACCTATTTCGCCATCATCAACGATGACGACGCCAACAAAAGCCGTTGCTCCCTGCAATCCTGGTGGGCTCAATGGTTGCAGAGCACGGAGAAGATACGGCTTGCCACGGAACAGGCAATAAAGCTTGTCTCCGACACCATGAACTTCATCAAGCAACAGTATGCTCCGTCCCTGGCAATGATCCAGACCTATCTGGGGCCTGCCTTGTTCAAGTCGTTCGTTCAGGAGGTCTTGTCGGACGGTACTGACCGGATGGGGGCAAAACATGAAAAAATCCTGGCGGCTACTGAAGCCGCAGAAACCGCCGGGAGGTTTTCATGAACGAACAGAATGGTAAACTCTCCGCCTACTTCCCCGGCCTAGTTGATGTCTGCAAAAATGATGACGGCCAACTGCTCTACTGCACGGTTCAGGATGGGCACCTTGTCTTCTCGGACCAGCACACCACGGACACTGAAACCCTCACCATACCCGACGAACAGCACTTCCCCTTCCTGCTGCCCCGTGCCGGTGAAGTGCAGCGTTACTACAGCCAGGACGACACCACCCTCTATGACGACCTCCTGGCCTACCTCAAGCGGTTCTCCGCCCTTGACGCCGAACAGTGGCCGCTGGTGGTCTACTATATCTTCCTCACCTACCTGCACGACCACCGCGACATAGACTACTGCGGCTACCTCCTCTTCTATGCCGTGCCGGAGCGGGGTAAAAGCAGGACCGGCAAATCCGCTTCCTACGTCTCCTTCCGGGCCAGCCATCTCATTGAACTGCGGGAGCCCATCATCTTCCGTTATACTGAAAACTTCCACGGCACCCTGTTCTTGGACCTCATGGATGTCTCCAAAAAAGCAGCCCAAAGCCAAAGTGAAGACCTGCTCCTGCTGCGAGCTGAAAAGGGGGTCAAATGTGTGCGCGTCAACCGGCCTGACCTGGGAGCCTTCCTTGACACGGACCGCTATGACATCTACGGCCCCACCATCATTGCCACCAATGAGCAACTGCATAAAATCCTGGGAACCAGATGCTTGCCTATCATCATGCCGAACTGTCCCGGCGACTATGAGAACCCCCGGCCTGAATTGGGTCTGGAACTGAAAGAACGGCTCACGGCGTGGCGGGCCAAACATCTCTTTGCCGCACTCCCCAGTCTGAAACCGCTAGAAGGCATTAGTGGCCGCCTGTGGGACATCTCCAAACCACTCCTGCAAATCAGCATGCTGGTGAAACGGCAGAGCCTGGAACTGCTGCACGCGCTCAGGCGGATCGCCAGCGATAAGATAGAATCCCGCCAGGACACCACGGAAGGGCGTATCGCTGCCATCGTCAAGGAGATCAGCGAAGCAGGCGGCTATGACCGGCTGGAAGAATGGAGTATCTCGCAAGGCAACATCCTGGTCAGGCTCAATGAAGGCAGGGCGGAAGGCTATAAAACCAGCCCCCAGGGGTTGGGGCTCAAGCTCAAAACCATGAGCCTGCGGACGCGGCATGTCAAAGGCTATGCGGAACTGATGATTACCCGCCATGAATACCGGATGCTGCTGGAACAGAACGGCTTTGAATGTAGAGAGTTGCAACTCTCCCCTAACTCTCTACCTGAAAAACATGAAGAAGTTCAGCTGGATTTGAGAGAGGTGGAGAGTAGTAGAGAGTCTGGGGAAGGGCAGGGTGGGAACCATGACAATCTGCCATTCTGAGGAAGCAGGTATGCAATCATCAAAAAATAACGCACTCCCGGAAACCGGTCTGGTCAGGCTGTCGCAAATCCTGGGGGATAAGAAGAAGGGGATACCCCCGATTATTCCGGTGAGTAAGTCCACGTGGTGGTCGGGCGTCAAGTCCGGTCGCTATCCGCAGCCGATCAAGTTAGGGGAACGGACCACCTGCTGGAACGTTCAGGATGTTCGGCGGCTGATTGACCCGGCTGCATCTTAGGGTCATGGTGGCTAACAGGGTGAAAACTTGGTGGTATATTTGGGGGTATGTCTGTTTTTGTGAACTGAATTAATTTATTTGTTTCGGTATGTTGTACAATCAGTTTGATTGACACCGCCCCACCAATTTGCTTGAAGAGATACCCCTGTGGGTGCGCTGTCCGCCGCCCGCAGGGGCATTTTCGTTTGAGGGGCTACCCTGAACATCCGCCCACCTTTCCCACCGGGGCGATATACACTGTGAATTCCTCCGTACTGTCCACGCCCAGCAGGTCGTCGCTCAGGGATTGATCGTAGGCGGCAATGGCGCAGGTGCCGGCACCGATGGCTTCACAGGCAAGATAGAGGTTTTGGCACACGTGGCCCGCATCCAGGGCGATGACCTTGTAGGAGGCCTCGGCGTAGCGCCATTCGGTCCGCTCCGGCAGCACGGTCCAGAAGAAGGTGGCCGCTGCCCGGCCGGCGAATTGCTGCCCCCGGGTGGCGGCAACAACGCGGGCCGCAAGATTGTCCGGTTCCCGTTCAACGACCAGGGCGTGGTCCAGCGGCAGGTAGCGATAGATCCCCGGCGTATGCTCCGCGACATTGAGCACGGCCAGGTAGGTCTCAAAAGGATGACGGCAGCCGGCGGAGGGGACGGTACGCAGTACCGCCGCCTGGTGCAGCTCGCAGCGGACTCCCTGGGTTGCCCAGAGCAGGAAGGAGAGCTCGGCAGGGGAGAGCGGCTCTCCGGTGAAGCGTCGCCGGCTTTCCCGGCGGGCGATGGCGGCCCGCAGGTCGCAGGGAGGGATGGCGCACTCCTGCGGGGGCGGCAGGGTGACGATCCTGCTGTTTGCAGCCACCGGCTTCTGTACCGGCGGCGGCGCCCCTCCTTCCGCCTGGGCGGTGGAGCGGAAGTTCACCTCGTCCCTGATCCGGTCGCTCAGGAAGTATCTGCCGGCTGCGGTGGATATGGTTGGGCCGCGGCTCATTTTCTGGTCAACTGTTCAACCGGGAAGCCCTGACGCCGGAGCTTCTCAACGATGTCGCGGTAGACCGGTTCGTCCAGCGAAGGTTGCCGCGCCAGTATCCAGAGGTAGCGACGATTGGGGGAGCCCACCACGGCGTATTCGTACTCCCTGCCCAGGTCGATGACCCAGTAATCTCCCCGGAACGGCCAGAAAAAGCTTACTTTAAAGCGGGCGTTCCCCACCGGATCGACGGACCAAGCCCGTCCTTTGGCCTCGCGCAGGTGGCCGTCGGCAAGGTCTACGCAGCGGTTGAGCACTTCCACCTCGCCGTCGGGCAGCAGGGTGTAGGTGGCGCTGCTTTTGCCGCATCCCCGCTGGAACGAGTGGTCAAGGCGGGCTATCTCATGCCAGAGCCCCATGTAGCGGGGCAGGTCGACCTTCGGAACGGTGGGGAGCGGTGGCGCCCCTGATGCCGCAGACCCCGTTCCGGCGGCAGCGGCCCAAACGAGCGCGAGCAGAGCAACGACGGTGATGATCCGTGATGAAGCGCGCATGGGTTGTACCTCCAGCTCTGTTCGGTTACGGCTCCGGTGCGGAAGATAAGGGAGGCTGGCCGCGCTGCGAGCGGGACAGTGCGATGAAGCCGAGCAGTGTGCACAGCCCCATGCCGCCGCCTGCGAGGTAGCCGGTGGAGAAGCTGATCCGTTTCAGGGCAATACCGATGGTGGTGGCCCCTGCCATCATTCCCAGAAAAACGCAACTGTGATACATCCCCATGGCCAGTCCGCGCTGAACCGGGGGGACCTGTTCGGCGATCAGGGCGCCGACGGCGGTGTAAATAAGAGCCATGCCGATTCCCAGGACAACGGCGCAGACCAGCATGGCGGCAAGCTGATCCGTACCCCCCAACCCTCCCAGGGCAAGGGACAGGACAATCAGGCCGGCGGCAACGATCCAGCGCCGGTCGACCTTGTCTGCAACGGTGCCGATCGGAATCCTGCTGATCACGTTGGTCATGGCCTGGGCAGCGAAGATGATACCGACCTGGCCGGGAACAAGGCCGTGGGATACCGCCGACAGCGGCAGAAAGGTCAGGAAGATGCCGTAGCCGATGCAACTGCCGACGGTGGCCAGCAGGCAGGCCTGCAGGTGATGGTTACGCAGCAGTACCATGCTGCTGCCGAGGATGGTGTGCAGTTCCGAACGGTGCCTGCCCCGTCCCCGGGGAAGAAGCGCGGCCGCGGTCAGGGTGACCGCCAGGGTGAGGCCGCCGGAGATGGCAAATACCGTGCGTAGTCCCACTGATTCAGCCAGCAGCCCACCCGTGGCCGGCCCGATGGTCATGGCAAAGTAGCCGGCCGTGGTGTACCAGCCGTAGGCCTGTCCGAACTTTTCCGACGGTACGATGTCCGCCACCAGCGACATCATGGCCGGTGCAAAGGCAGCCAGACCGGCGCCGAAGAGGACGTAGGCCCCGGCCATCTGCAACGGCAGGCTGCAGATCGGAATCAACAGCGAGGAACAGGCAATGGCAAGGGAGCCGATGACGATCGGCGGCTTTCTGCCCAGCCGGTCGGCCAGCATGCCGGCCGGGATCGAGAGCAGGCCCGCGGTCAGCATGAAGGCGCCGTTGATGATGCCGACCCGGGTCGGGTCGGCCCCCAGGGAGGCAGCGTAGAGCGGCATGACCGGCAGGCGCAGGTAGGAGCTGAAAAACGCAACAAAGTTGATCAGGCAGAGGCTGAGAAACGGTATGAGGTAGCGACGATCGGGCATGGCGGAAATCCATCGGGGAAAAACGGCGAACTCAGGGTATGGACGCCGGAACGTTGGAGATGAGCAGGGAACCGTCGGCCAGAATCTCACGACGGAAACGGGTGCGCGGTACGGACGGCGCCGCGGGAGCGGCGGCGGAGGCCACCCTGATACCGCTGCCGGGCATGAAGGCGGCGCTGATGTTGCTGCCCGACTGCCAGGCTTCGAAGTGGACGTGGGGGCCGGTTGAACGGCCGGTGCTGCCGGCCAGGGCGATGGTGTCCCCCTTTTTGACCGCCTGCCCCGGGTCAACCGTGTTTCTGCTGTTGTGGCCGTAAAGGGTGATCATGCCGCCGCTGTGCTCCAGCAGCACGGTCCAGCCGTAGCCGGAACGGAAACCGGCGTAGACGACGTTGCCGTCGGCCACCGCCCTGACCGGCGTGCCTTCCGGCACTGCGATGTCAATACCGTTGTGGTGCCGCCAGGCGCCGTCGATGGGATCGACCCGCATGCCGACTCCCGACGTGATGGTGCCGGTCACCGGTAACACGGTCTCCACAGTTTTTGCATTTTCAACGGGTTGCAGCTGGTTCTGGACGGTTTTCTCGATGATTTCCCGCAGGGAGGGAGACGCCTGCGGTCGCGGGTTCGTTGCCGATGTCGTGCGGAGCGGTCGCGCGGCAGGTGAGCGGGAACGGCTGCTTCTGACCACCACCTGGGCATCCTTTTGCTGCGGAGCGTCGGTGAAGGTCTCGATGCCGTCGATGGTGACGAAGCGGTAAATGTCCGCCGCAACGCCGGCAGGAGCCAGCAGGGTGATGACAACGGCAATGGCAAGCAGGAGGAGGGGCACGGGGTCCTCGGTACGGGGCATTTCAGTATTGGCGCTTGTGATGCGCGTTGATTTCTGCTAGATAGCCTACGGTATTCGAGCGGCTGCGGTCAATGGAATTTCAGTAGCTTCAGAGGATGTATACACGCATGGCACCTGCATATTACGATCTGGTGGTCCGGGGAACCGAGCGGGAAGACTCCCTGGTTATTGCCCAGTTTTTGAAGGGGATGGTGAGCGAAACCTTTTCCCTGCTCAACTACTACAAGGAGATCCCGGTATCCTACGACGCCCGTCTGCTTTCGCTGGAAAACGAGATGGCGGAGTTCGAAGTGCATGAATACCAGGCCAAGGTCATGGCCATCGAAAAGAAGGCGCTGCTGCGCGCGCACCCCAAAAGTCCGTTCAGGGAGGATATCCTGGCGGACGTTTTTTATGTCAACACCGCCCGCAAGCGGGCCATCCTGACCGGATTCCACTACGCCAAAATCCACTCCGACCTGCGTCGTTTCGTCAGGGTGAACCTGGAGGGACGCACGGCCGATGTCGACCTGCATGTTGTCGACGGCACCGTTCTCGGCGGTTCGGTCAGGGACATCTCCCTGGGCGGCGTCGCCATCGAGTGTGCCGATGTTACGGGCATTGAGCCGGGCGCAGAACTTCGACTGGTGCTCAAGCTCGATGTCGCCGATCACTCCCGGCCTCTGGAGATCGCCGTCACCTGCACCGTGGTACGGCTCATCGGTGAGACTTCCCCCTACATCTGCATTGCCGAATTTCAATCCGAACGTCAGTCCCAGCAATCACTCGCCTATTACATCAACCAGCGGCAGGTTGAGATCATCAGAGAGCTTAAAGAGTTGGCAGCCTGAGCCATTGTTGGTCGGGTGTGCACTTTTATTGTGCACAATTCTGCGTGTGTGCTGAAAAATCGTGCATGACCAGGCAGCTGCTGCCGGAGTCTGTTTCTTCGAGTCAAGTAATATCAGTGTGTTATGGTGGGGTGCTTAGTTGGCAGCATGCTTGCATTCCTGTGATGCACATTGTCTGTCCGCATACGCATGCAACCGTGAGTAGGTACCGATTCGGTTCAGACCAAGGAAGGAGGTATCGTGTGAAAAAAGTTGAGGCGATCATAAAACCGTTCAAGCTTGACGAGGTGAAGGAGGCCCTGAACGAAATCGGCATTCAGGGAATTACCATCAGTGAGGTCAAGGGGTTCGGACGCCAGAAGGGGCATACCGAGCTGTACCGGGGAGCCGAGTACGTGGTGGACTTCATCCCCAAGATCAAGCTTGAGATCATTGTCAGTGACGCGATCCTTCCCAAGGTGGTCGAGGCCATCGAAACGGCGGCGAAAACCGGTCGCATCGGTGACGGCAAGATTTTCGTCACTCCGGTGGAGGCGGTTATCCGCATACGCACCGGCGAGACCGGTGAGGATGCGCTGTAAGGGCCAGGACGGCCCGTGCAAGAGTTTGTGTACGCACATTCATACGTGAAAGGAGACGTTTGATGACCCCGAAACAGGTAGTGGAATTTGCCAAGGAAAATGGCGTGTTGATGGTCGATTACAAGTTCATGGATTTCATCGGGACCTGGCAGCATGTCTCGGTGCCGATCACTGAATTCGACGAGGACACCTTCGAGGAGGGCCAGGGCTTTGACGGCTCCTCCATTCGCGGCTGGCAGCCGATCCATGCTTCCGACATGATCCTGCTTCCCGATCCGACCACCGCCAAGATCGATCCCTTCATTGCGGTGCCGACCCTGTCGCTCATCTGCAATATCTTCGATCCGATCACCAAGGAAGACTACTCCCGCGACCCGCGCAACATCGCTCGGAAGGCCGAGGCATACCTGAAGTCCACCGGTATCGGCGACACCGCCTTCTTCGGCCCGGAAGCAGAATTCTTCATTTTCGACGAAGTCCGCTACGATTCCAGCGCCAACCAGGCGTTCTATGTGGTTGACTCTGTCGAAGGCGCCTGGAACACCGGCCGCGAAGAGTTCCCCAACCTGGGCTACAAGCCGCGCCACAAGGAAGGCTACTTCCCCTGTTCGCCGGTTGACTCCCAGAACGACCTGCGCAACGAAATGGTGATGGAGCTGCAGAAGGTGGGCATCCGGGTCGAGTGTCAGCACCACGAGGTGGCCACCGGCGGCCAGGCCGAGATCGACATGCGCTTCTCCTCCCTGGTGGACATTGCCGATCAGTTGCAGTGGTTCAAGTACGTTATCAAGAACGTGGCCTACCGCAACGGCAAAACCGTTACCTTCATGCCCAAGCCGCTCTACGGCGACAACGGTTCCGGCATGCACTGCCACATGTCGATCTGGAAGGACGGCCAGAACCTGTTTGCCGGCGACAAGTACGGCGGGCTCTCCCAGATGGCCCTCTGGTACATCGGCGGTATCATCAAGCACGCCAAGGCGCTGTGCGCCATCACCAACCCCACCACCAACTCCTACAAGCGTCTGGTGCCGGGCTTCGAAGCACCGGTGAACATGGCGTACTCCAGCCGGAACCGCTCTGCTTCCATCCGGATTCCGATGATGTCCACCAACCCCAAAGCCAAGCGGATCGAGTACCGTACTCCCGACCCGTCCTGCAACGGGTACCTGGCCTTTGCCGCCATGCTGATGGCCGGCCTTGACGGCATCGAGAACAAGATCGATCCGGGCCAGCCTCTGGACAAGGATATCTACGGTCTGACGCCCGAGGAGCTGAAGGATATTCCGTCCGCTCCCGGAAGCCTGGAAGATGCCTTGAAGGCCCTGGCCGACGACCACGAGTTCCTGCTCAAGGGCGACGTTTTCACCCCTGATGTCATCGAAAAGTGGATCGAGTACAAGACCGAGGCGGAAGTCAACCCGGTCCGTATGCGTCCGGTACCGCTCGAGTTCGCTCTGTACTACGATATCTGATCCGGGTCTCCGGTTCGGAACAGGCAGCCAAAAGGGCGGGAGCGTGCTCCCGCCCTTTTGCGTCAAGCGGCCGGGGCCTCGATTGACTTCATCGCCTGCTTCTGCTAGTACTTAATCCTTTCTGAGCAGAGGAGCCGGAATGGAAGATTACCTACTGAAAATTTCGATCATGCTGGTTCCCGGCCTCATGGCGATCACCTTTCACGAAGTGGCCCACGGCTACGTGGCCTGGCACTTCGGCGACCCCACGGCTCGGATGCTGGGCCGTCTGACCATCAACCCCCTGAAGCACCTGGATATTGTCGGCACGCTGATGATGCTGCTGATCGGCATCGGCTGGGCCAAGCCGGTACCGGTGGTGGCGGAAAACCTGCGCAACCCGGCGCGGGACATGATCTGGGTGGCTGCCGCCGGACCGATCACCAATATGGTGCTGGCGGTTCTGTCCGCCGTGGTTTTCCGCGGGCTGGTGGGGGTGGTGCCGGCAGTGCCCGCCGATGGTCTGGCCGGCATGGTACTGACCCCGGTCCTGCTGATGCTGATCTTCTCGATCTACATCAACCTGCTGCTGGCCATCTTCAACCTGCTGCCGATTCCACCGCTGGACGGCGGACGGATCATGGTGGGGATTCTGCCCCGGCCGTTGTCCGATGCCCTGGCCGGCCTGGAGCGTTTCGGCATGATCATCATTCTGCTCCTGGTGGTGACCCGCATCATTAATCCGCTCATTCTTCCCCTGCACTCACTGGCCTTCGATCTGCTGGTCGGTTCGGGCAAATTCCAGATACTCAAACCGCTGATGCAATAACAGGCAAGGACGGACAACACCCATGAAACAGCGCGTAGTTAGCGGCATGCGCCCCACCGGGCGTCTCCATATCGGACACTATCACGGCGTCCTGGAAAACTGGATCGCCATCCAGGAGCAGTTCGACTGTTTCTTCTTCGTAGCGGACTGGCATTCCCTGACCACCGAGTATGCCGATACCTCCGGCATCAAGGATTCCACCCGCGACATGGTGCTGGATTGGGTTGCCTTCGGACTCGATCCGCAGAAAAGCGTCATCTTCGAACAAAGCCAGGTGGCCCAGCATGCCGAACTGAACCTGATCCTGGGGATGATCACGCCGGTCTCCTGGCTGGAGCGCAACCCCACCTACAAGGAGATGCTGGACAACATCGAACAGCGCGACCTCTCCACCTTCGGGTTCCTCGGCTACCCGGTGCTGATGGCGGCCGACATCATTCTCTACCGGGCTCTGCGGGTGCCGGTGGGACACGACCAGTTGCCCCACCTGGAGATCACCCGCGAGATCGCCCGGCGGTTCAACCATCTCTACGGTCAGGTCTTCCCCGAGCCGGAGGCGCTGCTGACCGAGACCCCCAAGCTTTTGGGGCTGGACGGCCGCAAGATGAGCAAGTCCTACAACAACTCCATCTACCTTTCGGAGACTGCCGAGGAGACCGCTGCCAAGATCAAGGCAATGGTGACCGATACCCAGCGGATACGCCGGGCCGACCCCGGCGATCCGGAGCGCTGTGTCGCCTTCAACCTGCACCGCATCTACGTGCCGCAGGAGACGCTGGAGGAGATCGTGCCGGCCTGCAAAAGCGCGGCGATCGGCTGTGTGGACTGTAAGAAAATCTTGAGCGACTGCATCAACGAGCGTCTGGCTCCCTGCCGTGCGCGACGGGTGGAGTTGGCCCGGGACGCCTCCTTTGTGGATGATTTGCTGGCGGAGGGGAGCCGACGGGCTGCCGCTGTTGCCGCAACCACCATGCAGGATGTACGGGCAGCCCTGAAGGTCTGAAATGTCCTTGCCGGCGACCGGTGATCAGGGACTGTTCGAAGGAGCGGGGCAGGGGTACAGCATCAAGCTGGATGTCTTCGAGGGGCCTCTTGATCTGCTGCTGCACCTGATCCGCAAGAACGAGCTGGATATCTACGACATCCCGATCGCCCTGATCACCCGCCAGTACCTGGACTATCTCAAGTTTTTGCAGGAGCTGAACCTTGACCTGGTGGGGGACTTCCTGGTAATGGCCTCCACCCTGCTGCAGATCAAGTCGCGGATGCTGCTGCCCGTGGAAGAAAGTGAGGAGGGGGAAGGGGAGGAGCAGGAAGACCCCCGTGCCGAGCTGGTGCGGCGGCTGATCGACTACCAGCGCTACCGGGATGCCGGCATTGAACTGGGCACCCGCGAACTGCTGGGCCGGGAGGTGTTCGTCCGACCGGTGGCAGAGGCGGAACTCGCCGGCCTGGGGCCTGACGAGGGGCCGCTGGAGCTGGAACTGTTCGAGCTGGTGGAGGCATTCCGGCTGCTCCTGGCCCGCCTGCCGGTGGCCAGGGTCCATGAAGTGGCGGCCCGGGAGACCCTCAGCATCGTGGACGCGGTCAACGAAATCCTGAGCCTGTTGCAGGAGCGGGAGTCCCTCTGCTTCGACGACCTCTTCAACGAGGAGATGACCCGGGAGCGCCTAGTGGTCTCCTTCCTGGCCCTGCTGGAGCTGTGCCGCATCCGGCTGGTGCGGGTGATCCAGCAGAGCCGCTACGGCGCCATCCATATCTTCCCGGCGGTGACCCCCGCCGAACACCCCGACGGAGCCGATGATGTCGACCCTCTCCCTTAATGCCATCGTGGAAGGGATTATCTTCGTGTCGGAAAGCCCGGTCAGTCTTGACCGCCTGACTGAACTGCTGCCGGAGTACGACCGGGCGGCAGTCAGGATTGCGCTGCAGGAGCTGCGTGACGACTACGAGCGGCGTGGCTCGGGCCTGCAGCTGGTTGAGGTGGCCGGCGGCTGGCAGTTGCGTACCGTTGCCGAGCTCACCCCCTATCTCTCCCGCCTGGTCAAGGGAAAACCGGCCCGTTTTTCCCAGTCTGCCCTGGAAACCCTGGCCATCGTGGCCTACCGCCAGCCGGTCACCCGCCAGGAGATCGAATACCTGCGCGGCGTGGACACCGGCGCGGTGCTTAAAACCCTGCTCGACAAGCGGCTGGTGAAAATTCTGGGGAAAAAGGATATACCGGGCAGGCCGATCATCTACGGCACCACTCGTGAATTTCTGGAGGTGTTCAACCTGAAGGATCTGAAGGGGCTGCCCACCCTACGGGAGATCAGCGCCCTGGATGAGGCACCGGCCTTCGAGGTGCAGGAGGAGCTCCCCCTGGCTTCCGGCGAGAACGGCTAGTCCTTCTTTGTCAGCCCCATATTTTCGTTCGGTCCCACGCTTGCAGAGACAGCATCAAAACACGGCCCGCTCCAACAGGTGCGGGCCGTGCTTTTTTTCGTGGTTCCCGGGTAGGGGGCGCGGGCTTACCAGATTTTGCCGGCTTCCTGCATCCGGAAAATGCCGGTGACAACACCGATGATGTGGAAACCGGGAGCTCCGTGGCGGACAAAGATCGGGTCAAAGGCGGGGTTTTCCGGCTGCAGCCGGATGAATCCTTGCTCGTGCAGGCAGCGACGCACCATGGTTTCGCCATGTAGGTGCACCACCACGATATCGCCGGTACTGGTGTCGCTGGACGAGGGACGCACCAGTGCCAGATCACCCTCCACAATACCGGCACCGCGCATGGCGTCCCCCTGGACTCTCAGCATGAAACGGGCGCCGCTCATCCTGCCGAAGCGGTCGAGGGACACCTGCTCCACGGTCTGCTCCGGGTCGGGCTCCTGCATGCCCGGTTCGGTCTGCTCCACCACGGGAAGCTGAAAATAGCAATGATCCCAGTCCACCCCCGGCAGGCACTCCTGCTGTCGTGCTGTTGAACCGTTGCATAACGAGATGGAGGCGGAGCGTCCCCCGCTCCGCCGGATGTAGCCCTTGCGTTCAAGGGCGGTGAGATGCTGGACCACCGCCTGTTGTGAAGGAAACTCGAGTCGCTCGGCAATGTCCCGCGCCGAGGGAGCGCGTCCCTGTGTTGCCAGGCAGTCGGTGATCAGCGAGAGGATTTCCTGTTGTCGGCGGGAAAGGGGCTCCATGACGGCCTCGTGGTCATGAGTGTGCTGCGTGTCAGCTACTAATAGGACCTGCGGCGCCGCTTGTCAACGGGGCAGTCCACGCCGGGACAAAAAAGTGGCAGACAGACAGAGCAACGCCCTTCCCCCTGACGAGGGAAGGGCGTTGTGGTACCGACCGGAGAGGTGAGGCCGGTCAGTGGTCGATGGCCTTGGCCATGCCGAGTCCGGTATTCTGGCGGACGTAGATCTCGTCCCACATCTCCTCGGCCCGCTTGCAGGGCCAGATCAGCGCGGCCAGAATGGCGGCGAGGAAGCCCACCGGAATGGAGATGATACCGGGGTTCTTCAGGGTCAGGAGCGGCTTGTCCAGGCCCATGAGGGAGGTGCCATCCTTGTTCTTCTCGTAGTCGGTCGTGGCCTTTGCCAGGGCCTTGGCATCCTTCTCGTCAAGCTGGGCACCCGGCGGCAGGGCGGCCTGCTTCTTCTCCATGGCGGCGATCACCTTCTGGGCGCCGGCAGCAACCACCTTGGGATAGGTCATGTTGGGGGAGACCAGCACCAGGCCGATGGAGACGATGGTACCCACCACCAGACCGGCGATAACGCCGGCGGTGTTCATCTTCTTCCAGAAGAGCGACAGCACCACCACCGGCAGGTTGCCGGAGGAGGCCACGGCAAAGGCCAGGGCCACCAGGTGAGCCACGTTCTGCTTCTCGGCGGCGATGCCGATGGCGATGCCGATAACACCCACCACCAGGGAGGTGATCCGGGCCGCCGTAACCTGCTCATGCTGGTCGGCATGGCCGTCCTTGACCACGTTCACGTAGATGTCGTGGGCGATGGCGGCGGAGGCCGCCAGCACCAGGCCGGAGACCACTGCCAGGATGGTGGCGAAGGCCACGGAGCAGAGGAAGGCCAGGAAGATGTCACCGACGATCGGCGCAATATCGGCACCCAACTGCTGGGCCAACAGCAGGGTGGCCATGTTGCCGCCGGCGTCGACGGAGGTGATCCCTTGCGGAGTGACATGGATGGCGGCACCGAAGCCCAACAGGGTGGTCAGCACGTAGAAACCGCCGATGATCCACATGGCGATGATGACCGACTTGCGGGCTGCCTGGGCCGTGGGCACGGTGAAGAAGCGCATCAGGATATGCGGCATGCCGGCGGTACCCAGCACCAGGGCCATCCCCAAGGAGATCTGGTCAAGGGGGTTCTTCATGAACAGGGCCGGCTCCAGGAAACGCTGGCCGGCATCCTCGCCGGTCAGCGTGATGCCGTCACGCAGCACCAGCTTGGAGACGTGATCCTGAATGTTGGGGTTGTTGACGACATCGGCGAAGAAACCGATCGGGTTGAAACCGGCCTTGGCCCCCACCAGTACGGACAGCAGCAGCGCACCGGAGACCAGCAGGCCGGCCTTGATGATCTGCACCCAGGTGGTGGCGGTCATGCCGCCGAACACCACGTAGCCAACCATCAGGATGCCGACGCCGATAATGGCGCTCTGGTATGATACGCCCACCAGCAGTGCCATCAGCTTGCCGGCACCCACCATCTGGGCGGTCAGGTAGAAGGTGGTGACGGCCACGGTGGCCAGGGCGGCCACGGCCCGTACCGGCTTGGGGGAGGTGCGGAAGGAAAGGATATCCCCCAGGGTGTACTTGCCGGCGTTACGGCAGGGTTCGGCCACGATCAGGAGCACGGTGATGTAGGCCACCAGCCAGCCCACCGAGTACATGAAGCCGTCGTAACCGTACAGGGAGATCATGCCGGAAATCCCCAGGAAGGAGGCGGCGGACATGTAGTCGCCGGCAATGGCCCAGCCGTTCTGGGTGCCGGTGATGCCGCCGCCGGCGGCGTAGAAGTCGGAGGCCGTCTTGGTCCGCTTGGCGGCCCAGACCACGACGCCCATGGTGATACCAATGATCACCGCAAACATGGACAGGGTGATGGCTTTGTTGGCTTTCAACTGCTTCTTCTGAACCGGTGCGGCCGGAGCGGCGACAGGTTTCGCATCGGCGGAAACGGGAGCGGTCGCTGCGGCGGGAGCGGGTGCGGCAGCCGGTGCCGTTGCCGCGGGGGCTGCCCCGGCTGGTGCCTTCTTCGGTTCCTCAGCAAAGGCGGCTGCGGCGACGGTTGCGGTCATTGCTGCTGCAATGCAAAGATTCTTCAACGTCATGTCGTATATCCCCCTTTGCTACAGATGAAGTTCAGCGACCAGTTCCTTGGTCAGTCGGTCAAAATCCCGGTTGGCAACATGGGCATAGTAATGGGCCAGCCCCCAGGAAACGATGAATTGGGACAGAGCGAAGATATACCCGAAGTTGATGGTGCCCAGTACCTTGATCTTGAACAGGCTCGGTGCGTAGGCAGCACCGATCGGCAGCAGGAAGTAATAGACGGTGGAGAATATCCACCAGCCGAACAGGAAGGCTGTCTTCTTGTTGTGTAGTTCGATGAATTTGGGATTTTGGGCTATTGCTGTCCAGTCATACGCTCTTTCCGCCATGATGTTCCGTTCTCCTTTCATCCGTTTTGGTTCGTACGCCGCACTACGTTCGCTTTGCCAAAATGATCTGAGATGGTCCTGTTCTCCTTTCTCGTGAGAGGTCATAGATTCCATCTGGGGCTTCATGCAGCCGCATCTTGTTTCGACAGCACCGCGGTACCGTCGAGCATCGCAGGGGATAATTTCCCGGCCGAGCCGTTTCTGCGGCATCCGGAAGGGGCCGGCTGTCCCGGTCCGGTGGCAGGGCGGCACGCACGTCAAGGCCGCTGGTGAGCGGCCGTACTTCGTATATGCGACGCTGTTTGTTCATGAAAGTCCCATTGAAGCTGGCCTCATAGGAGGTGTTCCCGGAACAGTGATTTGATTATGTTGAAATACTGATACGCTGTTTTATATTGTGTCAATAGAATTTTTTGTCGTAATAATTTTTCTGAAAAAATCAAATAAAATAAGTATTTTAAAATCAATAAATGTGTTGAATTTCATGTTTATGCAATCGTTGTCATCTGTTTTGTTGCGCGTGCAATGAGTTGGTGCGGCGCGAGGCGTGTTGGGCGCCTGATTTGGCCGGTATGCGTCTGGGTGGTTCGGGGCGCTGGGGTGGTGAGGGGACCGGTGTCTGTTGGGAGATCGGGGAGAAGGTGTGGGGTGTCGCAGTATGTTTTTACGAAGCGTGATTGTATAAAAACGGCTGTCTGTGGTGTTTGGTGTGTATTTCTTTATGGATTCTTTATTGAAAATAATGTAATTTTTACTCCTCAGTGGCGGGGCAGACGCATATAGTACGGTCGGCATTGGAGTAATGGTAACGATTATTCCGTTGTGGGCCGGACAGCTGGCCTGATCCCTTGCGGAGCCCGCGCATGAGCCTCGAAAAACGCGATACGAGTCCGCCGAAAGTGCTGCTGATTGACGATGAGGTGGCTATTCAGCGCTTTCTGCGCTCGGTTCTGGATGTGGAAGGGTTTGCGCTGCAGGTGGCGAATACCGGTGCCGCCGCGCTCTCGGCAGCGGCACTTTTCAAGCCGGACTTGGTACTGCTGGATCTGGGGTTGCCGGATATGGACGGTGTCGAGGTACTGAACCGGCTGCGGGAGTGGTCGGCAGTGCCGGTCATCGTTCTGTCGGTGCGGGAGCGGGAGGACGACAAGGTGTCGCTGCTTGACGCCGGCGCCGATGATTACCTGAGCAAGCCGTTCGGCATGGCCGAGCTTCTGGCCCGTATCCGGGTGGCATTGCGCCGGGTGGTGCAGGCTGCCGAGCCGGTGTTCCGTTCCGGCGACCTGGAGGTGGATCTGGCCTGTCGCCGGGTAACCCTGCGGGGTGCGGAAGTTTCACTGACGCCAACGGAATACGATCTGCTGCGGCTGCTGATCAACCATGCCGGCAAGGTGATCACCCATAACCAGATTCTCAAGCAACTCTGGGGAGTTGCCTATGTCGATCAGCCCCAGGTGCTGCGGGTCAATATCAGCAATCTGCGGCACAAGATCGAGAACGATGCCTCGCGGCCCCGCTACATCATTACCGAACCGGGGGTCGGCTACCAGTTGCGCATCGTCGACTGAGTCCTGCCACGCAGTCGCGGCCTGCCGCGGCGTCCCGTACCAGGTTGCATGTGTCATCACCCCGTACCGGGGATAACTTTCAGGAGGATGTACGCAGAATGGAACAGTATGCTGTAGTTTTCGCCCTGGCCTGCGCCGCGGCGGCCGTCGTCTATGGTCTGGTTGCCGCACAGTGGATTCTGGGACTTCCCCAGGGGAATGAGCGGATGCAGCGGATTGCCGCTGCCATTCAGGAGGGTGCCGGCGCCTACATGAAGCGTCAGTACACCATCATTGCCGTGGTGGGAGTCGTGATGTTCGTGGCCCTGGCCGTGACGCTGGGGATGAAGACCGCCGCCGGTTTCGCCGTGGGGGCGCTCTTTTCCGGCCTGACCGGTTTCATCGGCATGTTCGTGTCGGTGCGGGCCAACATCCGCACCACCGAGGCGGCCAAATCCGGCATTCATCAGGCCCTGAACGTGGCTTTCAAGGGAGGTGCCATCACCGGCATGCTGGTGGTGGGACTGGGGCTGCTGGGGGTTGCCGGTTACTACCTGCTGCTGCAGAAGCTGATGCCGGGCGCGCCGGTGAAGGACGTGGTCAGCCAGCTGGTGGGTCTGGGCTTCGGTGGTTCGCTGATCTCCATTTTCGCCCGTCTGGGGGGCGGTATCTTCACCAAAGGGGCCGACGTGGGGGCCGACCTGGTGGGTAAGGTTGAGGCCGGCATTCCCGAGGACGACCCGCGCAACCCGGCGGTTATCGCCGACAACGTGGGCGACAACGTAGGTGACTGCGCCGGCATGGCCGCCGACCTGTTCGAAACCTACGCCGTGACCCTGATCGCCGCCATGTTGCTGGGGGCCATTGTCTTCAACAACTTCAGCGGCGCGGTCAGCTACCCGCTGATCCTGGGCGGCATCTCCATCATCACCTCCATCATCGGTACCTACTTCGTCAAACTGGGTGCCAGCCAGAAGATCATGCCGGCCCTCTACAAGGGGCTGATCGCTTCCGGGGTTCTGGCCGCCATCGCCTTCTACTTTGTCACCGTACAGATGTTTCCGGCCGGAAATCCCACCGGCTACAGCGCCACCAGCATCTTTGTCTCGGCCATCGTCGGCCTGGTGGTGACCGGCGCCATCTTCTGGATTACGGAATACTACACCGCCACCGAGTACGGCCCGGTCAAGCACATTGCCCAGGCTTCCACCACCGGTCACGCCACCAACATCATTGCCGGCCTGGGGGTTTCCATGAAGTCCACCGCCATGCCGATCATCGTGATCTCGGTCGGCATCATCGTGGCCTTCCAGTGCGCGGGGGTCTATGGTATCGCCATCGCCGCCGTCTCCATGCTGTCGCTGACCGGTATTGTGGTGGCCATGGACGCCTACGGCCCGATCACCGATAACGCCGGCGGCATCGCCGAGATGGCCGAGCTGGACGAATCGGTCCGCGCCGTTACCGACCCGCTGGACGCAGTCGGCAACACCACCAAGGCGGTTACCAAAGGATATGCCATCGGCTCCGCCGGTCTGGCTGCCGTGATCCTCTTCACCTCCTATGTGGATGAACTGAAGCTGGTGGGTCGCAGCATCGACTTCAGCCTGTCCGATCCCTATGTCATTGTCGGTCTGTTTATCGGCGGCATGCTCCCCTATTACTTTGCCGCCCTCTGCATGGAAGCGGTGGGCACCGCCGGCGGTTCGGTGGTGGAGGAAGTCCGTCGCCAGTTCCGCGAGATCCCCGGCATCATGGAAGGGACCGGCAAGCCGGATTACGCCGCCTGCGTCGACATCGTCACTCGCTCCGCCCTGAAGGAAATGGTCATCCCCGGCATCATCCCGATTGCCGCGCCGGTGATCATCGGCTTCACCCTGGGGCCCAAGGCTCTGGGCGGTGTTATCGTCGGTTCCATCGTCACCGGTATCTTCGTGGCCATCTCCATGACTACCGGCGGCGGCGCCTGGGACAATGCCAAGAAGTACATCGAGGACGGCTATCACGGCGGTAAGGGGGGCGAGGCACACAAGGCGGCCGTTACCGGCGATACCGTGGGCGACCCCTACAAGGATACCGCCGGCCCGGCCGTGAACCCGATGATCAAGATCATCAACATCGTGTCCCTGCTGATCGTGCCGCTTCTGAACAAAATGTGACTGTAAGGGGCAGGCGCCGGTATCGGGGGCGCCTGCCCCGCTCCGCTTGAGACGAGGAGAAGGTCATGTCGCATCGCAGCAGTATGCTGGTGGCCGAGGAAACGGTGAACAGCCTGAAGCGGCTGTTTCACGTCGTCAACAAGCAGTCGAAAAACGTTGCCGCTGATTCCGGCCTGAGCGGTTCCCAGCTCTGGGCGCTCAAGGTTCTTTCCGAGGAGCCGGACAGCGCCATGACCGTTAGTGATCTGGCCCGACGGATGCACGTCAATGCCTCCACCGTGGTGCGGATTCTGGATGTGCTGGAGATCAAGGGGTATGTCCAGCGGATCCGCTCGTTAAACGACCGGCGGATTGTACAGGTCAGCCTGACTGAGCAAGGCGTCTCCCTGGTGGACCGTTCACCGGAGATCGCCCATGGTATGCTGGTGAACGGGCTGTGCATGCTTTCCGAAAACAAGCTGAACAGTATCGCCAGCGGCCTGTCCCAACTGCTGACCATTCTGGAAGCCCGCAGCGGTCCCGGTGCGGGAATGAGCGAGGGAAAGCGGGGAACACCCAAAAAATCCATCCGCTGAATACACGACGCCCCGGTTCCTCACAAGGAGCCGGGGCGTTGTGCATGTCGTTACCGCCATCCCAGCGTTACTGTACCGTGAGCTTCCCGTCCTCCAGGGTCACCCGCAGGGTCCCCCCCTCCAGCACCTGTCCGGCGATGATGGCCCGGGCCACCCTGGTCTCCAGCTCCCGCTGGATGTAGCGCTTCAGCGGCCGGGCGCCGTAGACCGGGTCATAGCCGGCCCTGGCGATCTGTTGCAGCGCCTCGTCGCTGATCTCCAGGGTGATGCGCCGCTCCTTCAGCCGCTCCACCAGCTGGGCTGCCAGCAGCTTGGCGATGCGGGTCACCTCGTCCAGATGTAGCGGCTTGAACAGCACAATGTCGTCCACCCGGTTCAGGAACTCGGGGCGGAACGCCCCTTTGAGCTCGTTCATCACCGCGATGCGGGCCGATTCGCGGATATCGCCGTCGGCGGTGATCCCTTCCAGGAGGTGCGGGGCGCCGATGTTGCTGGTCATGATGATCACGGTGTTCTTGAAGCTGACCGTGCGGCCGTGGCTGTCGGTCACCCGGCCGTCGTCCAGGATCTGCAACAGAATGTTGAAGACATCGGGATGGGCCTTCTCGATCTCGTCGAACAAGAGCACGCAGTAGGGCTTGCGCCGCACCGCCTCGGTGAGCTGCCCCCCCTCTTCGTACCCCACGTAGCCGGGAGGTGCGCCGATCAGCCGCGACACCGCGAACTTCTCCATGTACTCGGACATGTCGATCCGCACCATGTTTTCTTCCGAATCGAACAGCGCCTCGGCCAGGGTGCGGGCCAGTTCGGTCTTGCCCACCCCGGTGGGACCCAGGAAGATGAAGGAGCCGATGGGGCGCTTGGGATCCTTGATGCCGGCCCGGGCCCTGAGCACCGCGTCCGCCACCAGTTGCACCGCCTCGTCCTGCCCCACCACCCGCTGGTGCAGAATCTCGTCCAGCTTGAGCAACTTGTCCCGCTCTGTCTCCACCAGGCGGGTCACCGGAATGCCGGTCCAGCGGGCAACGATCTCGGCGATCTCGTCCTCGGTCACCTCTTCCCGCAACAGCTTCTGGCCACCCTGGCGGCTGGAAAGCGCGGCCTCCTCGTTTTTCAGGGCCGTCTCCAGGCCGGGCAGCTCGGAATACTTCAGCTTGGAGGCCAGTTCCAGGTTGTAGGAGCGCTCCGCCTGCTCGATCTCCCGGCGGGTCTTCTCGATCTGCTCCCGCAACCCCTGCACCCGCTGGATCGCCACCTTTTCGGTGTCGTACTGGGCCCGCATGCTCGCCGCCTTCTCCTTCTCCTCGGCCAGCTCCCTGCGCAGGGCCTCCAGCCGCTCGCGGCTGGCCTCATCCTTCTCCTTTTTCAGCGCCTGTTCCTCGATCTCCAGCTGCATCACCCGGCGGGAGATGGTGTCCAGTTCCGACGGCAGCGAATCGATCTCGGTGCGCAGCATGGCGCAGGCCTCGTCCACCAGGTCGATGGCCTTGTCCGGCAGGAACCGCTCCGTGATGTAGCGGTGGGAGAGGGTGGAGGCGGCCACCAGGGCGTTGTCCTGGATCTTCACCCCGTGGTGCACCTCGAACCGCTCTTTGAGCCCCCGCAGGATGGAGACCGTGTCCTCCACCGTGGGCTGCTCCACCAGCACCGGCTGGAAGCGGCGCTCCAGGGCCGCATCCTTCTCGATGTTCTGGCGGTACTCGTCCAGGGTGGTGGCGCCGATGCAGTGCAGCTCACCCCGGGCCAGCATCGGCTTCAGCATGTTGCCGGCATCCATGGCCCCTTCCGCCTTGCCGGCACCCACGATGGTATGCAGTTCGTCGATGAAGAGGATGATCCGGCCGGCCGCCTCCTTCACCTCGTTCAGCACCGCCTTCAGCCGTTCCTCGAACTCGCCCCGGTACTTGGCCCCGGCGATCAGGGCCCCCATGTCCAGGGCAAACACGGTCTTGTCCTTGAGTCCCTCCGGTACGTCGCCCTTGACGATCCGCTGGGCCAGTCCCTCCACCACCGCGGTCTTGCCCACCCCCGGCTCGCCGATCAGCACCGGGTTGTTCTTGGTCTTGCGGGAGAGGATCCGGATCACCCGGCGGATCTCCTCGTCACGGCCGATCACCGGGTCCAGCTTGTCGGTGCGGGCCATCTTCACCAGATCCCGGCCGTACTTCTCCAGGGCCTCGTAGGTCTCCTCCGGGTTGGCCGAGGTGACCCGCTGGTTGCCCCGCACCGCCGTCAGGGCCGCCAGCAGCTTTTCCTGGGTAACACCGTACTGCTTCAGCAGCTTGCCGGCGGCACTGCCGTCCCCCTCGGCCACCAGGGCCAGCAGCAGGTGCTCCACCGACACGTACTCGTCCTTGAGCCGCTTGGCCTCGGCTTCGGCCGCCACCAACAGGCGGGAGAACCGTTGGGAAACGTAGATCTTGCCCGGCTCGGCGCCGGGACCCGAGACCCGGGGGCGGCGGTCCAGCTCGGCCTCTGCCGCCTTCTGCAGACCCGGCAGGTCCAGGTCCATCCTGGTCAGCAGGCGGGGTACCAGCCCCCCCTCCTGGGACAGCAGGGCCCAGAGCAGATGCTCGCCATCCACCTCAACATGGCCGAAGCTGGTGGCCTTGGCCTGGGCTGCGGCCAGCGCTTCCTGGGATTTTTGGGTTAAACGGTTGATGTCCATAGTTGTGCGTCCTTTCACCGGTGCATGCAGCACCTGAAACAGAGGTAAGCATGCCGCCGGAGGAAGTCAAGGCACCGGGGGCATTTTCTCTGTCCGGTGGACCGCCAGCGGCGCCCAGCTCTGGTCGATGCACATCACCTCCAGGGTGTTGATGTTGACGTGGGGGGGCTGGTCCGCCACCCAGCGGATGATGGAGGCCACGTCATGGGCGGAAAGCGGCGTGCTGCCCTCGTACACCCTGGCGGCCCTGGCGCTGTCCCCCTTGAACCTGACGTTGGAGAACTCGGTCTCCGCCATGCCGGGGGCGATGCAGGTGGCCCGCACCATGGTCCCCTGCAGGTCGGTGCGCAGGTTGCGGGTGAACTGCTCCACAAACGCCTTGGTGCCGCCGTAGACGTTCCCCCCGGCGTAGGGCCAGGCCCCGGCGGTGGAGCCGATGTTGATCACGTGTCCCCGGTTGCGGGCCACCATGCCGGGCAGGATGAAGCGGGTGCAGTAGGTGAGCCCCTTGATGTTGGTATCGATCATGGTGTCCCAATCGTCGAGTGAGACTTGGTGGGCCGGCTCCAATCCCAGGGCCAGGCCGGCGTTGTTCAGCAGGATGTCAATGGCGCGAAACGGTTCCGGCAGTCCGGCCACTGTCTGCTCCACAGCGACGCGATCCCGGACGTCCAGCTGGACGGCATGGATTTCAGTCTGACCCTGCAACTCCTCCTGCAGGGCCTGCAGCGGTTCCAGACGGCGGGCCGCCAGCACCAGCCGGTCCCCGGCCTGGGCGAAGAGCCGGGCGCTGGCCGCGCCGAACCCTGACGAAGCGCCGGTAATGAACACCGTACGTGACATGGTAACCTCCTTGATTGTCGAGATAGATTTTCAGCAGACGGTTGAAAGTCCTAAGGTTGCTCAAAAACGGTCAGATCGTCGCACCCGCAGAAAACCCTGCGGAGGCGTAGCAGCGCTACGCCGCACAAAGCCGCTTTCGAGGACGGCGGCGAGATGGCTCTTTTTCAGCAACCTTGTGTTACACCAGACGGCAGAGGTGGGCGCTGATAATCCCCAGCCCGGTCCCCACCAGATTCCCCAGGATCGCCAGCAGCAGCCCCACCGGCGCCATCCCGGGCTGGTAGACCTCGGCCACCACCGGCGCCGAGGCCACCCCGCCGATAGAGGCCTGGCTGGCGGTGGCGGCCAGAAAGAGCGGTGCCCGCAGCAGCCGCGCCGCCATCAGCAGGAACAGGCCGTGGACCGCCACGATCACGACGCCGGCGGCCAGCAGCAGCAGGGCCGAGCCGATGCTGGCCGCCGAGGCCCGGGCCCCGATGGTGGTCAGCACGAAATAGAGCAGAAACGAGCCGGCGCGGGAGGCGCCGTACCGCTCCAGCCGGCGCAGCGGCGTGAAGGAGAGCAGGATGCCCAGCAGGGTGACGATGACGATGGTCCAGGTGGCGGTGGAGACGAGATCCCTGATCTGGGGGAGCTGGCGGGCCAGCAGGTGGGCCAGGCCGCTCACCGCCATGGCCGGCAGCACCAGCGCGGCCGCTCCCGTCAGGCAGTACTCCTGCCCCTGCCGCTGCCGGTCGCCCGCGATCCGGCTGCCCAGTTCGTCAAGGATGGTCCGGTCCGCCCGGTTCCAGCGGTCAAAGGCCGGCTGCAGCGCCACCCCGGCCATCAGCATCCCCATCCAGAGGTAGGGGATCACCGTATCCACGATCACCATCGGCGCAAAGACGTGGTCCGGCACGGCCAGGGCCTCACGGGCCGCGATCATGTTGGCGCTGCCGCCGGTCCAGGAGGCGCAGAGGGCGCCGAACCCGGACCAGAACCCGGCCCCCACCAGCGGCTTGAACAGGGCAAAGGAGAGCACGCCCCCGGCAATGATGCCGACGGCGCCGGCAACGAACATGGCCAGGGCCTTGGGCCCCAGGCGGAGGATGGCCCGTGCGTCCACCGGCACCAGCAGCAGCACCAGGCTGGCCGGCAACAGCCAGCGGGTCACCTGGGCGTAGAGCGGGCTGGCGGGATCGATCAGGCCGTTCCCTGCGGCCAGCATGGGCAGGAAATAGATCCAGAACACCGGCGGGATAAAGGAAAACCAGCGCCCGGTGCGGGGGTGGCGGGCCAGCCCCAGCACCAGCAGTTCCAGTGCCAGCAGGACAAGGGCGATCAGCAGCGGGTGGGTGATCATCCCAGGGGGGGCGCAACCCCGATGCCGGGTCCTGCCGCAGCCAGGTTGAACCGGCCGCCGGCGTCCAGGTAGGGGGAGTGGGCGAAGGGACCGCTGATGAAGAAGGTGGTGTCCAGGTCGATGAAATCGAAGCAGCCCATGCCGGCGGCGAAATGGGCCGCCGTGGTGATGGCCAGGGAGCTTTCCATCATGGCCCCCAGCATCAGCCTGATGCCGTGCACGCTGGCGAAGCGGGCGATCCGGGCCGCCTCGGCGATGCCGCTCTTCATGAACTTGATATTGATGGCACTGACCGTGTGGGAGGCGATGGCCCGCTCCGCCTCGGCCAGGGAACCCACGCTCTCGTCGGCGCAGACCAGGATGCCGGAGCGCGCCGCCTCGCGGGTCACCATGGCCAGCCCCTCCCAGTCGGCCTTGGGTACCGGCTGTTCCACCAGCGCGGGGCGGATGCCCATGCCCTCCAGACGGCGCAGGAAGGCAAGCATGGCGTCGGCGGTAAACCCCATGTTGGCGTCCAGGATCAGGCTGCTGTCCGGCGCGGCCCGCCGTACCGCCCGCACCCGCACCAGGTCCAGCTCGTGGTCCCGGCCGATCTTGATCTTGAAGGTGGTGAACCCCTGGGCTGCGTACCGTTGCGCAGCGCGTTCCGCCTCCTCAAGGGAACCGATGACGATGGTGATGTCGCTCTGGAAGGAGTAACGGGGGGAACAGCCGGGGGGCGGTGAAAAGAGGGCATGAAGGGGGATGCCCCGCGTGCGGGAGTAAATGTCCAGCAGGGCCGCCTCGAAGGCGGCCAGACCCGCGTGGTTGCCGGTAAAACAGGGAGAAAACTCCTCCACCAGCTCCGGCAGGTCGCTGACCGTGCGGCCCACCAGCCGGTCGGCCGCGGCCTGCAGGGTATCGCGGGTGCCGGTCACGGTCTCGCCGGTGATATGGCTGGCCACCGCAGCCTCGCCGTAGCCGTAGATGCCGTTGTCGGCCTTCAGCCGCAGAAACACGTTCTCCATCCGGTCGTGCTGCCCGGTGGCGATCCGAAACGGCGTCACCAGCGGTGCCGTTGCCACCACCACCTCCGCTTCCCGTATGGTAACCAGAGCTTCAGCCATTGTCTCCTCCACCGGTACTCGAAATCACTGCCGTGCGGAACATCCTCCATTTCCCCGGTTGCGTCAACAGCTCTCTACAGAGCACCGGCCTGATTCCGTGACCGGCCGGGTATCATGTCTGTTCATGTTTTTGGCTCGGTCCGGGTAAGCCTGGAATGAAGGTTCAGGCCGAGCAGATCCCGCGCCTCACGCATGGCAGCGGTAAATCCGTCCTTTGCGGCATGATGGACCGCATTCGGCTCCCCGTCCTCGTCCCAGGGCCAGCCGGTGCGGACGATCATGATCAGCAGGGTTTCGAGTTCGTCGGCCTTGTGGCGCAGCCCGGCCTGCTCCGCCTCCAGTTCCGCCAGGAGCGACGGGTCAACACCCTTCTCCTGCAGCGTGGTCTTCAACCTGGCCAATGCTGTTGGCATGGGTTCCTCCGGTGTGATCGTATAGTTTCAGGTCTTTGATTCCGTCTGGTCATCCGCTCACGAGGCCGCCGTGGTGGGGGAGAACACCTATCTGTCATGGTCTGTACGCAATTACTACGACATGCGTTGACTACCCGACATTTCCCCCCCCCCCGTTCCCTCCCCCGCTGGGGGGGGAACGGGGGGGGGCATGTCGAGTAGTCAACGTATTCATTTTTTTAATGTCAAGAACGGCTTCAACAGGTGCCATGATATCCTCTTTCATGTGCGTTTAAACCTAGTTTAAACGGTTTAAACGTGTTGTGGACATCCGTCAACTCATCGTCCTGCAGGCCGCCAGCTTCTTGTTCGTCTTCTCTCCGACCCTTCGAGTTCGGAGACCGCTGACGCTGGTAATCCCGTTGGCACGGCAAATCCGCCAGTTCCTTCAAACGGTATGTGAAGCCGCATACTGTTCTCCAACCGTCATGACCAAATGTTCTGTGGCGCGGGTCATGGCCACATACAGCAGCTTGGCTGTTTCGGCATCGGTTTTGGCTTGTTCCGAGATACGGCTGCCCATCACAGCCACGAGCGGAAATTCCAGCCCTTTACAGCTATAGCAACTCAGAAAACCCACTCTGTTTTCTTTGTTATTGAAACGGAGCTTGTCTTTTCCGGCAAAAGGAATCCCTGCGTCACACAACGCCCGATATAGCTCATTGCTATCCTGAGCATCCCAGAAAAGCACCGCCATATCCTTCCAGGACACCCCGCCGTGATGTGCTTCTTTCAACCGTTGGGCTATCGCGTCAGCCTCTTCGGGGATGGTCGGCAGCTTTATCAATACCGGTTTTGAACCACGCCTGCCGCCGGGAACCGGGGCAAGGCGAGGAATGCCGTCTTCATCCGCTTCTTCCTGGGTGAGCTGTCCCTGAACAAACCGGGCGGCAAAGTTCAGAATCTCGTCGGTATTGCGATAATTTATCCGCAAGATGGTGGTGCGCCCCTGGGCCTGGATGCCGACGCTCTTGAAGCTGAATTTGCCTTTCCTGCGGGTATCGTAGATGGACTGGGCATCGTCGTACAGCACCAGCAACGAGTTGGAAGAAGGGTTAACCATCTGCACCACCAGCTTCAGCCACTCAGAGCGGAAGTCATGCCCTTCATCGATCATCACCGCATCATACTGACCGGCCGGGATCATCTTCCGATCAACCTGGCGGATCACCGTATCTACCAGCTCATCGCAAAAGTCGTCACTGCCGCTGCAACTTGGCGGTATCGGTATGTTGTAAGTCTTGAGCTGCCGGTAGCACCAGGCATGGAAATGATACACCTGCACCTTGTCGGCAATCCCCTTTGCCTCCATCCACTGCTGTAGCCGGTGAGCCAGCACCTTGTTGTAGCAGAGGATCAGAATCGGGCGGGTACAGACCTTGGCCAGATGTTCGGCCCGATAGCCCAGGATCATGGTTTTGCCGGAACCGGCCACACCATGGATAACCCGGTGACCTTCTCCCAGGCTGCGGGCCAACTGCTCCTGCTGCAGGTCCATAACCCGCATGATGTCGGGCAGCGCTTGCGGTTCATCATCCAAGGCATCGAACAGCGAAGCCTGTTTGTATGGCAGGCGGACTTCCGGAAACAGGTGCCAGCGCACCCGCTCGATTTGCGGCAGGGTCAACATACCAGCGGCGTTGAACGGGAACATCCCCCAAAGCCGCTCCTGAAAGGTCATGGCATCCACTGATTCGGTCATCTCATCCTTGAAGATGATCCAGCGCGAGTCGATCACCTCTTCCAGGTCGGTCTGTTCGTACTCTTTGCGGGTGATGTTGGTCAAGACAACGCCGCAGGCCCAAGGGAAAAGCAGCTTGCCCTGATAGCGTCCTTCGCTGTGGATAAGCTGGGGATCGGTCTGAAGGATATTGACCACTGCGGTGGTATACTCACGGGCCTGTTCCAGCGGGTTCTTTTCATTCTTGGTCTGACCATGAACGATCAACTCAGCTTCATGATGGTTCAGCGACGTGATCGTGCTTAAACGCCAGTCCTTTACCTCCAGAATCAGGATGCCGCGCCGGGGGTGCATGATGATGAAGTCAGGATGCAGGCGTTTGGGACCGATAGGCACGTTGTACCAGCAGAGATAATCATCTTCCAGCTTGGCCTCAAGCAGGCGGGCAAAGCGGCGTTCGCCGGAGGTGGCGAATTTGCAGGTGGATATGGATGGGATGAGGATGGACATTTTGGATGACCTTCCGATTGTGAATAATGAAGACGCGACCCTTTGCTACGGTTCGCGCAGTTGACCCGTTCGGGCAGTCTTTCCGCCCGACCGGTGTCGAACTGCCGGGTTGGGACCTCGCCTTTTTAGCCTGTTGCCATTTTACTTTTGTCTCGTGTCAAGGGCTGACCCTTTTGAGGCTCCCCGAATTACAGATACCTCTCGACCAATTCCCAGACTGGCTCTTCCCGCAAATCTTCAACTGCTTCATCAAAGGTGATTCCGTCTTCATCAATACTTAAGACATATCCCTCTACCATTTCGATATCTTCAAATGAAAAGCCATACCTAAGCAGCCATATTTCTTTTTCATCGTTAGTCCCATAGCGAACATAGTTGACCATTGCTTGAGCCCGGTCGTCCTCTGTACGCTGATAATAACTGTCATATGCCGCTACGAAGATATCAGCTAAAGAGAAGGAAATCACCTTATCCATGTAATCGTAAGTATCATAAACAAGATGATCAAAGTTTATCTCTGATACGTGCAGATGATCTCCGAAACTCGATGGTGGGCTCTTAGTTAAGGTTGAATTCGGAAGCTGATAAGGTAAGGAAGAGTACTCTATCTCAAGGGATCGATATTTACTGTCGTACTCATTCTCTGATATTTCTCCTCTACGAAGAGCTCTTATCAGCTCTCTTCTTAGTTTTGCCTTTGACAAATAATTATAACGAAGCATGATTACTTCGCGGAAAGATTTTCCTTGGATATGCCAAAGAAATATTGTAATAGCGCTTGAAAGTACTGTCTTCTCTCCAGTTTTAAGATCGCGTTTCAATGAAATAGAGAAAATATTCTTAAAAGTACCTTTAATCTCGCTCCTATGCTCTTCAGGAAGCTCACGATATGCGTTGCCAGTAATCAACTCACCCTTGTCAAACAGTAAATCGAGCGACAATGCCACATGTTTGCCACATTCCACTGACGCAAGTCTCTCAAGGCGAGTACCTGGCAAGTTATATTCGTCGGATATTGTTTCATTTTGAATAGATTCAATATCCTCCCTTATGTCTTCAGGTAGCTCTTCAGAATCGCTATCTATCAGCGAAGTCTCTTCAAGCACCAAAGAAGCTGACAGCCGATCAATAAATTGCTTTATATTTTCAACAACAACAAAACCAAAATCAAACTTATCAACGTCTTTGCTGGTTCTACCTGCCCTTCCAATCAAATTTCTTAGACCAAGTGCTTTATTCTCTTCAGATCCCAAAAATCTTATATTATCAGCCCACACCACATCGAAGGGCATGTTAACCCCCTGCGCTAGCGTAGAGGTTGAAAAGCAGATTTTCGCATACCCTTGCTTGGTAAAATGTTCAATCTGATATCTAACAGGAAGCGGAACAGAACCATGGTGGATTACGACCCCTCGCCTCATCAACTCCACGAGGTCAGACCCTTTACCCTTTGCACCTATCAGTCTTTCGATTCTGTCAACAATGGCCAGCGCCTTTTTGTTGGTTATAGGCTCACACATATCGACATAGCGGCCGAACTTTCCAATGCAGCTTTTATCGTATATGGAGGACTTAGAGACAAAAACTAGGAGGGTTCCACCAGCAGCAATAACTTGCCCAACAGCATCTTCCGGAAATTCACAATGATTTTTTATATAATGCCCATTCTCTAAAAATGGCGAAAACGACGTAAAACCTCCCGTCTCCCTATCAGTTCCTAAATAAATTTTCCCAACAGCCCCATATGAATAAGCCTTCGCAGACGCCGCTTCTTCAAATTGATGCTTTACGAGTTGTGCTTCGGGATTCTCAACAAACGGGTGAGCAAAAACTTTTCTCGCATCAGGATAAGCACGTTCAGCACGCCTTACGAACGAATCAAAATTAACTCCGCGCCACTTCTCATCCGACAACTGCGCTTCGTCAAACAGAAAAAGAGACACCTCATATTTTTCAGCATCTCTAAACAAATCTTTTCCACGCTCAGGAGTTACGACAAATACACGCCTCTTGGTCGCTGACTTATTAATGTCGTCAATGAATTGCAGGACCAAAATGCTAGGGTCATCTTGCAGAATAGACCTCACTGCAATCAAATACTCTGCAATCAACGCTCGTGAGGGAACAACGATGACTACATCGCCTTTTTCATCCCTTATAAGCTGTCTAAATAAATAGGATTTCCCTGCACTTGTCGGTGTAGAAAAAGAAAAATATTTATTATCAAGAATCCCACTTCTAATGCTGGCCTGCACCGGCGTGAGGACTTGGTTGGCCTGCTCCACAATTGCGTCCTTGAATGTTGAGTAAGCCAGACTTAGAACATCTTTGGGTTCACCAACCTTATGGAACAAACCAAGAAGATAAGTAAGCCTCCCCTCATATTCAGCAAATATAGGGGAGTGGAAATACTTCAGATAAGCCAATGCCTCTAAATCTTCGGAACGCGTTGGACCGTTAACATGCAATCGCTCCAAAATAGAGGTCATCAACTCCAAAGGATTCTCATGCTGGATAATTTCGGCAGGCCTCATGTCCGAACTCCGATCACGTAGAGCTCATCAGCCCTTTTGCATAGCGCCTGCACAAAATCTGAAGCCAGAGCATTTGCTAGGATTTTCTCATGGTTTTTAGAATGCAAAGAAAACGCAATCGCTAAGCCGCGTGATCCCTTTAGAAAAGCATCCATTGCTTCACCACTTGCCAAATGCGTCAGGTGAACGGCATCCATTTTATCTTTATTCGCATCGATAAAGTCGTGAGCTTGCGATGCCGCGTCAGTATATGAGCTCTGGTTACGATTGTATTTCGCTTCGCCAAAAGCAATTCTGTTATTGTGACTTTCTGTATGAAAATCAAAACCAGGATTGCCGCTTAATTGCTCTTTCCAAAGCTCAGAAAGTGGCAGCACAGTATGGCCAAGCTTGGCGCCTAAGCAATCCCCCGCAGACATGGAAACTACATATTCTCCAAACTCAGCTCCGATATTGCCATCAGCAGATTGGAAAATTTCAACAAGTTTAGCAGCCGTTTTTAAGGCAATTGTTTCATAGGAAGTCCTTGGGATAGGCCCAAGTCCGGAAATCCATGAAGTATCGTTTATTGTTGAAATCATCTCGACGGCACGTCCTGACAAATCATCAACATCAACACAGAATAGATGGGTTTCAGCTGTAGCCTCTGCTGGAAGCTCTGCGGCGTTGACAAGTTTATGGTATGTAATATTCACTTCACCCCCCTGTATGTGGGTTCGGGACCATCAGTTGAAGCAGCGACAATCCATCCGGTCGTAGTAGTTCCATCCGCAAGCGTCCTATCCAGTTGTGGTATGCCGGAACTGAAGACCTCAATCTATTCTCCTCGCGCCACGCAGCGCTCAACTTGTCTAGCTTTTTTTCTTCAAGGTTCATTGTGTCTATCACTCCAACGGGGTGCCCCATGACCCGCCCGCCCAGATTTTTCGGGCGGTCGGCGTCCATGGGGCTTGTTGGGACATCTCTCTTCTCTTACGTCCTTTGTCGAGGGCTGACTCCTCAATTTCCTCCTCTACGTCCCAAAGCTACTCTACGCACCAACAATAATTGGAAGTATGGTTTCAGCGGCTTTCAAGACGTCTCCAACGGTATTCCACCAAGTCTGGTTTTTTATTGGTTGGCCAGCAGATGGGACCATAGTGAAATGCTCCCAGGCAGCCGCATTTCGCCGATCTGCGATAACTTCGCCTCCGTATTGTGTGTCTTGGGCGGGTGGCTGTGCACACAGCCACGTCGAATGTGCGCTTCTGAGGCACACCGTAGTTTTGTCGCCACCCGCATATAATCTCCACTGTTCCCATGAAGCAGGTGCAGTGCGGTCGCAAATCGCACGACCACTCGGCTCCGCACAAAGCCAGAGATTAGTTCTGAAATTTTGAAGTGAAATTTGGCCATCAGGCCAAACATACACGTTCCACCGCTCCTCCTCACCTGGATTTTGAACCTCTTGACTTGCATGCATCTCTCCGTCTGTGTGGGCCTGCAGCAGCCTCCCATGTGCACTGATAAAGACAAACTGACCGATAAAGTTAAGCATATGAATCTCCTTTTATCTTTTATTATGGGGGCTTAGCCCTTTTTAAATATTGCCAACGATTGTTACATTCCTAAACGAACTGTTGAATTACATGTTAGCAGCCCTTTTTTGTGTCGAACCATCCATTGCACCCGCATTCAAATTTTGATTTGTTTTTACAGACTGTGGAACCTTTACTGTACTCACGCCCTTCCCAAGTGCACGTACATCCTGCTTTTTCTGCGGCCTCCTTGCTTTCGAAAAAGGGACTATCAGGTCTTTTGCTAGTGGCAGATGCTTTCTTTTCCGCCTTCGGTTTTTGATCCTCAGCATTTGCCGTTGTAATATTTAGCGAAAATCCGAACACCAAAGCCACGACGACGTTCATCATCATCTTCTTCATAATAGTGTCCTCCTTGAGAATTTATAAGGCTCTTGGGCCTCTTGCTGCTAAAGATTGAGGTTTGAAAAATCCGGGACACTCCCCGGTTTTCTCACTACTTCCCCTTCCGTACCACCTTCTTCCTCTTCTTCCCCGCCTCCGCCTTCTGCTTGATCACCTCAATAAAATTAACCCCCGGCAACACGAACTTGCCGTGCCAACTGGTAGCGGTGGCATCGGCCACGGTGCCGCGGGCCACGCCGTAGAGCATGGAAAGGCCGTTCTGGGCGATCATGGCGTTGATCATCGCCTCGTCCGTTCCCTCGGTGAAGCTGAAAAATCCGCTTAACTTCACGTGAATGCGGTAATCACCGCGTTCAAACGCCTTGTCATCGTGGTTGACGTCCACCACCAGGGTAACCATGAAATCAAGCGGGTCGTCGCCACTGCGTTTGATGTCGAAATCGATGTTGAGTGCCCCGGATGTTGCACTGCCCGCTTCGTGATCACGGTTACCGAGAGTACCTGCAGTTAGTTTCTGATCTGACGTATCGCTTTCCCGCATACCGCTCTCCCTGCCCTTCGTCGCGTCGTTGCGCCGTCGTGCGAGCTCCTCGCCGTTACGGTGTCCGTCGCGTCGTTGCGACACCGCTACGTGGCCGTGTCGCTCCGGAGCAACGAGGGGTCCAGCGCCACCACCTGGCGGCAGTCGGGGAAGGTGGAGCAGGCCCAGAACCATTTGCCGGCGTATTTTCCCTTGGTGGCCTGGCGTTTCACCATGACCGACGAGCAGCTTGGGCAGAGCGGTTCCTGTGGCCGGGCCGGCAGGGCGTCTGCGGTTTCGGCCGCAGACGCCTGCTGCGGAGCGGTGGCTTCCCGCGCTGCAGGGCGGGGGGGCGTCACAGTCAGGTCGGGCAGTAGTTCAGTCAGGTGCTCCCGCAGTTCCTGCAGGGCGTAGCGCAGTTTGGCCGGAACATGGAGGACCGGAATGCCGGCCTGGGCAAGAACGCGGTCCACCAGGGCGTCCCGTGCGATTCGGTCTTCCCGCTCATGGCTGCGGTCGTCCAGTTCCACCACGCCGACAATGGCGAGGTCGGCACGTGTGCAGATCACGAAATCGACATGCTTGCGGTCGATGCGGTTTTTGGCAATGGCCCGTTCACGGGGGGAGAGGCCGGGGGCGGGCCTGACCATGTCGGCCAGGTTGACCTTGCCGAAGGCCCGGTAGGGACTGCCGTCCAGGGCCTGCTCCAGCACCCCCAGGAAGGAGCGTTCGGCAGCGGTAAACAGGATGCTTCTGCTGACGTAGCACTGTTGCTCGTCGTCGCTGCTCCGTACGGTTTTCAGGATAAGCAGGAGTCCGGCAAACAGGATGAGTACCAGTACGATGCTCAGGGTTGCCATTGGTTGCTTCTCCCTTCAGGTACCCCTGGCGGGGTAACCGCTGGCCGCGATCCGGCCGATGTTTCTGTTTCTTGCAAAGGCTCCAAAAACGATCCCTCAAAAGTTTGTCTGATCGCAACTATCAGAAATAAAATGGAAAAATCGTTATTTATCAGCTGATTGCTCAAGTGTTGGAAAGATTTTTTACACAGCGGTATTCCTTAGTGATCACGGACTGTTATGGGGCCATTGAAAAAAACTTTCCACACTCTGTGGAAAACAAAAAACCCGCCGGTTGGGCGGGTTTCAGGGAGACGGTATCGTGATGGCTCTGGTTGGTCTGGGGGGCATGGCGCTCTCCTGCCAGTCGGTTTGTATAAATGTATACGGTATGTACCGCAGCCATGGGGCGGTTGTCCAGCGATTATCTGCGGGCCTCCATGATACCGCAGCGGGCCAGGTAGCCGTTGATGACCGGCAGGTCGGCCTCGGCCCAATCCAGGGTCAGCAGCTCCCCCGGCGGGAGCCAGGCAAGGGCCGCATGTTCATGCAGGACCGGTTCTCCGCCGACCATGCCGCAGACAAAAGGGTAGAGGGTGACGCTGAAGTCCGGGTAGGCGTGGGTATGCTCGGGCAGGGGGTGCCGTATGACCACCCGCAGCGACAGCTCTTCCACCAGTTCCCGCAGCAGGCACTGTTCAGCCGTTTCCCCGTGATCGATCTTGCCGCCGGGGAATTCCCACTTGAGCGGCAGGCTCATGGCGGCGCTGCGCCGGGTTGCCAGCACCAGGCCGTTTCGTTCGATGATGGCGCAGGCCACCCGCAGATGTTTTCCGGTCATTGCAGCTCCCGTACCCCCTGTTCCCAGGCGGCGATCATCAGTTTTCCCACCGGCCGGAAGCCGGGGTGTTCCGCCATCACCAGCGGCAGGAGCCGCCGCGTTTCCATGACTGCCGTGCTCACCTGCTCGAAGGTGGCGCGGATTATCCCCACCGGCAGGCAGAGGTGGGCCACGGCGAACCGTTCCAGCACCCGCCGGGGCCACCAGCATCGTTTTCCCTGCAGCGTGAGTGCCGGCAGGTCTTCGGCCGCATAGGCGGTGGTGGTGGTCAGGTCGAAGACCGGGGCCAGGGTAACGGTCTCCCCCGGTCCGCGGTAGAGCAGGCCGAAGTTTTTCAGGTGACTGTCACCGTTGCGCAGCATGACCGACAGCAGCAGGGCGGCAAAGAACTGCTGGCGGGCCGCCATGAGCCGGTCACCGGAGACGAACTGCCGGATGGTGGCGGCGATCTGTTCGCAGGAACCGGTGTATTTGAGGGCCGTGCCCAGCCCCTGCAGGGAGCAGAAATCCTCGAACCCCAGCTGCTCTCCCTCCGGGGTGCTGTCGAACCGTTTGACGATGAACAGACCGGCGTCGCGGGAAAGGTGAAACTCCGGTACCGGCAGGCCGGCTTTGGCTGCGGCGGTCATGCAGAGCTGCTCGTTGAGGGCCAGGTGGGGGTGGCTCCGCTCCCAGGTTTTCACGAGGTAATGGTGTGGCGTGCCGTTGTGGACTGCCCGCAGCAGCACCTTGGGGTGAACCCCGGCAACGCAGGAGGAGAGGGCGTGACGCTCCAGCAGCTCGGGGAAAAGCCGGTGCGTGTCCGGGTGATTCAGCAGCTCCTCCAGGAAGACCGCCGGTCCGGACGGCGGCTCCGGCAACGGGGCGTCCGCCGGAGCGCAGCGCAGCCGTCCCGGCTGGTGTGCGCCGCACATCCGCAGGATGGCCAGGTCGTCATCCCCGGCAGCCGGGGCAATGGCCCGCCGGATGGTTTCCTGCAGGCTCCCCTCCGGCAGGTTCATCTGAAAAATTGGGTGCAGAGACCGGGAGAGCCAGGTTTCCAGGCGCACCGGCATGGTAAGGGAGACCCGGGTTTCCGGGGCGGCATCGGGAGCACAGGCAAAGAGGTATTCCCGCTGCCGCTCGCGGGCCAGCAGACCGGCGTGGCGGTCACCAACCGAAACGGCCAGGGGAGCGCTGCCGCTTAACGCCATGATTCAGGTTCCCCGCGCAGGTTCTCCAGGGTGGGTGGGGGCTGTGCCGTTGTCACCCGCAGTTCCAGCCCCAGGTACTCCAGCAGGCGGATCAGCTTGCGTACGCCGATCTCCTGCACCGAGCCGTTTTCGATCTGGCCGATGGTGGTACGGCTCATTCCCAGGGCATGGGCCAGGTCGGCCTGGGTCAGGCGGCGCTGTTTGCGGGCCTGGCGGATATGGTTACCGATTTCGAAAAGCATACGCTGCACTCTATATGATTCATTTTGTGATTTCAAATGCTATGTGCATTACAAATAATGCATGTTGGCAGCCTATCTCCTTTGAATGAACCGGCAAGACGTGGTACCGCTACCACGGAGAACGGAGCGTGATGGAGGCACGCGGATGCCATCGCGCCGATCTCCATACCATTGCGTTATGGCGTAGTGCTGCTCAAAGTGCGTGGTGTGGCTGCTGCGGCATTTTTGACAGGAACCTGCGGTTGCAGTATGGTGGCGGCGAAAGGACGGTTGTATGACGGACAGGGGCGAGGGGCGGATAGAGCAGGGGACCCTGCTGTTTCATCGGGTGAATCTGGCGCTGTTCATCGCCGGGTTCATAACCTTTTCCACCCTGTACGATTTCCAGCCCCTCTTGCCGGTGCTGGTGGCTGATTTCAACGTCACCCCCGCCTTCGGCAGCCTGGCCCTGTCAGTGGCCACCGGCGCCCTGGCCGTGACCCTGCCGGTGTCCGGCAGCATCTCCGATGCCCTGGGGCGGCGGCCCATGATGATGATTGCCGTGGTGGTGACGTCGCTTCTGGCCCTGGCCTCGGCCCTGTGCCGGTCCCTTGAGCTGCTGATCGTGCTGCGGCTGGTGCAGGGGGCGGTGCTGGCCGGAGTGCCGGCGGTGGCCATGGCCTACCTGAACGAGGAGCTGGCACCGGGGGCGGTGGGGAGGGCCATGGGGCTCTACATCGCCGGCAATGCCATCGGCGGTATGACCGGCCGGATTCTCACCGCCTGGATCGCCGACTATCTCCCCTGGCGGGGGGCCATCGGCTGCATCGGCGGCCTCAGTCTGGCATTGGCCCTGCTCTTCATCCTGCTCATTCCGGCCTCCCGACATTTCCGCAGCACGCCGTTCCGGCTGCTGCCGCTCAGCCGCTCCCTGGTGGGCCACCTGGCCAGGCCGCAACTGCTCTGCCTGTTCGCGGTCTCCTTCACCGGCATGGGGGCGTTCGTCACCCTGTACAACTACGTGACCTTCCGGCTGCTGGCGCCGCCCTACCTGATGAGCCAGTCCCAGGTGGCCCTGATCTTTGTTTCCTACGCCCTGGGGGCCTTTGGTTCCGGCATGATGGGGGGGCTGGTGGAGCGGTTCGGCCGCAGGGCGGCCCTGCTGGGCTCCCTGCTGGTGATGGCCTCCGGCGGCTGCCTGACCCTGCTGGCCCCGGCAGCGGCCATCATCGCCGGTATCGCCCTCTTTACCCTGGGGTTTTTCGGCGCCCACACCGTGGCCTCCACCTGGGTGGGGTTTCTGGCTACCAGTTCCCGGGCCCAGGCATCCTCCCTCTACCTGTTCGCCTACTACCTGGGCTCCAGCATCTCCGGCACCGGCGGCGGCTTCTTCTGGTCCTCATGGGGCTGGCCCGGCGTGATCCTGCTGGTGCTGACCCTGATCTGCGCCGCCCTGGCCGCCACGCTGCTGCTGGCGAAACTCAGCCGCCCGGCCGGGTCATCCTGAGCGGCACCATCCACTGATCGTACTCTTCAGCCGTCACCAGCCCCGAATCCAGGGCTGCCTGCCGCAAGGTGATCCCCTGGTGATGGGCGGTCTTGGCGATCTTCGCCGCCGCGTCGTAGCCGATATGGCCGGTCATGGCGGTGACCAGCATCAGGTTGTTGCTCAGGTGCTCGGCGATTCTCGCTTCGTCGGCTTCGATGCCGGCGGCGCAATGCTCACTGAAGGCCAGGACGGCGTCCCCCAGGAGCCGGATACTCTCCAGCACGTTGTGCACCATCACCGGCTTGTAGACGTTCAACTGGAAATTCCCCTGGCTGCCGGCAAAGGCCACGGCAGCGTCGTTGCCGAACACCTGCACGCAGACCATGGTAAGCGCCTCGCACTGGGTGGGGTTGACCTTGCCCGGCATGATGGAGGAGCCGGGTTCGTTTTCCGGGATGATCAGCTCGCCGATGCCGCAGCGGGGGCCGCTGGCCAGCCAGCGCACGTCGTTGGCCAGCTTCATCAGCCCCCCGGCCAGGGTGCGCAGGGCCGCCGAGGTCTGCACCAGGGCGTCGTGGGCGGACAGCGCGAAGAACTTGTTGGGGGCGCTGCGGAACGGGTGGCCGGTGAGGGCTGCCATCTTTGCGGCAGCCAAGTCGCCGAAGCGGGGGTGGGCGTTCAGGCCGGTCCCTACGGCGGTGCCGCCGATGGCCAGGTCGCAGAGGCCCGGCAGGGTCCCCCGCACCGCTTCGGTGCCGAAGTCGAGCTGGGCGATCCAGCCGCTGAACTCCTGGCCCAGGGTAATGGGGGTGGCGTCCTGCAGGTGGGTGCGGCCGGTGGTGACGATATCCCGGAACCGCTCCTCCTTGGCCGCCAGCACGCCGCGCAGTTCCGCCAGGGCCGGAAAGAGGTGGTCGTGAAGCTGCTCAACCACGGCGATATGCATGGCCGTGGGGAAGGTGTCGTTGGAGGACTGGCCCCGGTTGACATGGTCGTTGGGATGCACCGGCTTCTTGCTGCCCGGCAGGCCGCCGGCCAGTTCGATGGCCCGGTTGGCGATCACCTCGTTGGCGTTCATGTTGGACTGGGTGCCGGAGCCGGTCTGGAACACCACCAGCGGAAAATGGTCATCCAGCCTGCCGTCGATCACCTCGTCGCTGGCCCGCTCGATCAGGGTCGCCAGCTCCGGGGACAGCTCCCCCAGCTCGGCGTTGGCCGCAGCCGCCGCTTTCTTCAGGATGCCCAGGGCGCGGATTACCGGCCGCTGCCAACGGAACCGGTCGACACCGATGGGGAAGTGGTGGAGGGAACGCTGGGTCTGGGCCCCCCAGTAGCGGTCGGCGGGTACCTCGATGGCTCCCATGGAGTCGGTTTCGGTACGGGTGCTCATGGCTGTGTCTCCTTGGTCGTGAGTACTGACAGTTTGTAGATTCGTGAATCAGTTCACCGCAGGGGACGCGGTGAAGCATTGAAAATCCTGACTACATGGCACGCGGATGTACGCGGATACGACAGATTTGCACGGATTTTAAGCCATATGTTCGGTGTATCCGCGTACATCCGGTGAAATCCGGCCGTTTCCGCGTGCTGCTATCCTTGAAGTTTTTTCGTGTCTTCCGTGGTAAAATCCGTTCGTGCGGTGCATGCGTACTTTGGCTGACAGCAGCACCATTCTGCGGTATACAGACAAAAGCGACGTGACGCCAACATTCTACCAGAGGCGCGGTATCTGTCCAGACCGACCGCCGCCGGTGATCCGCCATGGCAACCACCACCCTCATTCATGCCGACCTGCTGGACCCCACGGCGGCGGAGCAGATCCGGCAGATCGCCGATCACCCGGTCATCAGCGGCCAGGTGGCGATCATGCCGGACGCCCATGCCGGGGCCGGCTGCGTGATCGGCTTCACCGGCCGTTTCGGCGACGGGGTGATCCCCAACATCGTGGGGGTGGATATCGGCTGCGGCGTGGCGGCGGTGCCGCTGCCGGGGGTGCGGAGCATTGATTTCGCTGCCCTGGACCGCTACATCCGTAACCAGATCCCGCTCGGCATGCAGTCAAGAAAGAGCGACCGCTTCCTGACGGAATACGTCGTGCCAAAGGCGCTGGAAAAAGAGTTGCAGGAACTCTGCCGGCACCTGGAGCGGGGGTTCTATGAAGGGGAAAAGATCGGCAAGCATATCCCGCCGCTCCTGCAGGCCGGAACCCTGGGGGGCGGCAACCATTTCATCGAGATCGGCCGGAACGACGCGGGGGGATACCACCTGATCGTCCACTCCGGCTCCCGCAACCTGGGGAAGCGGGTGGCGGAACATTTTCAGCAGCGGGCGCGGAGAACGACGGAGGAACAGCGCATCCGGGTGCCGAGAGGACTGGAGTTCCTGCCGCTCAAGGAAGGGGGACGGGACTACCTGCGCTGGATGGCGGCGGCCCAGCGCTATGCGGCCCTGAACCGGCGGATGATGCTGCTGATCATGCTGCGCTTCTTCGAGCTGGAGCTTGAGGAGGCCCAGGTGCTGGAGTCGGTGCACAACTACATCGCGGAAGACGATGGCATTGTCCGCAAGGGGGCCATCTCGGCCCACCAAGGGGAGCGGGTGATCATTCCGCTGAACATGGCCGACGGCACCCTGATCGGCACCGGCCTGGGGAACCCGGCCTACAACCGCTCCGCCCCCCACGGGGCCGGACGGCTGCACGGCCGCAAGGAGATGTTCCGTCGTCTGAAGGAGGGGCAGTTCAGCATGCAGCAGTACGCCGACTCCATGGAGCATGTCTTTTCCACCTCGGTGAACCGGGAGACCTTCGACGAGAGCCGTTTTGCCTACAAGCCGCTGGCCGCCATCGAGCACCACCTGCGGGAAACCGTGACCGTGGAGCAGCGGCTGACCCCGGTCTACAACCTGAAGGCGGCAGGGGACTGATGCGCTGCTTCGTGGCCATCGACCTGCCGCCGGAGCTGAAGGACGGTCTGGCGGCGCTTCGCTCCCCCCTGGAGGGGGCGCGCTGGCTGCCGCCGGAGCAGTTGCACCTGACCCTGGCCTTTCCGGGGGAGATCGACAGCAGCACGGAACAGGCGGTGGCAACGGCCCTGTCGGCCATCTCGCAGCCCCCCTTCACCCTGACGTTTGAGCGGGTCGGCTGTTTTCCCCATCCCCGTGCTCCCCGGGTGCTCTGGGCCGGGCTGCGGGATAGTCCGGAGCTGGCCCGGCTGGCCGCTGCGGTGCGGCAGGCGGTTCTCTCCTGCGGCGTTGTCCTGGAGGAACGGGCCTTTGCCCCCCACATCACCCTGGCCCGGCTGAAGGAGCCGCGACCGGAGCAGGTGGGGCAGTATCTTGCCCGCTGGAAAACCCTTGCGTTGCCGCCCCTGGCGGTGACCCGGTTCGTGCTGTACGAAAGCAGGTTAACTTCCCAGGGGGCGGTACATAGCCCCCGCACGGTGGTAACGTTGTGCCTATCCTGACGTTGGACGACCATAACCGGCTGCACCTGCCGGAGGAACTGCTGAAGCGGCTGGAGTTGCGGCCGGGGGACCGGCTGGAGGCTGAGCTGGACAACGGCACCCTGCTGCTGCGCCGGGTGGCGCCGCCCTCCCCGTCCGCCTCGCCGGTGCAGCGGGCCATCAGCCGCAAGAACCTGCAGACCGGCATTCAGTTCATCAGGGGGGTGGGGCCCAAACTGGCGGAACTGCTGGCCAAAAAGGAGATAACCACGGTGGAGGATGCCCTGTTCTGCCTTCCCCACCGCTACGAGGACCGCCGCCAGTTGACGCCGATCCGTTTGCTCAAGCCGGGCGGGGTCCAGGTGTTCCAGGGGACGGTGCAGTCGGCCGGCGCCACGACCACCAAGGGGGGACGCCGCTTCTTCGAGGCAGTGGTGGCGGACGACAGCGGCTCAATCAGCCTGAAATGGTTCAACACCAACCCGGTCTGGATGCAGCGCACCTGGAAAACGGGGCGGCGCGGCATCTTCAGCGGTGAAGTCAGCCTCTTCGGGCACCAGCGGGAACTGCATCATCCCGACGTGGAGTGGCTGGAGGAGGGGCAGGATGCCGCGTTGCTCATGGCGGCGGACCAGCTCAACTACGGCCGGCTGGTGCCGGTCTACCCCCTGACCGAGGGGCTGCACCAGAAGGGGATGCGCCGGGTAATGGCCCAGGTGACGGAGCAGTTCCTGCCGAACGTGGAGAACGTGATTCCGCCGCGGCTGCTGCCGGCCGGTCATCTGCCGCTGCGGGAGGCGTTGGAGCAGGTGCATTGTCCGCCGGTGGACGCCCCCCTGGCGGCCCTGAACGAGGGGCGCACCCCGGCCCATCGCTCCCTGGCCTTTGACGAGTTCTTCTTCTGGGAGCTGGGCATGGCCCTGAAAAAGCGGGGTATCACCCTGGAGGAGGGGATCTCCTTTCAGGTGACCCACCGCTACACCAAGGAGCTGGCGAAACTTCTGCCGTTCCAGCTGACCGCCGCCCAGCGCCGGGTGCTCTCCGAGATCAAGGAGGATATGATGGCCCCCCACCCGATGCACCGGCTGGTGCAGGGGGATGTGGGGAGCGGCAAGACCGTGGTGGCGCTGATGGCGGCCCTGGTGGCGGTGGAGAACGGCTACCAGGTGGCGATCATGGCCCCCACCGAGATCCTGGCGGAGCAGCACTGGCACAACATCCACCACTGGTGCGAGCAGTTGGGGGTCACGGTGGTGCTGATGACCGCCGCCATGAAGGGGAAGGCCCGCACCGAGGCCCTGGCGCAGATCGCCGACGGCCGGGCTGCCATCGTCATCGGTACCCATGCCGTGATCCAGGAGAAGGTGGCGTTCCACCGGCTGGGGCTGGGGATCGTGGACGAGCAGCACCGCTTCGGCGTGCTGCAACGCAGCGTGCTGAAGAAAAAGGGGCAGAACCCGGACATCCTGGTGATGACCGCCACCCCGATCCCCCGCACCCTGGCCATGACCCTGTTCGGCGACCTGTCGCTCTCGGTGATCGACGAACTGCCGCCGGGACGCACCCCCATCGAGACCCGCGTGTTCTTTGAATCCCGCCGTTCCCAGGTCTATGCCATGGTGCGGGAGGAGGTGGCCCAGGGGCGGCAGGCCTACCTGATCTACCCCCTGGTGGAGGAGTCGGAGAAGAGCGACCTGAAGGCTGCCAGCCAGATGGCGGAGCACCTGCAGCAGGAGGTGTTCCCGGAGCTGCGGGTGGGGCTGATCCACGGCCGGATGAAGCCGGAGGAGAAGGAGCGGGCCATGCTCTCCTTCAAGGCCCGTGAGCTGGATATCCTGGTGGCCACCACCGTGATCGAGGTGGGGATCGATGTGCCCAACGCCACCCTGATGGTGATCGAGCATGCCGAGCGGTTCGGCCTGTCCCAGCTGCACCAGTTGCGGGGACGGGTGGGGCGGGGAAGCCACCGCTCCCGCTGCATCCTGCTGACGCCGGGCAACCTCTCCGAGGACGGCCGCAAGCGGCTGCAGGTGATGGAGGCCACCACCGACGGCTTCCGCATTGCCGAGGCGGACCTGGAGATCCGCGGCCCCGGTGACTTCCTGGGGACCCGCCAGTCCGGGATGCCCGACTTCCGGGTGGCCTCCATCCTGCGGGACGGCAGCATCCTGGAACAGGCCCGTGACGCCGCCGTCCGCCTGCTGGCGGAGGACGACGGACTCGGCTCGGCGGAGGGGCAGCGGCTGCGGGAAGAGTTGGTGCGGCGGTGGGGAACGAGGCTGGAACTGGCCGGCATTGCCTGAGAAAAACTATTGCGGAGGCCGTCTACGGCGTTGCGCGGTACTCGCTCCCGCGCCTACCTTGACTGGTATGTCTTGGTCGCTGCGTTCCGTGCGCCTTGTATCCGGCCCTCCTCATGACGTTTTTCAAAACCAGCCGTGAAGGACACGGGAGGAAGTTATGATCGTTGCGGCGGGTGACGTACATTCGGTGGGGCATGCCATCCAGCTGGCGGTGGCGCCGGTGTTCCTGCTCACCGGCATCAGCGGGCTGCTCTCGGTGATGACCAACCGCCTGGGACGGGTGATCGACCGGGCCCGGGTGCTGGAGCAGCGGGTCGAGTCGGCCACGCCGGAGCAGGAGGTTGTACTGCGGCAGCATCTGCAGACGCTTTCCTACCGGGCCAGCCTCATCGGTCGCTCCATCGCGCTCTGCACCACCACCGCGGTGCTGATCTGCAGCGTGGTGGCCATGATGTTCGTGGGAGCCTTCCTGGGGCTCGATCCCTCCATCGTGGTGGGGCTGTTCTTCATTGCCGCCATGGTGGCCCTGGTGTCCGGGCTGCTCTGGTTTTTGCGGGAGATTTTCGTGGCCACCCGCAGCCTGCATATCGGTCCCCAGGAGGATGCGGCGCAGCGGGTGATCCAGGGAGGCGGGAACTGGTGAGGGGCTGGTGAACCGGGAAGGGAAGGAGGCAGATCATGATCCGCTATCCGGCAGTGGCAGGCCAGTTTTATCCCGGCAGTGAGCAGGCGTTGCGCCGGGAGCTTGAGCGGTGCATTCCGTCCGGCGTGGCGCAGCGGCCCGCCATCGGGGTCATTTCCCCCCATGCCGGCTACGTCTATTCCGGCAGCGCCGCCGGGCAGCTTCTGGCCGGGGTCGAGATTCCGGCCACCGTGGTCATCCTGGGACCCAACCACCGGGGGCGGGGCGCCCTGGCGGCCCTCTCCCCGGCAACCGGCTGGCAGACTCCCCTGGGTGTGGTGCCGCTGGAACAGCGGCTGGCGCAGTTGATCCGCCGACAGGTGCCGGCGGTGGAGCTGGACAGCGAGGCCCACGGGCAGGAGCATTCCCTGGAGGTGCAGGTGCCGTTTTTGCAGTACCTGCGGCCCGATGTGGCCATTGTGCCGCTTTGCCTGGCCTTTGGCGACTACGAAGGGTGCGAGCTGCTGGGGCGGGGGGTGGCGGCGGCCATCCGGGAGTACGGCGAGCCGGTGCTGATCCTGGCCAGTTCCGACATGACCCACTACGAGTCGGCGGAGGCGGCCCGGAAAAAAGACAGCCTGGCCCTGGAGCGTGCCCTGGCCCTTGATCCGCGGGGACTGGTGCAGGTCTGCCGGAGCAACCGGATCACTATGTGCGGGGTGATCCCTGCGGCGGTGATGCTGGTGGCGGCCAAGGAACTGGGAGCCACCACGACGGAGTTGGTCACCTACACCACCAGCGGCGAAGTGACCGGCGATATGCAGCAGGTGGTGGCCTACGCATCGGTGGCGGTGCGGTAGGGTCTAGGCGCTGAAAAATGATGTTGGACAACATATTCGCCCTGGATGTACATTGTATCTTACGTTAATATGTACAAAAGAGGTGATGGTATGAAACAGGCAACCTTTTCCGAATTGCGCAACCATGCCAAGCAGTATTTTGACATCGTCGAAGCAGGTGAAGCAGTGAGAATCGTGCGCAACGGCAAGCCGATTGCCGATATTGTGCCGATTCCGCAGGACTTGCCATCCTGGAAACGCCGGGTGGCGCAACCGTTGATTGTCGATGGGGTTTCGGTCAGCAAAATGATTCTCGACGAGCGGGAAGCGGCCCCTTGATGCGGGTTTTTTTCGACTCATCCGCCTTTGCAAAGCGGTATCTCCGCGAGGAGGGTACCGAACTTGTCCTCTCTTGGTGCGACCAGGCCACTGAACTCTGTCTTTCCGGCATTGCCCTTCCTGAAATCATCTCCGCTTTCTGCCGCCTGCACCGGGAAAACCTGATTGCGCCACTTCAGTACCGGCATCTCAAGACCATGCTCATGGCCGACATCACCGATGCGGTCATCTGCGACCTGACCCCCGAAGTGATACGCAGTACGGTCATTACCTTGGAACAGAACGTCTTGCGCGGCATGGATGCCATCCATATCGGCAGCGCGCTGGCGCTTAAGGCGGATGTTTTTGTCTCCGCCGATGCCCGTCAATGTTCGGCCGCGCAGCAGGCCGGACTGCGGGTTGTACGGGTGTGATACGTTGATGGTGCAACGTAGGGACGCTGCTTGCCGCGCCCCGGTTGGGCGGAGCAAGCGCCGCCTCTACCGTGGTTTCTCCGGTCTGCTTTGTGGAACCGGCAGAGGAGCTGTCGGGGGACCAGTGGGGGAAATGTTTCAAATGGGCCAATAAACGAGTTGAAACATAAAGGAGATTAAAACACCATGCCGACTACAAACGACCTCTACAATGCAATTGCCGATAACAAACTGGAGGAAGTCAAAAACCTTATCGAAAACGGAGAAGGACTTTCATACTCTCATGCCTACGATTACAGCTCCCCGCTTCTACAAGCCGCCGAAAGCGGACATTTGGAGATTGTTCAATATCTCCTTGATCGTAAGTATTGTTGCGTTGACGACGGTAACGACCAAACATGGTATAGCCCGCTGATTGTCGCGTGCGAGAACGGACATGCAGAGATCAGTGAACTATTGCTGAAGCATGGAGCAAATGTAGCACGCCAATACGAGAAGGAAACTGAATCAGATGAGACATATGCTACCTATCAAGAACAGGGATATCCTCTGACATTGGCCGTAGAAAACGGGCATACAGAGATTGTCAGGCTGTTACTTTGCCATCGCGCCGACACCGAATCCATAAGGTGGAGCTATGATGGACAGTGGAATTCCGAGGAAACACCTCTCCTGCTTGCTTTACGTCAAAATAGTTTTGAAATAGCTGAACTACTGCTCAAACATGGAGCTGACATTGACGGCGAATGCCTCGTTAACGGTGAAACCTGCACACCTCTTTCCTATGCCATGTCAAAGAAAATGAAGGAGTGGATAGACTTTCTTACAAAGAATGGTGCGGATATAAGCAAGAAATCTTGAAATTTGTAAAGAGTGTAAATCATGACAATAATCATAAAAACAGAGGGTTACGAAGAAGAGGCTGGTTCTGGTGAAAAGGGGCCTTACTTCGGGTACTGCTACTGCAATGAGCGATGGGGCTGGTTTTGGGGAGTTTGGGAAAATTTAACCCTAGAAAATGCCAAGCCACCATTGATGTTTGGTTTTGTTGCATCAAAGGCTTTAGCAGAAGATAAACTCAACAGATTTGCTTATGCAAGATTTATAGATTGTGGGTTTGTTGTTGGCGAAACATATCATTCCAACACATTTGATTGTAACAAGTACGCCAAAGAATACATAAAATTCGAATGGCTTTGGACATTTTCGAGTGAGATTGAAAAGAGTTCTTGCTGCTTGCGTAACCTCAATAAGCCAATCTGGTCAAGATGCAAAGCGGGAAAAAGTAAATGGTATTGGGGTGCGTGGAAATCTATTTATAACTATATAAACGGTGATGCACCGTTTTTTTACGGGTACGAGTCAAATTCACATGACGCCATAGTTGCGGCAATTACTGCAACAGGTAATTTAAAACATCGTGGAGTATCGCCAGCATACGCCCAAACATATCTGCGCAAATTGGCGGCAATAAAGCGACAAAATTTGCCAGTATCAAACAATAATGAAATTCATGAACTAGGTTTTTTATACACTAGTGATTTTCCATTTCACTTTGATGTTAATAAAAAATGGACCAAACATCGAATTGTAAAACAAACAAGTAGGTATATTTATGTAGAACGAAGACCATATCAGAAAAATCGAGAGTTTTTTAACGACTGGTATGATTACAATATATTCATATTAAGGTTAAATAGAAAAGATATAGAGCGTGAAGGAGTTGCATATTCTAAAACTATCCACGGTTGGTTCAGCACATTAGCTCATAGAAGAAAATATTCATTTTATCAGAGCAGATCAGATCAAGAACAATTTACTACAGGAGATTATACATATGAGGCTGAAACAAAAAGTAATGCTGCAGCTACAAAGGCTATAAAATTCTTGGGACTTAGAACTCCATATAGCATGCAGGAGTTAAAGAAAGCTTTTAGAGCAAAAGCATTGAGCCTTCATCCTGATCAAGGCGGTACAGCGCCTATGTTCGTGCAGCTGAAAAATGCTTATGACATTGCGTTAAGGTATTTGTCGTGTCAGCATCAACGATAAGTGAGCTTTGGCTGGCTCTCTGGCCGGCCATAAAAACTAGCCGGTCAGGCTTATGGCACTGTCATAGAAAGACTCATTCCATCCAATTAAGAACAGTCAGCTGGGGAATGCGCGTAAATTCACGAGCATTGTTGGTAACCAAGGGGAGCTGTAACGATAACGCATGAGCGGCAATAAGCATATCCATTGAACTTCCTGCCTTCTCCAAAGCAGCCCGGATGTTTCCATAGACGTACGCTGTCTGTTCATCAAATGGGACTACCTCGAGTGGCGTCACAAATTCATCAAGCGCCGTGGCATTTTTCTCGTACTGTGTGCTTTTGGCAACTCCGTACCGTAATTCCGAGAGCGTAATGGAAGAGATGCCGATATCCCCAACCTGATACTCCAGAAAACGCTTCAAAACGGAAGCCGGCTGCTGCTTGATGATATAAATGCAGATGTTGGTGTCGAGCAGCAGTTTCATCAGAACTCCTCCCGCTTGTCCGGATCGGGTTGTACACGTTCCGTCATAAAGTCAGGGGAAAATTTCGTCAGACTGGAGAACAGTGAGTTCCATGAGTCAGTGCGTGGAATCAATTGCACGACATTGCCGGTTTTTTTGATAAAAACCTCGTTGTCGTCGAAACGGAACTCTTTGGGAAGCCTGACTGCCTGGCTTTGGCCGTTTTGAAATATTTTAGCGGTTTTCATGGCTACCCCCGAAAAGTATATATTTAAAATATATACTATTGGCGTTGGCAGGCAAGCAAAAAATAGGAGGGGCGGGTCAGCGGGTTGCCAGCAGGTAGTGGCTGGTGATGACCTCGAAGTGATTGCAGTGGGTGCGCATCCGCCAGGCAACCGTACCGGAACGGTCGATGCTCCAGGGGGGAGTCAGTACCTTGCCCTTTCCCTCCAGCAGGGCACGGACATTGTCCAGCCCCCGGCCGGGGTAGGGGCCGTCCGCAGTGCCCCCCAGCCAGCGTTCCTCCGGCGCGGTGTCGGTTGACCAGGAAAAGGGGTCGGCAAAGAGAAAGCAGCTTTGCCGGTCATCGGCCACCCGGTTCATGTCGTAGAGGTGGGCAAGCGGATAGGCCACCCGGTCCAGCAGGTTCAGGGAGGCCACCTGGACGAAGCTCGTGGCGGCAAAGGGAAGCCGCAGGGCGTCGGCCACGATGAATTCCACGGTGTCGCTGCGCCAGTCCGGCGGCAATGTCAGGTCGAAACGCTGGGTCAGCCGCCCCTCCAGCGGCAGGGTGAAGGTGATCTGACGTTCCCGGGCCAGTCGGCGGGCAGCGGTGATGAATTCCCGGGACAGGTCGCAGCCCACGCTGATCCCGAAGCGGTTGGCCAGCTCGAAGGTCAGCCGTCCCACTGCACAGCCCGCCTCCAGGGCGGCCCTGCCGCCTGGGGCCGCCAGTTCAGCCCAGCCGGGACATCCTTCCTCCCTGGTCTTTTCCCCCAGCAGGTCGCCGTAGTGGCTCCAGAGGTAGCGGCCGGTCATCCCCGCTTCTTCGTAGCGCCGCTGACCGGCGGAGTTGCCGCTGTCCGGGTCCGGCAGCAGGCAGGCGATGCCCTCCTTGATCGGAAAGCGCTTTTTACAGCGGTAACAGTGCAGGGTGCCGGATTCGATATCGTTGTCCCGCTCCCGGTGGATTTCCGGCTGCAACGGTTCCTCCCGGGGCAGGCAGGCCGGGCAGATCAGGTGCGGCAGCAGAAAGGTTTTCATCAATTCCCCCGCAGGCTTGGTCAGGTGCAGCACAGTCTGCCAGCAAAACCGGGGTGACGCAAGCGGGCCTGACGGAGCCGCCGCAAGCCCGCTGCTGAATCGTTGACAACCTTTGGTATAAATTGTATACAGTATGCTCTTTTCCCATACTCTAAAAGTACGTCTAAGTACCTATCACAGAAGGAGGAATTTATACCATGATCGAAGCATATCTGGCCCACGAAGCCGAACGTGCCGCCCAGGGAATCCCGGCGCTGCCGCTGTCCCCCGAGCAGACCGCCGAACTGTGCGCGCTGCTGGAAGCCCCCCCGGCAGGCAAGGAAGCGTTCCTGCTCAACCTGCTGAAGGAACGGGTCTCCCCCGGCGTTGACCCGGCCGCCAAGGTGAAGGCCGAGTTCCTGGCCGGTATCGTCAATGGCAGCAAGAAGTCGCCGCTGGTTTCCAAGGTGGATGCGGTCCGCATCCTGGGCACCATGATCGGCGGCTACAACGTGTCACCGCTGGTTGAGGCCCTGAAGGACGCCGAGCTGGCCGACGAGGCTGCCTGCGCCCTGTCCGGCCTGACCCTGGTCTACGACGGGTTCGATCAGGTGGTGGCCCTGTCCGGTTCCAACGCCGCTGCCAAGAAGGTGCTGCAGTCTTGGGCCGATGCCGAGTGGTTCACCAAGCGCCCCGGCGTGCCCGAGACCATCACGGTGAAGGTGTTCAAGGTGGAAGGGGAGATCAACACCGACGACTTCTCCCCGGCCGGTGATGCCTGGAGCCGTCCCGACATCCCGCTGCATGCCCTGGCCATGGGCAAGACCCGCTTCCCCAACCGGCTGAAGGATATCGCCGACTGGCGTGCCGCCGGCAACCAGGTCGCCTTTGTGGGCGACGTGGTCGGTACCGGTTCTTCCCGGAAGTCGGCCTGCAACAGCGTGCTGTGGCACATGGGCCAGGATATCCCCTGCGTGCCCAACAAGAAGACCGCCGGCGTGATCATCGGCGGCGTCATCGCCCCGATCTTCTTCAACACGGCCCAGGATTCCGGCGCACTGCCGATCAAGGCCGACGTGACCAAGATGAACGACGGGGACGTGATCACCATCAACACCGCCAAGGGCGAGATCACCAACGCCGCCGGCGAGGTGATTTCCACCTTCAAGCTGTCTCCCAATACCATTGCCGACGAGTTCCGCGCCGGTGGCCGGATTCCGCTGATCATCGGCCGTGCCGTGACGGTCAAGGCCCGCAAGGCCCTGGGGTTGGGCGACACCGATGTCTTCACCCTGCCGGTGAACCCGGTTCCCAAGGCGGATCAGGGCTACTCCCTGGCCCAGAAGATGGTGGGCAAGGCCTGCGGCGTTGCCGGTGTGCTGCCGGGTACCGCCTGCGATCCGAAGATGACCACGGTTGGCTCCCAGGACACCACCGGCCCCATGACCGCCGACGAACTGAAGGAGCTGGCCTGCCTCAAGTTCCTGTCGCCGATGTTCATGCAGTCCTTCTGCCACACTGCCGCCTATCCGAAGCCGGCGGACGTGAAGATGCACAAGAGCCTGCCCCAGTTCATCGCCGAGCGGGGCGGCGTGGCCCTGAAGCCGGGCGACGGCGTTATCCACTCCTGGCTGAACCGTCTGCTCTTGCCGGACACGGTCGGTACCGGCGGCGACTCCCACACCCGCTTCCCCATCGGCATCTCCTTCCCGGCCGGTTCCGGCCTGGTGGCCTTTGCCGGTGCCATGGGCTTCATGCCCTTGGATATGCCGGAGTCGGTGCTGGTGCGCTTTAAGGGGAAATTCAACCCCGGTATCACCCTGCGGGACGCCGTGAACGCCATTCCCTACTGGGCCATCAAACAGGGCCTGTTGACCGTGCCCAAGAAGAACAAGGTCAATATCTTCAACGGCCGCATCCTGGAGATGGAAGGTCTGCCCGACCTGACCGTGGAGCAGGCGTTCGAGCTGACCGACGCCGCTGCCGAGCGTTCCGCTGCTGCCGGTTGCATCCAGCTCTCCAAGGAGTCGGTGGCCACCTACCTGCGTTCCAACGTGGCCCTGATGAAGAAGATGATCGCCGACGGCTACCAGGACCCCCAGACCCTGCAGAACCGGATCGACGCCGTGAACGAGTGGCTGAAGAACCCGCAATTGCTGGAAGCTGACAAGAACGCCGAGTACGCTGCCGTGATCGAGATCGACCTGTCCGAGATCACCGAGCCGATCCTGGCCTGCCCCAACGATCCGGACGACGTGAAGCTCTTGTCCGACGTGGCCGGCACCTCCATCCAGGACGTGTTCCTCGGCTCCTGCATGACCAACATCGGTCACTTCCGCGCTGCCGCCGAAATCTGGAAAGGCCAGAAGTTCAACCCGGCCGTCCGCACCTGGATCTGCCCCCCGACCCGGATGGACCAGGACAAGCTGAAGGACGAGGCCTACTTCTCCGTCTACAGCGCCTTCGGCGCCCGGATCGAGATCGCCGGCTGCTCGCTGTGCATGGGTAACCAGGCACGGGTACCGGACGGGGTGAACGTGTTCTCCACTTCCACCCGAAACTTCGACGACCGGATGGGCAACGGTGCCCAAGTGTTCCTCGGCTCCGCCGAACTGGGGGCCGTGGCCGCCGTCATGGGCAAACTACCCACCCCGGCGGAGTACCTTGCGGCGTTCAACGAGAAGATCGAGCCGAACAAGGAAAAAATTTACCAATACCTGCAGTTTGACGAGATGCCCGAGTACAAGTAGGATTTTCCAGGAACCGACCAGGAGCCCCCCGGAACATCCGGGGGGCTTTTTTTTAGGCCGCAGTCTGCGGCGCGATACCGGTGAGGATGTTCGGACCATCGCCGCAACGTGCCCACCCAGGAGGAAACCGATGAAAAAAGAGACCGTTGCCAAGAATCGCCAGATCTACATCACCGACTTTGACCTGCAGCGTCTGCAGGAGCTGATCGAAGTCATGGCGGAACAGCCCTCCCGCGACAACCGCTACCTTGACGAGCTGGACCAGGAGCTGTTGCGGGCCGAAGTGGTGGCTCCCCGGGATATCCCGCCGGACGTGATCACCATGAATTCCACGGTGCGCTTGCTGGATATGGACAGCAAGGGGGAGCTGGAATATACCCTGGTCTTTCCGCCGGATGCGGATCTGGAAAAAGGCCGGATATCGGTGCTGGCACCGGTGGGGATGGCTATGATCGGCTACCGGGTAGGGGATGTGGTGAGTTGGAAGGTGCCGGGCGGTACCAAGCGGCTTAAGATCAAGAAGATTCTGTATCAGCCGGAGGCTGCCGGCGATTTTGACCGCTGACGGGGTAGACGAGGGGATGGGCTGCTGGCGCCCGTCTGAAGGAGGAGGGACATGGGAGCGGGGCAGTACCGATTCACCTTCCGGCACAAGGTGGCCGTCGATGTGGGGACGTTCCGGATTCGCGTGGCGCTGGAGGAGTCCCGACTGCTGGAGTCCTCCTCCCGCTCCGCCCTGCACGCCGGGGTCATTGTGAATGCCGGTGAGGCGGTGACGGCGCTGGAACCGCTGCTGGCCGGTGCACGAACCTTCGGGGTGGTGCGGCCCCACGTGCTGGCCTGCGCTCCCAGCGACGTGAGCGTAGCAGAGCGGGAGCGGCTGGTCACGACGCTGGTTCGTGCCGGTGCCGCGTCGGTTGTGGTGGTTCCCGAGCCGCTGGCAGCGGCAATCGGTGCCGAGATGGACGTTTCCTGTCCCTATGGCCAGATGGTGATCGATATCGGTGAGGGCGTGACCGACTGCGCTGTGATGCGCTCCAGCCGGGTGATCGCCAGTTGTGCCGTGCGCACCGGCTGTGCCGCGCTGCGCCGCTCCGTTGCGACCACCTGCGGATGCGGAGTGGAGGGAGCTGAGATACGGTTACGCATGCAGGGGGTGCGGCTCCGGGATCAACGGCTTGACGCGGTACCCTCCCGTTACCGGGAGGCGGTCTCCGCCGCCATGGTATCCATCGACGCCATGGTATCCGGGTTTCTGCGGGACATGCCGGCACGGATCGGGGCAGAGGTGATTGACAGCGGCATTGTCGTGACCGGCGGCGGCGCACTGCTGCCCGGCATGGCCGACTACCTGGAAAACCTGACCGGTATCCGGGTTACGGCCGCCCCCCGGCCCTTGACGGCAGTGGTCAGGGGGGCACAGGCAATGCTGCCGGTGGTGACGGCACTCAACCAGTGGTCGTGAGGGTGACGCAGCTTTTGCCGATGCTCTGACTGCTGGGCGATAGCGGATGGCATTGTTTTTGCTTTTTCAGCGGTGTTTTTTGGGGTCAGTGTGTCGGTGACCGGTTGGCGGCTGCGAGCGTATCGCTCATCTGCCTGATACTACGTGACATTTTCTGGCAGGCGGGCTGGGATGGCACCGCTGTTGCCGGCTTGCTGTTCTGCTTGCATAACAGACAATTGGTGTCTTTTTGGTGGACTCTTGCTAGAACTGTGTTAGAAAGCAGTGTCATACGCGAGGGGTCTTTCCCGCGCCCCACTTGTACGCTCCAGGAGAAATAACCATGAAAAGTGCGTCATTGCGCTGGAAAATGATTGTACCGGTTGTGGTGTGCGTTGTCGTCGGCGTGGTGGCGACCGTGATTGTCGCCGGTTATTCGGCCCGCTCGGTGGTGTTCGCCGAAATCGAAAAATCAACACTGGTCAAGCTGCGCGATACGGTGCTGATCTCCATCACCACCATGATGACCAGTGGCGCCATGCAAGAAAACAAGGATACCCTGGTCACCCAGATGAAAAGCACGGCAGACCTGCGGCTCATCCGCTCGCGCAACCTGGACAACGATTACGGTGCGGGGGCTGCGGAGGAGTATCCCCAGGATCAGCATGAGCGGGAGGTGGTGGAAAAGGGGGAACCACGGATCATTCGCGAGGCGGACGGCATCAGGGGGATTTTTCCCTACAAGGCCGGAAAAGACGTGCTGGGCAAAAACTGCCTGGGTTGCCACAACGTCCCGGAAGGGGCAGTGCTGGGGGCCATCGATATCCGTATCCCGCTCGCCGGATCCATGGAGCGGATCAGGCGGTTTCAGTACCTGTTCGGCGCCTTCGGCCTGCTCGGCACCCTGGTGCTGACGACCTTCATCTATCTGCTGGCGCGGCGGATTTTCAGCCCCCTGGAAGAGCTTACCCGCAACGTGGCCCACGTGAGGGACGGCAACCTGAGCATCAGGTTTACCTATGCCAGCCGGGACGAAATCGGTGTCCTGAGCGTCAGCATGAACGACATGGTGCGGGCGTTCCGGGAGTTGATCGGCAGGATATCGGCATCATCGAACAGCATTGTTACGGTAGTGGATCACCTCCGCACGGAGTCGAAAAAAATGTCCGAGGGCTCTGAGCATCAGGCGGGACAGATCATGCAGATCGCCACGGCCAACGAGGAAATGGCGGCTACGGCGGGTGATATCGCCAACAACTGCCACCTGGCCGAAGACAGCGCCCGTCAGGCCGATGGCATGGCCCATGAAGGCTCCGTCGTGGTGGAGAAAACCATTCGCGTCATGGCGACCATTGCCGACCGGGTCAAGACGGCTGCGCGTACGGTGGAGAGTCTTGGTGCCCGCTCCGACCAGATCGGTGCCATTGTCGGCACCATTGAGGAGATCGCCGACCAGACCAACCTGTTGGCCCTGAACGCAGCCATCGAGGCGGCCCGGGCCGGCGAACAGGGGCGGGGGTTTGCGGTGGTGGCCGACGAGGTACGCGCCCTGGCGGAGCGGACCACCAAGGCCACGCGCGAGATAGGTGAAATGATCAAGGCCATCCAGGCCGAGACCCGGCAGGCGGTGCAGTCAATGGAGGCAGGCGTCAGCGAGGTTGAGATCGGTACGCGGGAGGCGGCCAGTTCTGGCGAGGCCCTGGAGAGAATTCTTGAACGGATCAGCGCCGTGACCATGCAGATCAGTCAGATTGCCACTGCCGCGGAAGAGCAGACTGCCACCATCCAGGAGATCAATACCAATATCCAGATGGTTGCCGATGTGGCCCGGAAGAACGGCGAGGTGGAAAAGGACGTGCTGAAGGAGGTTGAGCAACTCACGGTGACCTCCCGTGAATTGAAGGAGTCAACCAGCCGGTTTGTTCTGGAATAGGTCAGTCGGCTCTTTGCTGCTGCGGAACAGAAAAAGGCGGGATATCCCGCCTTTTTCTGTTCCACCACGGAAGGGGTGCTGCGCGGAGAAGGCGTCAGAAACGATAGCCCACGCCGATGCCGAAGAGATGGGGGTTCAGATCAAGGTTGTACTTGGTGCCGGCAATGGTTGCCTTGGTGTCGGCGTTCAGATACTTGTAGTCGATGTTGAAATAGAGGTTGTTGGTGATTCTGATGTCGGTGCCGGCCTGGGCGGCCCAGCCGACGCTGTTGTCGATCTGGAAATCGCCGACGCCGTTGAGTTTGGAGCTGAAAGGAAAAATCACGTTGAAGCCGAAGCCGACATAGGGGCTGACGGCGGAACCGGCAAGGGGATGGTACTTAAGCGTGATGGTGGGGGGGAGCAACCAGGTTGAACCGGCATAGTCAGACCCCAGCTTGACATCGTGACGCGTGACGCCGGCGATCATTTCAGCGGAGAAGTTTTTCGTGACGAAATACTCCAGGTCCACTTCCGGGATGATATCGTCGCTCAGCTTCGGATTCAGGGCGCTCAACCGCGAATCGAACGACTCCGCAGGCTTCACATAGATTGCGCGTACCCTGATCCCGAACGACTTGTAATCGTCCGCCGCCTGCGCTACCTGACTCCCGCACACCGCCACCAGTCCCGCTACACCAGCCAGAAATCCGATCCGCTTCATCATCCTGCTCCTTTCACCCTGCAAAAGTGGTGTAATGCGACAAATAGGACCATATAAATCCTTTTTGTCCGACCAGTAAATAATGCGTTTTTTGACTTAGGTCAAGGAAATTTTTTTGTGATGGTGGGTGCAGGGGCGAAGAGTGTAAACGAGCCGTGGTACCGCTGGAGAACGGCAGCCATGATGGCAGGGGGAGCGGCGCGGCAGACAGGGGGTGGTCGGGGAAAACTCGATTGCGAGTGACCCACGGGGTACGGAGGCGAAGAGAAAGGGGCTCAGAGCCTGATCAGGTCCTCATGTGCTTCGTCATGGGGGTTGATATGGATCATGACGTCGCCGACGTTGGGAAATTGCTCGAAAATGAGCCGCTTTACCGCAGTGGCGACGTCGTGGGACTCCTTGACCGTCATGGTCGGGTCCATGTCCAGCTTGAGGTCGATGATATAGTATTGGCCCGAACGTCGGGTCCTGATCTCATGGACGTGCTCGACCTGCGCGACGCTTTCGGTCAGCTCGATCACTCGTTGATTGAAGGAGGCCGGGGCTGCGCCGTCCATCAGGTCGTGGGCTGCGCTGCGGAAGGTCTGCCAGCCGATATGCAGAATGAAGAACGCGGTGAGCGCGGCGGCCAGCGGGTCGAGCAGCGTCCAGCCCAGGGACGCACCGCTCACCCCCACCAGGGTTGCCACCGAGGTCAGGGCATCCTTGCGATGGTCCGCCGCCACCGCCGTCAGTGCGGGGCTGTGCAAGGACATGCCGGCGCTGATGGTGTAGCGATAGAGCAATTCCTTGATGACAATGGTTGCAAGGGCTGCACCGATGGCCACCGGTTCAGGGCGCGACAGGTGCTGTCCGATAATGGCGGAAACGGCCTCCCACAGGATCCAGAGGCCGGTGAGGACGATCAGCAGGGCAACCAGCATGGCAGCCAGTGATTCGGCCCGGCCGTGACCGTAGGGGTGACGCTCGTCAAAGGGCTCGCGGCCCAGTCTGAGGGCGTACAGCGTGCCGAAGATGGCGACGAAGTCACAGCCACTTTCAATGCCGTCGGCAAAGACGGCGGCGGAGTGCCCCCAGTAGCCGGCGGCCAACTTCATAACCATCAGGCCGGCATTGATCCAGAAGCCGATGCGGATGATCCGCTCAGCACGATTGAAACGCCCGTCACGCTCCATGCAGCTCCTCCGGACGAATACCCTTTAACCGCAGTTGCAGTCGTTCGCCGCCTCCCCAGGTATCCAGTTCCGGGGTACAGGCAATATCGACCCGCTGGGGGATCGGGCCGCCTGCCATCCGCCAGCCGATGGCAGGATAGATGGTTCGCTCCTTTTCCAGGCGCATTTTCAGATGTCCGTCGCCGACGGTACGGGCCTCCAGAACCCGCATGCCCCGCAGCAGCAGGGTCGGCTCGGCATTGCCGATGCCGAAGGGAGCAAGCCGCGCCAGCTCCCCGACCAGCGACAGATTCAGCTCCTCCGGTGTCAACTCGGCATCGAGCGATAACGTTGGCGCAAGATCAGTGGCGGCGAGCTGAGCCGCGGCCACCCGTTCAAAAGTTGTTGCAAAGGCATCCAGTTCGCCGGGAGCGACGGTCAGGCCGGCAGCGGCCCGGTGGCCGCCGTACCGTTCGAGGTGGGCCGCGCAGGCGTGCAGCGCCTCCAACAGATGGAAGCGGGCGATGCCCCGTCCCGAGCCTTTACCGCTGCCGTCGTCGCGCCGGGCCAGCAGGATGGCGGGGCGGGCGTGGCGTTCCGTCAGGCGGGAGGCGACGATACCCACCACGCCGGGGTGCCAGAGGGGGGAGGAAAGCACGATGCTGGCGTGTTGTTCGTTCCACCCCTGCAGTGCCATCAGCGCCTCCGCTTCCTCGAAGATACGGCGTTCCACCTGCTGGCGTTCGCTGTTGGCGGCGTCAAGCTCCCGTGCCAGGAGCTGTGCCCTTGCCGGGTCGTCGGTGAGCAGCAGTTCCACGCCGGGCAGGGCACTTTCCAGGCGGCCGGCGGCATTGAGGCGGGGAGCCAGGCGAAATCCAACCTGGCCGCAGGAAACGGCCCCCTTGACGGTGGCAACGGCCTTGAGGGCGGCGAGGCCGGTGCGACAACCGTTACCCATCCGTTGCAGCCCCGCCGAAACCAGCAGCCGGTTCTGGCCAGTGAGCGGTACCATGTCGGCTATGGTGCCCAGGGCCACCAAGTCGAGCCATTGGCGCAGGTCGGGGCCGCCGCCGTCGAGCAGCCCCTGTTCACGGAGCCGGGAGCGGAGCGCCACCAACAGGCAGAAGGCCACACCCACCCCGGCAAGTCCTTTGAAGGGGTAGGGACAGTCACTGCGCTGCGGATTCAGCACGGCAACGGCGTCGGGCAACTCCTCCAGGGGCTGGTGATGGTCGGTGATGATCAGGTCGAGCCCCTGGACGCGGCAGAAGCGGGCCTCTTCCAGGGCGGTGATGCCACAGTCGACACTGATGATCAGACGGTATCCCTGGTCGGCCAACTGCCGCAGGGCGTCGAGACTCAGGCCGTAGCCGTCTTCCATGCGATGGGGGATGTGGTAGTCGGCGCGGATACCCAGGACAGGCAGCGCACTAACCAGCAGGGCCGTGGCGCTGATGCCGTCCACGTCGTAGTCGCCGTAGATACAGACCGGTTCCTGCCGTTCCCGGGCCAGCAGCAAGCGGTCCACGGCCTGCTCCATGCCGGCCATCCGGCCGGGATCGGTCATGCCGGCCAGGGTGGGGGAGAGAAAACCGTCGGCTGCCGCCGGGGTGGTAAACCCCCGTGACGCCAGGATGCGGGCGATAACCGGTGAAAGACCGAGTTCCCGCGTCAACCGGGAGGCGGCGGCCGGATCGTATGGGGTAAGACGCCAGTGTCTGTTCATGACCGTAAAACAGCAATCCCCCGCGGCGGCGGGGGATTGGCTTGTCTAGGGCTACTTGGCGGGAAGCTGGCTCAGCATCTCTTTTGCCTGCCGGGCCATGTCGCTGCCCGGCTCCTGGGCGATCAGCTTTTCCCAGACGGTCCGGGCCTTTGCCGGTTGCTTCAGGTCGACGGCGTAGACGATCCCCTGGTTGAAGAGGCTCTGCAGGTGTTTGGGGTTGATCGTGTTGGCCTTTTCGAAGTTTGCCAGGGCCCGGTCGAAGAAGCCCAGGGCCCGGAACATGACGCCCTGGTCGGTCAGCACGTTGGGGTTGTTGGGGTCCAGTTCAAGGGCTTTGGCGTAGGCCTGGACCGACTTCTGGGGGTTGTGGGCGTCAAAATAGTCGTTGCCCAGCGAGATCCAGGCCTGGACGTTCTTGGGATCCTTGGCGACAATGGCTTCAAGCTCGCTGATGCGGGCGCTCAACTGGGCCGGGTTGCCCGCGGGGCCGGCGGCCTGCTGGACCGCTGCCGGACCTGCCGGGGAACCGCCGGTGACCTTGCCGCCTGCCAGGATTCCCAGCAAGATACCGATGATCAGGCCGGATACACCGAATACGATATTTTCCTTGTTCATTGCGATGCTCTCCTATGCTTTGGCCGGTGCAGGGCCGGCGCCGGCGGAGCCGGCTTTGTTTGCGGTTCGCTCCGCGAGCAGCATGATAACCGGGCTTGCAACGAAGACCGACGAGTAGGCGCCGACCACCACTCCCACCACCAGCGCCAGGGCGAAGTCGTGGATCATCTCGCCGCCGAAGAAGAGCAGGGCGGAGGCGGAGAGAAAGGTGGTGATCGAGGTGACGATACTGCGGGACAGCACCTCGTTGACGCTGCGGTTGATGATGGTATGCAGTGCCCCTTTCAGGTCCTTGTGCAGGTTTTCCCTGATCCGGTCGAAAATGACCACGGTGTCGGTGAGGGAGTAACCGGCGATGGTCAGCACGGCGGTGACGAAGAGCAGGTTGATCTCTTTGTCGAACAGGTAGAACACGGCGAACATGGCCATGATGTCATGCAGGGTGGCCACCACGGCGCCGACGCCGAAGTTGAAGTCGAAACGCCAGGCGATGTAGACGATGATCCCCAGCATGGAGATGGCCACGGCGATCAGGGTGTCCTTGCGCAGCTTGTCGCCCACCGCGGGGCCGATCTCGGTGGTGCTTTCCACCGTGACCGAGGTGCCGGGCAGCCCCTTCTGCAGGGCCGCCGGCACGGTTTCCGCCGCCTTGCCCACGGTTACCTGGCTCTTGCGGGCCAGTTTCACCAGCAGTTTATTCCCTTCCTTCACCTCCTGCAGTTCGGCTTCGATGCCGGCGCTGTGCAGCGCCTTGCGGACAGCGGCCATCTCTACCGGCTTGTCGAACCTGAGCTGCAGGGAAGTGCCGCCGGTGAAGTCGATCCCCATGTTGGCGGTGCCCCGGATCATGGAGACGACCCCCAGGATGCCGATAACGGTGATGATGATCGAGATGACAAAGGTGATCTTGCGCATCCCGATGAAGTCGATGTTGGTTTTACCGAGCAGTTCGATCATTGGCTCCCCCTATATGCTCATCTTCTTGACGCGTCCCTTGTGCAGGAACAGGTCAAAAATGGTCTTGCTGGCCGTCAGCGCCGTGAACAGGTTGATGATGATACCCAGCGACAGGGAAACGGCAAAACCCTTCACCGGGCCGGTGCCGAACTGGAACAGCACCGCGGCGGTGATCAGGCCGGTGACGTGGGAGTCCATGATGGTCAGGAACGCCTTGTCGTAGCCGGCGTCCAGCGCTGATTTCGGTGATTTGCCGATACGCAGCTCCTCGCGGATCCGTTCGAAGATGATTACGTTGGAGTCCACCGACATGCCGACCAGGAGCACGATGGCGGCGATGCCCGGCAGGGTCAGGGTGGCCCCCAGGGCGGCCAGGGCTCCCATCAGGTAGAGGACGTTCAGCACCATGCCGAGGTTGGCCACAACGCCGCAAAGCTTGTAGTAGACCGACATGAAAATGAATACCAGGACGATGCCGATGGCGCCGGCCATGAGGCCCTTCTCGATGGAGTCCTTGCCCAGGGAGGCGCCGACGGTGACGTTCTGGATCACCTTCACCGGCGCCGGCAGGGCGCCGGCCCGCAGCACGATGGCCAGGTCCGAGGCGGTTTTCTCGGTGAAATTGCCGGAGATCTGGGCGCTGCCGCCGGAGATCCGCTCCCGGATCACCGGCGCGGAGTAGATGGTGTTGTCCAGCACGATGGCGAAACGCTTGTTGACGTTGGCCGCGGTGACCTGGTCGAACAGTCGGGCCCCCAGGGAGTTGAACTCGATGGCCACGTAGGGCTGGTTGAACTGGGAGTCGATCCGAACCTGGGCGTCGGTGAGCAGGTCGCCGGTGATCAGGGCCTTTTTCTTCACCACCATGGGAGTTTCGCTGACGGTGCCGGTGGTGCGGTCAACGATCTTCTCGGTCAGCACCTCGGCGTCTTCGGGGATGGCGCCACCGGTGGGGGAAACCTCGTCCAGCACCATCTTGAATTCGAGACGGGCGGTACGGCCGATCAGTTCGATGGCCCGCTGGGGATCCTTGATGCCGGGGAGCTGCACCACGATCTGGTTGGTCCCCTGGCGGGCGATGACCGGTTCCGCAACGCCGAACTGATCGATCCGGTTGCGGATGGTTTCCAGGGCCTGGGCAACGGCCTTGTCTTTGCGGTTCTGAATCTCCTGCTCGTTCATCCTGATCTGGACGCCCACCATCCCTCCCTCTTCCACGGAGGTGTTGACGTCGTAATCACGATACTTTTCCTTGAGCAGTTTCTGCGCCTGACCGGCGGTTTCCCGCTCGTAGAGCACCACGGATACCCGGTCGTGACCGGTACGGCTGACCCGCTTGAAGCGCAGGTTTTTGGAGGACAGGGTGTCCTCCAGGTCGGTGGCCAGCAGTTCCAGAGTCCCCTCGACCGCCTTCTGGGTGTCCACCTCCATGACCAGGTGGGTACCCCCCTGCAGGTCGAGGCCAAGGCTGATCTTATCCTTGGGCAGGATCCCCTTCCACCACGACGGCAGGTTCGGCTGCAGGGTGGGGACCAGGTAGATGCAGGAAAGTACGGTGAATGCGATAATCAGGGTGATGCGCCATCCGGCTCCTTTGGGCATCGGTACGTCTCCTTTTAAGAGGTTGGCTCACAAACAGCCATCTCGCCGCCGTCCTCGAAAGCACCTTTGTGCGGCGTAGCGCTGCTACGCCGCCGCAGGATTTTCCGCGGGTGTGACGATCTGACTATTTTGAGCAACCTTGGATTTTCAACAACCTGATAAAACTGTTAGACCGGTTCAGATTATTACATAGCTTCTTCGTTGAACTGAAACCGTTTGCTTTACTTCACCACCGTGGTGACGAACGGCTTGTCGATCTTGATCTTGACGCCGGTTGCCACTTCCAGGGTGATCACCTGGTCTTCCAGGGCAGCGATCTTGCCGTGGATACCGCCGGCGGTCTTGACGCTGTCGCCGATTTTCAGGGCCTCCAGCATGGCGCGGTGCTCCTTGGCTTTCTTCTGCTGCGGGCGGATCAACAGGAAGTAGAAGATGGCGAACATGAAGATCAGCGGTACGAAATTCATCAGTGCGGCGGCGCCGCCGCCCTGTGCGGCCTGACCCCCGGCGGGGGCTCCCATTGCGAATGCGACTGCGGTCATCATAAGTTTACTCCTCCTTTGAACGTTCAGACGTACGGGTCTGTTGATGATAAAAGCTTTGCCGAAAGGCTGCAAAGCTGTTGCTGGCAATTGCTGCGCGTATCCGTTCCATCAGGTTCAGGTACCAGGCGATATTATGGTGCGTGTTCAGCATTGATGCCAGGATTTCTCCGCTTCTGAACAAGTGCCGCAGATAGGCCCGGCTGTAAGTGCGGCAGACGTAGCAGCCGCAGGCCGGATCGATGGGCCCCTGGTCGGCCTCGTACTCCTTGCGCTTGATGTTGATCCGCCCCTGGCTGCTGAACAGCATGCCGTTTCTGGCGTTGCGGGTCGGCATGACGCAGTCGAACATGTCGTAGCCGTGCCAGACTGCCTCCACCAGGTCCTCCGGGGTGCCGATTCCCATGATGTAGCGGGGGTGATCCGTCGGCAGCAGGTCGCTGCAGGCATCCATCACCTCGTGCATCACCGCTTTTTCCTCACCCACGGACAAGCCGCCCAAGGCATAACCGTCGAAGCCGATCTCCCGCAGCTCCTCAAGGCTGCGCCGGCGCAGTTCCGGAAAACGCCCTCCCTGGACGATGCCGAACAGGAGCTGATCCCGGCGACTCAACGCCGCTTTGCTGCGGGCGGCCCAGCGGGTGGTCAGCGCCAGGGACCGTTCCACGTAGCTCCGTTCCGCCTCGGCCGGGGGGCATTCGTCGAAGCACATGATCACGTCCGCCCCCAGGGCCTGCTGGATGGCGATGGACAGTTCCGGGGTCAGCAGATGCCGGGAACCGTCGATATGGGAGCGGAAGCTGACCCCCTCTTCGGTAATGGTGCGCAACTCGGCCAGGCTGAAGACCTGGAAGCCGCCGCTGTCGGTCAGGATCGGCCGGTCCCAGGCCATGAAACGGTGCAGCCCTCCCATCTGCTCCACCAGCCGGTGGCCGGGACGCAGGTAGAGGTGATAGGTGTTGGCCAGGATGATCCGGGCACCGGCTTCGACCAGGTTTTCCGGGCGCATCGCCTTCACCGTGGCAGCAGTTCCCACCGGCATGAAGATCGGGGTGGGAATGTCGCCGTGGGGCGTGCGCAGCAGGCCGGTTCGCGCCCGGCAGCCTGCATCCTGATGGAGAACGTGAAAATGCTGTGCCACCGCCGCTCCTAAAGAATCAGCATGGCATCGCCATAACTGTAAAATCTGAAACGTTTTTCCACTGCCGTGCGATAGGCCCGCCGTACAAAATCCTGTCCGGCAAAGGCCGAAACCAGCATCAGCAGGGTGGATTCCGGCAGGTGGAAATTGGTCAGCAGGGCATCCACCGCCCTGAAACGGCATCCGGGGTACAGGAAAATATCGGTTTCCCCTTCGCCGGGCCGCAACAGGCCGTTCTCATCCGCGGCATGTTCCAGGGTGCGGGCAACGGTGGTGCCCACGGCAATGATCCGGCCGCCGGCCGCCCTGGTTGCCGCAACCGCCGTTGCGGTGGCGGCCGGAATACGGAACCGTTCGCCGTGCATGCGGTGTTCCCGCACCTGCTCCACCCGCAACGGCTGGAAGGTGCCCGGCCCCACGTGCAGGGTGACGGTGGCGGTGGCGATGCCCTGTGACCGCAGGCTGTCCAGCAGCTGCGGCGTAAAGTGCAACCCCGCCGTGGGAGCGGCCACGGCACCGGCTTCGGCGGCGTAGACGGTCTGGTAACGCTCCCGGTCCAGCTCTTCAGTGCCGCGTCCCAGGTAGGGGGGGATCGGCAGTTCGCCGGCCCGCAGCAACCAGGCGCCGAAGTCGTCGCAGCCGGCAAAGCGGACCAGCCACTCCTGTTCGCCGCTGCGCTCGATGACCTTGGCGGTGACCCCGTCCGGCAGCCTGACGATCTGCCCCGGCCGGCAGGGTTTTGAGGAACGCAGCATACACTGCCAGCACGGTTCGCTTCCTTCCTGTGCCCGTACCAGCAGCAGCTCCACCCGTCCACCGGTCTCCTTGGTGCCGTGCAACCGGGCCGGGATCACCCGGGTGTCGTTCAGCACCAGCAGGTCTCCCGGACGAAGGTAGCAGCCGATCCGGCCGAAGAGGCTCTCCTCGATTCGCTCTTCCCGGCGGTACAGCACCATCAGGCGGGAGCCGTCCCGGTGGGGGGCGGGGTAACGGGCGATCAGGTCGTCGGGGAGATCAAAGTGAAAATCGCTAACCAGCATGCGTTACTTGAAGCGCAGCTCGGACAGCATGCTCAGTTTGGTGCCGGGGTAGTAGTAGGACAGGATCTCGGTGTAGGAGAAACCGTCCAGGGCCCGCTGCCGGGCTCCCCACTGGCAGAGTCCGACGCCGTGGCCGTAACCCAGGCCGTTGAACAGGGCGGTGCCGTTGTCGACCCGTACCGTGAAATTGGTGCTCTTGACCACCGTGGAGCCCACCGCCATCCTGAACCTCGTTGCCGGCATGCTGACGGTTCCCCGGTCGGTGACCAGCAGCACGTTGATCAGGCGGTCACGGTTGTTGCGGGGGCCGGTCTTGATGTCGGAAATCCGGCCGATCTTCTGGCCGGCGGCCCGCAGCGCGTTCTCGATCCGGCTGAGGGGCAGGGACAGCTCCCAGGTGCTGGAGCTGCCGGTGGCGCCGTACTGGCAGTCGACCCCTTGCAGATAGGGAAGCGACATGCCCCAGACGTTCTGGGACGCCTCGGTCTTGCCGCCGCTGTTGGCGTGGTAGAACGCCTGGATCACCGTGCCGCGGTAGGTTAGCACTTGGCCTTCCGTCTCGTGGACCCCCCGTGCCGCCCGGCTGTCCTCAAGGTCGCTGCCGTCGTAGGCCTGGTCCAGCACAGTGGACTCCAGGTGAAAGAGGGCGGTGCGGCGCTCCTGGCGCTTGGCCACGGCATAAGTGCGGGCGATGATCGCCTGGACCTTGATGACCTCCATCGGCCAGGTGGAAGAGATTTCGCTGTTGATCACCCCCACCAGGTACTCTTCCAGCGGCAGTTCGTTGATCACCAGCAGGCCGTTGCCCTGGGCAACCAGTTCAACCAGGCCCCGGTAGGACTTGCCGTTGATCTTGATCCGATCCGGCGTTGAAAGACGGATCGTGCGACAGGACAGTCCGTTCAGCAGCAGGCGGTTGCCGCTGCTGCGAACCGTGAACGGCGGTTCCAGCGCCATGGCCGCACCGGTGTCCGGCAGTGCCAGCACACCGGTTCCGTCGATGGTGACACTGTCCGCACCTTTCAGGATCGCAACCCGGATCAGGTTACCCGAAAGCGGTTGCGCATGCAGAACCGGCATCTCGGGAGGGAAGGTCACGGACAGCAGAACCGCTATGAACAGAATGAGGAGGCGCATGGATTTCACAAGTCTGAAAACCCCGTGATAGAACCATAAAGTGCCACTACTGTCAAACACTTTCGCCCCCGGCGGCACTGTATCGGCGCACGTTTCGGCGTTTGACAGCGGGGGGGAGGAACGGGTACACTACCGCCCATGCCGCTCCTCGAAATCGACAACCTGACCACCGTCATCCCCACCCACCGCGGGACGGTCTACGCCGTCAACGGGGCCTCCCTCACCCTCGACCGGGGGGAGACCGTGGCCCTGGTGGGAGAATCGGGGTCGGGCAAGAGCATGACCGCCCGTTCGATCCTGGGACTGGTCCCCGCTCCCGGCCGTATTGCCGCGGGCTCCATCCGTTTCGGGGGACGGGAGCTGACGGAGCTGTCGGGCGAGGAGCTGCGGCGTCTGCGGGGAAACCGGATCGCCATGGTGTTTCAGGAGCCGATGACCTCCCTGAACCCGGTGCTGCGGATCGGCGAACAGATGCTGGAGCCGCTGCTGCTGCACCGCGGGCTTTCCCGCGCCGAGGCCACGACACAGGCGACGGAGCTGCTGCGGCAGGTGGGTATCGCGGCGCCGGACCAGCGGCTGCGGGACTATCCCCACCAGCTTTCCGGGGGAATGCGCCAGCGGGTGATGATCGCCATGGCCCTGGCCTGCGGTCCGGAGCTGCTCATTGCCGATGAGCCGACCACGGCACTGGACGTGACCATCCAGGCACAGATCCTGGCCCTGATCGACCGTTTGCGGCGGGAGAAGGGATTGGCCCTGCTGCTGATCACCCATGACCTGGGCATCGTGGCGGAACGGGCCGACCGGGTCCATGTCATGTACGCCGGACGGATTGTGGAATCGGCCGACACCCGGGATCTCTTCGCCTGTCCGCAGCACCCCTACACCAGGGGGCTCTTGGCTTCGCTGCCGGAAAACGCCGTTGCCGGCGCGCCCCTGGCCACCATTCCGGGACATCCCCCGGCGGCAACCGGCGACGAGCCGGGCTGCCCGTTCCGCGACCGTTGCGACGAGGCATTCGAACCCTGCGGGGAAACCATGCCGGATAGCCGCGAAGTGCGGCCGGCGCACCGGGTCCGCTGCTGGAGGCGCCGATGAAGCGTTCGATGCTGCGGGCGGAGGATGTTTCCAAGCGGTACGTCCTGAAGGATGCCGTTGGCAGGAAGGCGGTGCTGACCGCCGTGGACCGGGTCAGCCTGACGGTTGAGGAGGGAGAGACCCTGGGCATTGCCGGGGAGTCGGGGTGCGGCAAGTCAACCCTGGCCCGGATCATGGCCGGCCTGCTTGCCGCCGATGCCGGGTCGGTCAGCTTCGAAGGGGTAGCCCTTGCCGACCTGGGGCCGGAGGGACAGCGGCAGTTCCGTCGCGCGGTGCAGATGGTGTTTCAGGACCCCTTCTCGTCGCTCAATCCCCGCCTGCGGATCGGCGATGCCATTGCCGAGCCGATCCATATCCATGGCTTGGCCCCGCGAGCTGCGCTGCGCGACGCGACCACGGCCCTGATGGCACAGGTGGGCCTCTCCGCCGACCAGTACGATCGTTTTCCCCACGAATTTTCCGGCGGCCAGCGTCAACGGATCGGCATCGCCCGCGCCCTGGCTGCCCAGCCGCGGCTGTTGCTGGCCGACGAACCGGTCTCCTCGCTGGATATCTCCATTCAGGCCCAGATCATCAATCTGCTGCAGGAGCTGAAGCACCGCCACGGTCTGACCATGGCCATGATCAGCCATGACCTGGGGGTGCTGCGGCATGTCAGCGACCGGATCGCGGTCATGTACCTGGGAGCAGTGGTGGAAGTGGCTCCGACGCCGGAGCTGTTCACCAGCAGCCGCCATCCCTACACCCGTCTGCTCCTGTCCGCCATCCCCCGCATCCGCCGGGAGCGGGAGGCAGCGCTCACGGAGCCGCCCGGCGGCGATCCGCCGTCCCCCACCGCCCTGCCGTCGGGCTGCCGGTTCCATCCGCGCTGCCCCCACGCTGCCGAGCGCTGCCGCGTCGAAGCGCCGCTTTTGACCGACCAGGGGCCGGGACACCGTGCCGCCTGCCACTTCGCCTCCTCGCTCTTCTGAACCACTTCACCGCCATGCCAGCCCCATAGCCTGGCTTCACAGGGCGCCGATGCGCCGATGACGACCCACGCAGGAAGAGGCTGTGTGCGTAGGGCATGGGGTCAGCGCCGCAGCCACCGTTCCAGCAACGCCAGCAACTTGGGGAAATCGATCGGCTTTGCCAGGTAGTCATCCATGCCCGCCGCAAGACAGTGTTCCCGGTCTTCCTTCATGGCATTGGCCGTCAAAGCGATCACCGGCAGGGTGTGGCTGCGTACCGCCGATGACGGATCGCGGATCACGGCGGTGGCCTCGTACCCGTTCATCACCGGCATCATGCAGTCCATCAGCACCAGATCGTACTCTTGTTCCGCCAGCGCCTGCAGCGCCTCGCTGCCGTTGTTGGCCACATCCACACGGTATCCCGATCGTTCAAGGATCGCTTTGGTGACGTTCTGATTGGTGGGTTCGTCCTCCGCCAGGAGCAGTCTGAATGAGGACGCAGGAGGAGGGTCGGCCGTTTCCGGTGGTGGTGCGGCGGTTGCCGGCTCAGCCGGGGGACGCCCCTTTTCCAGGGTTACGGTGAGACAGAAGGTGGAACCGGTCCCCACGGCGCTTTCCACGCCGATGCTCCCCCCCATCAGTTCCGCCAGCTGCCGGCAGATGGCCAATCCCAGCCCGGTGCCGCCGTAGAGACGGGTGGTGGAGTTGTCGGCCTGGGTAAAGGAATCGAAAATCAGCTTCAGCTTGTCGGCCGGTATGCCGATGCCGGTGTCGCAGACCATGATGGCGAGGGTGGCCTGCCGCTCGTCCTCGCTCTCCTTACGGATATGCAGGGTGACCGATCCCTGCGGCGTGAACTTGATGGCGTTACCCATCAGGTTGATCAGAATCTGCCGCAGCCGTCCCGCATCCCCTCTGACAACGGCCGGTACGTCGGGATCGATGGTCGAAACCAGGCGCAGCCCTTTGGCGGAGGAGTGCAGCGAGAGCAGGCTGACGGCGTTTTCCACCATCGGCCGCAGTTCGAAGTCGGCGAGGGTCAGCTCCATCCTGCCGGCCTCGATCCGGGAAATGTCGAGAATGTCGTCGAGCAGTTGCACCAGGTTGCGCCCCGAGTTCACGGCGCAGGCCACCAGATCGCGCTGTTCCGGCGTCAGGCCGGAGTCGAGCAGTATCTGCAGGGTGCCGAGCACGCCGTTCATCGGCGTGCGGATTTCGTGACTCATATTGGCCAGGAAACGGCTCTTGGTGAGATTGGCGGCTTCGGCTTCCTCCTTGGCCTGACGCAGAAGGTGCTGGGATTGCTCGTAGTCGGCGATCTGCACCCGCAACATCTCTTCGGTGGCCTGCAGTTCTTCGTTGCGTCGCTGCAGTTCCACGGTTTTCTCATCCACCAGCTCCTGCAGCCGGAGCTGGTGGCGCTCCAGTTCGCGGCGCTGGCGGAACAGTTCGGCGAAAATGCGGACCTTGCTTTGCAGGAAGACCGGCTCGATCGGCTTGGCCAGGTAGTCCACCGCCCCGGCGTCGTATCCCTTGAACTGGAACCGGCTCTCCTTCATGCCGGCGGTGACGAAGATGATCGGAATGTGGCGGGTCTTGGGGTTGGCCCGCATCAGCTCGGCCGTTTCAAATCCATCCATCTGCGGCATCTGCACATCCAGCAGCACCAGGGCGACGTCGCGTTTGAGGGTGAGGCGCAGCGCTTCGTTGCCGGAGGCGGCGGTGATCAGGTCATACACCTGGTCGGCGAGCAGTTCCGAAAGCGACAGCAGGTTTTCCGGCCGGTCGTCAACCAGCAGGATCGGTACGGCATCGACGGTGGCAGAAGGTGATGCGGGCAGCGTCATGTTCATGGTTTCCTCGGGGCAAGTCGCCTCAAAAGGCCGGGAATCTCCTTCAGGGCGAGCACATGATCGGGCTGAAGCAGCTGCAGCGCGCTGCGGGGCATGGCGTCCATTTCCGCATCGGCGGGGTCCTGTACGATGGTAAGGCCACCGCGTTGCCGAATGGCCAGCAGGCCGGCGCTGCCGTCGCAGCCGGCGCCGGTCAGCACGATGCCGACCAGTGCCGGACCGCAGGCTGCCGCCGCCGATTCGAAGAGCACGTCCACGGAGGGGCGGGCGTAGTGTACCGGCGGGTCGACGGAAAGAGACAGCACGCCGTCCCGGCTCACCAGCAGATGGTAGTTTGCCGGCGCCAGGTAGACGGTGCCGGCACGAGCGGTTTCATGATCGTCCGCCTCCTTGACCCGCAGGGGGCAACAGCCGTCCAGCAGGAGCGCCAGGCCATCGTCGGCTTCGGGGGAGATATGGGCCACCACCAGCAGCGGCAGCGGAAAGTCGTCGGGCAACTCCCCCAGCAGGCTTTTCAACGCCGCCACGCCACCGGTGGAAACCCCGACCGCCACCAGCCTGAACAGTCTGTCGTCAGTTCTGCGCATACCGTTTCCTGTAAATTTGCACCCGGGGGGCCAGCAGTTCGTAGCGTCCCGCGATGGAACGGTTGTCCAGGGTTTCCTTGGCTCCCAGGCAGAGGAAGCCGCCCGGCAGCAGGCAACGGTCGAACAGGGTCAGCACCCGCTCCTTGAGTCGCTGCCTGAAATAGATCATCACGTTGCGGCAGAGGATCAGGTTCATGTCGCCGAAGTCCGCGTCAGCAGCCAGATTGTGGGCCGCGAAGACGATGGAGTCCCGTAGCGAGCCGTTCAAAATGGCATGGTCGTAGCGGGCGGTATAATAGTCGGCGAACGAGGCGCTACCGCCGCCCTGCTGGTAGTTACGGGTGAAACGTTGCATCTCCTGCAGCGGGTAGATTCCCTCCTGGGCCCTGCGGATCACCTCCTGGTTGATATCGGTGGCATAGATGCGGAAGCGCCCCGCCAGTCCCTCCTCCTGCAGCAGGATGGCCATGGAGTAGGCCTCTTCTCCCGAGGCGCAGCCGGCGTGCCAGATTTTGACAAAGGGGTAGGTCTTCAAATGCGGCACCACCTGTGTGCGCACCGCCTTGAAAAAGATCGGATCGCGGAACATTTCCGAAACGTTGACCGTGATTCCCCGCAAGAGACTGTCGAACAGGGGGCGATTGCGCAAAATCTGCGACTGGGCCTCGGAGAAGGTGGCAAAGCCCGATCCCGGCAGCCACTGGGCCAACCGCCGGTGCAACGACGCTTCGGCGTAGTCCCGGAAGTCGTAGCCGTAGACCTGATACACCCCTTCCAGCAGCAGGCGTATTTCGAGGCTGGTCAATTCGTCGTCGGTCATGTCGGCTCCCGCTGCTCTGCCGGCCGACGCGCCGATGGTTCCCGGTCGTGTCGCGGCGCGTTCTCTTCCTGGATTCGCAGCTGTTCGGTCTGGGCCTGCTCCAGCAGGTCGCTGACCAACTCCCGGGAGCTGCCGACGGTGAAAGTCACGGCAATCGCCTCCAGAGCCTGCTGCAGGAAGGCCAGGTCGTCCTCGTCGATACGTTTGAAGCTGCCCAGTTCCAGTACGCCGGTCAGGGTGTCGCTGTGCAGAATCGGCAGGATGAGGATATGAACCGGGTCGCCGGAGCCGAGGGCCGAGGAGATCGACAGGTAGCCGGCCGGTGCCGGAGAGAGCTGCAACGGTTTCCGGTCCCGCGCCACTTGGCCGGCCAGCCCCTCGCCGGAGCTGAGCACCGCGCTCCGCCGTCTGATGTCGGCAACGGCGTAGGTGGCCAGGGGACGCAGCAGGTCGTAACGGCTGTCGTAGCGGTACACGATGCCGATGGCGGCCTGCAGAAAGCCGATCAGGTACGCCAGCGCCCGATCGGCCAGTTCGTCGAGCCGTTCCCCGCCGCGCAGAATCCGGTCCAGCTCGTGCAGGCCGTTCTGCAGGCGGGTACGGCGTGCGTCGGCATCCCGGTTCAGGCGCAGCGACACGGTCATGCCGGCCAGGGCCTGGTCGAGCTGTGCCTGGGATTCGCTCATGCCCACCACCGCCGCAAGCACCATCCCCATTTCATCCGGCTTGGTCCGCGCTGTTTCAAGGGAGAGGGCGGTGCTGACCGCCACCTCGCGGTCGAGATCGCCGGCCGCAATGGCCGAAGCCAGCGCGGCTTTTTCCCGTCCCTGTGCCTGCTGGGAGCGGATCGAGGCCAGTATCATGCCCAGTGGCGGTATCACCGACCGGTAAATCCAGAAGCCGAAAAAAATACCGATGCCGATCGCCACCGTCCCCATGCCGGCAATCTGCGACAGTCCCCGGGTAACGACATCGTTCACCGCCATGATCGACAGTTCCTGATCACGGCGGGCGGCGATGACCTGCTCGCTCCCCCGGACCGTCTGGATGGCGATGATGGCGTGCAGCCGGTCAGCGGCGCTGTCCGCCTGCCTGCTGGCCAGTACCTTCCGCTGCAGGGTGGCGAGGATGCCGTCGGCGGCGTAGATCCGGGACCGCATGATATCCAGCGATGCCGCCGCCGCCCGGAGCATCTGCAGCTCACTGTGGGCATTGATGGCGGTCAGGGAGCGCTCCACCGCACGGACCTGTTCCTGGATCGCGCTAAACTGGCCACGGATTTCCGTTGCCAGCTCGTCCAGGTCATCGGGGGTCTCGCGGGTAAACAGCCGGTTCGTCGCGGCCGCCACCAGAAGCCCCAGCTCGACCAGCGCGGAATCAGCCTTGAGTATATCGTTGGCATCTCGGGACTGTCTGAAACTGGTCTCCTGCCGCGCGGCGGCAAAGGCCAGTTCTTCCCGGGCCAGGATGGATTCCTGATCAAGGGTCTGGAACAGATCGTTCAGCTTGTAGGGGAGATCCTTGCCCGTTGTGGCGGCTCGTGATCGTGCCCTCTCGTCACGCTGCTGCAGGGCGTCGGCCTGGAGGCGCAGGTAGTCGGCAAGCATGGCGGTAAAACCGTTGATGGCGGCGGCAACCGAGGGGGTTGCCGTATAGTAGCTGTTTTTGGCGATCCGTCCGATTACGGCGTTCAGCTTGGCCCGGGCGATCAGGAGGGCCGAGCTGTTCTGCACGGCTTGGGCGGTCACGGTGATGAGCTGCAGTTCCCGCACCAGGTTGCGCAACTCTTCGATACTGCGCAGCCTGTCGGAAAATCTGCCGGTATTCTCAAGCGCTGCCGCAAAGGCATGGGCATAGCCCCCCTGGAGGCGCTGGATGGAGGAATCGAGTTCGTCCAGGCGGGAGGAGACGATCCGTATGCTGTGCAACACGCTCTCATTGGCGGCTGTTGCGGCATCGTTACTGCGAATACGGTTTTCAACGGCTGAGAAAATCTCGCGGGCCACGGCACCCAGCTCGTCCGCCCGGTCGGCGGGGTCACTGTTCAGGGACGCAGCTGCGCGCACGGTGGCGACCCGTGCCAAGGCCCGTTCGGCATCGGTCCTGAACAGGGAAAACTCGGCCATGGTGCGGGCGGTGGTAAGCTTGGTCAGGGCGGCGCTGCTTGCCTGCAGCTCCCGTTGCAGTTCAAGGGCGCGCACCTGGGACGGTGCGGTCTGCTCGGTCAGGTAGGAAAGCTTTTCCCGCAGAAAGCGTATGGAGAAAAAGCCGGCCAGCGAGAGCGCGACCACGATCAGCGCCGTGAGCAGTACATTGGCTATGAGTTTGCTCTTGATGGTCATGGCGTGTCCCTGGCGACGTCGCGGGTCCCGCTAGTTTTTGACAAGCGCAGCACCCGGCCCCTGCAGGATGAAGTCGATGAATTTCTGTACCTTCGGCGAAGGCGCTCCCCGTGATATCAGGGTGACCGGGCGGAATACCTCGGGGGTTTCCACCTGCTTGGCCGACCCGCCGAGCAGCGCGGAGGTACCGATGGCGATGGCTTCCCGGTTTACCTCCACGGCGCCGCGCAGTTCATCCATGTGACCCAGCTCCAGGACCTCCCGCATGAACGGCTCGCCATCCAGGATGGTTTTCCTGAAAGCGCCGTTGGTGGCGGGGTTGAGGGTGGAGAGCACCACGATGATCGGCATATCGGGGCCGCCGACCTCGTTCCAGTTGACGATGCTGCCGGTAAATATTCCCTTGAGTTGTGCCCGCGACAGCCGGGAAACCGGGTTCGATTTGTTCACCACGGTCCGGACCATCCCCTTGCCGAGCACGACGTGGTACAGCGTTTCGGGCTGCTGGACCTCGAACTGTTCCTTCTTCATCAGCTCAAGAGCTTCCTCAAAACTGGTCCCCACCACCGCAATCTCGGATACCCCTTTGTAAAACTGCTTGAAGGCCAGGGAGGCACTGCCGAACAGGATGTTCAGTCTGATGCCGGACTCCTGTTCAAAGGCCTGCTTGACCGGGGTGATGACGCTGTCCAGTGGGCCGCTGCCGGTGCTGAGTACGATCTCTTCGGCAGGGGCGGCGGACGCGGTTATGATGCCTGCCAGCAGGGCAAACGCCAGAAACAGCCGTTTCATGAGCAGCCTCCTTGGGTCGTTGTCGTGCGGCGCCGGGCCATCTGCCGCGGGGAAGCCTTGCCGCTTTTACATGTCCATTGTAGTCGACGTTGCCGAGGAGTAAAGCCAGACCCTCAGCAGCGAAAAGAGCTTGTCCATGTCCACCGGCTTGGGAATGTAGTCGCTGGCGCCGGCGTTCAGGCACTCCTCCCGGTCCCCCTTCATCGCTTTGGCGGTCAGGGCGATGATCGGCAGGTTCCTGAAGCGGTTGTCGGCCCGGATCGCCCGCATCGCCTCGTAGCCGTCCATCTCCGGCATCATGATGTCCATCAGCACCAGGTTGACGTCCGGGTGCTGATCCAGTTGCCGCAGCGCCTCCCGGCCGTTCTCCGCCTCCAGGATGATCATATCCTTCTCGGCCAGGGCGCTGGACAGCGAGAAGATGTTGCGCATGTCGTCGTCCACGATCAGCACTTTCTTTCCTTCCAGCATCGCCTCCTTGTCCAGGGCGGCGCGGATCATCCGCTGCTTGCCGGGGTCAAGGGAGGTCTCGATCAGGTGCAGGAAGAGGGTCACCTCGTTCAGTAACCGTTCCGGGCTCTTGGCCCCCTTGATGATGATGCTCTCCGCGTAGTGGTGCAGCCGCCGCTCGTCTTCGCGGGAAAGTTCACGGCCGGTGTGGATGATCACCGGGATGCGCCGCCCCGGGTCGAGTCGTTTCAGCTCTTCCAGCAACTCGAAGGCCCCCATGTCGGCCAGCCCCAGATCCAGCACGATGCAGTCAAACGGCTCGCTGGAGAGCAACGCAATGGCCTGGTCGCCGGTTTCCGCCACCTTGATGACGACGTTGCCCGCCTCCAGCAGGGCCACCATGGCGGTGGCCTGGGCGGGATCGTCTTCCACGATCAGCAGCATTTTCATGGTCTTGTCCATGGCGGTGGTGAGGGTGCCGAAGACCGCCTCCAACTGGTCGCTGCTGACCGGCTTGGTGATGAAACCGATGGCTCCCATGGCCATGGCCTTGCGGCGTTCCTCCAGGCAGGTGATGAAATGGACCGGGATATGGCGGGTCTCCGGGTTGTCCTTCAGGCTGCGCATCACGCCCCAGCCGTCGATATGGGGGAGCATCACGTCCAGGATGATGGCGCTGGGGTGGTGGCGCTGGGCCAGGGCGATACCGCTTTCACCATCGGCGGCCACCAGGGCGCGGAAGCCGCGCTCCCGCACCATGTCGCGCAGCACGGCGGCAAAGGGGAGGTCGTCCTCGATGACCAGGATGCTGCGCTCGCCGTGCTGCAGCAGTTCACGGTCATCCGCAATGGGGGGCGGCAACGGCTCCATGCTCTTCTCGACGGCCCTGGCGTTGCCCGGCGTGACGGCTGGCGGGGGCGGCTGCTGCGGCAGGGGGGGGGACGGTTCCGGGCGGACCAGGGCACAGCTCCCCGTGAGTGGCAGGTAGAGGGTGAAGGTGCTGCCGTTGCCCGGCTCGCTGACAAGGGTGATCTCTCCCCCCATGGAGCGGGCCAGCTGGCGGGAGATGGAAAGTCCCAGACCGGTACCGCCGTAGGTGCGACTGGTACTGCCGTCCGCCTGCTGGAAGGCGTTGAAGATAATGGACTGCTTGTCGGCCGGGATGCCGATGCCGGTATCGCTGACCGCAAAGGCCACGGCGGGGGGCTCGAGGGGGGAGTCGGCGGCGTGGGGCGTATGGACGCGCAGCTCCATCTGGCCATGGGCGGTAAATTTGCAGGCATTGGAGAGCAGGTTTTTCAGAATCTGGCGAACCCGCTGGCTGTCTGCCAGCAGGACGGGCGGCAGCGGCTCGTCGTAGCGCAGCACGAAATCGATCCCCTTCTCCTCGGCCAGGGGGGTGAACATGGCGGCCAGCTCACCGCAGATCTCCGCGGGGGTCGTTTCCTCGTAATGGAACTCCAGGTGGCCCGACTCGATCTTGGAGAGGTCCAGAATGTCGTTGATCAGGGTGAGCAGGTCCCGGCCGGCGCTGTTGATGGTGGCGGCAAATTCCACCTGGCGCCGGGTCAGGTTGCCGTCGCGGTTGTCCCTGAGCAGGCCGGAAAGAATCAGCAGGCTGTTCAGCGGCGTGCGCAGTTCATGGGACATGTTGGCCAGGAATTCGGACTTATAGGTGCTGACCCGTTCCAGTTCGTCGGCTTTGCGCTGCAGTTCGCGACTTTTCTCCTCGATCTCCCGGTTCTTGGCACGGATGTGCTCCCGTTGCAGCTCCAGCACCTGGGCGCGCTCCTCCAGCTCCTCGTTGGTTTGCTGCAGCTCCTCCTGCTGTACCCGCAGTTCTTCGGCCTGGGCCTGGGTCTGGGCCAACAGGTCGTTGACCAGGTGTCGCGACCGGTTGACGCTCAAGGCGATGGCGATGGCTTCGCGGGACTGCTGCAGGAAGTCGAGCTGCTCGGTGGTGAAATCGACGAAGGAACCCAGTTCGATGACGCCGACCAGGTCGCTGTCATGCAGAAGCGGCAGGATCAGGATGGCGATCGGATCGGCCTCGCCCAGACCGGAGCCGATCCGCAGGTAGTCGGGGGGGACGGCGTTCAGGCAGATGAGCTTGCGCTCGCGGGCTGCCTGCCCCACCAGCCCTTCTCCCAGGGCGATCCGCTGGGGATGCTCGTCGGGGCGACTGAGAGCGTAGCCGGCAACGAGGCGCAGCATCCCCTCCGGCTCGTCGAACAGGTAGAAGGCACCGGCGCCGGCCCCCAGGTAGTCGGCGAGAAAGGTCAGGGTATGCCCGGTCAGCTCCTCGGAGGAACGGTCCCCCCGCAGGAGGGAGTTCAGTTCATGCTGGCCGTTCTTCAACCAGGCGCGTACCGCCTCCTCGTCGCGGTGGCGGCGCAGGGAGCGGGTCATTTCGGCAAAGGCCAGGTCCAGGGCGTGCTGCGATTCACTCATCCCCGCCACGGCTCTGAGCAGCATGCCGGCTTCGTCGCGGCTGATCTGTTCCTGGTCGAGCTGCAGCGGCTCACCGATCTGTACATCCTGCCCCAGATCGCCGCCGGCGATCGCCTCCGCCAGCCGGGCATTCTCTCTGCCCCGCTCCTCCTGCAGGCGGATAGCGTCCAGCACCGTGCGCACCGGGGTGGAGATGCTGCGGCTGATCAGGACGATCATGGCTGCGGCAAGCAAGGTGGTACAGACCAGCAGCAGCGCCAGCCAGAAGCAGAGTTGCCGGTAGGTGAGGGTGCTGCTCTGGTAATGACCGGCAGCCTCTTCGCTGTTGAGCTGGGAGAGCCGGTTGACCGCGGCTTCAAGCCTGCTGAAGTGGGCGAATATCCGCTCGTTTTCGGCATCGAGCCGGGCGTGGTCAATGCCGGATGCCGCCTGTTTCTGTACGGCGTTGGCGGCATCGAAGTACTGCTGGACGAGCAGGTTGACTTCTCCCAGCAGTGTCCGTTCCTCGGCGGTTTGATCCAATGTTTCCAGTCGCTTGAGCGTTTGTCTGGTCTGGAGCTCCGTCTTGGACAGCCGGGCGGCGACGGCGGCGCGGTGGTCGGGGTGGGCGTTGATCTGGTAGTGCAGGAAGGCGCGGCGGTGTTGCTGGGCGTAGCGGTCGATGTCGGCGATGGTGGTGATGTTGGGCATGAGGTTCTGCTGCAGGTCATCCAGCCGGGCCTTGATTTCCGACATCCCCCTGAAGCCGAAAAAACCGATCAGGCAGCAGAGGGCAAGGACTGCGGCATAGCCGAGCGTCAATTTGTACTTGATCGTCAGGTCGCGGTAGGACGTCATGGTCGTATCCTGTGTCCGTGATGGACCAACAACAGCTGTGTAGTGGCCGGCCGCAAACAGGGTGCGCGGTGCCGACGGCGTCCGGCAGCGCCGCTAGGGGCTGCTCAGGAGCAGCTTCAGGGCCAGGGCGATGAACAGCGCTCCGGCGGCGCGCTGCAGGGTCAACTGCACGGCCGGAACGCGGGAGAACAGTTCCCGCAGCAGGCCGGCCAGCAGGGCGATGCTGCCGAAGACCAGCAGGGTTGCCGCGATGAACAGTCCTCCCAGCAGCGCAAGCTGGACTGCGGCCGGCCCCCGGTCCGGCAGGACGAACTGGGGGAGAAAGGCCAGGAAAAAGATGGTGACCTTGGGGTTTGAGCTATTCATCAGGATACCGCGGCGGTACAGCTGCCAGCCGCTCAGCTCCTCTCCAGTCGTGGCGCCGCTTGCCGTGACCGTGGTCCTGAAGGCGTGCCAGGCCAGCCAGAGCAGGTAGAGGGCGCCGCAGAGCCTGAGCAGGAACAATGCCCGGGGTGAGGCGGCCAGCACCGCGGCCAGCCCCAGCACCACCGCGGCGGTATGACCGACGAGGCCGGTACAGAGTCCCAGGGTGACCGCAAAGCCGGCACCTCTGCCCCGTAGGGCCGACTGGGTCAGTACGTAAAGGTTGTCCGGACCGGGTGCCAGCCCCAGCAGGCAGGAGATCATGAAAAAGCCGGCAAGGGAATCGCCGCTGCTCTGCATCATTCAGGGCTCCGTGGCGCGCGGCGGAAGCTGGTGTCGTACCCTGGCGGCCCGCTGGCGGTAATCGTCGCTGCGTGCGGTGTCGCCCGTTCGTTCCAACAGGGCCGCCAGCGCTTCCAGGTCTGCGGCGATCTTTGCCGGACGCTCCAGGCGGCGGTCGAGGGCGAGCGCTTCGAGCAACAGTTTCTCGGCTTCTGCGAACCGCTGTTCCTCGCCCCGCAGCCGGCCGATGGTCCGCAGGGCATTGGCCCGCTCCTCGGCCAGGAGTTCCCGTGAGCCGGTCTTCTCCAGTGCCTGCTCCGCGTAGGCGAGGGCTGCGGCACGGTCCTCCTGCCGCAGGGCGATGCGGGAGAGCAGATTCAAACGCCGCGCCGTCATCTCCCCCCGCTCCTCCTGCAGGGCGATTTCCGCCCAGCGGCGGGCCTCGGCTGTCTGTCCCCCGGCCAGCAGCACCAGGGCCGTTTCCTGGGCAAGATCGGCGGCGTACCCAGTTGCGCCTGCGTGACGGCGGCCCCGTTCCAGCAGCCGCGTCGCCTGCTCCAGCCGGCCCAGTCGCCGTTCCAGCCGGGCCAGGTTCAGCAGGGTCAGGGCCTGCTGCCCGTCGTCATCCAGGGCGGTGGCCAGCCCGAGGGCCTCGTCGAGCAGGCGCCGGGTATCGTCCAGGCGGTTCTTTTCCACACTCATCAGCGCCCGCTCGTTCAGGTCGGCAATCCGGCGGTGGCTTTCGCTTGCCTGCGGCATGCCGCCGGCGCAGCCGGCCAGCAGCATGCAGAGCAGTACGCCGTGCAGGGAGTCCCGCAGCATGACGCCGCCGGGACGGACACGAACCCGGCTCCGTTCGTTCCTAGTCCTAGTCATGGCTGTCACCCGCCTTTCCGGTCCGGTCCAGGGAGGGAGCGTCCGTCCCCCCCAGCAGCCAGGAGCGGTTCAGGGTGTTCATCAGCCGGTCGGTGCTGAAGAGCAGCTCTTCCGTGCGGGAGAGCAGACCGGGGAGCAGGGGGAAGGTCTGCCGGGTCATCAGCCGGGTATCGTCGGAGATTTGCACCAAGTTGGCCATGGCGGCGTCGGTCTTGTCCAGGAGCGGTGGCAGGCGATCCAGGGAAGCGTTGATCGTGGTCAGGTCGAGGCTGTCGATCTTGCGGCCGGTGGTGTCCAGCAGGGTTGCGGTCTGGCGGGCGATCCCCTCCAGGTTGCGGTTGGCGCCGCTGAGCAGGGCATCGGCGTTGCTGCGGGTGGTTTCCAGGTTGCGGGTCAGAAGTTCAAGATTTCTGACGGTTTTCTTCAGGTCGCCCTCCGGGTCGTTAACGTAGCTGATGATCTCCTTGACCTCGATCAGCACCGGTTTCACCTTTTCGGCTATTTCGTCGGCCAGTTCGTCCAACCCCTTGGTCTTGACGTAGGTCAGGCTGTCGCCGTCCTTGACCTGGGGCTTGTCCAGGGAGCCGACGGAGACTTCCACGATGCTGTCCCCCACCAACCCCTCCTTGACCAGCTTGACGGTGGAGTCGCTGCGTACCCAGGAGTGGTATTTCTTGGCGACTTCGATGGTGATGTCCACCATGGCCTGATTGTTCAGGGCCAGGTCCGTGACCCGGCCGATCCTGAAGCCGGACAGTTTGACCGGCATCCCCTTGGTGAAGCCGGTACCGCGATCCACCGTGAAGTGGAGGGTATAGGTGCTGGTGAACAGATCCTTCTGGTAGCCGACCAGGGCAACGACCAGCACGACCCCGGCCAGGGCGGCCAGAACGAACAGCCCGATCTTGCGCTCAAGATATTTGAAGCGGGGGTCCTGTTCCATACTCATCTAAGTCCTCGTGATCTGGGCCGGTTGGTGGCGCAGGTTACAGTGCAGGTCCGGCTCAAGGTGGTCAAGGGGGGTGGTGGTGGCGGTGAGGTACAGCGAGATCATGCCGGCGTTGCTCCGGTGAAGCCCGGCGGCCTGCTCCACGAGCAGGTCCCGTTCCCTGTGCGGCAGGTTGTCGAAACAGCCGGCGTAGATCAGGCAGCGTGCACCGCTGACGGCAGCCCGGATAAAGGCCGCCATCCGGCGTTCGAAGGGGGTCAGGTGGCCGGGCAGGGCCCAGATGTTCCCGGTGAAGCCGAAGGCGTCGAGGAGGGAGCGGATCGTCCGGCTGGCCGATTCCGGCACGCAGCCGTCGTGAAACAAAAGCGGCAGGGTGATGTTCTCCCACAGCTTCAGGTTCGAGATCAGTCCGCCCTGCGGGGAAACGATGCCGATGGCGCGCCGCAGCTGGTGAAGCTGGCTGCGGCCCAGTTCCGCCAGGCAGGCGTCTCCCAGAAGAATTCTGCCGCTGTCGGGGGGACGCTCGCCGGCGAAGGTACGAGCCAGCAGCAGGCATTCCTGCTCGCCGGCGGCGGTGAAGAGCGCGGCCGTACCGGGGGAGAGTTCAAGGTTCAGCCCCGTGGTCAGCCCTTCGAGGGTCAGGTCTATGCAGGCGAGGGAGGCGGCCATGATGGCGCTACTCATATCATAAACCGGCAGGCAGCACAAACCGGCATTTTACTGCCGGGACGCGGGTAGCGTATCCACGCAAACGAATTGACAAGTCTTCGCCGGGACGTGTATAAACAATGTTCTTTTTTTTGAGGTATGACACCACTATTCAGAGACAATGGAGCACGAGTGAACAAGGAAATTCTGTCCGGCAACGAAGCTTTTGCCCGCGGCGCCCACGAGGCCGGCGTAAAGGTGGCCAGCGCCTATCCGGGAACCCCTTCCACCGAGATTCTTGAAAACGTCGTCAGGTACCGGGAAATCGATGCTTCCTGGGCTCCCAACGAAAAGGTGGCCCTGGAAGTTGCCATCGGTGCCTCCTTTGGCGGCGGCCGGGCTCTGGCCTGCATGAAGCATGTCGGCGTCAACGTGGCGGCCGACCCTCTCTTCACCCTCTCCTATACCGGCGTCGGCGGCGGCTTGGTGCTGATCGTTGCCGATGACCCGGAGATGCATTCGTCCCAGGATGAGCAGGACAGCCGCAACTATGCCCGTTTTGCCAAGGTGCCGATGCTGGAGCCGGCCGACTCCCAGGAATGTCTCGACTTTACCCGGCTGGCCTTCGAACTGTCCGAACAGTTCGACACCCCGGTGATGCTGCGCAGTTGTACCCGTATCTCCCACGGCAAGTCCATCGTGCAGCCGGGGGAACCGGTGAGCGGGCTGCCGGAGCCGAAGCTGGTGAAAAACCCGGCAAAGCTCGTGATGTTGCCGGGGAATGCACGGGTTCGTCATCCGCTGGTTGAGGAACGTTCCGTCAACCTGTCAACCTACGGCGACACTGCCGCCATCAACCGGATGGAAATCCGTTCCGCCGACATCGGCGTCATCTGTGCCGGCGTTACCTGGCAGTACGTGCGGGAGGCGTTGCCCGAGGCGTCCACCCTCAAGCTGGGCATGGTCTGGCCGCTGCCGCAGCAGTTGATTCGCGAGTTTGCCGGTAAGGTGCAGCGACTCTTCGTGGTTGAGGAGCTGGACCCGTTCATCGAGGAGCAGGTGAAAGCCATGGGGATTGCGGTGACGGGCAAGGAGATCATCTCCCTCTGCGGCGAGTTGTCCCCCGGCCGTATCCGTGACGCCTTCAGTACTGCCGGGATCATGCCGGGTCAGGCTGCCGCCCGCCAGGGACAGGGTGAGCCCCTTCCCCCCGTCCCCCCAACATGTGCCCCGGCTGTCCCCACCGCGGGGTCTTCTACGAGCTAAACCGCTTGAACGCCTACGTAACCGGCGACATCGGCTGCTACACCCTGGGCTTCATGCCGCCGCTCAACGCCATGGACACCTGCGTCTGCATGGGGGCCTCCATCAGCAATGCCAGCGGCATCGTGCGGGTGCTCCCGCCTGAGGAGCAGCAGCGGGTGGTGGCGGTGATCGGCGACTCCACCTTCCTGCACACCGGTATCAACAGTCTGATGGAGATGGCCTGGAACAAGGCGCCGGCAACGGTGGTGATCCTGGACAACCGGATCACCGCCATGACCGGCCGTCAGGAAAACCCGGCCTCCGGCTACTCCCTGGATGGCGAGGCCGCGCCGGAAGTGAATATCCCCGACCTCTGCCGGGCCTTGGGCATCCGCCACGTCCGCACCGTGGACCCCTACGATCTGGAGGCCACGAAAGCGGCGCTCAGCGAGGAGATGCAGCGGCCGGAGCCGTCGGTGGTCATCACCAACCGCCCCTGCTGTCTGATCAAGGGCGCGGGGCGGTTCGAAAAGGGAGCGGTGCTGGAGGTGGATCAGGGACGCTGTACCGGTTGCAAGGCCTGCCTGCGGATCGGCTGTCCCGCCATTGAATGGAAACCGGACCCGGAAGGGAAGCGGGGCAAGGCGTTCATCGACCCCCATCTCTGCACCGGCTGCACCGTCTGTCAGCAACTCTGTAAATTCAACGCCATCGGGGGGAAAAAATGAGTACGCCGATAACCAATATCCTCCTGGTGGGGGTGGGGGGGCAGGGAATTCTGCTGGCCTCTGAAATTCTGTCGGAAGCGTTCATGCTGGCCGGCTTCGATGTCAAGAAGAGCGAGATTCACGGCATGTCCCAGCGGGGTGGCAGCGTGGTCTCCCATGTCCGCTTCGGTGAGCGGGTCTTCTCGCCGGTGGTGCCGGAAGGGGAGGGGGATATCCTCTTCGGTTTTGAGCTGCTGGAAACGGTGCGCTATCTTTCCCTGCTCAAGCCCGGCGCCACGGTGGTGGTGAACGACTTCAAGATTCCGCCGCCGTCGGTACTGCTGGGACAGGCTCGCTACCCCGACGGCCTGGTGGAGCGGATTCGCACGGCGTTTCCCGACACCCTGGCGGTGGACGGCCAGCGGCTGGCCCTGGAGGCCGGTGATCTGCGGGCCGCCAACACGGTGCTCCTGGGAGCGGTTTCCCGGCGCCTGGAGATTGCCGAGGAGGTCTGGCGACAGGCCCTGGAGAAGATGGTGCCGAAGAAAGCGCTGGAGATCAACCTGAAGGCGTTTCAACTCGGGCGTTCACTGTAGGAACGGAGAGGATCCATGGCAACCACCTACTTCAATGAGGAGTTTGAGACCCTGCCCCGGGCGGCGCTGGAGGCGCTGCAGCTGAAGCGGCTTCAGGCGACGCTTGAACGGGTTGTGCGCAACGTGCCCTTGTATCGGAAAACCTTTGAGGCTGCCGGTGTCGCACCGGACCAGGTGCGCTCCCTTGAAGACCTGCAGCGGCTTCCCTTCACCACCAAGCAGGACATGCGCGATTCCTACCCCTACGGCCTGTTTGCCGCGCCGATGGATGAGATCGTGCGAATCCACGCCTCCTCCGGCACCACCGGCAAACCGACGGTGGTGGGGTACACCCGCCAGGACATCGAGACCTGGAGCGAACTGATGGCCCGCTCCTTTGTCACCGCCGGGGTGCACCGGGGGGACATCATTCACAACGCCTACGGCTACGGCCTCTTTACCGGCGGCCTGGGGGCCCACTACGGCGCAGAGCGACTGGGAGCCTCGGTGATTCCGATCTCCGGTGGCAACACCAAGCGTCAGATCATGATCATGCAGGATTTCGGTTCCACCGTGCTGACCTGCACGCCGTCCTACTCCCTCTACCTGGCCGAGGAAGCCCAGGCGGAAGGCTATGACCTGCGCGGCGGCAAGCTGCGGGTGGGGATTTTCGGCGCAGAACCCTGGTCCGAGGCGATGCGGGGCGAGATCGAGGCCGCCTTGGGGCTGCATGCCATCGACATCTACGGCCTCTCCGAGATCATGGGGCCCGGTGTGGCCATCGAGTGCATCGAAGCCAAGCACGGCCTGCATATCTGGGAGGACCACTTCCTTGCCGAGATCATCGATCCGGAAACCGGCCGGCAACTGCCGGAAGGCGAAAAGGGGGAGCTGGTCATCACCACCATCACCAAGCAGGGGATTCCCCTGATCCGCTACCGTACCCGGGACATCACCAGCATCACCCGCGAGCCCTGCCGCTGCGGCAGGAGCCACGCCCGCATCGCCCGGATGAGCGGCCGTTCCGACGACATGCTGATCATCCGCGGGGTCAACGTCTTCCCCTCCCAGATCGAGTCGATCCTGGTGCGGGTGGAGGGGGTGGAACCGCACTACCTGCTCATCGTGGACCGCGCGGACAACCTGGATACCCTGGAAGTGCAGGTGGAGGTGGGCGAACAGCTCTTCTCCGACGAGATCAAGGTGCTGCAGGCCCTGTCCCGGCGGATCGAGAAGGAGATCAAGGATATGCTGGGGGTCACCTGCACGGTCAGGCTGGTTGAACCGAAGACCATCCAGCGCAGCGAAGGCAAAGCAAAACGCGTGCAGGACAATCGCAAGCTGTAAGAGGAGGAACGACCATGAACGTCGAACAGATCTCCATCTTCATCGAAAACAAGTCGGGCCGTCTGGCCGAAATTACCCGCATCCTGGGTGAGGCGTCCATCAACATCCGGGCGCTCTCCCTGGCTGATACCTCTGATTTCGGCATCCTGCGCCTGATCGTCAATGACGTGGAAAAGGCCAAGCAGGTCCTGAAGGAGAAGGGATTTACCGTCAACAAGACCGAGGTGGTGGCGGTGGAAGTACCGGATCAGCCCGGCGGGCTGGCCACCATCCTGCAGACCCTGGACCGGGACCGGATCAATGTCGAATACATGTACGCCTTCGTGGAACGCTGTGGTGGCAACGCCGTGATCATTTTCCGTTTCGACGAAACCGAGAAGGCACTTGTATCCCTGAATTCCGGCGGTTTCAGCATACTTGAAGGCGAGCGGCTGTACAGCTTGTGATGCCCTCAAAACGGAGGAAGCAGATGATGAGAAAACTGATGGTACTCTGGAGTATGGTGGGGATGCTGCTGGCGTCGGCAGGTGTGGCGACGGCCTCCGGCTCCATTAAAATTGGTGGCCTGTTCGCCGTGACCGGCCCGGCCTCGTTCCTGGGGGAGCCGGAGAAGCGCACCCTGGAGATGCTGGTGGCCGAGACCAATGCCAGGGGTGGCATCAACGGCCAGAAGCTGGAAGCGGTCATTTACGACACCGGCGGTGACGTTACCAAGGCGGTGCAGCTTGCCACCAAGCTGATCAGGAACGACAAGGTGGTGGCCATCATCGGTCCCAGCACCACCGGCGAAAGTATGGCACTGGTGCCGATCGTGGAAAAGGAAAAGGTACCGCTGATCTCCTGTGCAGCCGGTATCAAGATCACCGAACCGGCCAAGGACCGCAAATGGGTGTTCAAGACCCCGGCCAACGATCATGTGGCTGCCGAAAAGATCCTCAACTACATGGCCAAGCAGGGGCAGAAGTCGTTTGCGCTGCTGACCGTGACCGACGGCTACGGTTCCTCCGGCCGGGAGCAGTTGAAGGCACTTGCCGCCCAGAAGGGGTTCAGGGTCGTGGCCGATGAGACCTACGGTCCCAAGGATACGGACATGACTCCGCAGCTGACCAAGATTCGCGCCGTCAGGGCCGATGCGATCATCTGCTGGGGCACCAATCCGGGCCCGGCCATCATCACCAAGAACGTCAAGCAGCTGGGCATCAAAACGCCGCTCTACATGAGTCACGGCGTTGCTTCCAAGAAGTACATCGAACTGGCCGGCGCCGATGCCGCCGAAGGGGTGATGCTGCCCGCCGGCAAACTGGCGATCTTTGATGCAATCTCCAAGAAAGACCCCCAATATAAACTGCTGAAGGAGTATGATGCCGCCTACCGCAAGGCCTTTGGTACCGAAGCCTCCACCTTCGGCGGCTACGCCTACGACGGGTTCCTGCTGGTGACCAACGCCATCCGGACCAAAGGGGCAACACCGGACAAAATTCGCGACGGCATCGAGCAGGCGAACAAGCTGGTCAGTGTGTCCGGCGTTTTCACCATGTCCCCCGGCGACCATAACGGTCTTGACCTGTCGGCTTTCGAGATGGTGAAGGTCAGTAAGGGCGACTGGGTGCTGCTGAAATAACGGGAGGTCACGAACCATGATTGCACAACGATTTCTTCAGGTAGTAGTAACAGCGGCACTCTGCCTGACCTCATCAGTGGCCCTGGCAGCCGGCACCATCAAGATCGGCGGCCTCTTTGCCGTCACCGGCCCGGCCGCCTTCCTGGGCGAGCCGGAGCGCAACACCGCCCAGATGGTGGTGGACGGCATCAACAGAAGCGGCGGCATCAAGGGGCAGAAGCTGGAGCTGGTTGCCTACGACACCGCCGGTGACGCCACCAAAGCGGTGCAACTGGCCACCAAGCTGATCAAGAACGACAAGGTGGTGGCCATCGTCGGTCCCAGCACCACCGGCGAGAGCATGGCCGTGGTGCCGGTGGCGGAAAAGGAAAAGGTGCCGTTGATCTCCTGTGCTGCCGGCAGCAAGATTACCGATCCGGTCAAACCCTACGTTTTCAAGACCGCCCAGAACGACGGTCTTGCCGTGGCCCGGATTTACGAGTACCTGCATCGGCAGAAGCTGAACCGGGTCGCCATCCTGACGGTGTCCGACGGTTTCGGTGCTTCGGGCCGGGAGCAGTTGAAGGCCCTTGCCGGAAGGTACGGCATCCAGATCGTGGTGGACGACACCTACGGCCCCAAGGATACGGACATGACGTCCCAGCTTACCAAGATCCGGGCTTCCCAGGCCCAGGCGGTCATCTGCTGGGGCACCAATCCCGGTCCGGCGGTGGTTGCCAAGAACGCCAAGCAGCTGGGAATCAAGCTCCCCCTCTACATGAGTCACGGCGTTTCTTCCAAGAAATTCATCGAGCTGGCCGGTGACGCCGCCGAAGGGATCAGGCTCCCCTCGGGCCGGGTGATCGTTTCCGACGTGCTCCCCGCGTCCGATCCGCAGAAGAAGTCGCTGCTGGCATTCGTTCGTGAATACCAGCGCCTTTTCAGGCTGGAGGGCGACCACTTCGGCGGCCACGCCTGGGATGGCGTCATGCTGATCAAGGGGGCCATCGAGCGGGGCGGCGCCACGCCGGAGGGAATCCGGGACGCCCTGGAGAAAACCCGTGACTTCCACGGCATCGGAGGAACCTTCACCTTCAGTCCCAGCGACCATGCCGGGCTCACGAAAGAAGCGTTCGTGATGGTGGAGATCAGAAACAGGGATTGGACGCTGCTGAAGTAGAATCGGTCGCTTCCGTTTCCTGAAGTGCAGATTCAGGGAGCTCATCACTGGTACTGAAAGGCAGGCGTTATGCCTGTCTTTCAGTCTGTAAAGGGTCGGTGCATTCGCGCTATGGAACTTGGCAATCAGTTGCTGCAATACCTGCTGTCCGGGATGTCCACCGGGGCGATCTACGCCCTGATCGGCATCGGCTTTTCCATCATTTACAACGCCACCGGCATCATCAACTTCGCCCAGGGGGAGTTCGTCATGCTGGGTGGGATGCTGACCCTCTTTCTCGTCTCCGCCCTGAAACTGCCTCTCTGGGCGGCAGTACCGCTGGCGGTGCTGCTGGCCACCCTGTGCGGCCTGCTGTTCGAGCGGCTGGCCATCCGCCCCCTCAGGAACGCCTCGCCTATCAGTCTGGTGATCATCACCATCGGCGGCGCCATCCTGATCCGGGGGCTGGCCATGCTGATCTGGGGCAAGGATACCCATGCTCTCCCGCCGTTCTCCGGCGAGGAGCCGATCCTGTTGGGGGGGGCGACGCTCTTGCCGCAGCATCTCTGGATCTTCGGCATTACCCTGGTGTTGATCGCGCTCAACAAGTGGTTTTTCAACCACACCATCAGCGGCCGGGCGATGCGTGCCTGTTCCTACAATCCGCGGGCAGCGGGGTTGGTGGGAATCGACGTGCGGCGGATGGTCCTGCTCTCGTTCATGATCAGTGCCGCCATGGGGTCCTTGGCCGGCATCATCGTGGCGCCGCTGACCATGACCGCGTACGATGTCGGAATCATGCTGGGATTGAAGGGGTTCTGCGCCGCCATCATCGGTGGCATGTCCAGCGGCCTGTCCACCGTGATCGGCGGATTGATCCTGGGGGTGCTGGAGTCGATGGGAGCCGGACTCATCTCCTCCGGCTACAAGGACGCCATCGCCTTCATCATCCTGCTGTTGATCCTGTTCCTGCGACCCCAGGGGTTGTTCGGCAAACCGGAATCGGAGAGGGTGTAAGGGCGTGAAGAAAGAGTTGATCAAATTCGGTATCTTTGCCCTCTGCGTCCTGGTGGCTCCGTTTTTTTTCACGGACGGCTACCTGCTGAACGTGTTGGTCTTTGTCGGCATCCATACCCTGCTGGCCGTGGCGCTTAATCTGCTGCTGGGCTATGCCGGCCAGATATCGCTGGGCCATGCCGGTTTCTTCGGCCTGGGGGCTTACCTTTCCGGCGTGCTGACCGGCACCTACGGCTGGAATCCCTGGGGGACCATGGTGGCGGCGGCCCTGCTGGTGGGAGGAGTGGCCTTTCTGGTCGGCTTCCCGATCCTCAAGCTCAAAGGGCACTACCTCGCCATGGCCACCCTGGGACTGGGGATCATCATCTACATCGTCTTTCAGGAGTGGGTGGGGGTCACCGGTGGTCCCTCCGGCTTTTCGGGCATACCCAGCCTGGAAATCGGTAGCCTGGTTTTCGACAGCGACCTGAAGAACTACTTTCTGGTCTGGAGTTTCGTGCTGCTCTTCGTGCTGCTGTCGGTCAATTTGGCCAATTCCCGTATCGGCCGGGCCTTCCGTGCCATCCATGACTCCGAGGTGGCGGCGCGGGTCATGGGGGTCAATGCCCGTCTGCTGAAGGTGCAGGTTTTTGCCCTGTCGGCGCTGATCTGTTCCGTGGCCGGCTCCCTCTACGCCCATGTGATGACCTTCATTGCACCGGCCTCATTCGGTTTCAACATTTCGGTGGAACTGCTCACCATGGTGGTGATCGGCGGACTGGGCAGCATCTACGGCTCCATTCTGGGGGCGCTGCTGCTGACCCTGCTGCCGGAGTTCCTCCGTTTTCTGCATGATTACGACATCGTCTTCTACGGTGGTCTGTTGATGGTGATGACCATCTTCATGCCCGGCGGGCTGGTACGGGGGATTCCGGCGCTGTTCCGCAAGCTGCGGCGCTCCGGCACCGGAAAGGGGGATGCCCATGCTTGAACTGCGGGGAATCACCCAGATATTCGGTGGCGTCACCGCTCTCGACGATGTTTCCTTTACCGTCGGTGCGGGGCAGATTACCGGCGTCATCGGTCCCAACGGTGCCGGCAAGACCACCCTGTTCAACATCGTCACCGGCATCTATAGCCAGACCAGCGGCCAGGTGCTGTTTGAGGGACGCGATGTCAGCCGTTTGCCGGCAGAACGGCTGGCCGGCCTGGGCATGGTGCGTACCTTCCAGAACGTGGAGCTGTTCGGCCAGATGACGGTGCTGGAAAATGTGATGGTGGGACTGCACAGCCGTACCAGCAGCGGTCTTTTTGCCTGTGCCCTGAAGATGCCCTGGGTCGTGGCGGAGGAACGGCGGATTCGTGAGGAGGCCCGTCAGTGGCTGCAGTTCGTCGGTATCGAGGAACTGGCCGACGTCCAGGCGGCCAACCTGCCGTTCGGCAAGGGGCGGCTGCTGGAGATCGCCCGGGCCATGGCCTGCAAGCCCCGGATGATCCTGATGGATGAGCCGGCCGCCGGGCTGAACAGCCAGGAGACCCTGGGACTGGCCGCCCTGATCCGGCGTATCCGTGATGCCGGTGTGACCGTGGTGCTGGTGGAGCACGACATGGAGCTGGTCATGGATATCTGCGACCGGATCGTGGTGCTCAACCTGGGCAGGAAGCTGGCCGAGGGCACCCCCCGCGACATTCAGGACAATCCGGAAGTGATTGCCGCCTATCTGGGGGATGACGACTGATGCTGCGACTGAAGAACATCAACACCTACTACGGCAAGGTCCATGCCTTGAAAAACGTCTCCCTGCACCTGGCGGAAGGAGAGATTGTCACCCTGATCGGCGCCAACGGTGCCGGCAAGACCACCATTCTTAACACCATTTCCGGGGTGACGCAGGCAAAGGGTGGCGAGGTGCTGTTCGGCAAGGAGCCGATCCAGGCCCTGGCGCCGGACCGGATCGTCCGGCTGGGGGTCTCCCAGGTGCCGGAGGGGCGGCAGGTGTTCAAGCCGATGACCGTGGCGGACAACCTGATGCTGGGGGCCTACCTGCGCTACCGCAACGGCGACGACAAGGGGGCCATCAAGAAGGACATGCAGGAGATCTTCACCCTGTTTCCCCGGCTGGAGGAGCGGCGCGAACAGGCTGCCGGCACCATGTCCGGGGGAGAACAGCAGATGCTGGCCATTGGCCGGGCGTTGATGGCGCGTCCCCGGCTGCTGCTGCTGGACGAGCCTTCCATGGGACTGGCGCCGCTGGTGGTGCAGGAAATCTTCAAGGTGCTGCGCCAGCTGCGCGACGAGCGGGGGGTGACCATCCTGCTGGTGGAGCAAAACGCCAAGGCGGCGCTCAGGCTTGCCGATCGCGGCTACGTGCTGGAAACCGGCAAGGTGATCCTGGAAGGGGCGGCTGGAGAACTGCTGGAAAACGCCGAGGTGAAGCGGGCCTACCTGGGCAAGGAGAAGAAGGAAATCTGGGAACGCTGACGGCGTCAGTAACCGATACATCTGCTGCTGAAAATCATACAGGGGAAGCAGGCATTGTAGCCGCTTCCCCTGTTCATTCCTGCCGATAGAAGATTCGATGCGGGAAGCTCCTGTTACCAGACCTCCCGCTCTTCACCATCCTCATCATCAAAGACACTGTAGTCGCTGTCCTCATCCTCTTCTTCGTCCCCGCCGCCGTCAAACCACTCCTCATCGTCGTCTTCGGCCGTGGAGCCGCTGCGCTGGGCGGGGCTGCGCCCTTCTTCCTCGTCGTCGGAGATGGCCTCGAATTTACGGAGCAGGGTCGGCTCGGTACAGAATTTTCCCTCCTTGAAGCGGCACTGCTCCAGGTCACACAGGTCAAAGAGCTGGATTTCGCTGCAGAGCCGCCGGGGAACCGTTGTCTGGTCGTCGTTGTTGTCCACGTTATTCACCGTGTCAGGCGGTGCCGTCGTTGCCGTTCAGAAACTCGCGGGCCTTCTCCACGTCATCGCGGCAGCCGATGTATACCGGGGAGCGCTGATCGTAGCCCCCGGGAGTCAGGTCGAGAATCGGGGTCGTGCCGTCGGTGGCGGCACCGCCGGCCTGTTCCACCAGATAGGCCATCGGGTTCAGTTCGAAGAGCAGGCGTAGTTTCCCCTGGGGGGTGTCGGTGAGGGCGGGGTAGAGGAAAATGCCGTTCCCCTTGAGCAGGATCTGGTTGATGTCCGGAACGAAACCGCCGGAATAGCGCAGCTTTGCCCCTTTGTCCTCCAGATAGCGCAGGTAGCGCTCGTTCTCCGGGGTATACTTTTTGCGCAGACCGCCGGGAGCATAGATGTTGCCGGACGGCTTCATTCGGATATCCTCACGGGTAAGCGTAAACTCCATCAACTGGTTCATGGTGAATTCGTAGACCCCTTTGCCCACTGAGTAGACCAGGGAGACCCGCGGTCCGTAGAGGATGTAGACGGCTCCCACCATCCTGCGCCCCGGCTGGAGCATGTCGGCCCCCTGGTAGATGCCGACGATGGTGCCGACCGCCAGGTTGACATCCACCAGCGACGAGCCGTCCAGCGGGTCGTAGGCCACGGAGAACATCCCCTGCGGATTGCTGGTGACCTGGAAAATTTCGTCCATCTCCTCCGAAGCTATGTTGCAGACCACACCGGAGTGCATCAGCCGCTTGCGCATGATCCGGTCGGACAGCACGTCAAGGGCCAGCTGTTCTTCACCGTAGAGGTTGGAGGTACCGGCAACGCCCAGATCACCGGTGCGGACCGCGTTGATGACATATTTGCTCGCTTCCGCGATCTCGCACAACAGATGCACCAGGTTGCCGCTGATATTCTGATCCCGCAGGTGACGGCGGAAATCCACCTGAAACTTCGTTGTTCCGGGCTCCTTGCCCATAAAGAGACACCTCCTCGGCGTTGTTAGTGAGCCTAAACCTACCCCAAGTACCCGCTCTATTTCAAGGAAGAATCAGGATGCCGACAACAGCGACGCCAGATAGGTGATCAGGCCGTCCAGCAGGAATACGGCAAAGAGGCTGTTGATCACGGCACGGGTTGCCGCCTGGGGAATTTCGGTGGCGCTCGTGCCCACCGACATGCCGGCCTGGCAGCAGATCAGGGGGATGGCGAGGCCGAAGCCGAGCGACTTCACCGCCAGCACCACTACTTCCCGCAGCCCCAGGGAGGCGATGATACCCTGCAGGAACTGGTCGTAGGGGATATGGCGTCCCACGGATACGATCAGGAATCCGCCGATGAAGGCGGTCAGCACGAAATAGGCGGTCAGCAGGCAGACCGAGCTGGCGACCCCCAGAATCCGGGGCAGGATCAGATAGCGCTCCGGCGCAATACCCATCAGTTCCAGGGTGGCGATCTCGCCGTTGATTTTCATGGAGCCCAGCTCGGCGGCAATGGCGGTGCCGCTGCGGGCGATGACGATCATGGCGGTCAAAAGCGGTGCCAGTTCCCTGAGCACTACCCAGACCAGCACCTTGCCGGTGAGCGAGCCGTTGCCCCCTCCCACCAGTCCCACCACCTGGCTGACGATGACCGTCCCCAGGATCAGTGCCACCAGTACAATGATCTTCCAGGCTTCCAGCCCGGTGAAATAGACCTGCTTGAGCAGTACCGCCCTGATGGCGGGGTTGCCCAGCGAGGGGGGGGAGAGCAGGCAGCGCCAGAATTGGAGGAACTGATCGGCCAGCTCCGAGAGAAGGCGGGACCGATAGAGCAGCCAGGCGCCGACCTTGCGGGGAATATCCGGCAGGGAATCAGATGTCGTAAATGGTGCCATCGCGCAGCAGCTCAACCTGCTTGATGCCGAGCATCTCGATCTCACGCCTGATCTGCCCGTAATACTGCGGCTTGGGATGGGTGATCAGAATCCGCTTGGGCAGCACCGGGATCTTGGCCAGCTCCTTTTCCAGCAGCGAACAGCAGAGGTGCTTGGTCAGCAGAGCCAGCGGTTGCTGGTCGTTGGGAAAGGATACTTCCACGATGAGGGCGTCGGCGCCGGAGGCGTACTGCCAGATCTCGTCGGTGGGGCCGGTGTCGCCGGTGTAGATCAGCCGCCTGCCGTTACCTTCCAGGCAGTAGCCCACTGCCGGTACGGTATGGTTCACCTCGATGGCGGTCAGGGTGTAGCCGTTCACCTTCACCGGGATGCCGGGGTGGATGATGTCATAACGCATCACCGGCTCCTCGGCGCTGGGCAGGCGGGTGAAGTCCGGCCAGATGATGTCGTTCATCAAGTGGTTGCGCAGGGCGGTGACGACCTGCTCCGTGGCGTAGATGGTGACCAGGTGCTGCAGGTTTTTGATGATGATGTTATCCGCCAGCGCCGGTATGCCGCGTACGTGGTCCAGGTGGGTGTGGGTGATGAAGATATGACGCAGCTGCCATTGTTCCTCTTCGGTCAGCACGGAACCGATGGTGCCGGCGTCCAGCAGCAGGCTGTCGTCAATCAGGAAAGCGGGAGGCCTGAAGTCGGGAAATTCTGCGCCGGCGCTTCCCAGAATGCGGAGTCTCATTGCGTGTTCCTCCCGTGCGGGTGTGTGAAGCCTATCCGAACTGTTCCTTCAGGGTCTGGATGATTTGAACCTGCCGGTTGTAGATGTACTGCGAAATCACCTTGTCGGCCTGCTTGTCGACCTCGATCTGGAAGGTGTGCAGATAGCCGTCGTCTTTTGGTCTGCTGTTGACCAGGCGGGCAGGTACGGACAGGCAGGTGGCGTCGAGGGTCAGCCGGGCCGTCCCCTGGTCGGCGATGCCGGTGGGCAGGGAGGAAGCGGAGAGCAGGGCACACCCGGTCAGGGAAATATCCTGCAACCAACCGGTCACCGTCTGCTGGTCAGTCTGGTACGTCGCCTCGACCTGGCCGTCAACCGTCACCCGCACCGACTCCCGTCGGTCGGCACGGATGCTGGCGTAAGCAAAGCGGCCGAGGGTTACGGCACACTTGGGAACATTCACCCGTTCCGTGAGAGCATGGACCCCCAGCCCCTGCGGAAAGGCGGCGCTTTTCAATAGGGCCTGTTTCTGGGCCGCCAGCACCACCGATTGGGCCTGGTGTACCTTCAGGTCCACCATTTCGGCGTCAACATGCTCAATAACCACCGGATAGCTGACCGGTACCTCGTGGTAATAGTTGATCAGCCTGAGATCGTTTTTCAGCTTTCCCGAATGAATTTCGCGGATTGTCTGAATGATTGCCGCAAAATCCTGCGTGCCGTCCTTGAGACTGACGATCTGGTACGTCTCTTTCACGTAACCTCCAACGCGGTCATGGTGAACTGATTTCGTCCGGAGCTTTATCGCGCGGACTCAGGCCAGACGCTGGCACGCCGGGCAGTAGTGGGTACCGCGACCGGCCAAACGCTCCCTGCGAATGGCGGTACCACAGACGGGGCAGGGGAGGCCGCCCCTGCCGTAGACTGCCACCGGAAACCTGCCGGCTTCGAACACGCCGTCGATATTGGCCCCCTTGGCCTCCACTGCCTGGTGCAACACCGCAGTCAGTGCCCGGCAGAGCCGTTCCCGCTCGTCGGGGCAGAGGCTGTCCGCACTGCGCAGGGGATGCAGCCGGGCACGGAACAGTAGTTCGTCGGCATAGATGTTGCCGACACCGGCCACAAAACCCTGGTCGAGCAGCAGCGGCTTCAGCTGGCGTCGCTGCACCGTCAGCCGTCGCAACAGTTCGTCATGCCTGATGGTCAGGCCGTCGGGGCCGAGCCGTCGGGTAACGCTCCGGGGATGCTCGAGCAGTCCTGCCCGGCCGAAGGCTCGCGGATCGTCGAAACGCAGGGCCAGTCCCCGGTCCAACAGCAGGCAGAGCCGGGTATGTCGCTCCTGCGCCTGCTCCGCCGGGACGAGGAAAAGCCGGCCGGTCATGCGCAGATGCAGTACCATCCAACCGCTGCTTGTAGCACAGTACGGGGTAAATCGAAAGAACAGATACTTGCCGTGCCGTACAATTTCCTGAAATACCGCACCGGTCATTGCCCGGGTAAACTGTTCCCGGTCCCCCTCGATGACCCCGTCCCGCAGAATGCGGGTCTCGTATACCGACCGGCCTATCAGGGACACCGGGGCATCGCGCAGGCTGCGCAGTACACTCTCCACTTCCGGCAATTCAGGCATCGGCTATTTACTCGTGGCGGTATAGACGCCGTCCCAGTCTGCGGGAGGCGGCGACGCAAGATATTCGGTGCAGCGGCCGACGTACAGCTTTGACGGGCCGTCGTTGTAGGTGGTCACCAGTTCTTCGAACATTCGACAGGCGGTTTCGAACTGCCGGGAGCGGTAGCGCTCCAACGCCTCTTCGAAGCGCGGCAGCACCTCCCTGTTGGCGACCATCAGCTCGAACATCACCACCGGCAGATGCTTGCCCTTGACCTTGACCCGGTCCACCTCACGGAAACTGAACAGCCCGTCCGCTATCTGCCGACGGGTATCCTCGCTCACCAGGATGTGGGAACCGTAGTACTTGTTCAGCCCCTCCAGGCGCGAGGCCAGGTTCACCGCATCGCCAATGGCGGTGTAGTCGAAGCGGATGTCGGCCCCCATGTTGCCGACAACGGCGTTGCCGGTGTTGATGCCGATGCCGATGTCAATGGTGTTCATGCCGCGCTCGGCGAAGCCGGCGTTCAGGCGCTTCAGTTCTTCCAGCATCCGCACCGCGGCGGTGCAGGCGCGGGTGGCGTGATCCGGCACGTCCAGCGGCGCATTGAACAGCGCCATCACCGCGTCGCCGATAAATTTGTCCAGGGTCCCCTTCTCCTCCAGCACGATGCGGGTCATGGGGGAGAGATATTCGTTCAGCAGGGTGACCAGCTCCGGTGGGGTCAGGCTCTCCGACACGGTGGTGAAGCCGCGGATGTCGGAGAACAGGATGGACAGTTCACGCTGCTCCCCGCCCAGCACCAGCTTGTCGGGGTGCTTTTCAATTTCCCGCACCAGGTCGGGTGAGACATAGTTGGAAAACGCCTTCTTCAACTGTCGCCCCTTGCGTTCCACCACCAGGTTCCGCCAGGCTTCGCTTCCCAGGTAGGTAAGGCCGACGCCCAGCAGCGGGTAAATCACGGTCATGTCCTGCAGCCAGCGGGAAAACACTTGGTAATTGACCAGCCCGAACAGGCTGGTGGTGGCGGCCAGGGCCACCAGGCCGGTGGCGGTGCCGGGGACGAGAGCCAAAAGCAGCCCCAGCACCAGCGGCAAGCTGAGGACGCAGACGATCTCCAGCATCTGGGTGGTGCCGTCGTAGCGCAGGAAACGGCGCTCCAGGGCGTTGGCCGCCACCGTGGCATGCAGTTCCACTCCCGGCTGGGTGGCGTCGAAGGGGGTGGGGCGGATGTCGTAGATGCCGATTTCCGTTGCCCCGACAAAGGCAATGGCCCCTTGCAGCTCATCGGGCTTGAGCCGCTTCTTGATGACGTCGGCTGCGGAAACGGTCCGGAAGGAACGGGCCGGGCCATAGTAGTTCAGCGCCATGGTGCCGTCTTCGCGGGCCGGTACGCGCAGGGAGCCGATCTGTACGCTGTCGATTCCCCAGGGCTGTACCTCCAGCATGATGTCGCTGCCCAGATAATGGCGTAGCGCCTTCATGGCCAGGGAGGGATAAATGGAACCGTCGTGCAGCAACAGCAGGATGGAGCGACGGTAGAGGCCGTCACCGTCGGGGCGGGCGTTGAAAAAGCCGAAGTCCAGGGCCTTGTTTCCCAACAGCGGGAGGTTGGCGTCAAGATTGGGGTATTCGGTGAGGGGGATGGACTGCACCCCCTCGGCCACCTTCATCAGCTTCACCGTGGAGCGTTCCATCTGGGCGATCACCGCCGGGTCGACCGGCTGCTCTTCCTCCCGGAAGAAATAGCCCATGACCACGTTGCCGGCCCGGGCGATGGAACGAGCCAGGGCGGCATCGGCCGCCGGGTTCTGCGGTTCGGAAAAAACAATATCCAGCGCCGTCACCTTGGCACCGTAGGATGCCAGATTCTCGATCAGTCTGCCGGTCACCTCGCGGGACCAGGGCCAGCGCCCCATCTCCTTGATGCTGGCGTGGTCGATGGCCACCACCACCACATCCTTGTCCGGCTGTACCGGCCCCCGGACCCGAAAACGGGCATCCTTCATCCGGTAGTCGAGCTGCTGCAGGGCGGGCGGGGCCTGCCGGTAGGCAACGAACGCCAGCAGCGCCCCCAGCAGGCCGAACAGCAAAAACGCCAGACGCTTTTTCATGGAAGCGCCTTACTTGCCGAGGTTTTTCAGCAGGGTTTCGCTGGTGCCGGCATGGCGACCCTGGGGATAGTGTTTCAGGTACTGTTCAAAGCGTTGCCGGGCCTGCTCGTTGAAGCCCATTTCCAACAGGGTCTGGGCGGTGCTGAACAGGGCGGTTTCAGCCTGGGGAAGCTGGGGATACTCCTCCAGCACCAGCAGGTAGGCGGCCAGGGCCAGCTCAGGGTTGGCCAGGAAGCGGGCATAGACGGCACCCCGTTCCATGTGGGCATCGGCCCGTACGTCCGGTACCTTGGTCAGGTCAAGGGCGATCTGAAAGACGTGCAGCGCCTCTTCATACTTGCCGCTGTCGGCCAGGTAGTGACCGTAGTTGATGTTCCAGCGGGCGATGATGTCGGCGATTTGGCCTGAGTCGGTCCACTCGGCCGGCGGTTGGGCAGCGGTCACCTTGTCGAAGAGTTCCTTTGCCGCAGCCACCGGGCTGCCGGCCTCCACCTTGAGCGGTTCCACCGGGGTGATGCCGCGGGTATTCTGAGTCATGGTGCCGGCGACGAGCGGCTGCTGCTGCCCCTTGGCCTCACCGGAGACGGCCACCTTTCCTTCGTTGCCGAAGAAGACGTTGGCCTGGCCCTGGGAAAGCATCAGAAACTCGGTTCCCTTGATCCCGGCCACTGCCGTACCGCTTTTCACGGTCATGCCGGACTGGCGGCCGCCGAATTTGACCACTGAGGCGCGCAGTTTGCCCTGGGCCAAGTTGAAAGTCCCCTCACGTTTGTTTTTGGTCAGCAGAAAGGAGGTGATCTCGAATTCGGTGTTGTTGGCCAGGGTGAATTTGCTCTTGTCGTTCAGGGTCAGCTCAACCCAGCCGTTGGGTCCGGTCTTGATCCAGTTCCCTTCGGCAATGGCTGCCCCCTTTGCCAGGGGAGCGTAGGGAATATTGGCTTTCACCCGCCAGGAGGCGCTTCCGGAAATGCCGGTAATCGTTCCCACCTGTGCACCATGGGCCGCCAGCGGCAGGATGCAGAGCAGGCATGCGAAAAGAGCGGACACGAATCGTTTCATCGGAGAACCTCCTGGGCTGGACTAGTGCACGGGCTTCCGGCAGGTCCGACCCCGGCGAAAGCGCAGTGCCAGGAATTGTAACAGTATTTTCCCGTGAGTCAATGCATCCGATGACAGGGCAGCCCTGCAAGACCTCTTGTGAAACCGGCGTAATCTGGTATTGTTGCACCCATCAGCGTATCCTGCCTGAATCCATCCGCGGAGATTGCACCATGATGCCGACAACGGGGCCGGAAAACAGCAGCCTGAAGCAGCAGCTCGAATACCGCAAGCGGCTGATGGACAAGATCAACGAACTGCATTCCGCGGACAACCTCAATACCATTCTGTTGCACATCAAGGACAGCATCGCCGACCTCTTCAACGCTCAGCGCATCACCATCTATCTGGCGGACGCCAAGCGCAACCTGCTCATCTCCAAGGTTCTTTCCGGGGCGGAAATCAAGCAGATCGTGGTGCCGATCTCCGATACCAGCCTTTCCGGCTTCTGCGCTCTCTCCGGCACGGTGCTCAACATCAGGAGCGCCTACGACGATCATGAACTGCGCATGATCAACTCCAATCTCAAGTTCGACAAGTCCTGGGACCAGAAGACCGGCTTCGTCACCCGCCAGGTGCTGTGCGTGCCGATGAAGTTCCAGCGGACGCTGATCGGCGTGATCCAGATCATCAACAAGCAGGACGACACCCCCTTTACCGATACCGACGTCACCTACGCCCTGGAACTGGCCACCTCCCTCTCCATCGCCATTCACAACATCTACCGTCTGCAGGTCACCACCAAGATCATCCGGCAGCGCAGCCGCTACAACTACCTGCTGGACAAGAACCTGTTGGATGAGAAGACCATTGAAAAGGCCGCCAGCCACCCCGATACGGCGAAGTTCGGCCTGGATGCGGTGTTGATGCGGGAGTTCAAGGTGCCCCGGGAGGAGATGGCCAAGGCGCTTTCCCTCTTCTTCGGCACCGAGTTCGTCAAGTACGAGCCGGCGACCCCGCCCATGGAGGAGGAACTGCTGAAAAGGGTCAAATCCGACCGGCTGCTCAAGGAGTGGTGGGTTCCCTACAAGGTGGAGAACGGCGTGCTGTCCATCATCATGGACGATCCCACCGACCTGGGGCGCCAGGACATGATCAAGTTCATCTACCCGGAATACAAACGGATCAGTTACGTGGGGGCTTTTCGGGACGATATCCAGAGCTTCATCGGCCTGTTCTACAACAAAGGGGCCTCCCTTACTGCGGGCGGCAGCATCGACGAACTGATCAACAAGCTGGATACCACCGACGAGCCGGAACTGGAGCAGGAGTCCTCCAAGGTCTCCGAGCAGGACAGCGTCATCGTGCAACTGGTGAACAAGATCATCATCGATGCCGTGCAGGGGAAGGTTTCCGATATCCATATCGAGCCCTATCCCGGCAAGGAGGATGTGATCGTCCGGATGCGGGTGGACGGCCGTTGCAAGGTGTACCAGCGGATTCCTTACAAGTACAAGTACGCCATCCCCTCGCGGATCAAGATCATGTGCGGCCTGGACATCTCCGAGCGGCGCAAGCCCCAGGACGGCAAGATCGACTTCAAGAAGTTCGGCCCCCTGGCGGTGGAACTGCGGGTGGCCACCGTCCCCACCGCCGGCCAGTTGGAGGACGTGGTCATGCGGGTGCTGGCCTCCGGCGAGGCGGCGCTTCCCTACGACAAGCTGGGACTCACCGAACGGAACAGCAAGGTGCTGCTGCACTGCGTCAACCAGCCCTACGGCCTGATCCTGGTGGTGGGACCCACCGGCTCCGGCAAGACCACCACCCTGCACTCGGCCATCTCCGTGATCAACACCCCGGAAACCAAGATCTGGACCGCCGAGGACCCGGTGGAGATCACCCAGCGGGGACTGCGCCAGGTGCAGGTGCATCCCAAGATCGGCTTCACCTTCGCGGCGGCGCTGCGGTCGTTTCTGCGGGCCGACCCGGACGTGATCATGGTGGGAGAGATGCGGGACCAGGAAACCGCCGAGATCGGCGTCGAATCGTCGCTGACCGGTCACCTGGTCTTCTCCACCCTGCACACCAACTCGGCGCCGGAAACCGTCACCCGGCTGCTGGACATGGAGCTTGATCCCTTCTCCTTCTCCGACGCCATCCTCTGCATCCTGGCCCAGCGTCTCTGTCGGCGGCTCTGCGACTGCAAGCAGGAGTACCGGCCCGAACGGCAGGAGCTGGAGGAAATCATCATGGAGTACGGCATCGAGGACTTCAAACGGACCGGCATCGATCCGGTCGGCATCAGGCTGCACAAGGCGGTTGGCTGCGCCAGGTGCGGCGAGTCCGGCTACAAGGGACGGCTCGGCCTCCACGAACTGCTGGAAGGGACCGACCAGATGAAGTCGCTGATCAAGCGCAAGTCTGAAATCGAGCATATCCGCCGTCAGGCCATCGAGGACGGCATGACCACGCTCAAGCAGGACGGCATCCTGAAATGCTTCATGGGGCTCACCGATCTGAAGGAAGTGCGCAAAGTCTGCATCAAGTAGCTGGAACGGCTTCTGTTCCGCCGTTCGGGCCGAAAAAGGAGGTGATAGCACGATGGCAACCTGGAAATGTGCCTGCGGATTCAGCAAAGAAGGGCGTTGCAAGCCGCAAAAATGCGAAAAGTGCGGAGAGAAGGGGAAGTTTGTCAAGGCTGAATAGCTCTCATGCCCCTGTGACATGCGATAGATGTACCCCGGTTTCCGGCGGAAACCGGGAAATCTGCAAACGGCAGCCGGCGAGCTGCCGTTTGATTTTGCGGGGCGGGATGTGAGCGGAGTTCCTGGTCGGGAGAAATGGCATCCTCTGGCGCTCCCGCTGGCGGGAGTCGCGGCTGGCAGTGGCTGGGGGTATGCCGTTGGGACGGCGCCACCCCTCTGGACATTGGTGACCGCCGCCCTGCTGCTGGTGCTGGCAAGCCGCACCAACGGACGGGGCTGCTGGCATGCCGTCCTGCTGCTCTTCTGGTGTCTGTGGGGAAGTGTCCTGACCGGCCAGCGGCTGGCGGAAGCAGAGCGGGCCGACCTGCGCTCCTTCTGCGACAAGGGGGCGCTTGTCATCGAGGGAACGGTGACCGGGAGGCCTGAACCGCAGCCACGGGGAGAACGGATCAACATCGCGGTGGAGGCGATCATTGACGGCGGGCTGCGCACCACCACCGCCGGGAGGCTACTGCTGAGCGTGGGGGAGGGGCGAACGACCCACGCCCGGGGAGATCGGGTCCGTTTCAGGGCCGAGCCGCGGGTGCCCCGAAAGCTGGGGCTGCCGGGAGAATTCGACTATCCCCGCTTTCTCGCCCTGAGGGGGATCAGTGCTACGGCCTCCGTCAGAGGGGCCGATGATCTCGTGCTGATGCGCTCCGCCGGTCCGGCGCCGCTGCGCCGTCAGGTGGATGAGCAGGCCCGCCGCTGCCGTGAAACGATCCGGACCGTGCTGCCGGACCCGGCAGTGGGCGGCGTCATGGCTGCCCTGGTCACCGGCGGCCAGCAGGAGATACCGTCGCAGCTTACTGCCGCCTACGCCCGGGCCGGCGTCTCCCATATCCTGTCCATCTCCGGTTTTCACCTGGGCGTGCTCTCCTTCGTGCTGGTACAGGGGCTCACCCTGCTGCTGCTGCGCTGGGAGTGGCTTGCCCTGCGCCTGCTTCCCCGCCACGCCGCGTTGCTCTGCTCCCTGCCGGTGATCGTCTGGTACCTCTTCTTTACCGGCGCCGCTCCGGCCACGGTGCGGTCGGCGCTGATGCTGCTGGCCGTGGCCCTGGCGCTCTGGGCCGAGCGGGAACAGGACCTGCTCGCGGCCCTGCTGGCCGCAGCCTTCCTGATGCTGCTGGTGGAGCCGCCGCTCTTGTTCGACGTTTCCTTCCAGCTCTCCTTCCTGGCTCTCTGGGGAATCATTGTGCTGACGCCGCTGGTCATGGCGCCGTTCGAGCAGCATGTGCACCGGGGAGCCGTCCGCACCGTGGTGCAGCTGCTGGCTGCTTCCACCGCCGCTTCCCTGGCCACGGCGGTGCCGGCACTCATGACCTTTCACCAGGCATCCTTCAGCGGCATCCTGGCTAATCTGCTGATCGTGCCAATCCTGGGCTACGGCGCCACCCTGCTGGGGGCTGCCGCCATCCCCCTGCTGCTCTGGGCACCTTCCCTGGCAACGCCGCTGCTTTTGGCTGGAGGCTGGCTGGTGCGGTTGGCCAACGGCATCGTCGAATGGGCGGCCGCCCTGCCGGTGGCCCGCTCCTTCAACGTGGGCATCGTTGATCTGGCCCTGGTGATCGTGGTGTTGACGACCCTGAGCGTCGCAACCTCCCGGCGGGTGCGGGTCGCGGTGCCGGTTGCCGCCCTGGTCGCAGCGCTGCTGCTGCACCTGTGGCCCGACCCGCCGCCGGACGGGTGGCTGCGGCTCACCTTCCTCTCCGTGGGGCAGGCGGAATCGACCCTGGTGCAGTTGCCGGACGGCCGCACCCTGTTGATCGACGGCGGCGGCTACCTGCACGACACCGGCCGTGATTTCGGCGAACGCTACCTGGTGCCGGCGCTGCATGCGCTCGACATTCGGAAGATCGACTATCTGGTACTCTCCCATCCCCATCCCGATCACCTGGGGGGGCTGCCGGCGGTGGCGGAACAGTTTGGGGTGGGTGAATTCTGGCAGGGACCGTGGGAGGGAAGCGGCGCCGACTACCACCGGCTGCGAACGGCCCTTGCCCGCATTCGCGTGCCGGTACGTACTCTGAGCGCCGGTGACCGTCCTCTGGTCGATGACGGCCTGGAGGTGACGGTCCATTCGCCGTCAGGAACGGGATTGGCGTTGGAAGAGAACGGAGAGGGGGGAAATGAGGACTCCCTGGTGCTGCGGCTCGCCTTCCGCGATTTCAGCGCCCTCTTTACCGGCGATGCCGGACTGCCGGTGGAACGGGAGATGGCCGCCCGCAACCAGCCGTCGCCGGTCACCCTGCTCAAGGTGGGGCACCACGGCAGCCGCAGTGCCAGCGGTGAACCGTTTCTGCAGCGGATCAGTCCGGAGATCGCCGTGATCAGCGTGGGCCGGGGCAACCGTTTCGGCCTGCCCGCACCGGCGGTAACGGGGCGGCTCTTGCGCCACGGGGTGCAGCTCTACCGTACCGACCGGGACGGCACCGTCCGGGTGGAGAGCGACGGCAGCGGGTATCGGGTGGTTACCGGGGTGACGGGGAGGTGAACGATGCGGAGTTTATGCTCCTCAGGCCGCCGGAAGCGTCGGCGATACCATTGTGCTCAACGCCTTGCGGCGTTTGATATTGGTGAATGTTGACAAGCCAGATCGAAAAGAATGTTGCGCAGTATTTTGTCTTTTGATTTCAGTGTTTTGTATCAGGAGCGGTCGGCGGACGGGGGTGCGGTTTCAGGGGGCGGAACGGTCGTGTAGTAACTCTCGTTCGCAATCGGTCTCTCCCCATCCTCCCCCGAGCTTCGCCAGTAGCTCTTCCTTTCCGGCAACACTCGTTTTTTCGTAAATTCTCTTCATGTAGGTCTTGACCGAAGATTCGGAGATGGTAAGGCAGCGGGCGGCTTCCTTGAAGGTCATCCCTTGCACAATGCAGGCGAGCACCGATTTTTCCTGGTCGGAAAAACGCTTGTTCAGCCCCGGCGGCAGCGTGAGACGGGCTAGCGGCTCTGGCTGTGCTATCTTGGCTTCGTCCAGCGTCTTCGTCTCCGTGTCGGCGGCAGACGGCTGGCCGGCGAGGTTTTGTTCTCCCCGCATCTGACGATAGAGGAGCAGGATTGAAACGGTGAGTACGAGATTCGAGGCGGCTACGACCAGTGGTGGCACATCCCTGACGGCAAGCGCAATTATCTTTCCCAGAACGATACCGGAGCAGGCCACGGCAAGGCCGCGACCGAAGGCGCGGACCGTGTCTCGTTGCGAGAGAAGCAGGGCGAGGAGATACAGGTCAAGGAAACCGGCCGCCGTCTGCATGGCGAAGAGCGCGGCATTGACCGGTACGGTACCGGGAATGAGGTAGAGTGAAAAGGCAAACATGGCTGTGACGATGGCGATGGCTAATAGCCCTTCGTGCCGTCGCCGGAGCACCGCCAGCCCGCTCCCCACGGCCAGTATGTAGAAAATGAGCTCAATGCCGGGAAAAAGGGCGACGCGGGCGTAGTGGCCGTACAGGGCGCCGTACATAAGTCCGCTAACGAGCTGGAAGACAAAGACAAAGGGGAGAAATAGCGGAAGATTTTCGTTGCCGTCATCCGTGCGTATTTCGAAATCTGCAACCAGGGGAATCAGCAACAGGGCGGCTGCCAGGAGGAATTTGACACTGTCGGCCAGGGGAACCACGGTAAAAAGAAACAGGAGCACGTTGGCCCCTGCGAGCCCCAGCGCCGCCGTGGTTACTAGCGAGGGTGAGCGCTTCAGGTAGCAGCAGGCCCGTACGCAGAGGAAGGCGGAGCCAACTCCCGCAAGGCCGAGAAGCAAGGAGGCAGTACCGGGAACATGGGGCAACAGCACCGTCGCGCCGATGGTGATGCCCCCTCCGGCAACGCTCAAGGGGGCCATGAACGTGCGGGAACGGACGGAACCGATACACCACAGCGTTATTATTTGGGGAATGAGGAAAAACAGCAGTGGGTGCTGCACGCCCAGGGGGGTCACCAGAAACCCTTCCATGGGAACGGCCAGCAGCCATACGACAAAGGCGATGAAGGGGAGCGATGCTTGAAAGCACATGATCTGGTTTCCCCGAAAACGGATTCATTGCGCACTACAGGGCGGATATTCAGCCACAGTTGACACGTTAGATGACACAAAATAGGCCGGTTGACAAGCCGGACGACTTGCATTCGTACGGTTGACACCCTAATAGCATGCGGAAAATGCTGCACATGCAAACAAAGGAGGTATGACGCATGAAACTATTAGGAAGGCTTTTGAAAAAAGCGTCGGTGCTTGTTCTCGGCTTGGCGCTGTTCGGCTGCGGTGATAACGACAGCGGCGGCAGCACAACGACAAGTCTGGCAGGTGAAGCGACCTTTCCTGCCGTTGTTGCAGGCCCCGCAAAAGTGGCGCAAGCAACAAAAGCCGCCGCAAATCTCACCCTTGAGATACGGGACCTGAACGGCATTCTCGTTGGGGCTCCGCTGCCCTTGACCCTCAAAAGCGGCACAACGGACACCTACACCTATCCAGCTGCTAGCGTGAGTCGCGACAAGGACTACATCCTTACGGCGGTTCGCGGTTCACAGGTGCTGCGTGCACTACTCGACAGGGCGTCGCTGACCGGTGCAACGGTATCGAAAAACCTGGACAGAGTCTCCACGACTGCAGTCATTCTTGCTGAGCAGAAGCTTTCTCTCCCCATTGGAACCTTCGGGAGCGGTGCACTCCCGGCAGGAAGCGATCCGACAACGCTTTCCTCGTCGTTGGCCGGTGCGCTTAAACCGGCTACTCTGGAAAAGGACCTTTCCGACGCCCTGAGTGCGAGTGCCCCCGGAGCTGCCGGCGTTTCTGCGCTGCAGACACAGCTTGCCTCGTTACTCAATGCCGTTAACGAGGTGCTGAAAAAGAATGTCGATCCCGCCGAGTATCTGAAGGGGAACAGCACGACGACCATCACCTATACAACCTATACCGTTCACAACGGCACGGTTCAAGGGACCCAAACCACGAGCACGAGTATCACGACGTTGCTTGGCAATGTCGCAAGCAGCTATACCGGACCTTCCACGGGGGGAAGTACCGGCACGAGCTATACCATCAGTGGTAAAGTGACGACCGCTGGAGGCATCGGAGTTAGCGGCGTGACGGTATCGACTTCGGGAGCCGCTACGGCAACGGCTACAACAGCCGCCGACGGCAGCTACACCCTGGCCGGGGTGCAGAACGGCAGCTACACCCTGAGCGCGTCGAAGAGTAGCCAGACCTTCGGCCCGTCCTCCCTGACGGTGGTGGTGAACAATGCGAACGCCACGGGACAGGATTTCATCGCCCTTGTTGAGATGACCGCAGTCCTGCGGGGGGACCAGTTCTTTACCTTTGCCACCGGCGTCATCCCAGGCGGCGTGCCGAGCGAGATCATGTACGACGACGTGGAGGGAGGCCTGATCCTGCCCCACGCGGTAGCACTGTCCACCACCCAGGGCTATGCCGACATCGTCCGGGCGCCCTACGGCATCTATCGGGACAGCAACGAACCCGGCCCTCCCACCTTCCCGGCGACAGCGGGAACCGTCTACGTCTTTCGTTCCAAGGATATGTTGGGGATGGAGCCGCCGACCTACTACAAACTGGAGATCGTGGGCGCCACGAAACGCCCCAATGTTGGCAGTACGGACTACGGCACGGTGACCTTCCGCTATGCGCAGATCCTGCCGCCCGACACCCTGGACGTTTTCGGCGAGTGGGCATTCCCCGATGGCGCCCATCTGTCGGTCCTGCTCAGTGGATTTATGGATTATACCCCGGTGGGGGGAGGCACCATGTATGTATTGAATCCCCTCAGCTATACGGGACGCACGACCCTGGGAGGGCGGTTCATCACCTGGTCGCCCGCCACGCTGTCCGGCACCGTGGCCGTTACCATCTCCCTGACGGCGGACGGCAAGCTGAATGCCACACTGACCGGCGACGCTCCCCTGGGGACGGTGACGCTGAGCGGCGGCACGAAGCAGCCGTAGGAATGGATTGATAATCCGGCAATGAACGCTCCGGCCCAGTGGTCGGAGCGTTTTTCTTTGGTGTTTGCTCAAGGGGAGCAGCGCCGTAAACCTGACGTTACACCCGGTGGTTGACAGTGTCCGGCCGGCTGCGTTACAAGGAAAGGCGCAGGGGCAATTCACCGAGATTGCCCCTGAACGTTTCAGGACGGCACGAAGGAGCGATTCAATGAGTATCAGCGGCATCAAGGGGTTCAACGACATTCTGCCGGAGGACACCCCCCTGTGGCAGTTCATCGAGGCAACGGCCCGGCGGGTTTTCGCACGCTACGGCTTCAGCGAAATCCGGGTGCCGATCGTGGAGAAGACCGAGCTGTTCTGCCGCTCCATCGGCGATACCACCGATATCGTGGAAAAGGAGATGTACACCTTCAGCGACAAGGGGGGGCACAGCCTTACCTTGCGGCCTGAGGGGACCGCCGGGGTGATGCGGGCCCTGATCGAGCATAAGCTCTACGCCCAGGACAGTGTCAACAAACTCTACTACCTGGGACCCATGTTCCGCCACGAACGGCCCCAGAAGGGGCGCTACCGCCAGTTCCACCAGATCGGCGCCGAAGCGGTGGGGACTGCGGAGCCGGTGATGGATGCCCAGGTGCTGCTGATGGTGAGCCGCCTGTTCGGGGAGTTGGGACTGGATGAGCCCCGTCTGCAGATCAATTCCCTGGGCTGTCCCGACTGCCGTCCCGCCTACCGGCAGGCCCTGGTGGCGTTTCTTGATGAGCGGGAGGGGGCACTGTGCGACGACTGCCGCCGCAGGAAGAGCACCAACCCGTTGCGTGCCCTGGACTGCAAGGTGCCGGGCTGCGTGGAGGCCACCCAGGGGGCGCCGGCCATGGTGGAGCATCTCTGCAGCGCCTGCGACGACCACTTCCGGGCGGTGCAGGGCTACCTGAGCGAGGCGCAGGTAACGTTCAGCCTCAATCCCCGCATGGTGCGCGGCCTGGATTACTACACCCGCACCACGTTTGAGCTGGTCACCGGCCTCTTGGGAGCCCAGTCCGCCGTTGCCGCCGGCGGCCGTTACGACGGTCTGGTGGCACAGCTTGGCGGTCCTTCGGCACCGGGCATCGGTTTCGCCCTGGGGGTGGAGCGGGTGGCGCTGCTCCTGGGGGATCGCGCTTTCGAACGGCGGCCGGACCTGTTCATTGCCGTCGTGGGAGAAGCGGCCCGCAGAAAAGCCTTTGCGCTGATGGCGGCCCTGCAGGACCAGGGGCGGTGGGTGGAGGTGGACTGCGAGGGGAAGAGTCTGAAAGGGCAGATGCGCCGTGCCGACAAGCTGGGCTGCCGCTTCAGTATGGTGCTGGGAGACGACGAGGTCGTTGCCGGCACAGCCCTGCTCAAGCGAATGGCTGACGGTCAGGAGGAGCGTGCTGCCCTGGCGCCGGAAGTGATCGCCGGTCTGCTGAACCGGGACTGAGGCCGGTCCCTTTGATAAGCTGAAGCCATCATCGCGTTCCGAGGAGTTCTCCATGAAACGGATACCAGCCTTTCCCGCACTCCTTCTTGTCCTCTGCTTCCAGGTGCTGTTTTCCGGCTGTGCCGCCGGTCCTCCGCTCCGGGTTGGGATAGCGCCCGGCTATCCGCCGATGGCGTTTTTGGAGGAGGGAGTTCTGAAGGGGGTGGAACCGGACCTCGCCCGGCAGGTGGCCGAGCGGACCGGCCGGGAGGTGGTCTTTGAAATCCTGCCGTTCAATCGTCTGATCCCGGCATTGCAGGAGGGGCGGATCGACACGGTCATGGCCGGCATGTCGGTCACCCCGGAGCGGGAACAGGAGGTCGGCTTTACCACCCCTTACCTGCGGGTGGGGCAGATGCTGCTGATCCGGGAGCAGGACATCAGACGTTTTCCCAGGGCTCTCTTCGACCGGACGGCCGGGGTGCGGATCGGCGTCGAGCGGGGCAGTACCGGTGAGGCCTATGCGCTCAGGACATTTGCCTGGAGTACCGTTACCCACTTCGCCTCAACGGAGGAGGCGGTTGCAGCGTTGGAAGAACGCAAGATCGACTGCTTCATCCATGACGCCCCCACCATCTGGCGCTTCAGCGCCAATATCACAACCCAGCACCAGGGGCTGACCGCCTCCTACGAACCATTGACCGACGAGCCGTTGGCCTGGGCGGTGCGCAGAGGAGACACCCCCTTGCTGACGCAGTTGAATGACGTGCTGGCCCGGATGCGTCAGGACGGCAGCCTGCGTGCCATCCTGGTCAGGTGGGTGCCGACCCAGGTACGGATCAATCCGGCACCGTGAGGCAACCGGCCGGTTCCCCGTGACGCAGCCGTGGCAAGGTCGTAGCCGGCGGCTGATTCCGTTTTGGAGGGCACGATGGATGCATATCTGCAGATAACAACGCAGCATCGGGGCGGAGCAACGGTTGCCCTGCTGGCCGGCCGCCTTGACGCCGATCAGGTGCCGGTTCTGGAGCGGTGGTTCGACGAGCAGCTGGACGGCTGCGATCTGCCGGTGGTACTGGACTTTGCGGGACTCAGCTACATCAGCAGCTCCGGCCTGCGCCAGTTGCTCGCCATGGCAAAGGAGCTGAAACAGCGGCAGCGCCGGTTCCTCATCTGCGGCTTGTTCGGTATGGTACGGGAAGTGTTCATGGTCTCCGGCTTCCTGGAGAGCCTGGAGGTCCAGCATACCGTTGATGATGCGCTTGCCGCACTCGGAGGCTGAGGTGGCGGAGCGGGTGGTGCTGCTCAGGCTTGAGACCACCGCCCTGGTTTCGGCTTTGCCGGAGTTGAGGGCGCGTGTCATGGCGGCCGCTGGCGCGGCGGGTGCGGGAGACGAGCTGCAGCAGCGGCTGGAGCTGGTGCTGGAAGAAGCAGTGATGAATACGGCACTGCACGGGTACGCGGGAGCAGGCGGGCCGATCCTGGTCGAACTGGCCACCAGGGAGGGAGGGGAACTGGAATTGCTGTTGAGCGATCAGGCGGGGAGCTTTGATCCCCGTGTCGTTCCGACCCCGCAGCTGTCGCAACCCCTTGATCAGCGGCCGGTGGGTGGTCTGGGAGTGCATCTGATCCGGACCATGAGCGACGGGATCAGGTATCGCCGGGACGGGGAGCGCAATGTTCTGGTGCTGACCTTTCGAGCACGCCGGAGCGATACCGGCTGCTGAAGCTTACTGCTGTTTCGCCTCCAGGCTGCCGCCGCTCCAGATCGGGTCGGCGGCAAACTGGCGGCGCAGGTGTTCCTCGGGACATTGGCGGTAGAACTCCTCCCGGCCGAAGGAAAAACGGTACTCGTTGACATAGGCCATGATCAGTCGGGCCGCCTCGTTGATCTGCCGGGTCCGCTCCGTGGAGTCGGCTCCCTGCAGATCGGGGTGGGACTGCTTCAGGAGCACCCGCTGGCGATCCTTGATCCGGCGGATGGTGAGCAGGTCGCTCTCGTGAAAGCCGAACAGATGGAGTGCCTGCAGCAGTTCGTCGTAGGTCATGATGACGGTGCCATCAACCCCTGAAGAACCGCGCGGCCTTTGCGGCAATCCCCGCGGGGTCCAGTCCGTGCATGGCCCGCAACTCGTGCTGTTCCCCCTGGACGATGTAGGCGTCGGGGTAGCCCAGCCGCAGCACGGCCCGGTCATGCAGTCCCCGGTCGGCGTACAGTTCCATGACGGCCGTGCCGAAGCCCCCCTGCAGCACGTTTTCCTCAATGGTTACAATCTTCGGGTAGCGCCCGGCCAGCTCCAGCAGCAGTTCCTCATCCAGCGGCTTGACGAAGCGGGCGTTCACCACCGTCAGGTCGATCCCCTCCGCCGCCAGCAGTTCCGCTGCCTCCAGAGCCGGCACCACCATGGTGCCCAGGGCGACGATGACACCGTTGACGCCGGAACGGAGCAGCTCGGCTTTCCCCATCGGCAGGCAGCGCAGCTCCTGGTCCAGCGGCACGCCGTAGCCGTTGCCCCGGGGGTAGCGCACCGCCACCGGCCCGTCGTGACAGAGGGCGGTTTTCAGCATGTGCTGCAGTTCGTTCTCATCCTTGGGCGCCATCAGGGTCATGTTGGGGATATGGCGCAGGTAGGAGAGGTCGAAGACGCCGTGGTGCGTGGGGCCGTCGCTGCCCACTACCCCGCCCCGGTCCAGGGCAAAGATCACGGGCAGGTTCTGCAGGCAGACATCGTGCAGCACCTCGTCGTAGGCCCGCTGCAGGAAGCTGGAGTAGACGGCGAAGACCGGCCGCTTCCCTTCCGCTGCCAGACCGGCGGCAAAGGTGACCCCGTGCTGCTCGGCGATACCGACATCGAAAAAGCGGTCCGGAAACTGTTTTGAAAAAGGGGTGAGGCCGGTGCCGTCCGGCATGGCGGCGGTAATGGCCACCACCCGCTCGTCATCCTCGGCCAGCCGGCTGACCACGGAGCCGAAGATGGCGGTGTAGGAGGAGGCGCCCCCTTTTCCTTTCAGCACCTTGCCGGTTTCCCGCTCGAAGGGACCCACCCCGTGGAACAGGGCCGGATTCTGCTCCGCAGGCTGGTACCCTTTCCCCTTGGTGGTCAGCACATGGACCAGCACGGCGTTGTCGAAACTTTTCACCCGCTCCAGGGTTTCCATCAGGAGCGGCAGGTCGTGACCATCGATGGGGCCGACGTACTCGAAACCAAAGGCCTGGAACAGCATGGCCGGCGTGAACAGCCCCTTGAACGACTCCTCCACCTTGCGGGCCACCTTGAGGGCGCTTTTCCCCACGTCGCTGCCGATCCCCCTGATGAACTCCTCGGTTTCCCGCTTGATCCGATGGATGAATTCGCTGGAAGAAGTGCGGGAAAGGAAGCCGGAGAGCGCCCCCACGTTTTCGGCGATGGACATCTCGTTGTCGTTCAGGACAACGACCATGTCCCGGTTCAGGTGGCCGGCGTGGTTCAGGGCTTCGAAGGCGATGCCGCCGGTCATGGAACCGTCGCCGATCACCGCCACCACCTTGGTTTTGCGCCGGCTCAGGTCACGGGAGACGGCAAAACCGGTGGCTGCGGAGAGCGAGGTGGAGGAGTGCCCCACCTCCCAGACGTCGTGCACCGATTCGCAGCGCTTGGGGAAGCCGCTGATGCCGTCCAGGGTGCGCAGGGTGGAGAAACGGTCGCGGCGACCGCAGATGATCTTGTGGGCGTAGGCCTGGTGTCCCACGTCCCAGACCAGCTTGTCCTGGGGGGAGTCGAAGACTCGGTGCAGGGCCAGGGTCAACTCCACCACCCCCAGCGAAGGGGCCAGGTGGCCACCGTTGCTGGCGCAGGTGTCGATGATCAGAGTGCGGATCTCCTGGGCCAGTTCGGCAAGCGAGGAGTCGGGCAGGCGTTTGAGATCCTTGGGATCGTTGATCTGTGCAAGCAGCGACATGGGTCAGTTCTTTCGTTCCACAATGTAGCGTGCGATGTTCCGCAGCGGGTCGGCGGCACCGCCGAAGGGGACCAGGGCGGCAAAGGCGTCGTCCATCATGGCCTGGGCCTCCTGCTTGGCCGCAGCCAGCCCCATCACCGCCGGGTAGGTGGCCTTGCCCCGGGCCTCGTCCGAGCCGGCATCCTTGCCGATTTCTTCGGTGGTTCCCTCGATATCCAGGATGTCGTCGGCGATCTGGAAGGCCAGGCCGGCTGCCTCGCCGTAGCGACGGATCGCCGCCAGTCCCTGCTCGTCGGCACCGCCCAGCAGTGCGCCGGCCACGACGGCAGCCTTGATCAGCGCGCCGGTCTTGTGGGTGTGGATGTACTGCACCGTGGGCAGATCCATCTCCGGCTTTCCCTCACTTTCCATATCAACCACCTGGCCCCCCACCATGCCGAAGGTGCCGGCGCAGGTGGCGATCTCGCTGATCACCGCCAAGCGGGTTGCTGCCGGGATATCCCCGTTTATCCGGGGATCGCTGAGCAGCTTGAACGCCTCGGTCAGCAGGCCGTCACCGGCCAGGATGGCGATCGCCTCGCCGAACACCTTGTGGTTGGTGGGACGGCCGCGGCGGAAGTCGTCGTCGTCCATGGCCGGCAGGTCGTCGTGGATCAGGGAGTAGGTGTGGATCATTTCCATGGCACAGGCCGCGGGCAGGGCCGCCTCGAGCTTCCCTCCCACGGTTTCGCAGGCGGCCAGCATCAGGACGGGGCGCACCCGCTTGCCGCCGGCAAAGATGGAGTAGCGCATTGCTGTGTGAATGCTCTGCGGACGTTTCTCCTCAGCGGGAAGATACTGATCCAGTGCCTGGTCAACCAGGGCGATACGTTCTTTCAGGTATGCCGTGAAATCCATGAGTATTACTTACCTTTCCGTGTCATCGTCGCCATTTTCGGCGGTAAAGGGGGCCCGACGGAAGGAGCCGTTGCGCTGCTTGATCAGCAGTTCCACCTTCCGCTCCGCCTCGTCAAGTTTGCGCGCGCAGAGGGACGCATGTCGCACCCCCTCCTCAAAGGCCTTGATGGCATCATCCAGCGGCAGCGTGCCGTTCTCCAGCCTTCTGACGATCTCTTCGAGTTTTTTCAGGGATGCTTCAAATTTCTCCGCAGCCATCGTTCCCCCGTGTGTTTAAAATATGACAATATACCGATTCGGGAGGAGACGTCAATCGCGCCGCTCGTTCCGCTGGGGGCTCCGGTCCATGGTCCGGCCGTAGCGATCATGATAGCGGATGATGAGCGGAAAAGTCGGGGAGGCAGCACCCCGGAATCAGCTTGACCTTGTTTCCTCCGGTTTGTTAATGAATACATATCAATGAGTCTCACAACCGCATAACCGGGAGGGGCGCCATGAGTATCAATCTTCAGGAAGCGATCAAAAACTCGCTGTACACCGAAAAAAGCGCAATGGATTTCTACCTGCTGGCTGCACAGCGGATCGCCGACCCCGAAGCCCGGCGGATTTTCGAGCTGCTGGCCCGGGAGGAACGGCAACACGCCGGCAGTTTCTACGACATGTACACGGGGAACGATCTTCCCGACTTCGATATTTTCATGGCGGCGATACCGGAACAGGGCAGCGGTTGGTCCGCGGCGTTGGGTACCCTGCTGGACAGCGGCTTCACCGCGCAGCAGGCGCTGGAGCTGGCCATGGAGAAGGAACAGCAGCTGGAGTCGGTACTGCGCACCATTGCCGCCAGCATCGCGATACCGGAGGTTCGGGCCGTGTTCGAGCGCAATGCCGACGAAACCCGCAACCACTACCTGATGATCGAATCGGAATACGCCCGTCTGATGGGAATGGTTCATGAAACCGACCTGGATACCTATGTGCGGGAGTAGGCGCAACCGTATCGTGCAGAGTAGGGGGGGACGGTGGCAATGAGGTCGCTGCTCCGGTGCCTTTTCATGGTGGCAGTGCTGTGTCTGGGCGCCGGCTGTGCGGAAAAGAAACGTAAGCAGGCCGCTCGTCCTCCCGCGCCGGTGGCGGTGGCCATCGCGGCGACGGCGAACATCCCCCGCACCGTGCAGGCGGTGGGCACGGTGGAGGCCAGCGAGACCGTCACGATCCGCCCGCAACTCTCCGGCGAGCTTGCGGCGGTCTACGTTGCCGAGGGGCAGGAGGTCTCCAGGGGGCAGCGACTCTTTCAGGTGGACCCCCGTCCCTGGCAGGCTGCCCTGAAAAAGGCGGAAGCCTCCTTTACCCGCAATCGGGTGATCATGGAGAATGCGCGGCGGGATTACGAGCGCTACGCCAGACTGGTCAAGGACGGCATCGTCACCCAGGAACAGGCCGACAGTTATCGCACCAGGGCCGAATCAGCCGCCGCCGACATGGAGGCCGACCGTGCCGTGGTGGAGCATGCGCGGCTGCAGGTGGCCTACTGCACCATCACCGCCCCCATCAGCGGGCGGTTGGGGAACCTGGCGGTGCACCGCGGTAACGTGGTCAAGGAGAACGAAACCGCTCTGGTGACCATCAACACGATTACTCCGGTCAATGTGGTCTTCAGTCTGCCGGAGCGGGATCTGGCCGAACTGCAGGCACGGATCGGTCGGGGCAGGGTGGCGGTGGAAACCGAGGCTCAGGGTGGCGTGAAAGAACAGGGGGTGGTCTCGTTTCTGGACAACACCGTTGATCAGGCCACCGGCGCCATCCGTCTCAAGGGGCGCTTTGCCAACCCCCGCCGTACCCTCTGGCCGGGGCAGTTCGTACAGGTGGTTCTCACCCTGGATGAGCGCACGGGGGCGGTAACCGTTCCGTCTCCGGCGGTCCAAACCGGCCAGCAGGGGAGCTTCGTCTTCACGGTTGCCCAGGATATGACCGCCGAGGTGCGGCCGGTGGTGGTCGGCCCCGCCCACCGGGGACTCACGGTTATTGAAAAGGGAGTGGCCGTGGGCGAACGGGTGGTGGTGGATGGTCAGCTGCGGGTAATGCCCGGCGCCAGAGTGGAGATCGTCGCGCCGGACGGCAAGAAATCGGAACCGGCCGGAAAACCGTGACAGCAGCCTCACGCGGAGGAGCGGAGGGCGCGAGGAAAATCCTTCATAGCACGCGGAAAAGTCCGGATTTGAACTGATCTGCGCGGATAAGACCAAAAAAACAGGACAAATTTATAAATCCGTGTAAATCCGTCGCATCCGCGCTAATCCGCGTGCCATTGCCTTTGAAGTCCGCTTTTCTCCGCGCTCTCCGCGGCTCCGCGTGAACCCCGCCTCTTACATCGTCTTAAATAGTCATCTCTGAAAGCTGTCCCGCCATCTCCTCCTCAAGCCCGTTGAACCGGGCATACAGTTCCCGGGCACGGTGCAGCGCCGAACCGATGTTGGGCAGAATATTGCGGGCTCCCACCACCCTGGGCAGGGTAGACGTGTAGATCAGCCGCTTCGGTTGCCGGCGGGCGCCGCAGATCAGCAGGATACGGCCGGTGGCGGTGATCTGGTCGTGCAGCCGCTCGATGGCGTGCAGGCCGGTGGCGTCGATGGCGGTCATGTGGCGCAGTCGCAGGATCACGATCTGGTTGAGGTCGTCAATGTCCCGCAGAATTTCGTTCACCTTCTCCGCAGCGCCGAACAGCAGCGGTCCCTGGATATGGATCATGCTTACATAATGGGGGATGGCGTAGTTCTGCACGATGTGCGGCCGCGCCTCCTCCACCGCCTCCGGCGTCACCACCGCCACCCTGGTGGTCTTGGTCACCTGATAGATGTACAACAGGGCCGCCAGCACCATCCCCACCTCCACCGCAATGGTCAGATCAGCCACCACCGTCAGCAGGAAGGTCAGCACCCAAACTGCGATATCCTTGACGTCCAGCCGGACGATGTGCGGAATTTCGTGCCATTCCCCCATGTTGTAGGCAACCACGAACAGCACTGCCGCCAGGGTGGCCAGGGGGATGAAACGGGCCAGGGGGGCGGCAAAAAGCAGGATGCAGAGCAGGGTGAGCGCATGGACCATACCGGAGACCGGGCTTCTGGCACCGGAACGGATGTTGGTGGCGGTGCGGGCGATGGCGCCGGTCACCGGGATGCCGCCGAACAGCGGCACCGCCAGGTTGGCCACCCCCTGGGCCACCAGTTCCACATTGGAGTTGTGGCGGTCGCCGCTCATGGAGTCGGCCACCACGGCGGAAAGCAGGCTCTCGATGGCGGCCAGCAGCGCCACGGTGAGGGCGGAAGGCAGCAGCGGAATAATCAGGTCGGTGCGGAATTCCGGCATGCGGATGTCCGGCAGGCCGGTGGGGATGCCGCCGAAGGCGCTGCCGATGGTGGCCACCGGCAGGTTGAAGGCGGCAGTGGCGGCGGTGGCCAGCAGCAGGGCCACGATGGTGCCCGGTACCTTCTTCGTAATCCGGCCGAACAGAATGATGACCAGCAGCGAGGTCAGTCCCAGCAGTACCGTGGGAATGCTGATGGTGGCGCTATGCTCGCCGAGCCAAGCCATCCGCTCCAGGAACTCGCTGGGGACCGGCGTGGCGCCGGTGATTCCCAAAAAATCCTTGATCTGGGTGGAGGCGATCAGCAGGGCAATGCCGTTGGTGAAGCCGATCACCACCGGCCGGGGAATGAACTTCACCGCGTTGCCCAGGCCGGTAATTCCCAGGAACAGGAGAATCGCCCCGGCCATCATGGTGACCATCAGCAGGCCGGACAGGCCGTGCTTGGCGATGATGGCGGCGATCACCACCACAAACGCGCCGGTGGGGCCGCCGATCTGGGTGCGGGAGCCCCCCAGGGCCGAGATCAGGAATCCGGCCACCACGGCGGTATAGATGCCGGCTTGGGGCGTTACCCCGGAGGAGATGCCAAAGGCCATGGCCAGGGGCAGGGCTACCAGCCCCACGGTGATGCCGGCCACGCAATCGGACGAAAAATCCTGCTTTGAGTAGGAGCGAAGGCTCGTCACCGACTTGGGCAGCCAATTGTCGAGCAGCGTACTGAATGCGGATGTCATGGCAAAACCTTTGCTGATCTGAATGCGTCACGGCCGACCCGGCGCAGGACGCGGGTGTACGAAGAGAGGGTGAGACATCCGGCAAAGGCGGAAATCAGGGGGGATGGGGATGGCAGACTTGGATGGTGAAGGCTTCGTTTTTGAGAGCAAACATGGTTCTATTGTTATGTGGTGCCGGCGGCGTTGTCAAGGAGAAATCCAGTGAAATCGCCTTTGGTTTGACTAAACAGCGGTGGGGATGCGCTCCTCGCACGGGACCTTGGTCTGACAGAGGCCACACCCCGGCTTAGGGGTGCCGTAGCGCTCTGCCAGCAGGTCGGCCAGGGTGCCGTAGACGTAGGCCTTGCAGCGGCTCTTGTCGTGACCGTCGCGGGAAAGCGCCCCCACGGGACAGCGGGTGATGCAGGCGCCGCACGTGCCGTTACGATAGAACAGGCAGTTGGAGCGATATTCGGGAAGTTCGCTGCAGGAGGGGGGCAGGGCCAGGTCGGTGATCACGCTGCCCAGACGGTGGGCAATCCCCCGCGGCGTGATCAGGGCGTCGTTCAGGCTGAAGGTGCCTAGGCCCGCGGCGTAAGCGGCATGGCGTTCCGACCAGGTGGAGGCCACCCCCACCGGGGTATCCGCATACTCCTGCCAGGCGGGATCAAGTTGCGGCGCGATGGCCCGGTACCCGTGCCGCTCCAGCCAGGCCACCAGGTGCCGGCGCAGGCTGATATTGAAGTCCTCGCCGAAACAACGGGTCAATGCCCAGGCGTGGGAGGGATACTCGTTCTCACGACGGTTGGCCTCGCGGGTACTGCGCGTGATCGGCAGGGACCAGACGATCACCGTGGCGGCACCGGGCAGAATCTGGTCCGGCGTGCGGTGGAACGGGCCGATGATCTGCTGGTATTGCCGGAACAGCGGACTATCGGCGGCAGCAAACCCTACCAGCGGCGCGTCGAAATAGGGGGCGCTGCCATCCGCAAAACGGTTACCCTCATCTTCGGCAACAAAACGGCTGATCTCGGCGACCACCTGCTCGTACATCGCGTCCCTCCTTCTCGGCAGAGGTTAGACTCAGGAGATGCTCCCCAGTATGATACCGACAACCAGTGTACACAGCACCACCAGGCAAAACAGGGCGAAGAGCCAGTCCCGCTCCCGGATGAAGATCAGCCCCGCCGTCAGCACCCGCAGCACCGGTGTTGCCATCAGGGCAATGAGGCCGGCTGAAATCAGTCCCGTTGCCAGCGGAACATTGCCGGAGAGCATGATGGCGACTCCCCCTGCCAGCAATACCGCGGCCGCCAGGGAGCCGAGCCGCAGCAGGCGGGCAAGAACCGTCTCAATCGCGGCATGTCTGGCGGGAACGTGGCCGGACATCAGCGTACTCCCCGGTATATCATCTGTACAGCCGTGTAAACGATCAGGGGAATAAAGAGTTTGCGAATGGTGGAACTTTTCAGTCTGACCATCAGCTTGGCCCCCAGCATCGCCCCCAGCAGCACTCCCAGCACCACCGGTCCCGCCACCAGCGGCTCGACGTCGCCCCGGGCAAAATAAACCACGGCGCCGGAGACCGCCGTGACCCCGATCATGAAGTTGGAGGTGGCGGTGGAGGCCTTGAACGGCATGCGCATCACCTGGTCCATGGCCGGTACCTTGAAGATGCCGGCGCCGATTCCCAGCAGGCCGGCGGCGGCGCCGGAGAAGTACATGATGGCAAGACCCGGCAGGGTCCGGGTTACCTGGTAGTCCACCTGGCGGGCCAGCAGGCGATCATAGTAGGAACCGGCCAGTTTCAGCTTCAGGGAAAGACGGTCGGGCTCCACGCCGGTTGGCAGTTCCAGTGAGCGGCTTTTGAACATGTTGTAGCCGGAGTAGGCCAGCAGCAGGCCGAAGAGGATAAAGAGGAATCGTTGATTCATCCAGCCGGCGATCAGGGCGCCGCAGACCGCGCCGACGGCGGTGCCCATTTCCAGCCACATGGCTACGCGGGTGTTGGTCAGCCGTTCATTCAGGTAGGCCACGGCGGCGCCGGTGGAGGTGGCGATGATGGAGACGGTGGAGGCGGCCACGGCGGTGCGCAACGGTACGTCGAACAGCAGGGTCAGGGCCGGCACGATGATGATGCCGCCCCCCAGCCCCAGAATGGAGCCGACCATGCCGGCTCCGATGGCCATGGCGAAAATTTCCAGGGTGGTGAGAAGCAGGGAACGCCTCCGTAGGACGGTGGTGGGGGTGCAGTAGCGGCACCACCTGCGAAAGATACTACGCGATGAAGGTCATACGTCAATGAAATTCTGTGATTCTCGCCTGTCCGGCGGCGGTATCCGAAACACTGCGTCGGTTGGTGCCGGCGCCGTACAACCGTTGATCAGGCGGCAGCCATTGCCCGCCGTACCGCCGCCGCCAGCAGGTGTACATCCTCCGCCGTGGTCTGCCAGGAACACATGAAACGCGCGCCGCCGGAGCCGATGAAGGTGTAAAATCGCCAGCCCGCGTCACGCAGCGCGGCGGCTGCCGGCTCCGGAAGCCGGACGAACACCGAGTTGGCCTGAACAGGAACCATGAGCTCCAGGCCGTCGATGGCGGACAATTCCTGCGCCAGCAGGCTGGCGCAACGGTTGGCGTGCCGGGCGTTATCCAGCCAGGCGTCGTTTTCCAGCATTCCGACCCAGGGGGCGGCCAGAAAGCGCATTTTCGAGGCCAATTGACCGGCCTGCTTGCAACGGTACTCGAACTCATCGGCCAAATCGCGCCTGAAGAAGATCACCGCTTCTCCCACGGCCATGCCGTTTTTGGCTCCCCCCAGGCACAGCACATCTACTCCGGCCTTCCAGGTCTGTTCGGCCGGTGTTGCCCCGAGCGAAACAACGGCATTGGCGAAGCGGGCGCCGTCCATCTGCACCCGCAGTCCATAACGCGCCGCCAGGTCGCAGGCGGCACGGACCTCTTCCACCGTGTAGACCGTCCCCACCTCGGTGGCCTGGGTCAGGCTCAGCACGCGCGGCTTGGGGTAGTGGATGTCGCTGCGCCGGGTTATGGTCCGTTCCACCTCGTCCAGGTCCAGCTTGCCTGCACGTCCCCCCACGTGCAGCAGCTTGGTGCCGTTGCTGAAGAACTCGGGAGCGCCGCACTCGTCGGTTTCGATATGGGCAAGGTCATGGCAGATCACGCTGTGGAAGGAATGGCAGAGGGAGGCCAGGGCCAGGGAGTTGGCGGCGGTACCATTGAAAACGAAGAAGATCTGGCAGTCGGTTTCGAACTGTTCCCGCAGCAGCTCGCACGCCCGCTTCGTCCAGCAGTCGTCGCCGTAGGAGGGAGCAAACCCGTGGTTGGCCGTTGCCATTGCCTGCCAGGCTTCGGGGCAGATACCGGCGTAATTGTCGCTGGCAAACTGGTTGTAGCGTTTTTCGGCGTTGTCGGCGGTTTCCATGATGCCCCCCGGTATGCGTGTGGTGTCCGGATGTGGTACCGTGGCCCGGCGGCGTTGTCCAGCGGAATCTTGCGTGCCGGCGGCGTGCGGCAGGAGCAACGTGCTTGACACCGCAGCTCCGGATTTCCTACTATGGCTGCCATGCTCGGCTCCTGGCTCCGCATAGTCGCCCTGATAACCCTGGTTGCCGCCGTCGTGGTGACGAGCGGAGCGTTCACCACTGCTTCGGCACTGCTCGCTGCCCCGACGCCCGATCGCTGCTGCGAGGGCGGAGCACGGCAAAGTCCGGAAAAACAGGTGCCCTGCACCACACCGGACTGCGCCTGCTCACACTGCCTGTCGACCGCAGTACTTGCCGAGCTGCCGGTGGTGGAGATGCGTCAGGCGCCGGCTTTCGTCCATCCGGTCCTGTCCTGCAGCTACCACCCCAAGGAATACCCCACGCTGATCGAATACCCCCCGGAAGCCGCCGTTTAACTCCCCTGACAGAAGTCTCACCACCGTGCTGTCCGCTACGTACCAGTGCAGTACGTCCGCGAAGCGTTCGCCTACGCTTCTGCGGCTACCTGCTCAACTTTTTCTGCGTAAGGAGTCGTACCATGAAAAAATCCGTCATCGTCGCCCTGGCCCTGGCAGTTGTAGCACTCATCGGCATTGTTGTCGTCACCACCGGCAGCGCCAAGGCCCTGAACGTGAACGACGTGGGCAATGATCCCGCTTCCTTCACCGGCACCATCACCATTACCGGTATCATGGGGGGAATATCCAACCAGGATCCGTCTATTTTCGGCATCATGGATATCAAGGAGCTGCAGTGCACGACCCAGAACTGCAACAAGCTGTTCATTCCGATCAAATACCAGGGGCAGATGCCGAAGTTCGGGGACGAGGTGCGGCTGACCGGCTCCTTCGTCAAGCTGGCCGACGGCTACCTGTTTTCCGCGCACAAGCTGAAGGTGGTGCGCAACCATAAGATCGGAGGGTAGATGACACTGTCAAAGCTTGTGGTCAGCAACATCTCCCGCCGGCGGGGCAGGTTCGCCTTCACCCTGTTGGGGATCACCATCGGTATCGCTTCGTTTGTAACCTTCCAGTCCATGGGAGGGAGTCTGAAGAAAGAAATCTATCGGGAAACCAACGCCCTGGGGGCCAACCTGGTGGTGGTCCCCAAGGGCTCCTGCGGCTATGAACAGTTATCGGTGCTGACCGGCGACCAGATGCCCACCACCATCACCATGGCAGAGATCGGTAAAATCTCTGCCATCAAGGGGCTGACCGTGGTGCCGTTTCTGGCCCAGAAGACCGCCATCAACAATAAGCCGGTCTCCGTCAGCGGTATCCTGCCGGAAGAAACCAAGCGGCTCAAGGGGTGGAAGGTTAGCCAGGGAAGTTATTTCGGCCCCGGCAGCGCCGATGGCGTGGTGGTCGGCACGGCCCTGGCCGACCAGTTCGGCCTGCGGCCCGGCTCCTCCCTTACCGTCCGCGGCACGCAGCTCGCCGTGGCCGGCGTGCTTGCCCGTACCGGCGGCAGGGACGACTATACCCTGTTCATCCCCCTGTCTACGGCCCAGCGGCTGTTCAAGGCGGTGGACCGGGTTTCCTACGCTGCGGTCACCGTGGACAACCTGGCACTGATTGATCAGTACATCGAGCAGATTACGGTGGAAAGCGGCGGGCTGGGTGTGATTTCAGACAAACAGATGCTCAGGTCGGTACTGGCCATCGTCGGTTCGGTGAACATCACCCTGCAGCTCATCGCGGCGGTATCGGTGCTGGCAGCGGCCTTCGGCATCATCAACACCATGATGACCGCGACCTACGAGCGCAAACGGGAGATCGGCATCCTCCTGGCCTTGGGGGCGCGGCAGTCCACCATCTTCGGAGCCTTCATCCTGGAGTCCGGTTTCTATGGCCTGCTGGGGGGCGTCTGCGGTGTCGCGGCCGGTCTGGTCACCTCCATGGCAGTGGCACCCTACATCGGCAACAATGCCTTCACCACGCTGGTCAAGGGGTCCGGTACCGCCTCGGTCATTGACCTGAAGCTGGTTGTCGGCTCCATTGTTTTTTCAACAATCGTGGCGGTGGTGGCCGGTCTCTACCCTGCCTGGCGGGCGGCGCGACTGTCGCCGGTGGAGGCGATCAGCTATGAATGATATCTTCATCAGAACTGAAAACGTCGGCAAGGTGTACGGCACCGGCGAGGCGGCCACCACGGCGCTGCGAGAGGTGTCGCTGGAGATCGGGAAAGGGGTTTTTGCCTGTATCGTCGGTCCCTCGGGGCATGGCAAGAGTACCCTGATGCACCTGCTGGGCGGGCTGGACCGTCCCAGCAGCGGCAGCGTCTGGCTGGGGGGTACGGAGTTGAGCGGCCTGGATAACAACCGGTTGGCGGCGGTGCGTCGGGAGAAAATCGGTTTTGTCTTCCAGTTCTTCAACCTGCTGCAGAACCTGACCGCCCGGGAGAATATCGAAACCGCCATGATGCTGGCCGGCGTGCCGGAGAGACGCCAAACGGAGCGCGCCATGGAACTGCTTGCCCTGGTGGGGCTGGCCGACAAGGCGAACAATAAGCCGTCCCAGCTTTCCGGAGGTCAGCAGCAGCGGGTGGCCATCGCCCGCGCCCTGGCCAACGATCCGGATATTCTGCTGATGGATGAGCCCACCGGTAATCTTGATTCCGCCGCGGAGGCGGAGGTGCTGGCCATCCTGCGTGATCTGCATCGCCGGGGCACCACCATCGTCATCGTGACCCACAACGATCAGATCGCCAGAGCAGCAGAACAGGTCATCCAGGTGAAGGACGGTCGGCTCGTGTCCTGATTGCCGCGCCTTTGATGCCGGATGCACAAGCGCCCCGCTCCCGATATCCGGGGCGGGGCGCTTGGTTCCCACTCCTGTTGTCCGTCAGCGTCTGTTGCCGAGCAGCGACCCCAACACCCCCCGGATGATGGCCCTTCCCAACTGATTACCCACCGAACGGGCCGCGCTTTTGGCCAGGGCCTCCACTACCCCTTCGCGCTGGCGGCTACCGCTGCCGCTGCCACCCAACAGGTCTCCCAGTATGCCGCCCAAACCTCCGCCAGCGCTGCTGCTGCCCTGCGCCGCCGGCTGGGCTGCGGCTTGTGTCTGTGTCGCCTGCTCGGCGCGGGCCTTGAGCAGCTCGTAGGCCGACTCCCGATCCACGGACCGGTCGTAGACCCCGGCCACCAGTGATCCCTGCAGCAGTCGCTGGCGCTCCTGGGACTCAATCGGGCCGATCTGTCCCCGGGGCGGGATGATAAAGGCCCGTTCCGTCACGCCGGGGCTTCCCTGCTCATCCAGGCAGGAGATCAGTGCCTCGCCGACTCCCAGCTCGGTGATGGCGGCTGCCTCGTCAAGCTCCGGGTTGTCCCGCATGGTCTCTGCCGCCGCCTTGACCGCCTTCTGATCACGGGGACTGAAGGCCCGCAAGGCATGCTGCACCCGGTTGCCCAGCTGGGAGAGCACCTTGTCCGGGATGTCGGCCGGGTTCTGGGTGACGAAGTAAATCCCGACCCCTTTGGAACGGATCAGCCGTACGACCTGTTCGATCTTGTCCACCAGGGCCGGCGGGGCGTCGTTGAACAGCAGGTGGGCCTCGTCAAAGAAAAAGACCAGCTTGGGCTTGTCAAGATCGCCGGCCTCGGGCAGGTTCTCGAACAGTTCGGACAGCAGCCAGAGCAGCAGGGTAGCGTACAGCTTGGGACTCCCCATCAGCTTTTCGGCCGACAGGATGTTGACCACGCCCAGCCCCCGATCCGTTTGCATCAGATCGTTGATGTCCAGCATCGGCTCACCCAGAATCCGGTCGCCCCCCTGGCTCTCCAGTGCCAGCAGTCCGCGCTGGATCGCCCCTACGCTGGCAGCCGAGACATTGCCGTAGTCGGTGGTCAGTGTTTTGGCATTCTCCCCCACAAACTGCAGCATGGCCCGCAGGTCCTTCAGATCCAGCAGCAGCAACCCGTTGTCATCCGCCACCTTGAAGACCAGGTTGAGCACGCCGGTCTGGGTCTCGTTCAGCTCCAGCATGCGGGAGAGCAAGAGCGGCCCCATGTCGGAAACCGTGGCCCGCACCGGATGTCCCTGCTCGCCAAAGGGGTCCCAGAAGGTCACCGGAAAAGCGCGGTAGGGGTGCTCGGCGACTCCGAGCAGCTTCAGCCGCTCCTCAACTTTCGGGTTGCCCCCTCCCGGTTTTGACAGGCCGGAAAGGTCCCCTTTGATGTCCGACATGAAGCAGGGCACGCCGATGGTGGAGAACTGCTCGGCCAGGGACTGCAGGGTCACGGTCTTGCCGGTGCCGGTGGCGCCGGTGATCAGGCCGTGGCGGTTGGCCATGCGGGGCAGTAAAACCAGCTCAGTGGCACTGCTTTTGGCGATCAGGAGCGGTGAACTCATGGTGATCTTGATACCTCCGGTACATTGGATGCGCCGCGTCGGCAGACGCCCATCCTACCCGGAATGACGCGGGCAGGCAAGGGGAGGGGAGAACGACGTCGCCCCGCCCGGATGGACCGGAGCGGGGCGATGGTGTGCATTCTTATATAGGACAACGGCAAGCCGGGCTGTTAACCCATGACGATGACCAGATCCTCTTTCTCCACCTTTTCGCCTTCCTTGAACTTCACCTCGGCAATGGTGCCGTCGGCCTTGGCCTTGATGTTGGTCTCCATCTTCATGGCCTCGGTAACCATCAACACATCACCGGCCTTCACGCTGTCCCCGGCCTTGACGTTGACCTTCAACACCTTGCCCGGCATCGGTGCGCCGATATGGTTGCCGTTGGCCTTGTCCGCCTTTTCCCGCACCGCCTCGTCGCTTTGCACCGATTGATCCCGCACCACCACGGAGCGGGTGTTGCCGTTCAGTTCGAAGTAGACCGCCCGGGTGCCGTCCGCTTGTACCTTGCCGATGGCGTTCAGCTTGATGATCAGGGTCTTGCCCGGCTCGATATCCAGCGAGGTCTCCTGTCCCGGCTCCAGGCCGTAGAAGAAGATCGGCGTGGGGATGACCGCGGTGTCGGAGAACTCCTGGCGGTGCCGGTCAAACTCCGGGTAGACGTTGGGGTAGAGGATGGCGGAAATCAGCGCCTTGTCGTCGATCTTGTGTCCCAGCCGCTCCTCCAGCTTGAGCCGCTCATCTTCGAAGTCAACCGGTTCCAGCAGTTCACCGGGGCGGCAGGTGATCGGCTGCTGTCCCTTCAGGATGATCTTCTGCAGCTCCTCCGGCCATCCCTGGTAGGGCTGGCCCAGCATCCCCTTGAACATGCCCACCACCGATTCCGGGAAGGCCAGCTCCTCACCCTTGCTGAAGACATCTTCAGGCTGCAGGTCGTTTTTCACCAGGAACATGGCCATGTCGCCCACCACCTTGGAGGAGGGGGTGACCTTGACGATGTCGCCGAAGAGCATGTTCACCTTATGGTACATTTCCTTGCACTCTTCCCAGCGATCCAGCAGCCCCAGGCCCGCAACCTGCGGCTTGTAGTTGGAGTACTGGCCGCCGGGAATTTCGTGGTGGTAGACCTCGGCGGTGCCGGATTTGAGACCCGACTCGAAGGGGGCGTAGTAGTCCCGCACCGTTTCCCAGTAGTTGGCAAGCTTCTGCAGGCCGGCGGCATTCACCTGCGGGTCGCGCTCGCTCCCTTCCAGGGTGGCCACCAGGGCGTTCAGGTTGGGCTGGGCGGTCAGGCCCGACAGTGAGGAGAGGGCGGCATCCACGATATCCACCCCGGCCTCGGCAGCTTTCAGCAGCATGGCGGAGCCGTTGCTGGAGGTATCATGGGTATGCAGGTGCACCGGAATGCCGATATTCTCCTTCAGGGCCTTGACCAGCTTGTAGGCGGCCAGGGGCTTCAGCAGCCCGGCCATGTCCTTGATGGCCAGGATGTGGGCGCCCATCTTTTCCAGCTCCTTGGCCATGTGCACGTAATACTCCAGCGGGTACTTGTCCCGCTTGGGATCGGTGATGTCGCCGGTGTAGCAGATGGCGGCCTCGCAGATTTTGCCGGACTTGCGCACCGCCTCCATGGCCACCTGCATGCCGGTGGTCCAGTTCAGGGAGTCAAAGACCCGGAAGATGTCCACCCCGGAGTTGGCCGCTTCTTCCACGAACTTCTGCACCACGTTGTCCGGGTAGTTGGTGTAGCCGACGGCATTGCTGCCCCGCAGCAGCATCTGGAAGAGGATGTTGGGGATCGCCTCGGACAGTTTGTGCAGCCGCTGCCAGGGGCATTCCTTCAGGAAACGCATGGAAACGTCGAAGGTGGCGCCCCCCCAGCACTCAAGCGAAAACAGGTCTGCCCCCAGGTAGGAGGTGGGCTCGGCGATCTTCAGCAGGTCGTAGGTGCGGACCCGGGTGGCCAGGTTGGACTGGTGGGCGTCCCGCATGGTGGTGTCGGTGATCAACAGCTTCTTCTGGTCAAGAATCCACTTGGAGAGCCCTTCCGCCCCCAGCTTCATGAACAGGTCGCGGGAACCGGCCGGACGGGGCTGGGTGTAGTCGATCTCCGGCACCTTTGCCTCGATCAGGTCGGCGGATTTGAGCGGCTTGACGATACCGGGAGAACCGTTGACGATGACGTCGCCGAGGAAGGAGAGCACTTTGCTGGCCCGGTCTTTCTTCTCACGGAATTTGAGCAGTTCCGGATGTTTGTCGATGAAGGAGGTGTCGCACTTGCCCCCCAGGAAGACGGGGTGGGTGATGACGTTTTCCAGGAAGCCGATGTTGGTCTTGACCCCCCGCACCCGGAATTCCTGCAGGGCACGGTGCATGATGGAGGCCGCATCCTTGAAGGTGAGGCCCCAGGAGCTGACTTTCACCAGCAGCGAATCGTAGTGGGGAGTGATCTTGGCGCCGGTGAAGGCGTTGCCCGCGTCCAGCCGGATACCGGCGCCGGCGGCGGAACGATAGGTGGTCAGGGTGCCGAAGTCCGGGGCGAAGTTGTTGGCCGGGTCCTCGGTGGTGATGCGGCACTGGATGGCGTAGCCGCGCATGTCGATGGCGCTCTGGGAGGGGATGTTGATCTCCGGGTCGGACAACTTGTACCCCTGGGCGATCAGGATCTGGTTCTGCACCAGGTTGCGGCCGGTGATCATCTCGGTGACGGTATGCTCCACCTGGATGCGGGGGTTCATCTCGATGAAGTAGAACTTCCCTTCCTGATCAACCAGGAACTCGACCGTACCGGCGTTGCGGTACTTGACCAGCCCGGAGATCTTCAGCGCTGCGGTGCAGATCTCCTCCCGCTGCTGTTGGGTCAGGCAGAGGGAGGGGGCAAACTCAACCACCTTCTGGTGGCGGCGTTGGATGGAACAGTCCCGCTCGAAGAAATGCACCAGGTTACCGTAGTTGTCCCCCAGTACCTGCACTTCGATATGCTTGGGATTCTCGATGTAGCGTTCCAGGAAGACGGTGGGGTTGCCGAAGGCCGCCTTGGCCTCGCTGCGGGCCGCCACCAGCCCCTCGGTCAGTTCCTTCTTGTTGCGGGCCACCCGCATCCCCCGACCGCCACCGCCGGCGGCTGCCTTGATGATGATCGGATACCCGTGCTCCTTGGCGAACTTCAGCGCTTCCTCTTCCTTCTCGATCGGGTCTTCGGTGCCGGGGACCACCGGCACGTCGGCGGCAATGGCTGCCTTGCGGCCTGCCACCTTGTCCCCCAGGGCTCGCTGCATTTCAGCGGTGGGGCCGATGAAGGTGATGCCGGCGGCTTCACACTTCTCGGCAAATTCGGCGTTTTCCGCCAGAAAACCGTAGCCGGGGTGAATGGCGTCCACGTCTGCCTTCAGTGCCAGGGCGATGATCTCGTCGATCCCCAGGTAAGCGTCGATGGGGGCCTTACCTTTGCCGACTTGGTAGGCTTCGTCGGCCTTGTAGCGGTGCAGGGACAGTTTGTCCTCTTCGGAGTAGAGCGCTACGGTGCTGATTCCCAGCTCGGTGCAGGCCCGGAAAATGCGGATGGCGATCTCACCGCGGTTTGCGGCCATAACCTTGCGGAACTTGTTGACTCGCTTCATTGACGGTTTCTCCTTGTGTCCGGATTTGATCAGATCGAAAGTTTGGTTGAACAAATTTTTAGTAATGCTTAAAAAATTTAGTTATTTTAAATACTTATATCGTTTACGGTGGCGGCACTTAATCAGAAACAGGGGGGGATGTCAACAGGGAAAGTGGGGAAAAACGAAAAGGGCCGCGAAAGCGGCCCTTTAAGCGGTGCGGGGTAGAACGGACTAGGCGGTGAACTCGTCGGCGTACTTGACCAGGTTGGGCAGATCCGGCTTGGTGAGAATCTGCTGTGCCCCCAGGTCATGCCATTTACGGATGTTGTCCTCAGAGGCCAGGGAGGAAAAGATGATGATCGGCAAATCTTTCAAGCCCTCCTCCTTGCGGACCGTGGAAGTGAGGTGCAGTCCGTCCATCTGGGGCATCTCCACGTCGGTGATCAGGAGCTGCATCCTGCTTTTGAAAGGCACACCGTCCGAAGAGGTCTGGTACATGATCTCGCGTATCTTGTCCCAGGCCTCGGCGCCGTTGACCGCTTCAATAACGTTGTAACCGGCTCCCCGCAGGGCGCTGCACATGGTGCCGCGAATGAAGGGAGAGTCGTCCGCCACCAGGATGGTCCGGTTGCTGCGGTCGTGGCTGATGGACTCCAGCAATTGTTCCGGAGCCAGCGGTTTCAAGGCACTGGCAGAGCAGAACTCGCCGACGATCTTTTCGAAGTCAAGCACCAGGATGATCCGGTCGTCCATCTTGACCAGGCCGGTGATCTGGTCGGAATAGAGGGAAGCGGAGGGAGCCTCCACGTGGGTCCAGGAGATGCGGTAGATGCGGGAGACGGAGTGAACCAGGACCCCTACCATCAGATTGTTGAACTCAAGAACGATGACCCGGTCGGCCTTCATGTCGCCGGTGTCCTTGTTGAGGATGCGGGAGAGGTTCAGCACCGGGATCACCTTTTCACGCAGCTTGATCATCCCCTCCACTTCAGCCGAGGTGTTCAGGGTCTTGGTCAACTGCGGCAGCCGGATGATCTCGCGCACCTTGGCCACGTTGACGCCGTAATGACAGGGAACAACTTCGCCGTTGCGGTCCAGCTCATCAACGCGGAATTCCACGATTTCAAGCTCGTTGGTGTCACTCTCAAGCAGGATGTTGGTCTGTTTCATGACGGCGCTCCGGTTGAATTTTGGCGGAGTATAGCACAACTTTTCCCAATGAAAAGCGATTGATGCGGCGTTGACACCCATACCCCCCTGTGCTAGCGTGCCATCCCATTATTCACCGATTCGGGAGAAATCATGATATTTCCTGATTTTGCAGAGTTTTCCCGTCTTGCCGGTACCGGCAACCTGGTGCCGGTCTACCGCGAGATCATGGCTGACATGGACACGCCGGTAACGGCGTTCCGCAAGATCGACGACGGCTGCCGTTCCTTTCTGCTGGAGAGTATCGAAGGGGGGGAGAAATGGGGACGCTACTCGTTCCTGGGGTCGAACCCCTCGCTGGTGGTTCGTTCCCGGGGCGACCGGGTCGAGGTCCTGGAGAACGGTACCTTGACGACGAGCACCTGCGAGGATCCCACCAGGGTGGTACGGGAGATCATCGGCCGCTACCGGCCGGTTGAAGTGGCAGGACTCCCCCGCTTCTGCGGCGGTGCCGTCGGCTGCCTCGGATATGACATGGTACGTCACTTCGAGTGCCTGCCCGCAGAAAATGCCGACACCATCGGCGCCTGGGATTCCTGGTTCATGGTGACCGACTCGCTGCTGGTATTCGACAGCGTCAAGCAGAAGATTCAGGTGGTGGCCAACGCGTTCCTGGACGCCGCGACCACCCCTGAGGATGCCTACCGCCAGGCTGTGGAGCGGATAGAGGCGTTGGTGGCGAAGCTGCGCCGCCCCCTGGAACACCGCTCGGAAACCGCACCGGCCGAGGCGGCGGTGGCCTTTGCCTCCAATATGACCCGTGAGCAGTTCGAGGAGTCGGTGGAGCGGGCCAAGGAGTACGTCAGGGCCGGCGATATCATCCAGGTGGTGCTGTCCCAGCGTTTTTCCGGCAGCCTGACGGTGGACCCCTTCGATGTCTACCGGGTACTGCGCACTCTGAACCCGTCACCCTATCTGTTCTTCCTGCGCATGGACGATACCGTGGTTACCGGGGCTTCGCCGGAAGTAATGGTGCGCAAGGAAGGAACGCACGTTGAACTGCGTCCCATCGCCGGTACCCGACCCCGGGGGGCGACCCCCGAGGAGGATGCCCGTCTGGCGGAGGAGCTGCTGGCTGACCCCAAGGAGCGAGCCGAGCACGTCATGCTGGTGGATCTGGGGCGTAACGACCTGGGGAGGGTCTGTCGTTCCGGTAGCGTCGAGGTGAGCGAGTTGATGGTGATCGAACGCTATTCGCACGTGATGCACATCGTCTCCAATGTGCGGGGGGAGCTTGAAGGGGAGCGGGATGCCTTCGACTTGGTGCGGGCCACCTTTCCGGCCGGTACCCTGTCCGGAGCGCCTAAAATCAGGGCCATGGAGATCATTGACGAACTGGAGCCGGTCCGACGCGGTATCTATGGCGGAGCCGTGGGCTATGTCTCCTTCTCCGGCAACATGGATCTGGCCATTGCCATCCGTACCTTGGTGGTGAAGGATGGGCAGGTGCATTTGCAGGCAGGCGCCGGCATCGTCGCCGACTCCGATCCGGCGGCGGAATGGCAGGAAACCGTGAACAAGGCCATGGCGGTGCGGCGGGCTATCGAAATCGCGGAGCGGGGACTGGAATAAGGGGGAGGGTCAGGCGTCCGGCGTGAAGGTGTCCGGACGCCGCTGATAGTGCAGTTCCATAAGGCGTTTCAGCAGGGAGGCCAGTTCAGGGTCGTCCAGTTCGTTTACCTGCTGCTCGATCCGGCGCTGCCGGGCAGGAGAGAGGGGATGCAAGAGCGGCGCCACGGCCTGTTCTTCCTCTGGCGGTTCGTGAATTCTGCCGGCCTTGAAGATGATTTCCGTTACCCGGTCACTCCCCAGCGACCGGTTCAGTTTGTCGCGCAGTTCTTCTTTGAGAAAATTCAACTGCTGCATCCAGGGGGCGCCGGAAACCAGCACTGTCAGCCGGCCGCCGGACAGGCGCAAGGGGCGGGTACGCGCGGCAATGGCGGCCCCCACGGCCTGCTTCCAGACCCGCCAGACCTCCAGTTCCTTCAGCCGCGTGCCGAGTGCGCTGCCTTCCAGACCGACGGAAATCAGGCGGCCGATTGCTTCAGGGGACCCTTTCCGACGCTTTCCGGCCACGCCGCACCCTCCGTTTGTACCAGCCACCCAGCATCTGGCCGCCGATGGCGCTGGTCAGGGTCAGGGGAATGACGTGCCAGTCAAACCCGGCAAGGTGACGCAGGTGATAGACCAGCGGGATCGGCAGGTGCGCCATCAGCAGCCAAGGAAACGAAAATTTCCGGAACGACTCCCGCAGGTAGCCGCACGGCATGCTTACGATGAAGGCCAGCACTACAAGGCCGGCAAGGGAAAATGCATCTTGCATGGGGTGTCCTTTTTCGGCATAGTATGAAGTTCATTGCTGATTGTCAACATGCGCAACGGGTAGGGAGAACGAAAAAAAGCGGATGGAACAGTTCATGGTTCAGGAAGGTCAGTACCTTGCCGTCTTCAACTCGACTCACCGGGTCATGAAGGCTGAAAACCTGCTTAAATCCCTGGGGCTCCGGATTCTGCTGATCCCGGCCCCGCGTGCGTTGCAGACCGAATGCGGCTTGGCCATCCGGTTCGATGATACCCAGAAGCAAGCGTTGCTGGCCGCCCTGGCCGACCATGACCTGATGCCTGCCTTTGTCAGCCGCCTGGTTGACGGCGTGTATGTCCGGCAGGAGGAGGTGCCCCCTGAAGACCATTGACTGTCGTGGATTATCCTGCCCTGAACCCGTGATCCGGACGAAGCGGGAACTGGAGCAGTCGCCGGAGGGGCTGCGCGTGCTGCTGGATGACGGCGCGCCGCGGGAGAATGTGGGACGGTTCGCCCGTAACCGGGGTTTTGGGGTGACCGAAGCGGCCGACGGTTTCGGCTGGGTGCTGGTGCTTACCCCTGCCGGGACAGCGACGGCTCCGGCTGCTGCCGTACAGTCCGGTGAGCGGGTGTTGCTGATTACCGCCGACCAGATGGGAGCCGGTCCGGAGGAGCTGGGGCGCCTGCTGATGCGAAGCTTCATCCACGCCCTGCTGGAAACGCCGAGGCAGCCGGATCGTATCCTGTTGCTCAATTCCGGCGTGCTGCTGGCCGTTGAGGGGGCGGAAACCGTGGAGGCTTTGCGCAAGCTCGGCGAGCAGGGGGTGGAAATCTTTGCCTGTGGCCTCTGTCTTGATTACTTCGGCAAGAAGGAGCAGCTCGCCGCCGGGAGCGTTACCAATATGTTCAGTACCGCCGAGACGCTGCTGGCTGCCTCGTCGGTGATCCGACTGTAGTTGCCCGTGCCCATTCCGTCTCGAGGCGTGTTTCCCGGAGCCCCCAAATTGCAAGCTGACGTATTGCTTGACAATATGGCGAATTCACTTTATACTTCAGTGCTTTTAGGATCAGAACCCGATGTTTGATACCCTTTCGGATAAGCTGGAATCGGTCTTCAAGAAGCTCCGCGGTCAGGGAGTCATGACCGAGGACAACATTAAAGATGCCCTGCGCGAGGTGCGTCTGGCCCTGCTTGAGGCCGACGTCAATTTCAGGGTTGTCAAGGAGTTCGTCGAGAAGGTCAGGGAAAAGGCGGTCGGTACCGAGGTGCTGCACAGTCTTTCTCCTGGTCAGCAGGTCATTCGGATCGTTCACGACGAGCTGGTGGCCCTGATGGGTGGCGCCGGGAACAATGAGCTGGACCTGGCGGCAAAACCGCCAGTGGCGCTGATGCTGGTCGGCCTGCAGGGTGCCGGCAAGACCACAACCTGCGGCAAGCTGGGTAACTGGTTGCGCAAGCAGAAGCGGCGACCCCTGCTGGTGCCCGCCGACGTCTATCGGCCGGCGGCAATCGAACAGCTCAAAACCGTGGGGCGCCAGCTGAATATCGAGGTCTTCGACTCCAATCCGGGGCAGAATCCGGTCGATATTGCGGCCGGTGCGCTTCGTTTTGCCGAGTTGAACGGCTACGACACGGTATTGCTGGATACAGCCGGACGCCATCAGATCGATGATTTTCTGATGGGTGAGCTGGAGCGGATCAAGGCGGCCACCAGCCCGCGGGAGATTCTGTTCGTTGCCGACGCCATGACCGGTCAGGAAGCGGTCACGGTGGCCGGCGGTTTTCATGAACGTCTGGGGTTGACCGGTGTTATTCTCAGTAAGCTTGACGGCGATGCCAAGGGGGGGGCAGCCCTTTCCATCAAGGCGGTTACCGGCACTCCGGTCAAGTTTGTCGGCCTGGGGGAGAAGCTGGATGCGCTCGAGCCGTTCCACCCCGATCGTCTGGTTTCTCGACTCCTGGGCATGGGAGATGTGCTCACCCTGGTGGAGAAGGCCCACGCCGCCATCGATGAAAAACAAGCGGAGCGGCTGCACCAGAAGCTCAAGAAAAATCAGTTTGATCTCGAGGATTTTCTTGAGCAGATGCAGCAGATCAAGAAGCTCGGTTCGCTGGAATCGATCATGGGCATGATCCCCGGCATGGGCAAGATGATGAAAGAGATGAAGGGGGCCCAGCCCAGCGAGAAGGAAATGAAGCGGATCGAGGCGATCATTCGTTCCATGACACCGGCGGAGCGGGCCGACCACGGCATCATCAACGGCAGTCGCCGCCTGCGGATCGCCAAGGGAAGCGGTACTACCGTCCAGGAAATCAACCTGCTGCTCAAACGTTTTACCGAAGCGCAGAAGATGATGAAACAGTTTCAGAAGATGGGGCCCAAGGGACTGCTCAAGGGGATGGGCGGGCTGCCCGGACTCGGGGGATTGGGCGGCAAGCTCGGGGGCGGCATGTTCCCCTTCGGTCGTTGACGCCGGCGGCACTACACAGACAGCTAGATATTCGCGGTACATCTAATCCGACATCACCCACGATACCACGCAGGAGGAAACACCATGGCAACAAAGATCAGACTGCAACGCGGCGGCGCCAAGAAGCGTCCTTTTTATCAGGTAGTCATCGCTGACGAGCGCTGCCGTCGCGACGGTCGCTTCATCGAGAACCTCGGCTACTACGATCCGACCAAGAAGCCCGCGATCTGCAAGCTGAACAAGGACAAGATCATCGACTGGCTCGGCAAGGGTGCGCAGCCCACCGATACGGTACGCCAGTTGCTGAAAAAGGAAGGTATCCTGGAGAACAACACCCAGGCAGCCTGACCGTCGTCATAGCGTCCCATCCGGTTCCACCGGCTACTCCACCGCGCAGAGGTACGCCAGATGAAAACACTCGTCGAAACCATCGCGCAGGCCCTCGTTGACGATCCGTCGAAAGTGCTCACTTCCGAAGAAATGGAAGAGGATACCCTGGTCATCAAGCTTTCCGTGGCCAAGGAGGATATGGGGAGGATCATCGGTAAGGAAGGCCGTACCGCCAAGGCGATCAGGACCTTGCTGAATGCGGTGGCGACGCGGGACAACAAGAAGGCGATCCTGAAGATTGTCGAATAAATGGAACACGAACGCACTACCCTGATTGCCGTCGGCCGGATCAGCGGCCCCCACGGTGTCAGGGGGCAGCTTCGGCTGCATTCCTATTCGGGCAATATCGAAACCCTGCAGGCGGCGCGCGAAATACGGCTTGCGATGGCCGACGGCACGATGGGCCGGTTCCGGTTGACGCGTGCGGTGCAGCACGGCAGCAAGATGCTGCTGACCATCGCGGGGATCGACAGTGCCGACGCTGCCGGACGATTGGCCGGTGCCGAACTGCTGGTCGATCAGGACCAGTTGCCGGCAGCCGGAGATGACGAATACTATTGGAAGGACCTGATCGGACTGACGGTAGTGACCGATCAGGGGATGCGCCTGGGGACGTTGAGCCGGATTATGGAAACCGGCGCCAACGATGTCTACGTGGTGGAGGGGGAGGAGAAGGAGTACCTCATCCCCGCCATTGCGGATGTGATTCAGACGGTTGACCTGTCCGCGGGGATCATGACCATCACGCCGCTGGAAGGGTTGCTTGATCTATGAGGTTCGACATTCTGACCCTCTTCCCCGAGATGTTCCGGGGACCGTTTGAAGAGAGTATCATTCGCAGGGCGCAGGACAAGGGACTGATCAGCATCGGCCTGCATCAGATTCGCGCCTACGCTCTGGATAAGCACCATACCGTCGATGACGCTCCCTACGGCGGCGGTGCCGGCATGGTGATGAAGCCTGAACCGCTGGCAGCCTGTATTGAACATGCCCGCCGATGCAACCCCAAGGCTCTGGTGGTGGCAGCCTGCCCCACGGGGGAACGCTTCAGCCAGCGGGTCGCAGCCGAGCTTTCGGAGGCCGCGGGGCTGATTATCCTCTGCGGCCGTTACGAGGGAATTGACGAACGGGTCAGAAAGCTGCTGGTGGACCGCTCCATCTCCATCGGCGATTACGTGCTTTCGGGCGGCGAGTTGGCCGCAATGGTCATGGTGGATGCCGTGACCCGGCTCCTGCCGGGGGCCCTGGGGTCGGAAGAGTCGGCGCGGAGTGACTCGTTTTCCGACGGACTGCTGGAGTACCCCCAGTATACCCGGCCTCCGCGGTTTCGCGACTTGGCGGTGCCTGACGTGCTGCTTTCCGGTGATCATGCCCGTATTGGGCAGTGGCGTCGCCGGGAGGCCCTGCGGCGTACCCTGGCCATCCGCCCCGACCTGCTGCGGGAAGCCGATCTTTCGGCTGCCGACCGGCACATGCTGGCCGAGCTTGAGGCGGAGCATGGTTGAGAACCTGGCAGTGGCTCTGGTGCACCACCCGGTATATAACAAACATCGTGACGTGGTGACCACGGCAGTCACCAATCTAGATATCCACGATATCGCCCGGACAGCCCGGACGTACGGCCTGAGCCGCTACTACCTGGTAACGCCGTCCGCAGAGCAGCAGGCGATGATCCAGCGTATTACCACCCACTGGGACACCGGGTGGGGCGGAGGGTACAACCCGGACCGCCGTGAAGCCCTTTCTCTGGTCAGGGTGGTGCCGACGCTGGCCGAAGCAGTGGCTGCCTTTCAACAACGTTTCGACAGGCCGGTGACGGTGGTTGCCACCGGTGCGCGGCGCAGAGCCGACGCCGTTTCCTTCGCCGCCTTGCGCGACCGGCTGCGGCATGACGGGCAGCCTTGCCTGTTGGTGCTGGGCACCGGCTGGGGACTGGCGGACGAGCTGTTCGCAGAGGCCGATGAAACCCTTGAACCGATTGTCGGCTGCGGCGACTACAATCATCTGCCGGTCCGTTCGGCCCTGGCCATCATGCTGGACCGGCTGCTGGGACAGAGAGAAACCATATCAACCTGATACAGGTACCATGAGGAGGAGCAGGAGCCATGAACACCATCGATTTTATTGAATTCGAACAGATGAAGAAGAATATCCCGGTCTTCAAGGTCGGCGACACGGTCAAGGTCCACGTCAAGATCGTGGAAGGCGACAAACAGCGGATCCAGGCCTACCAGGGCGTGGTGATCGCTCGCCAGAACGGCGGTATCAACGAGACCTTCACTGTCCGCAAAATTTCCAACGGCATCGGTGTTGAACGGGTCTTCCCGATTCACTCACCGATCATCGAGCAGCTTGAAGTCGTCACCCGCGGCCATGTGCGCCGTGCTAAGCTGTACTACCTGCGCAGCCTGCGCGGTAAAGCCGCACGTATTCGCGAGCGCAAGTACGTGCCCGGCATGGCCCGCTGACCTCGTGTTTCCAGCCCCGCTCCGGCGGGGCTTTTTTTATGCAGGAACTCCTCTTTGCATATACCCAGGCCGCGGACCTCTGGCACTTCGAGCAGCGGACGGGGGCGTTGGGGTATCTCCGGATAGCCGGGGTGGATGAGGCAGGCAGGGGGCCCCTGGCCGGCCCGGTGGTTGCCGCCGCAGTTATCCTGCCGCCGGACTGCTCCGTTGTCGGGCTGAATGATTCGAAAAAGCTGACGGAACGACAGCGCGAACGGCTGTTCGACGAAATCACGGGTGCAGCCCTGGCCGTGGGGGTTGGCAGTGCTCCGCCAGCTCTGATCGACCGGATCAATATCCTGCAGGCGACCCGCCAGGCTATGCTGCAGGCGGTGACGGCACTTTTGCCGGCTCCTGACTATCTGCTGATCGACGGTATTACCACCATCCCGTCACCGCTGCCGCAACAGACGATCAAGCAGGGGGACAGCCGCAGTGCTTCCATTGCCGCGGCATCCATCATTGCCAAAGTTACCCGCGACCGGCTGATGCTGGCCTACGACCAGCAGTGGCCACAGTACGGCTTTGCCCGCCACAAGGGGTACGGTTGCGCTGCCCACCTGGCCGCTATCCGCAGCCATGGTCCCTGTCCGATCCACCGCACCAGTTTCCGGGGAGTACGGGAATTTTGCGGCCTTGCCGATGCTGCGGCCTCGTGGCATGACCCCGTCACCTTGCAGTAGTTTTTTCATGCCCGGTCGGGAGAGCTCGGATTGCATTTTCGGAAAAAGCCGGTACACTACGCCGCCAGAGCAGTGCCAGCCGGGAGAGGTGCCCCATGACCGAAGCACGACAGTTGGTTGAACTGATTCAGACCACGCTCAGGGAGAGCAGTCAGGAGCTGCCGGTCTTTCACACGGTTGCGGTAAAATTGCAGCAACTGCTGGCCTCCCGAACCTTCGAAATCGACGACGTCATTGAGTTGATCAGTGAGGACCAGTCGCTGTCGGGGCGGGTGCTCAGAGTTGCCAACTCTTCCTACTACGCCGGATTGTCGAAGATCGCCACCATCAAGGACGCCATTGTCCGCCTGGGGGCTCAGGAAATTGCCAACATGGCGATGCTGGCCTCCCAGTTCGAGTACTACAACTCCTCGAACGACGTCCTGAACCGGTTGATGCAGGAGCTGTGGGGGCATGCACTTTCCTGTGCTGTTGGGGCCAAGTGGCTGACCCGCAGAGGGGGGTATCCCGGCATGGCTGCCGAGGCGTTCATGGGGGGGCTGATGCATGACATCGGCAAGTTGGCGCTTCTGAAGGTGCTGGATGATATCCTGCGTGACGGACAGACCGAGGTTGAGCTGACGGAACCGCTGATCGGCGGGATCATGGAGGCGATGCACGAAGAAGTAGGCTACGCCCTGATGAAAGGATGGAACTTTCCCGAGTTTTACTGTGAAATAGCCGGCAGGCACCATGCGCGTGAATTCGATCAGAACAACATTCTCTTGGTGGCCGTACGCCTCGCCAACCTTACCTGTCGTCGGCTCGGCCGCTCCCACCATCCCCGTGATCCGTCCATCCTGTTGTCCGAATTGCCGGAAACCCGTTTTCTGGGGCTTAGCGAGAGCGCCCTGGTGGAACTGGAGATCGTCATCGAGGATGCCGACGGCATCTGTGTAGGCTGAAACAGCAGCGGACGCCGTGGGCAGGCACCGGGCGGCGTCCACCTTCTGTTCGCCAGCCCGGTACGCCGGGTGCCCTGTCACGTCCGCCGTCCTCCCGCTGCTACCCGATCCTTCCGTGTATTCAGTCTACTTCCGCTTCTTCCCCTTGCGCAGGAATCGCTGGACCCCCTGGTTATGCTCCTGGAGTGTCCGGGAGAACTGGTGGGTTCCGTCCTTGCGTGCCACGAAGTAATAATAGTCCGTGGCTGCCGGGTGCAGCACCGAGCGGATCGCCTCAAGTCCGGGGTTGCCGATGGGGCCCGGGGGGAGTCCTTTGATCCGGTAGGTATTGTAGGGAGAGGTGCGCTGAACATCGGAACGGGTAACGGTTCCGCCAAAGGTCCGTATGCCGTAGATGGCGGTGGGATCACTCTGCAGGGGCATGCCGATCCGCAGCCGGTTGTGAAATACCGAGGCAATCAGCGGCATTTCCTCGATGGAGACCGCCTCCCGTTCCACCATGGAGGCCAGGGTAACCACCTGGTGCAGGTCAAAACCGGATTGGTCCACCAGCGGTAGGAGCGATGCGGTCCGGAATCTGAACTCCCGTACCATTTCCGTTACCAGGGCACGCTCGTCGGTATGGAATCCCACCAGATAGGTGCCGGGAAAGAGATAGCCTTCGGCGCTCGGTGCGGGAATGGCCAGCGAGCTGAGTAGTGTCGTGTCACGACAGGCCACCAGGAAGGAGTCTTTTTTGAAGATGCCGGCACGCTCCAGCAGCTCTGCAGCCTGGAACATGGAGTACCCCTCGGGTAGCGTAAAGCGGCGGGCATCGGTCTCCCCCCGTGCCATCTTTTCAAGTATCTGCGTCGGCGTCATGGCATCGGTCAGGCGATAGTCACCCACCTGCATGGCGCGGTCAAGGCCGCGCAGGCGTGCCACCAGGCGCAGGTGCAGGGCACTGCGGACGATCTTCTGCTGGGCCAGCTCTTCGGCGACCGACCCCAGGCCGGCGCCTTTGGGAACGGTCAGACCGTAGACGCGCTGGCCGTTTCCGGCCGGCATGATCAGCAGGAACAGATACCAGAGCAGGAAAGCCGCGGCAGCTATACGAACGGGCCAGTGCCAGAAACGGCGCAGGAGTGTGAGCGGACCGGACGTGCGAACAAGCATGGGCGGATTGTAAATGCTTTGACGGTGGCGTCAAGCACTAATGGAGCGCTACGTATCCTTGACAATCGGGAGGGCAAGCTGTTACGAACAGGCTATGGCCTATCCCGAGCATGTCAACCTTCCGTTCAACCGACAGGCGTTACCGCCCGGATTCCTGCTGTTGCCCGGCCCTGGTTCCGATGATGGTGGCGACGCCCACTGGATTCTGCTCCAGGGGGGCTGCGTGCTGGTGCGTGAAACGGCCGACGGACTTCAGTTCCCCGTTGGTCAGGCTCCGCTTGAACTGCCCAGTGGCTCTCGGCCGCTCACCTTTGCCCGTTGGCAGGGGAGGCCGGTGAAATGCCTGCAAATCAGCGCATCGGCGCCACTTCCCGCCGGTTTGGTGGCGGAGCCGTTCAATGCGTTCCAGGAGCGGCTGTCAACCGCTTTGATGTCTGTTGCGGGGTTGGGCAAGCAACTGCTCCATGTCGACCGTCTGACCGGCCTGTGTCCGCGGTGCGGCAGTCCTACCAGCGGCATAACGGAGAGCTGGGGCAAGCGCTGCCCCGTCTGCCGTCACGAGAGCTATCCGCCGATTCATCCCTGTGCCATCGTACTCATCAGGCGTGACAACCAGCTGCTGTTGATCCGCAAGCCGGAGTGGGCCGAAGGACGCTACAGTCTGGTGGCCGGATTTCTGGATGTCGGCGAATCGCTGGAAGAGTGCGCCATCCGTGAAGCGCGCGAGGAAACCGGGGTCACCATCCGCAACCTGCGTTACGTTGCCAGCCAGGCGTGGCCGTTCCCGTCGCAACTCATGGTGGGGTTTGCGGCCGATTACGCCGACGGCGACATAGCGGTTGACGACAGCGAGATCGCCGATGCCCGCTGGTTCGACGTACACGACCTGCCGCACCTTCCCTCCCGTCGCAGCATTGCCCGCTTTCTGATTGACTCCAGTGTGGCATAGAACCGCTTCGATCCTTGCTTGGCGCACGTTACCTGCTATACTTGCACTCACTAGCATGACCAAGGCTTTGTACCGCTGTTCCGGAGGTCATTTAGGGTGCCGCTCAAGTTCCTGAGTGCTTGGTGCGTTTCAGGCACTGCGCTCCGTGCAGCCTGTTCCGGCCTTTCTCGCGACGACTTTCAAATCCCTGCTCATGACGGAAGGATCATCCCGATGATGCAAAGGTTCAAAGAGCTAAGCATCGCAACCAGTATTACCCTCTGTGTCTTCCTTACCACGCTCGTTTTTCTATCTGTAACCATAATAGTGCTTTCCTGCTTTACGCCAGATTCAATTGGCCGTTTCCATGTTCTGTTTACACTGACAGCGCTGGGACTCCTGCTCTGTTTTTCCGTCTGGTTTGTAACGAAACGTCGCATGGAGCCGTTGCAAAGCTTGCTCGCCCATATGGCAACCCTTGGACAAAAAGAAGGAGATGCACGCTATCTGCCGCAGAGTACCAACAGTGAAATCGGCAAGCTGACGATTGCCTTCAATGAACTGCTTCAGGAGCTTGATGATGATGTTGCGGCACAGCGCGAAGCAGCGCAGATTTACCGGATAGTTGCTGAAAATACCTGTGAAGTGGCAGTCTGGCGGCTTCCGGATAACTCGGTCAGGTTCATCTCTTCTAACTGTCAGACCATTTTCGGCCACCTGGATGCCGAATTTTATGCCGACCCTGCGCTGCTTGAACAACTGATCCATCCTGATGATCGTGGCCGCTGGCAACAGCATGTTGCCCGCTCCATTTCTTACGCGAAGAGCATTGAACTGCGCATGTGTACGGTTGATGGGTCTGTACGCTGGTTCCGCCATTACAGTCGTCAGATACAGGATGAAAATAATCAGACCATAGGCTTCCGGAGCAGCTTCCTTGACATTACCCGGCAGAAAGAGTCCCAGGAAGTAACTGCCCGAGCGCTTGCACTGATGACCCATGCAAAACGGGAATGGGAAGAGACGCTGGACTGCATCGATGATGTCGTTATGTTGGTTGACAGTGAACACCGTATTCAGAGGACCAACAGACGGATATCCACGCTTACCGGCTACGCGGTTGAGGACTTGGTGGGCAAGGACTGGCGGGAGCTGTTTCAGGAGTGTGGATTCAGCTTCACTGTTTTCCGCAACAACAGCGGAGAACTCATCCATCATGAAAGCGAGCGGTTGTTTGATATCTTTTTTTACCAGATTCAGCACAACGATCAACCATCCATGGTTGTCACCATGCACGACTCCACGGAATTGCGTCGCGCTACGGAACAACTGCAGGCAGCCTATGACAACCTGGAGCAGACCCAGTTAAAGGTTTTTCAACAGGAAAAGTTGGCTTCCATCGGCCAGTTGGCAGCAGGGGTTGCCCATGAGATCAACAATCCCATGGGATTCATCAGCAGCAACCTGACCAGCCTGAAAAAATATGGTATGCGGCTGGATGAGTATATTGCCGTATTGCAGGGGTCTCTCTATTCCTGTCCCAACCATCCGGACATGTCCGGGATTGATACCCTGCGTCAGAAACTCAAGGTTGACTACATCATCAGCGACATCACCCAACTGATTGAGGAATCCCTTGAAGGGGCAGAGCGGGTCAGGAAGATCGTTGCCGACCTGAAAAGCTTTTCCAGGCTGGATGAGTCGAAGCTAACCCCTGCCAGCATCAACGATTGCCTGGACAGCACCATCAATATTGTCTGGAATGAGCTGAAATATGTGGCCGAAATAGACCGGCAGTACGGCGAGCTGCCGATGGTTCCGTGCTATCCGCAGCAGTTGAATCAGGTGTTTATGAATCTGCTGGTGAACGCGGCCCATGCAATGACCGAACGCGGCGTTATCACGGTCAAAACCTGGCAAGCTGACAACTCGGTGTTCATAGCCATCACCGACACTGGCAAAGGGATTCCTCCCCAGCATGTCGAACGGATATTCGAGCCGTTCTTCACCACGAAGGAGGTCGGCAAAGGGACTGGCTTGGGCCTCTCCATCTGCTATGACATCGTCAAGAAACACAGCGGAGAAATAACTGTTGCAAGCACCTTGGGTGCAGGCAGCACCTTTACCGTACGACTGCCACTTGAACCGGTGCAGACGGAAAACACGAATGAAAAATAAGACCGTACAGGATATTGTCCGTTTTTCCTGGGCAGCCACTGTTTTCTGGACGCTGGTTATTGTCGTGTCCGCCTTTTGGAACATCTATCAGAGCAGGGATAACACCAGGAAAATGGCGCTTAGCCATGCCATTCTTTCCCTTGACAAGGATCTTGTCTACCGCCGCTGGGCCGCAAACCACGGAGGGGTGTATGTGCCGATCACCGAGCAGACGCCACCCAACCCGTACCTTGCGATGATGCCAGAGCGGGATGTGACAACCACCACCGGAAAACGGTTGACCCTGATGAATCCTGCTTACATGACGCGCCAGGTGTTCGAGCTGGGTAAAGAGCAATATGGCGCTAAAGGGCATATCACAAGCCTGAACCCGATACGGCCGGAAAACGGCCCCGATGAATGGGAGCGTTCAGCCCTGCTCATGTTTCAGCGACAGCAGGTACGGGAGCTGCATGCTCTGGCACCGATTGACGGGCAACCGTACCTGCGCTACATGCGGGCCATGGTCACCGAGCAAAGTTGCCTTAAATGCCATGGACATCAGGGATATAAAGTAGATGAGGTGCGTGGCGGAATATCTGTTTCAGTTCCTCTGGCCTCATTCTTGAGAAACGAACAGCAGTTGACGCTGAGCATTGCAGTGGCGCATGGTGGTATCTGGCTGCTGGGGGTCGGGTTCATTCAGTTGAAACGCAAACGGCTTACCGATGTATTGCTCCGCGAAGAGGCTGCCGGCAAGGCTGTTGAAGTGATGCAACGGCAACTGTTTCAGAATGAAAAGATGGCTTCGGTGGGACAACTGGCCGCCGGAGTCGCCCACGAAATCAACAATCCGATGGGATTCATCTCCAGCAACCTCGGCACCCTTGACAAATATCTGAACCGTCTTTCCGAGTTTATTGCATCAGCGGATCAGGCCGTTGCGAGGTCCGGCAACCATGAAGCGGTGCACCAGTTGATGGAGGCACGCAAACGGCTGAAAATCAATCATATTCTTGACGACATCCATCAGCTGATCGCCGAAAGTCAGGACGGGGCCATGCGGGTACGACGGATCGTTCAGGACCTGAAAAGCTTCTCCCATGTAAGCGAGGCTGAAACCGCGTGGGTTGATCTGAACGAAACCCTGGAGACAACCATCAATATCGCCTGGAACGAAATCAAGTACGTTGCCGTGCTGAACCGTGAATTCGGCGAATTGCCCAGACTCAGATGTTTCCCGCAGCAGCTCAATCAGGCGTTCCTGAATCTTCTGGTCAACGCGGCCCACGCCATTAAGGGCAACGGCACCATAACGGTAAAGACCTGGTGCGACGACAGCAACCTGTTTGTCGCCATCAGCGATACCGGTGCCGGGATCGCGCAGGAACATCTCGAGCGGATCTTCGAGCCGTTCTTCACCACCAAGGAGGTGGGCAAGGGGACAGGCCTGGGACTTTCCATCTGCTACGACATCATCAAGAAGCATAATGGAGAAATCAGTGTTGAAAGCACTGTTGGCAAGGGAACTACCTTTACCGTGCGACTACCGGTAGCGCCTGCGGATTCAGACTGACAGGAGCAGAAAATGGACGCCTACACTATGCCAGTACGCATACTCTGCGTTGATGACGAGCGCAACGTTCTCCGCTCCCTGGAGCGGATATTTCTGGATGATGACTACGAGATCGTCCTTGCCGGTTCTGGCGAAGAAGGCCTGAACGTGCTGAAAGAGGCAGGAAATACGTTCCAGGTGGTCATATCTGACTACCGGATGCCGGTCATGAACGGTGTGGATTTTCTCAAACAGGTCTTTGCCCTGTGGCCGGACACGGTCCGGATCGTGCTGTCCGGCTATGCCGATGCCGGGGCCATCGTGGCTGCCATCAATGAAGGACATATTTACAAGTTCATTCCCAAGCCCTGGAACGACGACGAACTGCGGGTCACCATCCAGAATTGCCTGGAACGGTACTTTTTGCTGAAACGCAACCAGGAACTGCTGGATGAACTGACTGAAGCCAACCAGGTCCTGGAAGAAAAGGTCAGGCAGCGGACCGAGGATCTGGAGCTGCGCAACAAGGCCCTGGAGTTTTCCCAGACCATGCTGGGCAACCTGCCGGTGGGGGTGGTGGGGATCGATGAAAATGGTTTGATCGTGCACTGCAATACGATCGCTGCCGCCATCATGGCCCAAGCCTGCGGAGATTTCTTTGGCGCCGATATCCAGAGCTGCTGTGATCATCGGATCAACAGCCTTGTCACCAGGATACGGCAGGAAAAGTCAGTGGTTGCGCACGAGACGTTTTGCGACCGTACCTGGCATATTCTGGGACGCACCGTCATGTTCTGCAACAGTGAAGCAGTGGTACTGGTTTTTCTGGAAGTATGAGCATACGGCATAGCAGACAGAGTGCCGCTGACTGACCGCCTCACGGAGAGTTACATGGATCAACAACCCCAGCAACCCGTTTCCCCCTCCGTCCTGTTCGTGGACGACGAGGAGAATATCCTCAAGGCCATGGTCCGGCTTACCATGGACGAGGCGTTCTCGGTGGTCACGGCCACCTCCGGCCAGCAGGGGCTGGAGTGCCTGCAGCAGATGCCGGAGGTCGCCCTGATCGTCTCCGATCAGCGGATGCCCGGCATGAACGGTGCCGAGTTTCTGCATAAGTCCCGGGAATTAGCCCCTGATGCCATCCGGATGCTGTTGACCGGCTATTCGGACATCTCCGCTGCTGTCGATGCCATCAACAGGGGGGGGGCAAGTCGTTACCTCTCCAAGCCCTGGAACGACGACGACCTGCTGCAGACCCTGCGGGGAGCGGTGGAGACCTGGGAGCTGACCAGGGAAAACCGGCGACTGCAGGCGGTCGTCCAGGCCCAGAACGAAGAACTGAAGCAGTGGAACGAAAATCTGAAAAGCCGCGTGCTGCAGCAGACCACCGCCATCCGCAAGAAGGCCGACGATCTGAACGAAGCGCTCCTGCACCTGAAAGAGAACTACACCGGCATGATCAGCGCCTTTTCCAGCCTGGTGGAGTTGCGGGGAGGGCGGATGAAGCAACATTCCCGCAACGTGGCGGAGCTGGCCGCCCATGCCGCCCGCGAGTATGGGCTGATGCCGGAGGAACAGGAGACCATCAGGATCGCTGCCCTGCTCCACGACATCGGCGAGATCGGCATACCCGAGCGGATACTGGAGATTGCGCCGGATGTGCTCCCTCCGGACGAATTCCGCCTGTACGCCCAGCATCCGGTCCGGTCCCAGATGGCCATCGATCATATCGCCGACCTGCGGCCGGCCGGCGCCCTGATCCGCCACCACCATGAACAGTTCGACGGCAACGGCTTTCCGGACCGGCTGGCCGGGGACCAGATACCCCTGGGGGCTCGCATCCTTGCCTACGCCGACCAGCTGGACCGGGCCATTGCCGGAGGCGATAGCGCCGAACAGGCCCTGGCCCGGGTGGAAATGACCCTGGAGACAAAACTTGATCCGACCCTGCAGCGGGTTTTCCGCAAGGCGTTTCACTATGCCTACCCCGCCATGCCGGCGTTCGACGACCAGGCAACCGTCGAGTTGGAGTTGAAACCGGCGGAACTGAAGGCCGGCATGCTGCTGACTCGCGATCTTTACAGCGGCACCGGTCTGCTGCTCCTGGACCGCGGCACCGTGCTGGACGATTCCATGATCGTTTCGATCACCCGCTACTATCAGCTCGATCCCCCGGAGCAGGGGGTCTTTGCCCTGATCCGTACCTCCCAGGGGTGAGACGTCAGGTCCGGCCATGATCGAATTCGACGAACGCCGCAACAAACTGGTGCTGAAGCTGGTCTACTACGGACCCGCCCTTTCCGGCAAGACCACGAACCTGCTGTGCCTTCACGACCGGCTTGAGCAGGAGGGGCGGGGTGAGCTGATGATGCTGGACACCACCGAGGACCGGACTATCTACTTTGATCTGCTGCCGTTTTTTTACGAGGCACCGTCGGGCCTCAAGATCAAGTTGAAGGTCTTCACCGTGCCCGGACAGGTCCGGCACGACGCCACCCGCAAGGCGGTGCTGCAGCGTGCGGACGGCGTGGTGTTCGTGGCTGATTCCAGGACCGGCATGATGGGAATCAATGGGGAAAGTTTCGCCAATCTGGAGCAGAATCTGGCGCTGGTGGGACTTGCCATAGAAACGGTGCCGCTGGTGGTGCAGTTCAACAAGCGCGACCTGCCGGATATCGTTGCCGAGGATGAGCTCAGAGCCACCTGGAGGGAAAGCGGTCTGGCGGTCATGATGGCGTCGGCGTTGCAGGGGCAGGGGGTGATTGAGACTTTCGGCAAGGCGGTGGAACTGCTCTTTGATGCCGTTGATGCAAAACTGCACCTGCGGGAACGGTACGGGGTCGACCGCGCGGCATTCCTGCGGGCGATGGTGCGGCTATGAACGAGACCACACCCCACATATCCTTTGTCGTCGGCGAGGAAAAGCACCTTTCCCAGATCATCGGCCGGTCGGAGATTGAGCCGCTGCTGCACGGCGCCCTGGCAACCGGCATCAGCCGGGCAGCACTTCTGGATGCAGACGGCCTGCCCTTCTGCGAAGCCGGCGATCCCCATCCTCCGTCCCGGCCTGAACCGGCCGCCATCAGGCTGCCGATCAGGGTGGAGGGGGAGCCGCAGGGCACCCTGCTGCTTGAGATGGAGGCGGTGACGCCGCTGTTCGAGGCGGTGGCAAAGGTCATGCAGAACGCCCTGCAGTTGACGGTGACCAACAATCTGAAGCGGATGCTGACCACCGAGGTGCATACCAGCGTGGTCCAGGAGTCCTACGACCAGTTGGTGCTCACCAACCGCCAGCTGCTGGAGTCGGAACGCCGCTACCGCACCCTGGCCCGCGAACTGGAACAGAAAGTGGAAGAGCGGACCGCCGAGTTGCGCACGGCATACAACCGTCTCCTGCAGCAGGAAAAGCTTGCCGCCGTGGGACAGCTTGCCGCCGGCATGGCCCATGAAATCAACAACCCCATCGGATTCATCCGCAGCAACCTGGGCAGTTTCAGCAAGTACCTCAATCGTCTCGTTGAGATGCTGGGCGTATACCGTCGCCTGCTTGAGGAGGAAAGCTCAACCGCGACGATTCGCACGCAGGCTTCAAAACGCTGGAATGAACTGAAAATGGACTTTGTGCTGGAGGACAGCGCTGTGCTGCTGGGGCAATCTGTTGACGGGGCTGACCGCATCGCCCGGATCGTCGCCGAGCTGAAAGGCTTCACCTGCCTGGACGGGATGGAACAGAACAGCATCGATCTGAACCTGGAGCTTGAGCAGGTGCTCGCCTCCCTGGCCGGCAATTTTCCGCCGGACACGAAGCTGACCACCGACCTGCAACCGCTGCCGCTTTTCACCTGCCATGCACCGCTTGTGGCCCAGGCCTTCGGCAACATCATCGACAATGCGCTGAAATCCCGAAGCAGCGATCTGCAGCTGGCGCTGCACTCCCGCCTTGAGGGTGACGCCATTGTCATCAGCATCGCCGACAACGGTTGTGGTATACCTGAGGCGGATATCCCCCGCATCTTTGACCCGTTCTTCACCACCCGGCAGGTCGGCAGCGGCACCGGCATGGGACTTGCCGTGGCCCGCGAGATCATTGCCGGGGCAGGCGGCAGTATCGAGGTTACGTCCAGAACCGGAACCGACAGCGGCACCACCGTCCTGGTCCGGCTGCCCTCTTCGGAAAAGGGATAAGTCATGTCACGGTACGCACATCTCTTCAGGACCGCGGGAACCGACGTCGGGACAGCCGCAGAATCGGTCGATACCGATGCGGACAATCCGACACCCGAGCAGTTCTGTCTGCTCTTCGTCGATGACGAACCGGGAGTCCTGAGTGCCCTCAAGCGGATATTCCTTGAGGAGAACTACTCCATCCTCACCGCCGATTCCGGAGCAAAGGCCCTCCAGCTGCTGGCGCAGCAGCCGGTGCATCTGGTGATCTGCGACCACCGCATGCCCGGCATGACCGGCGCGGAACTGCTCAAGCTGATCAGGGAACAGTATCCGCAGACCATCAGGATCAT